>JAYVPJ010000044.1:0-29964 GCA_043757445.1 Pirellula sp. | reverse complement strand
AGATTCAATTTAGCACGCCTCTGACCTTCATCTCCCACCATCGCAATCTTCCGATCGTAGAATGGATCCCTGTCGAATAGAATCAATTAACCCCAAATCTCGTGCCGAACACTATTGCTTTTTTAGGGGCGAGGGGAGCAAAGTCAAAGATGTGGGTAAAGCCGTCGGCGCTCGCCCAATGGCACTCACTTTGTAAATTTTGAGCCTCAATGCCGCTAGCTAGGGACTTTGCTTTTTCATTCCGCAGTGTTTGCTAGGTCGGGATCGCTTGGCGGGGTAACCGAGTCTTTCTTCGGCAACTCTGGTAACGCTTTGGTGACTTGGTCCCCCATGTCGATCAAGTCGAATTCTGCGTGGTCCACTTCCCTGCGCAGAATCAAATACGTGGCCGACGCAGCTGTCCAAAAGAAACTGAATCCATACGCAGTCAAGAGCAACGGCACGATGCCGCGAAGTATCGGTCCCCACATGGACTCGAGTTTCTCCAGCGATGTAAAGGATCCTATGCTAAAGCCCGCTTCGATCACTTGGAGTCCGGTGGATAGAACAATCGTAAGGAATGTTCCACCTATTGCACTCAGAAATCCTGCCGCAATAACGCATAGAGCCAGCGTTAGCGGACGTTGAAAAGTATAAGCGGCAGATCGCGATATGCCATCGTAAGCATCTGCGCCTTTCTCGGTAACGATCGAGCAAACGGAAAGAGGGAACCCAAAAAGTGTTATCGCCGCACACCACCCCAGTCCGATGGAAAGCAGAACGACGGGAGTCATCAGAAGCCCGGCGAGCCATTCTCCGATCCATGGGATGTTTGAGAGCCAGCCCAACACAAGTGGGGCCAGACCGAGCATCAGTATCAAGCCGCTTGGCATCGTGACGGACCAAGCGATCGATTGCCATCTCTTTCGGACCAACTGAATGGTCTCAGCCCAGGGAGCTGTCATGTTGGTTCCAAGCTCAACGACAGATCGTCGAGTTAGGCATCCGCCCACGAAAGTCCAAATTGCGATAATTCCAATCATTGATGAAATACAAAAGGCGGTCTCAATGAGTGTCGGATGCGAAAGCCAATGATAGACAGGAAACAAAAACCGTTGCCAAATCGAAAGCGGTAATTCGGTGGTTTGGCCAGCCAAGATCGGCATCCAGGCCGACTGCGATGGTGCGCTCGGCGAAACCCAGTTTTGCAATGCAGCTCCATCTGGACCAAAGATGTAAGCGAATGATAATGTCCAGAGTTGCGTTAATAGCAACGCTAAAGCGCACAGTATCAAGTGAGTCGATCTCCAGGAGATGACAATACACTGGGAAGCAAATCGCCACCAAGGGGCGGTTCGATACCAGTCGATTGCAACCTTAGGGGTCGCTATGGAGTCGACAGGGGAGTCTTTCATTTCCTTGGATACGTCTTGTTCAGATGTGGAGCGAAGAAGTCAATCGGCAAAATCAATCAAAATTCCATTGCCGAGTCGTTGGAGGTGGCTCTGGCTCAGTGTCGTCCTCCGGTTCAGAACAACACGTCGGTACCCCGATCTCTTCGCTCATCCAGCGATGCAAATCCGCCAATTTGCAACGATCCGAACAAAACGGCATGTGTGCAGCCGTGACGTCAGCCACAAAGGAGCGGCCGCAGGTCGGGCATTTTGCTGAGAAGTTTGATTTCGACATTCCCAGAGAATAACGAATTTAACTCGCATGTCACTGGTAAGAGTACAATTTCAATCTAAAAGCTTGGTGGCTTGGCGAACAATTTGCGCAAATTCTGTAGGGCATTCCATCGGGGTCATATGCGCAGAACTTGCCACCACATGCATTTCTGAAATTGGAAATGCGTTCGCCATTTGTCGCATAACGTCAGGTGGCGTGATCGAATCCTCTGCCCCCGCTATGCACACAACAGGCATGTGCCACGCTTGCAACTTCGATAGAAAATCTTCGCGGGCAGCCATGGCTAGCTGCGCCCACGCGATGGTCGATGCACGCGTTGACAGCATCATCGAACGAACCAATTCGATGACCTGAGGCTGATTTGAAAAAGTATTTGGACTAAACAGTTTTTCAAGCATGGGTAAAACCACTTTGGACACTCCGTTGGTTAGCCCGATGCTGGCCAAAGACCGCCGATTTGCGGCGAACACTTGGTCGTCCGCGTTGGCTCGTGTATTCGTCAAAACAAGACATGCGAGGCGGGCAGCATATCGGTTGGCAAACTGCAATGCAACATACCCTCCCATCGACAATCCACAAACGACTACAGGCTGTCGTATTTGCAAAGCATCCAGCATGTTATTGCAATCATCGGCCAGATTCGCAATGGAAAACGATTTGTCTTCTTCGACGCTTCGGCCAAAACCGCGAAGATCCGGCACGATACACAAGTGATCCATGGATAGCAATGGAACAAGCCGATCCCACATTCTTCCGTCCAATGGGTATCCATGCAACAGCAATATCGGCTGGCCTCCGCCGGAAATTCGGACGGGGACTCTGCGATTCAAAACCGAAACGAGAATGTCGTCTTGGTAGGGATAGCCAAGCATCTAAGAGCTAGACTTTCCAACAATCCCAACATCGATGATCGAGGCCGTTTTTGGGGTTGCAGACGGGGTAACTGTACTCGTCCCAGGAACGACTCTTGGTCCGCCAATGCTTGCGTCCATGATCTTTTTCAAATCGTCGGAGTCAACTACTTCGACCTCAATCAGTCGCTGCGCCAACGCTTCCAATGCTCCGCGTCGTTCGCCTAGAATGGCTCTCGTTTTTTGAATGGCTTCATCGATCAAGCGTTTCACTTCTTGATCGATTTCGCGAGCTGTTTGTTCGGAATGTTCTCGACCAAAGGATTCGCCGGCAGCTCCGGACAAGAACGGGGACCGATTGCTTTCCCTGTAGTTAACTCGACCCATTCGGCTCATACCATATTCCATGACCATCCCGCGAGCAATGTTGGTGGCTCGCTCTAGATCATTTTGGGCTCCGGTACTAATGTCGCGGAAAATGATTTCTTCCGTCAGCGTGCCAGCCACAAGCACTTGCATTTGTGCTTCTAGTTCCGGTTGCGTCATGAGATAGCGATCGCCTTCGGGACGTTGCATGGTGTAACCAAGGGCTGCGATGCCGCGAGGAATGATCGAAACCTTGTGTACGGGGTCCGTGTTGGGTAGCGAATAGGCTACTAAAGCGTGTCCCGCTTCATGATAGGCAACACGGCGCTTTTCGTCCTCGCTCATGATGCGTTTTTTCTTTTCTAAGCCTGCGGTAACTCGCTCGACTCCGTCGTTGAACTCCTCCTTGCCTACATTCGGCTTGCCTTTTCTCGCAGCCAGCAAAGCTGCTTCGTTGACGAGGTTGGCGAGATCCGCGCCGACGAAGCCGGGGGTTATTGCGGCAACTTGTTTCAGTTCGACATTGGAACCGAGTTTCACGCCTTTGACATGCACTTTAAGAATCTCTTCGCGTCCTTGTTTGTCAGGACGATCTACCAAGACATTTCGGTCGAAGCGGCCAGCACGAAGCAACGCAGGGTCTAGGGTTTCCGGTCGGTTGGTAGCTGCAATGACGATGACTCCGACGTTAGCAGCGAAACCATCCATCTCAACCAGGAGTGCATTGAGGGTTTGTTCGCGTTCGTCATGCGAGCCTGGAACGTTGCCCGCGCGACTCTTGCCGAGCGCGTCCAGTTCGTCGATGAAGATGATCGATGGCGCTTTGGCAGTGGCTTGTTGAAACATGTCCCGAACGCGGGCAGCACCTACGCCTACAAACATTTCAACAAAGTCGGAGCCGGAAAGAGAGTAGAAAGGCACACCCGCTTCACCGGCAATGGCCTTCGCTAGTAATGTCTTGCCTGTTCCTGGAGGACCAACCAAAAGGACACCATGCGGAATACGTCCGCCGAGTTTTTGGTATTTTTCTGGATGCTTGAGGAAGTCGACGACTTCACGCACTTCTTCGACCGCTTCGTCGATACCGGCTACATCATCGAAGGTGACGCCGACGGCCTCGTTCGCGTAGAGTTTGCCCCTGGAACGGCCGAATTGCATGGGAGATCCAATCCCACCCATCCGTCGCATGGCAAACATCAAGACGCCAGTCACCAGAAGCAATGGCAGGATAAAGAACCAAAACGACTGAGTCAATAAACTAGGGCCAGCCTTGTAGGACCAAGAAATGTTGGCTCGATCCAGTTTTTCTCGGACCTGACGGGTCGTGTCATTCGAATTGTCCTTGGTAGTCTCAAACGAAACTTTCGTTCTCGAAGCGCCGGGTTTACCGTCCACTGTCGATTTGACGTCGACGTATCCGTGGATGGTAGTGTCGTCAACGCGTACCTCTCTTAGGTTACTAACCTCAAGTGTCGAGGTGCCTGAAACGATATTGATCAAGCCAGAAAAATTGGATTCAAGCTCCCCGGCTCCGCCCTTTTTGTATTTGGTATTCTCAATGAGTTGGATCAAATCTGGATACCGGAGGGTTTGGACCAGCGAACTCGTTATGAGGCTGACCGCGCCAACGACAAATAACGAGGCAAGTACCACGTACATCAGCCAAGAGTTGTTCGGGCTACCGCTACTCGAAGAAGCAGGTTTTTTTTCCGGTTTGGATGGTTCAGACATTCGTTTCGCGCCGTTGAAGGCAAATGGGAATGGAGTTAATGACAGCATTTCTTGCAGGCAACATACGCAATTATGCACCGACTGGAAGGGTTGGGCAGGGTTTGAGGTTGAGGTTTTGTAAGGATGGACTTAAAATTCGGTCGATAAGTGCAGAGGCCGGAACGTTTTGCGACGGATGCAACGACTCTGCAGGTTTTAACTCCCAGGGATGGACTCCCATTGGAGACATTTTCATTGAGCCAAATTCGCAATGTTGCCATTCTAGGCTCGACAGGCAGCATTGGACGAGCGGCCTTGGATGTACTTTCCAAAGGGGACCCGCGTTTTCGCTTGGCGGCAATTTCTTGTCACACCCAGCTAGACCTATTTGATCAACAAATTCAGGCCTATTCGCCTAGGTTTGCTTTTGCAACTGGTCCGTTTGACGAAAACGTGAAACGTTGGCAATCAGTGGATGGCCATTCGACACTGTCGCCTACCGTTCGCGAATCGGGAATGGATCGCTTGGTATCGTTGGTTCAAAGCTCAGAGATTGATATCGTGGTTGCCGCGATCGTTGGAATTGCCGGACTTGAAACAGCCTTGGCTGCAGCTCTTGCCGGCAAACGGCTGGCCTTGGCTAACAAAGAGTCGCTGGTCGTTTCAGGATCGTTGATGATGGAGGCAGCAGAGGAGAGCGGGGCTGAAATCCTACCGGTCGATAGCGAGCACAGCGCGATCTTCCAGTGTTTGCAAGCTGGACGCGATAAAGCAGACGTCAAGAGAGTTATCCTAACGGCTAGCGGCGGCCCTCTTCGAGATTGGCCAATCGACAAATTATCCTCTGCATCCGTAGGCGATGCCTTGACTCATCCGACTTGGCAAATGGGTCGCAAGATTACGGTGGACTCGGCCACAATGATGAACAAAGCGCTTGAAGTCGTCGAGGCCAAGTGGTTGTTTGGCCTTGAACCCGAGCAAATTGCAGTCGTGGTGCATCCACAATCGATTGTCCATTCCATGGTAGAATTCAACGATGGATCGGTTATCGGACAAATGAGCCCGCCGGACATGCGGTTGCCAATCCAATACGCTCTGACTTATCCGCATCGAGTTCCCTCGCCGGGTCCGACCATGGATTGGAGTCAACCCATGCGTTTGGACTGGAAACCAGCGGATTTGGAACGATACCCGGCGTTGCAACTAGGTTTCGAAGTTGCGAAAAACGGCGGATCCTGCGGGGCGGTGCTGAACGCAGCCAACGAAGCCGCCGTACAGCTGTTCCTCAACAATAGAATAAAGCTGACAGAGATTGCGACGATTTGTCGCCAAGTACTAGATCATCATCATTTCTCGCCATCGCCTTCGCTTTCTGAGCTATTGTCGTTGGATCAATGGGGACGCAACGAAGTTCAAAGATGGATTACATCAAAATGTTAGATATCCTTTCCGTACAAAACATCTCCTTCCCAATTTCTACAATCGCAGATTTTTCAAGATCGGCGATATCCTGGTTGGATTTGGTGCCCCCGATATTTGCAACCGAGCCGAGCTTGGTTCAGCAATGGGGTATCCGACTTTACAATATCCTGCTGGTGGCCGTTGGTCTCGGGTTCGTGATATTCGTGCATGAGCTAGGCCACTTCCTCGCAGCTAAAGCGTTCGGGGTAAAGTGCGAGAAGTTTTATGTTGGATTCGATGTCCCTATCAGAATCGGACCGATTCGATTGCCGTCGAAACTAGTTCATTTCAAGTGGGGCGAGACGGAATATGGGATCGGCGCTATTCCTCTTGGTGGATACGTAAAAATGCTCGGACAGGATGACGATCCGCGACGTGCCGAAGAGGAGCTTCAACGCATTCGAAAAGAGAATCCAAACACAGCCGCCGACGATCCCGATCGAATTCATCTAGACCCGAGATCATTTCCAGCAAAAAGCGTAGGCGCACGGATGGTGATCATTAGCGCCGGCGTCGTAATGAATTTGATCTTCGGTGTCTTGATGGCAGCATGGGCTTTTCACTCGGGCGTCGATTACGATCCCGCTGTCATAGGAGAAGTCATTCCAGGTGACCCAGCTTGGAAAAACGGAATCCTACCCGGTGACAAGGTCGTTCAAGTCGACAGCGTGCGCGAGCAAGAACTATCGTTTCGTGACATGTTTATGTCAGTACTTTTTCATGGCTTGAGAGATCCGAAACAAGACGTCGAACTGGAGATCAACCGGCAAGGGACGACCATTGCAAAAAAGTTCGGTGGGACGATTTCCCATTCGGACCCCAAGAAAGGAATCCAGCACTTAACACTCGGACTTCGAAGCGCTGCAACAACGCTTGTCGGTGGTGAGTCGCCAGTCAGTAAACAAATGCGATTGGGATTCGACAATCCAGACAAAATGCTACCGAGCCTCCAAAAGTCCGACGTCATTGTCGGTGTCGCTGGCGAGATGCTACCGATCTCAGTTCATAGCCAGCATCCGATGGAATATTCTCTGAACGAAAAGATGCACCCGAGGCTAAGCGAGACGTTAATGTTACAGGTAAGTCGCGAAGGCAAAACGGTCGACGTCGAGTGGCCTCCCGTACCCATGAAGAGTTTTGGAGTGCGTTTCAAACCAGGTCCTGTGGTGGCGGTAATGCCGGATTCCGCCGCCGCAGCTGCTGGAATTGTCGAAGGGGACGAATTGGTCGAATTCGGTGAAAAGCCGATTGCAGACGCATTTACGCTGCCGTTAATCGTCTCTGCCATGCATGGCAAAACAGCTTCGTTGACCATTGAGCGAGCAGACAAGACTCGTATCCATTTGGATTGGCAAGTGCCCGAAGCATTTATTGTTAGCAGCGGAGAAGGCACGCTTTCGCCGAGTGGTTTAGAGCTACCTGGGACGGGATTGGTTTACATGGCGTCCAATGTCGTTAGCGGTTTGGAAGAGACTTCGTTGGCAGCCAAGAGCGGACTTTCTCCCGGGGATATTGTCAAGCAGTTTCGGTTTGACGGCAGCGGCGAAAAAGACGCCGAGTACATGTCGAAAGTCTTCGTTTCGGGATACAAAGAATTATTGAAAGAAACGCCTCTGGATAAGAGCCGCAACATTCAGTACTTTCACAATTTAGCGCAGTCCTTTCGCGCGGGAATGCCTGTGGAAATCAGCTATGAGCGGGAGGGCAAGGTCGCAGAAACGCGGGCCGACATTCATGCCGAATCGAATTGGTTTTGGCCGGAACGCGGGGTCAGTTTCACGCCGCTTCAGTTTCAGCATAAAGCAACGACGATGGGTGCTGCGATCATGATGGGTGCTGGAGAAATCCGACGGCGTATGGGCAATGTTCTCGAGTTCCTTGAACTGCTCGTCAAGGGCAGAATGCCGTTCAAGGTGGTGGGCGGGCCAGGCATGATCGCCGTCGAGGCGACCGATGCAGCCTCGAAAGGAATCTCGCCATTGCTGATGTTCCTAACGATGCTGAGCGCCAATTTGGCGATCATCAACTTCTTGCCGATTCCTGCTTTGGACGGTGGTCACATGATGTTCTTGACCGCCGAGGCAGCGTTGGGGAAACCCGTCAACGAAGCGTGGCAGATGCGATTGACCATGATCGGCGTACTTGGGCTCCTTTGCTTGATGGGGGCTGTCATCATCAACGACACAGTCAATCTCACACGCATGTTTGGCGGGTAGAGTGGACAACTGACCTGCTCTGCACTACCTAGCGTTTTCCAAGTTGTATTGAACGGCTTTGTCGCTTATGTCCTTACGGCACCAGGCTCCTGGCCATCGAATTGCTTGAACCGCTTTGTACGCTTGCAACTTTGCATCGGCCAGGCTTGAACCTAGTGCGGTCACCCCCAGCACGCGGCCCCCATTGGTAACGACTTGTCCATCGACCAACTTAGTACCGGCATGGAATACCTTGACGTCGGGAATCTCAGCGGCAGCTTCCAAGCCTCGAATGGAACGTCCGTTTTCATACTCGCCGGGATAGCCTTGGCTTGCCATTACAACACAAATCGAGGGTCGAGGGTCCCATGTTGGTGCATCGATTTCGTTGAGACGCCCGTCGACGGTCGCTTCCAAGATATCGAGTAGATCGCTTTGCAATCGCATCAAAAGCGGTTGGCACTCAGGGTCACCAAACCGGACATTGAATTCGAGGACCTTGGGTCCAGTCTGCGTTAGCATTAGACCGGCATAGAGGACACCGCGAAAAGGCTTTCGATTCCGTTTCATCGTGTGGATGGTTGGCACCAAGATTTGGTCTTCGATCGTTTCGATGAGTTCTTGGGTTACGATCGGCGTCGGAGAGTAGGCGCCCATGCCACCGGTGTTGGGTCCGGTATCTCCATCGAATGCAGCTTTGTGATCTTGGGCTGCAGGTAAAGTTAAGATGGTTTTGCCATCGGTGATTGCGAGAATACTAACCTCGGGACCCTCGAGGCGTTCCTCGATCACCATTTGAGCGCCGGCTTTACCAAATTCGTTCTTCCGACCGATTCGGTCGATCGCATCGAGCGCATCTTCTCGCCTGGAGCACACGATGACCCCTTTACCACTGGCCAATCCATCCGCTTTGACCACGAGCGGAGTCTTTTCCTTTTCGTTGGGATAGCGGGCTTTGACGTATCGCATGGCGCTATCGGCGTCACGAAAGGCCTGGTAGTCTGCCGTTGGAACGTCCGCTTGACGAAGCAAAAGCTTGGAGAAGATTTTGCTGCCTTCGAGTTGAGCGGCGGCTTTGCTGGGGCCGAATGCTTTGATCTTTTCCTTAGCCAATGCGTCGACTAAACCGAGCGTAAGTGGCACTTCGGGGCCAACGACCACCAAATCCACTTTGTTTTTTTTTGCGAATGCAACAAGTCCCGAGATGTCATCGGCTGCGAGGGCCACATTTTCGCCTTCTTCCGCGGTGCCAGCGTTTCCGGGGGCAATCCAGAGTTGCGTGAGCCGCGGACTTTGGCGTATTTTCCAAGCCAATGCATGTTCGCGACCACCGTTACCAACAACCAAAACCTTCATTTGATGATCCACAATCCGAGCAAACGATCCATTTCAGTAAGTGCGTAGTCTAATCGTTTGCACTATTTGGTACGAGGCGAAACCAATACGGAACTGTTTTTGATTCGGGCGGAAATGACATTAAATACGCCAACAAAATATTGACGAAAGTACGGGCAATCGATACTATGATGAGCTGATGGTCCGTTAATTCCCGTTCGCGTCTCTTTGACTCGTAAGCCAGTGATGATGGGATTTCAATCTCAAAAACTGACAATCCAAAAAGCGATAATCGCTTTTTGTGTCGTTTTTTGGGTGACGATAGGCCTAAACCACACTGCCTCTGCAAGTTGCGGAGATTACTTGCGACACACCGGCGGTCATTTGCTGCACTCCGCAGCTCGCATGGATTCTCGCGAAGCCCAATCTGACAACTCGCCAGATCCGATTTCTTTTTGTAAGAATGGAAATTGCGGTGCCGTGCCTCCTTCGTTACCGATCGAGTCCGTTCGAATGACCCGTTTGGAAGCGAGTCACTTTTGCGCAGGATTCGTTTTTGTCAATCAATTTTTTGACGGACTCGTGACGTTGGACGAACTCTCGCCGAGTCAACCTTCTTTGGATCTTCCTGATCCGCCTCCGCGCACCAGCTAAACTCTATCGCGATTGCGGTGACTCATTCAAGTGAACTGAAGCTGCTTGCCGTTTGGCAGTGGTTTCACACTGCGAATGTTTGCTTGATCCATTAGTGATGAGCACTTCCTGGATGAGCAATCTCATCACCGTGCGCTAACGCCCAAAGGCACTCACTTTATAGATTTTGAGCCTCCATGCGCTAGCATGAGAGCCAGATTTGCAGGTGATTGCTTGACATCCTGCCCGCACGCTAGCGCGTTGCGGTTCAAAGTGAGCACCCCATGGCTGATCAGTAATGATCCTTTGAATAATCCGGGCTAGCGTGCGGTTTAGCCCGATTTAGGATCGATCCTAAAAATGCAATTGGTGCTCGGCTCTCTTTGTGAATTCAATATTTTCCCATTTAAGGTTTTACATAAAATGATTCTTTTCAATCGGTCTAAAATGCATTCGCGGGGCTTCACGCTCGTCGAATTGCTCGTCGTTATTGCTATTATTGGCATCTTGGTAGGATTGCTTTTACCGGCTGCCCAGGCTGCGCGCGAGGCCGCTCGCAGAATGCAATGCAGCAACAATCTAAAGCAATTGGGTCTGTCAATGCACAACTACGAGTCGGCTTGCAAGAGGTTCCCGTCTGGGAATATGGTCGGATCGTCTTTTTCTGTCGGGTTATCCGTTCATGCAAGATTGCTTCCTTACATGGAGCAAGCCAATGTTTATCAATTGGTCGACTTCAACTACGCATACAATCATGCCAACAACAATGCTGCTCGTCTTCAAAGCATTGGCACATTTCTTTGTCCATCCGATTCGTTCACCAATCTAGCTCTCACCTTGGGTGGCGCGAATTCCTACTACGCCAATTCGGGGACTAACATTTTGGCGGGGTCTCCTCCAACGTTGTCAAGCGATCCGAATTATGGGATGCAGGAATGCAACGGAGTGTTCTATCGCGATAGCAAGGTTCGGACGGGAGACATTACGGATGGATTGTCCAACACCTTTGCGTTTGCTGAAAAAATTGCAGGTGATGGGAATAATGGGATTGCGACTCCGGTAGCTGATACGTTCCAGCCGGGAACGCACCCGATGATTGCTGATGAAGCGATGCGAGATTGCATGGCAATCAACGTGATGGATTTGAGCAAACAAGGTTATTCCAATGTGGGGGCACCTTGGATTCAAGCGTACCATTCGACGACGCTCTACTACCACGTTCTGCCGCCGAACACCCGTTCCTGTATGTTCCCGCCAGGACGCATCGCGACCACGGCTGGAAGTCGGCACACGGGCGGAGTAAATGCATTGCTTTGTGACGGCTCTGTTCGATTCGTTTCGAGCAATGTGGATATCCAAGTATGGCGTGCGTTCGGGACGAGGAGTGGCGGCGAGGTAAATTCGGACAACTAAGGCGAGAGTCGGTTGAAATCCTACCTTAGCCATCTCGTGGCACGGGCGTCTCGCCCGTCAAAAAATGGGCGGGACGCGCGGGACGCCCATGCCACTTGGTATGTTTGTTTCTGCCCCTCGCCTAACAGCAGAAATGGCGTTGCATGTTCCCGTATTGTGCAACTCGAGCAACCGGAAAAGAATGCTTTCGATTAATTAAAGTGAGCTATCATGAAATTTCATAGATCTGTTTTGCTGTTGGTGATCGTGACGTGCTGGACGTTGGGCAATCATCAACTTTCATTCGCCCAAAATTCAAGCACCCTATCTTCCAAGCCTGCAGACGCTTTGAGTCCGCTCGAACAGCCGAGGCCGACGCCCAGAACGCGCCCGGAAATGAAACGGCTACTGGAGGATATGAAGCTTCGTGCAGAACGCATCCCTCTGCCAGCCATGTCGGACGCTGAGAAAGACTCGAGTGATTCACGATCGCAGGGTTATGAGGCAAGATTGAGTAAAATGTTTTTGCCCACGACAGCTGGAATTAGAGGCTACCTTAACTTCAGCGGCAGTCCACGGCGAAGTCCTTCGGCAGCGCAACCGTCGAATCGGCCGACTGTCGACGAGGACACTGCGCTTTCTCTTGACTATGGATTCAAAACGCGACTGTTTTGGATTGCCTCACGCGTAAATAATTGCCAATACTGTCTCGGCCACCAAGAATCGAAACTCTTGGGTGTTGGGATGCTTGAAGACGAAATTGCGGCTCTCGACGGAAATTGGTCGTTGTTTCCTGAAAGCGAGCAAGCAGCGTTTGCATTGGCGCGACGTCTCACGCTGGAGCCGCATTTGTTAACCAACGAAGATATCAATCAGTGCAAGAAACATTTCACTGAACTTCAAGTTCTCGAAATTGTACTTTCGGTGGCAGGAAACAATGCGATCAACCGATGGAAGGAAGGGGTCGGCGTGCCTCAATCAAGTGGTGGCGGCAACTTTGGTGGTCCTAATCGAGATGCGGGGGATCCAAAGTCTCACTCCTACCTTACCGATACCAGCGATCTGTATAGGAACGCGTTCTCAACGATTGTATTTACGAACGAATCCTCGCCTTCCGACGTATCGGCAAGGACCATCATGGACAGAAAAACCAATGCGGGCGATGTTAGGCAAAGACTTGTCGAAGCATCTAATCGCACGCCACGTCTAGCACCCGTCAGTAGCGAACGTGCCAAAGAGGTGTTAGGTGATATTGTACCGACCGGTTCCGTTCCCCATTGGATGAGATTGCTTGCGAATTTTCCCATTGCCGGAAGACGGCAGATTGCATCGTTTGTTACTACAGAAAATGAACTCCAGTTGAGCCCATTGGTTCGGGCGCAAATGTCCTGGGTAATTGCCTTGCAAAATGGCGCTTGGTATTCATTGAGCGAAGCCCACAAACGCTTGGTTAAACTGGGGCAAAACGAAGAGCAAATTACTGCACTGTCGCAATTGGATGACAGACCAGGGAATGAGCGGCTATCGCTACAAGCTCATGCGTTGTTGGTTGTTGCAAAAAATCTTGCGGCTTCCCCGGTCGTGCTCACCGACACTCAATTCGCCCATGCTGTTAAGGTCACGGGCACTCAAGATGTGGTTCAGACGGTACACTACACGGCTATGAGATCGATGTTTGATCGTTTCACGGAGGCTGCTGCTCTCGCAACAGACCCTTGATGCTAGGATTCAAATTGAAAACGCAAAAGTATTATTTGACGCCTGTTCCACAGCTTGCTTGGCAAAACACGCGGCGAGAGACCGCATGTTTGTTGCTCCTGTTTTGCTTGATTGGATGCAATTCGAACACCGCTGGCGTAACCAATTCCGACAAAACTTGGATAGAGCGAGAATCGCTGAAAAACCGCTGCTTGGCTGCCCTTGAAAACGGGGCCGAAAACGACAAAGCAGGCAAATTGCTCAAAGAAGCAACCGAGGGCTTCCGTCAAATTGCAAAAGAGCTCCCCAAAGAACGACTCGGAACTCAAAACCTTTGCCTTGCACTTCTGTTGCGCATGAAGAAGCCCGGAGCGATGGAATCCGTCAATGAATTCGCAGCCCTTGAAAGCGAGTTCTACTCCGCGATCGAGAAACTAAAGCAGCTTGCTCCAGATGAGCCCGACGCAGACGTGTTCATGAGTCGATTCCATCAAATAAAAAACGATCGGGAACTGGCGATCGAACGTCTTCGCATTGCGTGCGCCAAACCCAAGGCGACCGTCGACACCTATTTCCAGCTCTTTCAGCAACTGCAGTTGGACGCCAACCCGACTAGCCTACCTAAAATTCTACCTGAAATGGAACGCGCACTTCGTTCGGCAACAAAACTATCACCCAGCAATCTCGTATTAGCCGTCCATTTGTTGGATGTGCTAGTGAAGTCCAAAGACAAAGCGTTCAAAGTCGAGGTCGATCGTTGTCGCGAATTGTTTCGACCTCTCGTTGCGAGAACCAGTAGTAACATTCCCTCACTCTTGGAGGCTGGAGTGGCCGCCGCTGACAACGAGAAATGGGAAGTGGCCCGAACTCAGACGGCTTTCCTGCGAAATGTCATGGTTGCTGAGCTAGCGTTTCAAAATGATTTGCATCAGTTGGAACCGCACGAACTTGAATACATGCAACTCAACTTTAGCGAACAACTGCGAAAGCAAAAGTCTGTTCCAGCTAGGCCTGGTCCGACGAAGTGGCGGCTGGTCGCAAAAGAAATCCCTCCGTTTGCATCCAAGAATATTACTGCCATCGCAACAGAGGATATGGACCTAGATGGACACCTCGATCTTGTTTGTGCATCCGGTACACACGTCGATGTCTGGAAGACGGACGGAGTGAAGTCAACGACAAAGTTACTGTCGGCGGACATCGGTATCGATTGTATAGGTATCGTTCTGGTCGACTTGGATCACGACTATCAAATCCGCAAGGACTCGTTACCACCGCCTGCTTTACCGCCTGCTTTACCAACCAGCGCCGCTCCTGATGTCGCCGTATCGCAATCCGTTGACCCCATGGTCGCGAAGTTTCTAGACACCGACGTGGATGTAATTGCATATGGGAAGGAGGGTATCCGACTGTATCGCAACGACCTGGATCGAACGACCGCGACTCGAAGCTTGAAAGAGATGTTGCAATCGGAGGCATTCAATGCGTTGAGCGACATTCGAACGGTGTCCACTATCGATTTTGATCACGATTCGGATCTTGACTTGGTGGTCTCTTCGGCAAGCGGAGTTTCTTTTTGGTCCAATCGAGGTGATTGGACGTTCGCCGACTTCACCCCGTTTTCAAGTCTCCCGCCTGAGTCGCAGAATATCGATTCAATCTTAGCAATGGATCTAGATCGCAACGTCCTAAATGATTTCCTGTTGGGCTCGGATGACTTGGACAAGCCGATATTTCTTTCGAACAATCTTCATGGTCGATACCACCCTTCGAATCTCGATTGGAAGTCAGGCTTAAAGGGTGCGTGCCGCGCCGTTGAAGCCATCGATGCGAACAGCGATGCCTGCTGGGATATCGTCTCTTGTGGAAAACTAGGGACGAAGTTGACCACGATGAAGTCGGTGGGTAGGCACGGTTGGGTTCCGGACCAAGTCGCAACGTTGTCGGTGACGCCGATGGTCGGGCTAATTGCATCGGACATGGACTTCGATGGCTTCTCCGATTGTATCGCATGGGGGACCAAGGGATTGGAGTTGTTTCGCGGCGGTCGAGACGGCCAACTCATCATCGATAAGACATCGATCCAATTCCCGAATAGTACCGCACAAGTGGTGATCATCGACATCGACCGAGATGGCGACGACGACTTGGCATGCTTGACAACAGATGGAGTGGTGCAATTCATTGAAAACCAAGGTGGCAGCGACAATCAGCATCTTGAAGTGGTCATCCGAGCCGATGAAGACGGAACGCAACGGCCACGCGAGCGATGCAACATGCATGGAATCGGAGGGCTTATTGAACTCAAGTCGGGTGGTCGCTATCAACCTCGAATTGTCCGCGGGACACGCTCTAAGTTTGGACTTGGTATCGAGAACGGAGCGGACATCATGCGAGTCGTCTGGACCAACGGGATACCGAACAATGTTCTAGGGGTAAACAATCGGACGACGGTTTTCGATCAGCAAAATCTGGGAGGTTCTTGTCCCTATTTATACGCTTGGAATGGCGAACGATTTGAGTTTTGCACCGACTGCCTGTGGGCAGCACCGATCGGGCTTCAGTTCGCTCAAGGCGTTCCGGCACCTACGCGTGAATGGGAATACTTGAAGATCGATGGCGATCAAGTCCAACCGCGCGACGGTCGCTATGTTTTGCAGATCACGGAAGAACTTTGGGAAGCCGCTTACTTCGATGCCGTCCAACTGATGGCAGTCGACCATCCAGCAGAAGTTGAGATCTTTACCAATGAAAAGGTCGGGCCGCCAGACTTGGCCAGGTTCCGTGTTTACGCCGTTCGCAATCGATTGCAGCCAAGGTCGGTCATCGATCAACGAGGACGCGACCAGTCTGAGTTGGTTTCAAAGAGAGATCAGCGTTTTACCCGTTGTTGGGACGAAGGATTCAATCAAGGCTTAGTGGAACAACACTGGTTGGAAGTCGACTTGAATAGCGATTCGATAAAGGGAGAGGAAGTATTGCTTTTTTTGACGGGTTGGGTTTTTCCAACGTGTACATCCCTCAATTTGGCAATGACCGAAAACCCTCTTCGGCCAAAGCTGTCCCCCCCCTCCATCCAAGTCCCGGACGCAGATGGCAAATGGGTGGAGGTCATTCCCTATGCCGGATTCCCAGGCGGCAAGACCAAAACGATAGCGATCGATCTTTCTGGAAAGTTTAGATCGAACGATCATCGCGTTCGCATCGTAACCAACATGGAGCTGTGTTGGGATGAACTATTCTGGACTAACGGCGAAAGTAAATTGGAAACGACGGACTATCGATTGACGAAACTGGAACTATTGAAAGCGGATTTGCATTACCGAGGATTCTCAGAATTAATTCCTCAGCCGGGCAATGCCCCCAAGCGATTCGCATACGAAAATGTCACCAAGAACTCCATTTGGCCCCCCATGACTGGCCGTTTCACCCGTTTCGGCGAGGTCAAAGCCCTGATAGAGTCCGCCGATGATATGCAAGTAGTAATGGGGGCTGGCGACGAGATGACAGTGGAGTTTTCGACCGAAACGGCACCTCTGCCAGAGTGCTGGAAACGAGACTTCATCATCTACAATGTTGGCTGGGATAAGGATGCCGATTTGAATACGGTTCACGGACAGTCTGTAGAACCACTGCCCTTCCGGGCTATGAAAAAGTATCCTTATGAACCCGAACAGTCCTTTCCGTCGGAGCCGAAACATCATGACTATTTGAGGATGTATCAAACTCGCAAACAGTCTCCAGGATCGTTTTGGGACCAAGTGCGCGAAAATTAGGATGGGATAGACTTTCAGCCTGTCTATTTAGTGTTAAGACAGCTGGAAGCCTATCCCACGTTTCGCAGAGAAATCGAATTGTCATCTCAAGAAAACCTTAAAAAATGCAATTGAACCAAGTTCGCAGACGGTTATTGATGGGTGTAATCGGCTGTTGGATTGCGATTGTTTCGAACCGCTCTTTCGGCGATGGAATGGAATATCCATTGGCGGTCGTTGCCGGTCTTGACAATTCAATTTTTGTCGCAGATAGAAACCTCCCCGGAATTTGGAGAATCCAAGATGGAGTGGCGTCTATCTATTTCCAAGCTTCGAAAAAGTTCCGAACTCCCTTGAATGCGGTAAGGTGTTTGGCCATCGATGGTAGTGGTAAACTGCTGGCCGGCGATTCGTCGACACGTGAGGTCTATCGATTTGACGCGCCCGACAAGCCGGTTCCGATGACCGACGGAGGGATTGGAATTCCGACGGCCATTGCCGTCGATTCCAATGGAAACATCTTGGTTTGCGATCTGGAACTTCAGTGTATTTTCGAAATCCCCTCAGGCGGCGGCAAGGCAAGCGAATTTGCAAAGGTGCCTGCCCCTCGTGGAATTGCGATCGATGCCCAGGATCGAGTTTGGGTCCTTTCTTCGACTCCAGCTTCTAAGGAGCCACTAGTTCGTTTTGGAAGGAACAAGGCCAAGGAAGTCATCGTAAACGAGCCCGTTTTTCAGTTCGCCCACCAAATCGTGTTGGATACTAACGGTGACTGTTATGTCACAGACGGATATGCAAAATCGGTTTGGAAAATTCCTGCCCATGGAAAATCGGAAAAAATTTTCAGTGGTGAACCGCTGAAAAATCCGGTTGGTTTGGCTAAGCAAGGCGAAAGATTGCTCATTGCTGACCCTCACCAGAAAATGATCTACTCACTTCCACTGATGGGTGAGAAGGTTCTTCAACCTGCACTGAAATAGTACCCTATGTCGATAGTGACCACGAAAAAGGCTTACACGCCGCCCATTGGCAAGCGATTGAAGCGACTGCTTTTTGTCGTATTTGCGTTGCTTTCCTTGTTGGGTGCCAACTCTCTTTATTTGGCGACGATTACGTTCCTTGAATGGCAGCGCGGTGAAACCTACCAGAACCAATTCTACATGGCCATGTTCCTTGGACATGTGGTGCTTGGGCTCATTTTTTTAGTGCCGTTTGTGGTATTTGGATTGATCCACATGCTGACCGCACGCAAACGAAAAAACAAGCGAGCGATTCGAGTGGGTTATGCACTATTTGCCGTCAGCCTTGTGGTGTTGGTCACAGGCTTAATGCTTGTGCGAATCGGCGAGTTTTTTGATCTCAAGCATCCGTCAACTCGTGCGGTCGTGTATTGGATCCATGTTATCTTTCCGGTGGTTACGATTTGGCTCTATTGGTTGCATCGGTTGGTGGGTCAGAAAGTGAAGTGGAAACTTGGAATTGCTTACGGTGCTATTGCAATCGGATCTGTCGCGGTGATGGTTGGAATGCATACTCAGGACCCACGAGAATGGAACAAGATAGGGTCGGTAGACGGCGTTAAGTACTTTGAACCGTCGCTCGCGCGGACAGCCAACGGTGCATTCATTTCTGCCAAGAATCTTGACAATGACGAATACTGCTTGAAGTGCCATGCCGACGCTTACAAGAGCTGGAATCACAGCGCCCACCGATTCAGTTCCTTCAACAATCCCGCGTACTTAGCCAGCGTTCGCGAGACTCGCGAGGTTTCGCTCAAGCGAGATGGAGACGTCAAAGCTTCACGGTGGTGTGCTGGTTGCCATGATCCGGTCCCCTTTTTCAGTGGAGCGTTCGACGATCCGAAGTTTGATGACGTCAATCACCCGACCTCGCAAGCGGGGATTACATGCACTGTTTGCCACGCCGTAACGAACGTAAACTCGACCCGCGGTAACGCGGACTTCACGATCGAAGAGCCATTGCACTACCCATTCGCCTTCAGTGAAAATCCGTTTCTTCAGTGGGTGAACCAACAGTTGATCAAGGCTAAACCGGCCTTTCATAAGAAGACTTTTCTAAAGGATTTTCACAAGACTTCAGAGTTCTGTTCGACATGCCACAAAGTGCATTTGCCCTTTGCCCTTAATCAGTACAAGGACTTTTTGCGAGGGCAGAATCACTACGACTCTTGGTTACTAAGCGGCGTATCGGGGCATGGTGCGCGAAGCTTTTATTATCCTGAAAAATCGCAAAAGGCCTGTGCTGGCTGCCATATGCAATTGGAAGAGTCGAATGACTTCGGAGCCAAGCAATTTGCGGGCGCAGGCAGTAAATTTTCGATCCATGACCACACTTTTGCGGCGGGCAATACGGGACTTCCTGCACTGCGGGGTTTCTTGAGCGAAGTGGAGGACAAACACAAAAAATTTCTCGAGGGAACGATGCGGGTGGATATCTTTGCTCTTAAAGAAGACGCCCGAGTTGATGGCAAACTGCTCGGACCCATTCGACCCGAAGTGCCTAAACTCAAGCCCGGTTCGCAATACTTGCTCGAATCCATCGTGCGGACATTAAAAGTCGGCCATGAGTTTACGCAAGGAACAGTGGACTCAAACGAAGTTTGGCTCGAGGTGTCTTTAACGAGCGGAGAGCAGCTTATCGGCCAAAGCGGTGGAATGGACACTAAAGGCGAAGTGGATCGGCGTTCTCATTTTATTAATGTTTTCATGTTGGATCGCAACGGGAATCGCATCAATAGGCGCAACCCGCAAGACATCTTCACTCCATTGTACAACCACCAGATTCCCCCGGGGTCAGGGCAGGTTGCCCACTATTCGTTCCGTGTACCAGAGGACATCAAGAACCCTATTACGGCAACGGTCAAGTTGCAGTATCGCAAGTTTGATCATGAGTACATGGAGTTCATTCACAGGCGTCAAAAACCGGGTGACAACCCCATTGCGACCAGTGAATTGAACGAGCCTAGATTGGTTTCTAATAATGCCTCCACTGAAAATGGGACCTATCGAAATCCATTGCCAGTCTTGACACTTGCTATGGATTCGGTGGTTTTTCCGATCGAAGGAGTATCGGACGAACCGAAGAACGCTGACTCCAAAATCCCTGGGTGGCAACGCTGGAACGATTATGGAATCGGTTTGTTTCTCGAGGGTAAATCCGAACTGAAACAAGCGGAGCAGGCGTTTCAAATGGTCGAGACGATGAAACGATTTGATGGGCCCGTAAACTTGGCTCGTGTGTATCTGCGAGAAGGTCGTATCGATGAAGCGGTTGAGGCCATTCAACGAGCAGCAAAAGTTACCGAGCCCGCAGCGCCCGAGTGGACGATGGCATGGTTTAGTGGTTTAGCGAATCGCGAGCAGGGACGACTCGTCGAGGCGGAAGCGAATTTCCGAACGATCGTGGATCAAACCACCGAGGAGCGAAAAACACGTGGATTCGATTTCAGTCGCGACGTCGAGGTGCTGAACACACTTGGTCGTACCATTTTTGATCGTGCAGAGCAGTTGCGGCTCGATTCGCAAACCAAGGAAAGGCAGGCACTGCTACGCGAAGCTGCGAAGCAGTTTCAGCGAGCGATCGCGATCGATTCGGAGAACGCAAATGCTCATTACAACTTAGGGTTGATTTACAGTGCGCTGGGTGAAAGTGAACTGGAAAAAACGCACAAGAAATTTCATTTGATGTACAAACCGGATGACAATGCTCAGGGGATTGCGGTACGTGAGGGGCGAAAGAAATACCCTGCAGCGAACAGCGCCGCGGAACCGTTGGTCATTTATCCATTACACGCGGCACCAGAGTGAGCTTAGGATGAGTGATCTACAGGATCGGGATGAACGCGTCGAAGACGATGCAGTTATTGGTCGCGCGTTCATGGGTTCTGCCATCGTTTTCGTCTTAATTGGATTGATCGCAGGCATCTCATACTATGTGTTGACTCGAAAAGCAAAGACCGAGATTGCAGTCGTTGCCCCACTTGAGGCACCAGTCATTCGCGAATTGCCCAAAGTAATAGTGCCGTCGATATCCTGGGTTGACATCACGGATACGTCGGGCGTGAACTTCGTCCATTGCAGTGGCGCTACCGGCGAAAAACTGCTGCCGGAAACTATGGGTAGTGGCTGCGTTTTTTTTGACTTCGACGCCGATGGCGACCAGGATATCCTACTGGTCAATTCTTGCGATTGGCCGGGAAAGCATGATGCAAGCAAGCCTTTGAGCGCACTTGGTTTGTTCGCGAATGATGGGCGAGGAGGTTTTACGAATGTCACCAAGGCTGCAGGGCTCGACGTATCCCTCTACGGCATGGGTGCCGCATGTGGGGACTACGACAACGACGGCAGAGTCGACTTGTTTATCTCTTGCTTGGGGAAAGACCGGCTGTATCACAACGAAGGTGGTAAGTTCATGGAGGTCACAGACCTAGCTGGTGTTGGAGGTGACGAAAATGCTTGGAGTACATCGAGCGGGTGGTTCGATTGCGATCAAGACGGCGATCTCGATTTGTTGGTTTGTCACTATGTAGAATGGAGCCGCGCGTTTGATCTAGCCCAAGAGTTTCGATTGCTCGGTGGGACAGAGCGAGCCTACGGGCGGCCTCAACCATTCGGCGGCACATTCCCTTCGTTGTTTCGAAACGATGGCGAAGGGAAATTCACCGATATTTCCGCGGAAGCTGGATTTCATGTAACCAACCCGGCGACTTCCGTTCCTATGGGAAAGTCTCTTGGGCTGGCCTTTGAGGATTTTGATGGCGATGGCAAACTGGATTGCGTGATCGCGAATGATACTGTGCAGAACTTTCTCTTTCATAATTTGGGGGAAGGAAAGTTTGAGGAGATCGGCGCGTTAGCAGGGGTCGCATTCGATTCGGCAGGCGCAGCACGCGGAGCCATGGGGATCGATGCGGCTGCTTTTCGAAACGACTCATCAATTGGAATTGCAATCGGAAATTTCGCCAATGAGATGTCTGCACTTTACGTATCACGTTCAAGAAATCTCCAGTTTTATGATGCCGCCGTAGCTAACGGCTTTGGTCCGGCGACTCGATTGGAGCTTACCTTTGGGGTATTGTTTCTTGATTTCGATTTGGACAGCCGGCTCGATCTATTCCAAGCCAATGGTCACCTAGAGGAGGACATCGCCAAGGTTCAAGCAAGCCAACACTACGAGCAATCACCTCAATTGTTTTGGAATGCAGGAGCCCAGTACAATACCGAGTTCATTAAATGCGGCGAGCAAGTGACCGGAGTAGATTTCCAAAAACCAATGGTCGGACGCGGTTCGTCTTATGCGGACATCGATGGCGATGGTGATTTGGATTTATTGATCCTTGGATGTGGCCAAAAACCTCGATTGCTTCGCAACGATCAAAAGCTCAATAACCATTGGTTGCGAGTCAAGGTGGTGGGCAAGTCTTCAAATCGCGATGGGATAGGGGCACTCGTTGAAGTCCGCGTTGGCGACGTAACTCAGTCCAGGCGAGTCAGTCCGACGCGGGGCTACCTTTCGCAAGTCGAGTTGCCGGTAACCTTCGGATTGGGCTCGGCCACATCGGTAGATCGCATCTCGATCACTTGGCCCAATGGCAAGCAGCAAATCATCCAGAAGCCTGCAGTGGACCAATTGCTGGTGGTCGAACAAGCAGAGTGAGAGTGAAAAAAATGACAATCTGAGCGAACGACTTCTTCAGGTTCCAAGGCTCTTTGATCTAGCCTTTCAGGTTGCGAACTAGCTTTTCAGGTTGGTCGGGGGCTTGTCCCCCACCAACCTTGTTTTGGGGTTCTAACAGATGGCTGGCGAATCGACCCGTTCGCCTCGGCTTTGCCCGCCAGAGGCGAGCAAAGCTGAGGCGAACGGGAGTTGGGAAGCCCATGGTAGAACGCCAAAACGCATCCGTCGGGGGCAAGCCCCGAACGGATGGACTAGCGATATTGTCTAACTCTATTGTTGTTCGGAACCCTGATCAAGCGGGCGAGAGTTTGCGTTACGTTTTTAGTACGCCAAAGGGGCGAGCAAAGGGGACGGCCACGTTTGCTCGAAAGCACAAGAGCAACGCGGCGATTCGCTCTGCCCTGAGCTGCGTTGTATAAGCCTGTTGGGCTATTAACAATCTATGGCAATTCCAACTTCGTCATTCCGATCCCTTCGACGATCTGAAAATGCGTGTTGACTGGGACACTTACGAATCGCTGCGTTTGTCCGGATGGCCAAGAAACCTCTACCGAGTCGATAGAGGAATTGTTTCCTAAACCAAAGTGGATGATTTTCTGATTGGTGACCAAATACCCGCAGCCTGCTACCAATTGCGAGCTGCGTTTCACGCCACCCGATTGGATAGTAATCATTACCCCGATTGCGTCGCGATGCGATTGGGTTCCGACACAAACGAAATCAATAAAGCCTCCACTGTGGCTCACATTCTCCATTAGTTTGGCAGTTGCCTCCAAGTCGGTGGTTACAAAATCTGGGCGACCATCGCGATTGCTGTCGATGAGTGCGAGCGCTCGACCAAGTGCAGGCTTAGAGAAGAATGCATCATCGTGAAAGATTTGTTCTGTAAAAACACCTTCTTGGTTTCCAACAAAGAACTGTGGTCGCATACGGTAGGGCCGGTCAGCATGCGTTAAGTCATCGATGTGTCCATTGACTAGCACCAAATCCAGCGTACCGTTCAAATCGGCGTCTAAGAACTGAGCGCCGAATCCGAGCATGTCGAGACTTGGTGCGACAAGCTTGGCCGCGCTGCTAGAGTCTTGAAAAAACCCATCCTCTTTTTGAAGATAAAGCGTGTTGTATTCGCCTAGAAAATTGGTAACTAACAAGTCCATTCGGCCATCTTGATTCACATCACCCGAGGCAATTCCCATGCAGGCTTGAGCTCGTCCGAGAGAGTCAAACGCAAGACCTCGTTGCAGCGCTTCGTCTTCGTATACGATACCCAATGCAGACTCGCGACTTGTTTTGGGTTTTAAATACAGATTGGCGATCTGATCATTCCCTATGAAAATACTTGGCAAGGCTTCCGCTGCCTCGCGAAAGACAACGACACCCAAAGCGTTTCCTTCGTGGACTGAGGAGCCCATAACACTTTGGCTGATGTCGGTAAGTGTTCCGTGGTCATTGGTCGTTAGCATACGGCCTTTGGATGGCTTGAAGACCGTCGGGGGGCAAGTTCGTGGCAAGCCATTGACGTTGCACAATTGATCATAAACGGTTTCGCCTTCGACGTACCTAGCATCATAAACCTCGGCTTGACCGTCATTGTTTAAGTCTGCGATAAAAGCGCTTACGGTCCATGCGTCATCGGGCGAATCCATAAATGCATTTCCGTCTCGCCATGTACCGTCCCCCTGGTTGATCCACCATTGATTCTTGCCGACGTTGGCCACGTAGAGGTCATCGAAGCCGTCGTTGTTTATGTCGCCAACGGCGACACCCTGACCGAATGCCGCCTCGAGAATCCCAGACGCAACGGTAACATCTTCGAAGCGTGCTTCGTGCGGTTTGACGACCGAGCCGCGATTCCTCATGAGTCGGTCGCTGTGCACAATATCTTTTCCGTCGACAGGCCATGTGACTCCTTGCGCGAAGAACAAGTCTGGCCAACCATCGTGATCAAAATCAAGAACGCCGATTCCACCACCCGTTGACTCAAACATACGCCGTCCTTGGATCGGCGGTTGTCTCGAAGCGAAGTAAACGAAATCCAATCCCGGATTGATCTCTTGGAACGTCGAGGCTGGTCCTGTTTTCTCATTACTGTTCGATGACGCTTTTACTGGCTTTGAATCCTCAACGTTTTGGGGCCACTTTGGGAGAGGAAGATTACGGAATTGATCTCCGCGGATGGTCCAACCGATTGCGGATCTCATTTCCATGGTTGCTCCGTACTTCTTTTTCAACTCTTCCGCGATTGCGAGCAGCGGTTTGGAGCGACCATTGAGACTCAATCCTAGACGCGCCCAGGCGTAGGACTCGGCTTGGCGTCCAAGTTCAAACGTCTTTTGGGCCATGGTTTCAATAGGTGGAAAGTATTTAGTCGCAGGGTTTACTTGATCCAAGGCAACCGTGAGCTGTTCAATCGTTTCCGCCCTTTTGGCAAACAACATTGATTCCTCGTTCCGACCTAAACGAACGAGCGACTGCGCCATTCCATAGTTGGCCGCCGCGTGATCCGGATCCAGTCTAAGGGCTTCGCTAAAACAACGCGCAGCGGAGTCAAACTGCTGATTGCTCCGACACCAATCCCCTCGAATCCACCAAATATCCGGATGTGAATCTGCATTCTTCGGCAGTGACTTTTCCCATTTTGGAATCGAAACCGAACGCGTCGCCAAGAGTATTCTTCCGAATTGAACATGCGCCTCGATCAGATCCGGGAATTGCTTTAGCACATCCTGTAGAAGCAATTCGGCTTCTTCAAATTTACCCTCGCGAACGCGAGTTTTTGCAATTCCAAGATTAGGTAGAACGTCCGACGGATCCGATTTCAAAAACCTTTTTAGTTCATCTTCGTTCTCAATCGGTTTGGCTGGATTGCCTACAGCTTGCATTCGATCGAAATCCCACTGATCTCGTCGAGTGAATTGAACAATGCTGGGCAATGCGTCCCAACGGCGTCCCAATAGATGCAGGACTTCAATGAGCCTTTGCCGAGCGCGATCATTCATGCTATCGAGCTGGATGCTTTTCTCCAGCCTTTGCAGACAAGGGCTCATCTTGCCTTGGAAAAACAAGACTTCCCCAGCCGCCCAGCGTGCAACGGAAGCTTGGGCCCGATCCTCATTCGAGACCAGATCATAGTACCCAAGCGCCGCGTCGAGTTCGTTTAGGCGTTGGAATGACTCTGCCGTTTTCATCAACACCGCATCGGATTTCAGATCCATCGCCAATAGTTTTTTGCCGATCTCACTAGCCTTGCGAAAATCGCCATCGGCAAATGCCTTATTGAATTTTTCGGTAGACGGTGTTCCGGTCATCCAGTACGAACTTAAAAATGCGATCAAGGATGCGACCAATATGAGTCCAATACCGAGAAGGATTTTGTGTATTTTTGTCAAACGATTACTCTCCGATGGATAGCATTTGTTGAGTCTTGGATTGGAAGCCTATGCCACTTCAAAACCTCACTTTGAAAATTCTGAGCCGCAATGCGCTAGCATGAGGGCCTGACTTGCGGATGATTACTTTATTTCCGGCCCGTACGCCCCTTACCGCTCACGTACTTCACGTACCACGAAAGTTTATCGATGCAACATAGCACAAAAGCCTAGCCGTATTGGTAGTCCTAAAACAGGCATTCGTAAAGGTTGCTTTTGATTTCCGGAGATTGGGTTGCTTTTGCATTGTTATGCTATGCTTTCCAGTCATTCGGAATCACTTAACAAACCAGTCCCGACCAACAGTATCCAATTGTCAGTCAATGAATTCGCGGTTAGCAAAATCTAAAAAGTCCATCAGGGATAGAAAGCCAATCTCGGTTGAATCGAAGACCTTTCTGGGGGTTCGACCACGGATTTGGTTGGCGTTTTTTTCGATCTCTTTGGTTGGCTTAAGCCTCATGACCTACCAATGGCGCAATAGCAGCGAAGCTAAGCGACTAGAGGAAGTGTGTGGTATAGCTAAGGATTCCCAGGACTGGCCAAAACTCGAACAATTTGCTGTCAAGTGGGGCTTGCTACAACCCACGCGTTTTGAGCCTTTTATTTTAGCGGCGCAAGCAGCTGAGCAACTTGGAGATCGAGCGAGAGCCGCCGCATATTTGCTTGAGATGCCAGCCGATGCTCCAGTCCCAGTACTGCTTCAATTGAGCTACATTCAATACCGAGACCTCAATGATCCAGTAGGTTCCATAAAGACATGCGAAAGGGTACTTCAGAGTGAGCCAAAGAATTCCGAGGCCCACGAACGACTCCTTTTCTTTTGGACGATGGCACGCAATACGCCAAAGATTAGGCAAGAAGCCAATCGGGGGATTCGCGATGGGAGCGCAACGATTGTTACCTATGCGTATTTATTCGGTGCGGAAAAACTGAGATTCAAGGATGCATTGGAAACCAATCGCCGTTGGCTTGCCACGTCGCCCGAGGAAGAACTTTTTTTGGTTCCAGCCGTATTGAGTCACATATCAATGATTGCACGTTCGGAACCTGCCAACCCGACCGAAGAAGCGGATCTTTTAGAGATGCGTATGAAAGTGGACAGTGATCTCAAACGGCTAGCAGAAGACTTCCCATCCAATCGTGAGGTCATCGCAGCCCGCTTGGAGCGAGAAATGGAACGCGGCGACGACGAGGCTGTAGAAAGATTGCTCCTAAGCGGAAATCAAAAAATGGAAGACGACAATCGGCTTTGGCGTGCCAAAGCGTGGCTTTACAGTCTGCGTGGCGAAATTCCGAAAGCAAAGGAAGCATGCGATCAAGCCATCCGACTTGATACTTTGGATTGGCAAGCCTATCTCCTACGAGCCACCGTTTTTCGTCAGCTTGGAAATCTTGCGGCGGCAGAGAAAGATTCAAAAATCGGATACCAAGGCAGCGAATTGACTCAGCAGCTGAACTCATCCTCAAAAGTATTTTCACTGGAACCGAACTTCTATGAGCGCCTCGCTACTTTTGCTGAATTATGTGATCAAACGAAAATTGCTTCCCATATTCGAGTTCAACTCAAAGACTATGTGCCAGCCGTTGCGCCGAATGAGCCGAAATGAACGGCATGGATTTCATCGCTGCGTTCTAGGCATAGCGTTACTATCTCAACTCGGCTGCTATCCTTCGCCTAAGAACCCTACGTTAGAAACGCCTACGCCTACGTCTAACGTGTCCTCCAACGCGTTCGACGCTACCCAAAAACCGGCATTGGAGAGTTTGCGACACAAGATCCACTTCGAAGAAGTCCAAGGACTTTTGGGATTGGATCATACCTATCAAAACGGTGAACGTGGCCAACTCCTTTTCGTTGAAAGTTTTGGTGGAGGAAGCGGGTGGCTCGACTTTGACCGCGATGGAAAATTGGACCTCTACTTAAATCAAGGCGGTGATGCAACTCAGATCGACTCGAGCACGGCCCTTTTAGATCAATTGTTCCGAAATCAAGGTGATCGCTTTGATAACGTAACGACATCGAGCCTCATCCGAGAAACTGGCTATAGTCAAGGCGTAGCAATCGCAGATTTTGACCAAGATGGTTTCGACGACATCTACGTCACCAATGTTGGCGCAAACACCTTGTGGCATAACTGCGGTGACGGGACGTTTATCGAGATTGGCGAGCCAGCCGGAGTTGCAGATCCAAATTGGAGTGCATCAGCTGCTTGGTTCGACATAGATCTCGATGGCGACCTCGATTTGTATGTGTGCAACTATGTGGAATATGACCTACAACATCCAGTTCAATGCAAAAATGAAAAGGGACAGTTGGCAGTTTGCAATCCAAAGCGCTTTGAGCCGACCGCGGATGCTTGCTATATCAATCAAGGGGACGGCAGCTTTCTTGAGCGGGCAAAGGCTTTGGGTTTGAGCGGTCCCGACAACCGTGCATTGGGGGTCGTGGCTGCAGACTTTAACCGCGATGGACTTGTGGACATTTATGTTGCCAACGACGCGACGCCCAATTTTCTTTTCATGAGTGATGGGACGGGCACATTTCAAGACAAGGCCAGACTGCTTGGATGCGCCGTCGATCGTCGCGGACAATCACAGGCCAGCATGGGGCTTGCGGTGAATGACTACGATCGAAACGGTTTTTTGGATATCTACTCAACGCACTTTTTTTCCGAATCCAACACCCTATACTCGAATTTGGGGGAAGCCGGCTTTCAAGACGTAACCGGTATTACTGGCCTTCACGAACCAACCCTCGACAGGTTAGCATTTGGGACAGTCATGCAGGACTTCGACGCGGATGGCCACATGGACTTGTTCGTGGCAAACGGGCATGTGGATAATTCAGGTGAGAATCCAAACCAAAGCATGCGCCCTCAGCTCTTTTCTTGGGCGGGAAAGAAATGGCTCAACGTGTCGACCGAGTCAGGCAAGTACTTCGACGGACGTTACATCGGTCGAGGTGTATCCCAAGGTGATTTCGATGGCGACGGAGATGTCGATTTAGTAGTCACGCATCAAAACACGCCGACGGCATTGCTCCGGAACGATTCCACTCTGGGCAACTGGCTATCTCTTTCCTTTTCGGGCACCAAGTCCAATCGTTCTGGGGTCGGTTGCTGCGTCACCTTGACATCCGGTGAAGTCTCGCTTTATCAGGAATTGGTAGGGGGTTCCAGTTACTGTTCAAGCCACCAAGCTCGCCTTTTCTTTGGTTTTGAAGGAGGCAACGAGACTTGCGAACTAAAAATTCGTTGGCCGAATGGGACGGTTCAATCTCTTTCTAAGTTGCGAATCAAACAGCACTTTCTTGTCCAAGAGCCGTAGTGCCGCATCTACATTGATTTTGTGCGCGGTTGGTAGTGGATCTTGTTAAAGATCCTATACCGCAAGGATCTTTTACAAGATCCACTACTCACAAAATCGACGGCGACCAAAGGGGACAAGCCCCGTTTGCTCGAAAGCTGTTCGGGGCTTGCCCCCGACAGCTTGGTTTTGGCGTCCTACGGTGATTACTCAGCCCTAGACTCAAAGCAACAACCCAACATTTAAGACTTTTTGGATGACTTCAAGGTGGAATTCAATTTACGGGGACAATTTCCGACGCAAGTCTTGCTTTAAAAGGAATATTTAATACAATCGGTGAAAGCAGCTCGCGAAGCCGCAAGGCGTGTGCAGTGCTCGAACAATTTGAAGCAGTTGTCGCTTGGAGCTTTGAACTACGAAAGTGCTCACAAGAAGTTTCCATACCGACAGGGTGGAACCAATGACG
>JAYVPJ010000043.1:0-8336 GCA_043757445.1 Pirellula sp. | reverse complement strand
TTATCGCAGAGGACTTGCCTAAGTAAATGCTAGCAGCGAAAGATTGTCGTGAAGGATTTTTCATTTCACGGAGGTCGCAATGGTTAGTCAAGCCAGTAGTCTGTTAGCTGAAACGTTTCGAGAGTACTTTGGATCCATCGAAGATCCTCGCGCCCGCGATGGAGATCATGATCTGTTCGATGTGCTTTTTCTGTCGGTTTGCGCCACCATCGCTGGAGCAGATGGACCATCGGACATCGAGGACTTTGGTCATGATCAACTCGGTTGGATTCGGAAGTTCATACGTTTGCGCAATGGTGTTCCGTCCCACGACACAATAGGACGATTGCTCTCGCTCATCAAACCCACGGAATTTCAAGAAGCGTTTCTTGGTTGGATTGCAAGTTTCAAAATGGTGGCTCAAGAAGATGATCAACTTACACTGATCCCAATCGATGGAAAGACGCTTCGAAATTCAGGCACTGCGTCCAACAAGCCTTTGCACCTAGTCAGTGCTTGGGCAACCGAACACGGTCTCTCGTTAGGGCAAGTCGCGGTAGAACAGAAATCGAATGAAATAACCGCGATACCTCAACTGTTGAAAATGCTGGAATTGCGTGGATCTCTCGTAACCATCGACGCCATGGGATGCCAAAAGCAAATCGCCAAGCAGATTGTTCAAGATGGTGGCGATTACTGTTTGGCAGTGAAGGAAAACCAACCTAAGCTACATGATGCTATCGAAGCTTTTTTCGATGATGCCGGTGAAGACGACTTTAGTAAAAATGAGTGCGACTGTTGGGCAACAGATGAAGTGTCACGAGGGCGGACAGAACATCGAAGCTACGTTGTCGCACCGGTCACGGATGAAATGTCCAAAACATTCAAAGAATGGAAAGGTCTTGAATCGATCGGTAGAACCATTTCCATGGTAGAACGCGACGGCAAGGAATCCGTCGAAACACGCTACTATATTTTGAGCAACGCAATTATCGCAAAACAGTTTGGGAAAGCGGTACGAGGTCACTGGGGAATCGAGAGCATGCATTGGATATTGGATCTGACTTTCAAGGAGGACGCGAGTCAAATCACGAAAGGGCACGGGCCAGAGAATTTTGGGTTCCTGCGTCGGTTCGTTATTTCCCTTCTTAAAAGAGACACTTCCAAGGGCAGTTTGCGTCTCAAGAGAAAAAGAGCCGGATGGAACACTGAATTTCTTGAACAGGTGTTGAAAAACATTTGATTTTTCATGCGATGGCCCTGTTGATGCATTCTAGAGTTAGCTAAAGCAGATGTTCCTTTGGAGTGTTTCAATCGCAATGAGAGCGGCTAGGCACCGTTTCCAATGCTTCAAAAGTAGATGCCCGCTGGGGAGCGGGGGACTTGTAGTTTCACCGATTCAAGCGCCCGATGATTCAATTCGTTGGGCCATTCTTAATACAGCCACGACTTGCGAATGCAACGCGAAAACCGGTTCCCATGCCGGCTGTCTTGGTTTTAGTGACATGGGTTCAACAATGGGAGTTGATGAAATGGCGAGTATTACAAAGTTAGACTCGGATGGACGACAAGGTTATCGAGTGCGGTTCTATGTTGGCCCCCGGCGTCGTGAAATCTACGTTGCTGGGTTGACCAAGAAAACGGAACGGCTAGCGAATATCGTAGCCCGTTATTGCGATGATCTTGCCCAAGCGAAAACAAACAACGTGGGAGCGGCTGCGGATGCGATTGCCTGGGCGAATGGAACTGATGGCAAGCTGCGTGAAAACCTAGTTGCGTGGGGGCTTGCCGATCCTACGTCGAGAAAACTTACAACGGATGCGGGCCGGTTGTTAGGACCGTTCTTGACTACATACATTGATGGCAGAACAGATGTCAAACCGAATACAGTCACTTGTTACCTGCAAACCAAGCGGCTGTTGGTTGAGTTCTTTGGCGAGTCCCATCCACTAAAGTCGATTACTCTTGCGGATGCTGACCGTTGGAAGCGTTGGATGTTGAGCGACAAGGGGCTCGCTATTGCGACGGTATCTAAGCACGGCAAAAAAGCTAAGACCATGTTTTTGGACGCAATGCGAGATCGACTATTGCAGTCGAGTCCATTTGCGGAAATGAAAGGCGGTTCGGAATGTAACCCTGAACGTCAATTCTTTATAACTAAAGAAGTTGCCACGAAGGTATCTGAGGCCTGCCCTGATGTTGATTGGCGTTTGATATTCGCGTTGACTCGGTTCGCTGGCCTGCGATGCCCAAGTGAGGTTCTAGGGTTGCGTTGGGTCGATGTCGATTGGGCGGCGGGTAGGCTCAAGATTGATGCGGTTAAAACGGAATTGCGATTCCTACCAATGTTTCCTGAAGTTCGAACGGCCCTTGAGGAGTCGTGGCAAGCAGCCCATGAAGGTGCGGTCTATTGCGTCGGTCGATACCGGGGTGGTTCGGCAAACCTGAGAACGCAATTTATGAGGATCGTAGTGAGTGCCGGCGTTGCCCCGTGGCCGAAACTATTTGTAAACCTGCGGTCTTCTTGTCGCACGGCATTGCAAGAAGTGTTTCCCGATCATGTCGTGAATAAGTGGCTAGGCCATTCGGGGAAGGTAGCTGAGAAGCATTACTTGCAAGTAACCGATGAGCATTGGAGCAAAGCAATTGAACTCCGTACCCCCGCCGGTTCCCCCATTGGCACCCCCACGGAAACCATCAGTAGCCATAATGAAAACAAAAAACCTTGCGATTTGCAGGTTTCTGATGGTGACTGGGGGGGTAGTGATGACCCCAAAAATAGGCCCAGTAGGGCTCGAACCTACGACCTACGGATTAGAAAGCGAGGTGAAAAACGTAGTAAAAACGCTGTTTTTCCGCGGTGTTTTGAGGTTTTCGACTCAAAACCATGTTTGCAAATCATAGCGAAACATAGCAAAAAAGGCAAGGCTTTTGAGTAACTACCGCTTTGAAACGGTAACTACCGCTTTGCCAATTAACAAAATGTTGCACCCGTGCTGAAGGATGGGGGGGTCATATCGTCCAAGGGCTCCGGAGGATTTCAACTTAGGACAAGGCATGAACGACGCGAATTTTTTCAAAAAACTATTTTCGGATTTTGGGGGGCGGTTGTATGCGACTGCCCTTGTCGTCCTGAATCTGCCGCCTGTGGAAGCACTCGCCAATGCCCCCTGCATCGTCCGTGAGGCGTTTTGCGAGAACAGCCCCGAACCGTAGACAATGCGGCCAAAATGCGTCTAAGGGCCATTTTTGGAGGTTTGGGCGGATTGCCGGACTCCTGCATTGCTTTTTCTCAATGATCGGGCGGCGATAGGATGGCCTCCAATTCACGGACAGATACCATCGCCGCCGCATGTATCGCCCAGTTGCGAATACTGCCCGATGCAAGACGCATTTTTGGCTGCTGGTCTGTGAGTAAAGCAAAGAACTGAAAACGGCGGTCATGGACGCCGCCGTTTGTACGGCTGGGATGGCACGGATGCCAGTCTGGTCGGCATCGGCACGAGAGCGGACACAACAAACGATCTTTCTATCTCGAACAACCAAGGAGCCGATTACTCGGTTGGTAAGCCATCGCTCAAGCGAAGCCGATGGCGATCAGACCGAGCGATTAGCGAGTCCCAGCCCGCGTAGGCGCAGCACGAGAGGCGATGATGAGTGATGATGACGAACCGCAAAGCGGCATGATCGAAGCTAATTTGGTAGCGCGCTAACAACGTATCCAATGTACGCCTACTTCATCATCGCGATTCATCCCCGTGTGTCTGTAGGCATGGATGCCGTAGGACCGTGCGTAGCCGTAGCCAGGGCAGGAGGCCCGCGTTAGTTAGGATGAGGCAGGAGGCCGAATTCCGATTAAAGAGGGATGTAGCATTGGCCCCTAAGGCCAATGCGGGACCGGCTAGCCCTGTTGCAAGGCGGCGGCGGAGCGTGATGATGTGCGGGTTCGCGAAGCGATACCCATCGCACATCATCTAAGCGCAGTTCCGCCCGCAGATGACGGTTCAGAAGTGGCGATAGCGGCCCCGTCGGAAGCACATGCCCCAATCGAACCTTGGCTAGATACGTTGCAAACTGTTGCCCGCTTCCTTACCAGCCAGGCACAAAACCTTAGCCAGTGATGTTGAGAATCGGCGGTAGCAAGATGGCTCGCATCAAGTCCCATTCGTCAATGTTTCCAAAGCTCTACGCGTTGTTCCCTAATGGCACTGAATGTTCATCGCAAGGCATGGGCAAGCGTTGATGTTCTGCGTGGATCGCAGTACATCAAAAGCGCAGTTCAATGCAAGAAGCCAACCAAACAGCCGGCAGGAAGCAACGTTGTAAATCATCAGCCACGCAAGCGAAGTCCAAGCTACGAACGAATGAAGCACTGCGAATGAGAGAGTTGTGCAAGACGTAGTGGAGAAACTTGCCCAGAGTCGCCGCACAAGGCAGCGGATGGACCTTGCTAAAAGACTCAGTCAAGGCCGGCGGTTTGCCTTTGGCATCGAACTTTCTTTTGAAAGTAAACTTCTGGTTTCTTTTTCTTCATTCGTCAATGCATTTGCACCCATTACTCGCGAAAACACCACGTCGTCGAACGATACCCAATCGTCGTTGTTCCGAATCAAGCTGTAGCTCACAAAATTTGTGAGCCCGCCCGCTGGAATGCGCCACGGCGTTACAGCATTTGCGGAGTTTGAGCCCGTATGCGGATCATAAAAGTCGTTTGTGTCTGGATCGACCCAAATCGCGATCTGCTTAAACTGTTCGTCCAATAGGCCCACCACTACATGGCTCCCAGTACCGCTTACCGTACCAATGCCGGAATCGGCAATTAGATGCCCCACACCCGTATGCAGATTGGGTTCGAGAACAAGTTGCAGATTGTCAGTGACGTACGATCCCAGGATTACCCGTTTCCCGTCGCCAGGACTGGCGTAGTTCAGGTCCAGTCGACTGCTCACGTGGCCTTTTGCCGTGTTGAGATTGACGTACTTGTACCGAATGAATAGCTGACGTCCACCGATACTAACAGGCGATGCAAAGTTGAGTGCGTTACCGGCGTTGCTGGCATCGCTATTTTCTGAAGTACCCAGACTCCTCACCGATGATGGGTTGGCAAACACATTCAAGTTCGCTTTGAGTCCCAGAGATTCCCATTTCCCCGTGAAGCCGGTCCCACCCGCCGCTTGCCCAAGGAGGCTGTTTACCCCTGGATTGTAAGAGCTGAAATCATCCGCCGCGATAACTGCACCGACGGTTGGGGCGATAGCCGACGGCTTTCGATCGGTTGCCGACTTAGGCGACGAACTTTCTTTGGGTGGTGAACTTTTGATTTCTGTGTCTCCATTGATCTCCTTTTGCATTTTCTTTGCAAGGGCCTGCTCCCCCGCAGTCAGCGTCGAGTACGTAATTTCGAAGGTCTTGCCATCCCGGGACTGAAGGTAGAGTTTCGTCGACTTCAATGCAAGAAATTTGCCCTGGACCTGTTTGCCGTTTTTCAGAATCCAGCTTCGATCGCCATCTCGGCTGCCGGATAAACGATAAATTTTTTCCAACTGCTCTATCGTTTCACGGGGCTTCGAAGATTCCGCCAAGGCAGGTTGACTTGCCTTATCTTCTGCGAGTCTTTTTTCGGAATCCTCTCGAGGTAAAAGGTTTATAAGCCATACGGTCGACTGTGATCCATCCGCAGAAGGATATGCTTTGGTGCCGACTATTTTGACGTAATCAACAATAGCAACGTTTTCTCCATCTACCAAGTTGTCAGTTGGATAACCTTCAAGCCATAAATGATACTTCGAATTGGCAACTAAAAGTACATTAGTCTTGTCAACAACGCTGCGGACTTTAAAGGTTATCCCAAAGCCGTCGGACTCTTTCCACCATAGCCGCCCTATTTGACCAGTATTCATGGCTTCTGAGACATCCAATCTACGCGCGGACGATGGCGTACTTTCACCAAATTCCTTTGAAAGAAGCGTGATTTTCTTCGCGGCACGATAGCTCTGTGTTGCGTCGATTGATAGACGGCTATATTCCCACACACGCTTAGCATGGTCAGCACTTCCTGCGATTGCGTGGTCCCGAGTGCGGGTCTGACCTGAGGCAAGCTTTGTCATAAACAAGCAAAAGATGGCCGAAAACATGCAAAATGTCTTTAAATAAGCTCTCATGCAACACACCCCAGGCTTGGTTGATTTTCTCCACTTAGGGTCAGGCTAAGCAAGAAAAGTCCGCTTGTCAATGACCAAACTTGTTTTCGGCATTGCAGTCTGGGCAATTACCCGTTTTCCCAACTAGGCGTGCCGGAACTTTCAGCGTCTTGTCGCACGCTTTGCACTTCATGGTTATTGGCGTTGTCATGTCAAGGGGTGTGGGGGGGGGCTCGAAAACGGTGAAAAAACCGAGTATGGCAGTCAGGGGCGACGAACTCAACCAGGAACGTTCTTCCAGCGGGTTTTTAACGAGGGGTTTTATGCCTTTGTTGTTATACATGATCAATGTATCATAACTCCACGTATCCAACACTTGGTACTTGGTCTTCGAAAGTCTTAGTCAATGTCACGTCTAGCAACATTTGTTTTAGCATTGGCGACTGCGTGCGTAACGCCCCACCTTGCAATCGCAGACTGGATGATCCCGGTGGGCTTGAACCCAGGGGACAAGTTTCGAGTGGCCTTTGTTACCTCAACGAGAACTTTTGCTACAAGTCCAGATATCGATTACTACAACACTTTTGTGAACGATGCAGCGAATGTCAACGGAGGCCTGTCCAGCCAGATCAATTCCTTAACAGGTGGTTCGGTAAGTTGGAAGGCCATCGCGTCTACAGCGCAAGCCGACGCAATCGATAACATACAAGTTGCGACAGATGCCATGATTTACAACACCCAGGGCAATCTAATCTCAACCTCAATGTTTTTGATGTTTGCACCGGTGGGAGCGGGTTTGTTGTCACCAATTAATTTTGATGAGAGTGGTGCTACAGGGAACTTCACTGTTTGGACTGGGACCACGTTTGATGGACGAGCCGGAGCTAGCATAGGGCTTGGCAGCACTCGCGGTACTGCATCGATCGGACAATCGGATCGATCTGACAGGGCTTGGATTCATGAATCACTAACTACTTTTGAATACCGACACCATTTGTACGGCATTTCAAGTGAGTTGACCGTCCCTACCGCCGTACCGGAACCCTCCTCGCTCGCTATTTTCGCGAGCTTGCCAGTAATGTTTGGTTTGAAAAGACGGTTTCGTCGCCAGAGTCCCGTTTGACCAGCCATCCGGTCTAAGCTCAGAAACGTTTGGTGTCCAAAGCCATACGAAAACCTTCCTCTCGGAACACACGCTCAAACTCGTATTCAATCTGATCTGTTTCGTCAGAACCGCAAAAAATGTAGTCGTGGACGAGAAAATGGAAAGATGGCTCAGTCTACTTTCCCAATTATCACTCCGCTAAAGTAGGCCCGCGCACACAATTATTATCATCAGAAGTATCACCGCAGAAATGCAGCCTCCGCAGCCTAACGCTGGTGACGTCGACGCCGCCGCTGAAGCGGACGCGTTGGCTTGGACGACGTTGACGATTTGCGGAACGGCAGTCGCCCTTCGGTTTTCCGCTACCGCACGCAAGACCGGATCAAGCAATTCTCCGCAATGCTTGCATTTTCTTGCGCGAGATGAGACGAACTCGGCGCAGAAGGGGCATTCTGCGGAATCAGAAAGCTCGCCACATCGTCCCTGCGACGTTTCGAGATGCCCGAATATTGTTGGGGGTACAAGATGCTCTCCTCGCCGCCGATCTTTATCCTGCCTGACGATGATTTCTCTTGTGCGTCTTTGTTCTTCCTGCTGTAGCCGGCTTTCTTCCTGTTGTAGTCTCTTCTCTTCAGCGGCTATACGTCGCTCCTCCTCTCGAAGTTTTTTTTCGGCCTCCTTTGCGGCCTGATCTGCCGCCAGCTTGGACTCATAAGCGGCTCTTTGCTGCTTCCCAGGAATGCGAAACTTCGTACCACAATTCGGGCACTGGTCCACATCCCCAGCTTCTAAAAGTTGCGATGTCAATCGAAGCGAGCATTTCGGACAGTCATACATGACTTCGTAAATGCCGAAAATGTTCTTTTTAATTTCTTGTTTCATTGCGTACCTATTAAAGCAAGTGAGCGAGCAAAATTCAACCAGGGATGAATTCCCATTTTCGTTGGGCTGCTTTTGATCGGTCACGGGGGCCATCGCGGCAGGCCGGCTAAACCGGCTTTGCCCGCATACTGTCCAGGGCCAACGCTAACTTTGGGTAATTGGGGATGACTTGGCAGTTTAGGGTTGTGTACACCTTGATTTTGATATTTTGCCATTATGGCGAGTCAATG
>JAYVPJ010000042.1:0-8348 GCA_043757445.1 Pirellula sp. | reverse complement strand
AGATTCAATTTAGCACGCCTCTGACCTTCATCTCCCACCATCGCAATCTTCCGATCGTAGAATGGATCCCTGTCGAATAGAATCAATTAACCCCAAATTTCGTGCCGAACACTATTGGTTCGGCAGATATAAACATATCAACGTAGCGGGAGGCGTGCGAGCCATTCATTTTCACGCGGCCATTCTCTGTACTGGACAAACGGGACAACCACAACGATGAAATGGATGCTTGTTTTTGTCGGGTCGCTGTTCGCCATGAGCAGTGGCCAATCACGTGCGGTCCAAGCACAAACCTGGGGCGACTTGACCATGACGGTCGTCTTAGATGGTGAGATTCCACCGCCCAAACCTGTGATCACCCAGAGCGGTCTAAAAATCATGCCTGAGGATCTCGTAGTCGATCCAGCGACCAAAGGGATCGCCAACATGGTCTTCATGATCGATTCGAAAAAGACAAAATTGGGAACAAAGCAGTTGCACCCTGATTTGCAAGAGTTGCCTAATGAAAAGCCAATCCTCGATATCGTGAAGGATGCGTTTGTTCCGCACGTGCTGGCGATTCGTGCAGGCCAAACCTTTCTCGTCAACGAAGGGGGAAGATACAATGTAAAGTTCAGTTTCTTCAAGAACGAAGAAGTCAATCCGATGATTCCTGCGGGGGCGAACAAAGAAGTTTTTACCAAGGTCGAAGAACCATTCCCAACCAAAGTGGAGTGCAGCATTCACCCATGGATGAGGGGGTATATCCTTGTTGCAGGTCATCCTTATGTTGGAGTCAGACTTGGGATTCGGCGTTGGCCAGTTGCCTTGGTTCCAGTGCGGGCGCTTCGAATCGAACATTCGTTCGAGTAATCGGATGAATGAACTCCAATTTCCATGCATGCAACCCCATTGCTTTGGATTGGAGTTCTTCTTCCGGTTGTTCGCGCGCCGTCCCACCCAACAAGTAGAGTGGGTCGTTGAAAATTGGATAGCCAAGCACCGCCAGATGCAAGCGAATCTGGTGGGTTCGACCAGTCACTGGAACGGCTTCGATCAGCGACGTGCCATCGGGTAATCGCTCGATCACTCGAAATCGCGTTAATGCGGTTTGACCTTCGCGATCGATTGCGCGACTACCGCCATGAACTGTCTCTTTGCTGATCGCGAGATCGCAATCCATGGTTTCCCAATTGGGTTGCCCTGCGACGTTCGCAAGATACGTTTTCTTGACGGTCCCACCAGTGAATTGCGATTGAAGGAATCGCGAGTAAACTTGCCTTCTTGCTAGAACCACGAGCCCCGTCGTGTTCGCATCCAGCCGATGAGCTGGCCGGAGTTTTTCCGGATAGTACGCCACCTCAAGGATTCCTTCGAGCGTATTGCGATTGAAACGACCAGATGGATGGACAGGCAAAGGTGCGCACTTGTTGATCACCACGATCGCTTGATCTTCATAGAGCAATGCGACATTGGGATTGATGTTTGGTTCTGCATAGTCCTTGATCGTCTGCAAAAATCGTTGGCCATCGCGGACGATATCGTCGGCGCTAACAGGACGCGTATCAAACTCGCGTTTCGACGCAGCCGGCAACAGTATCTCGCCCGAGTCGATAGCCAATTGCCATTGGGCTCGTGTGTAGCCGGGGTAAAACTCATGCAGCGCGTCCAGCAACGTCATGCCGGCACATCGCTGTGGAATGGAGATCCAGCGTTTGTTTTCATAAGGCGTTGAGCCTCGCTGTTCGGCCGCGATCTTGAGGATGGCCTCGCGCCGTTTCGCAAACTGATTGATGCGCTTTTCTTCGATGGACTGGTAACAACGTGGACAAGACACGCCGATGACATAGTGCTCGGATTTCAGATCCGCCGGTAGGAGCGGGCGCTTGCACGCAAAGCATTCGCTCATGTCCGAGGGTTCCAACGATGGCTCGACCGCTACGCGTTGATCAAATACAAAGCAGTCGCCTTGGTAATGAGCCTGTTGGCACTTCTCGAAGTACTTTAAAATCCCACCATCGAGTTGATAGATCTCCTCGAATCCAAGTCCCTTCATATAAGGTCCAATCTTTTCGCATCGGATACCACCCGTGCAAAACATCACGACCGGTTGTTTCTTTACTTCTTCCGAGATGGCCGCAGTCGCCTTTGGGAACTCTCTGAAGTTCTTGATGTTAAGGTCGATAGCATTTTCGAAAGTGCCCAACTCGACTTCATAGTCGTTGCGAGTGTCCAGCAATGCGATGGGACGCTTTTCATCGAGCCACTGTTTGAGAACTTCAGGGGAAATCTTCGGCGACGCGTCGTCTACAGGTTGAACATCCTCGGCGCCAACCGGGATGATCTCGCGTTTGATTCGAACAAGCATCCGGTTAAACGGCTGATAGTCGGTAAGACTCTCCTTGATCGGTAGTGCCGCCAGCTCGGGGATCCGATGAATGTGGGACAAGAATGCATCGATCGATTCACGCGAGCCAGCTATGAATAGATTGATTCCTTCGCCGCTGATGAGGATGGTGCCTCGCAATGCCAACTGTTTACAGAGGCTCTTGAGTTCATCGCGACGTGGTTCGAGGCCATCCCATCGGAAAAATTGGTAGGCCGCGATATTGACGATGGTAGGTAACGGCATAACGACAAGTGGATCTAACTGAAATGGTATTTTTTCAACTATTGTAGGCGATTCCAAGAAATCACGCGAGTTCAGCTCATTGCAAAACATCTGCTGCTCGAGCAACACAAAACCGATTGTTATTTCAGCAGCCAGAGCATCACGCGGCCGAAGGACATAGTGAATCTTGCAAAAGATCCCTTCGAGGAGCGGATCTTTATCAAGATCCACTACCCAACAATCAAGATGAAACAAAGTACTAGTTTCCTTGATCGGAAAATTCCGCAAGGTCGATACATTTCGCATGGTGTCGCGTATTGATCGAAGACCGGAGATTGCTTTGCAAACAATGAGTTTGCTAGCGTTGGCTATTTCCGTATTTCTGAGCTGCGTCGGATGCTCCATCGGTCCCCGTTCGCTATTGCAAAGCAGGCTTCGATACAACGACGCGGTCAAGACAACTTCGGAAGAGCAACTGCTTCTCAACATTGTTCGATTGCGATACACCGACACACCAAGCAGCCTAGCTATATCCAGCATTGCAGATCAACAAGAATTGGTAGCAGGGCTCGGTATCGTTCCCTTTTTCACATCGGCTGGTGCCGGTGATTTCGGAATCTTTCGGAATTCTATCCTCCCCCAAGGGCAGGTGTCTGGTACGACGCGTCCAACACTAAGCTATACACCCCTGGACGACGAAGAATTTACGCGACGGCTCTTCTCGCCCATCTCACTCGAAGGCGCAGCGTATCTTTCGAAAACGACTTGGCCTATCTCAACTGTGTTTCGACTTTACCTAGAAAATCTCAACTGGGTTTCCAATGCGGAAACAGCAAGTGGACCAACTCCGCGTGACCCACCTGATTACGTGACATTCTTGGAAGGTGTTCAAGCTCTCCAGCGTCTTGAAGATAGAAATTTGATGACGTTGTTCACTGAGGATCGCGAGAAGTCCGTTTCAAGTACGTTTGCACTTGATGAAAACAATGCTAAAAATGCAATCGAATCGATTCAAAAAGATTTAGAGCTCAAGGCATCGGCAGACGGAGTGACTCTGATTCGGCACGAAAAACAGCCGGTAATGCGTGCCGATCAATTGGTCGATGGCGACTCCGATTGGTTTGTTTTTTGCAATGCATTCAAGCTCAACCCAAACATGCGAACATTCGATCTGACTTCGGGAAAGCTCGATCCTTTTCTTAAAGACATGCCAAAAACCGGCTTGGAAACGCTCGATCTGGAAACGAGATCTTTGCTCCAAGTTTTATTTTTTGTATCCCAAGGCGTAGAGGTACCTCGCGAACACTTGACGAGAGAAATCGCTCCCCGAACGAACGGCTACGGTGCCGAGCCTTTTGATTGGCAACAGGTCTTAGGAGGGCTTTTTCGAGTGCGTAGCGTTCAATCGAAAAAGCGTCCGCCCTGTGCTCATATTGCAGTGCAATACAAAGGGTACTGGTATTACATCGATGAACGCGATCGCAGTACGAAGTCAACGTTTGCGTTGTTGATCGAAGTGTCGAGGCTTGAACTAGAATCCACCAAGTCCAAGGCCCCAATGCTAACGCTTCCCCTGGGTCGCTAGGCTCTTGCTCGAGGTCTGGTGTCGATGAATTGCCTGACCCTATTTTTCTCGTTTCTTTCCACTGACTTCGACAAGACGTCTGGTTTGTTCGGAGTCGGCGATGAAAATCTATGGTTGAAGCTCGCGTGTCTTCTGACGTTTGGCGTTGCCGGGGCGCAGTTGAGGCGCCGATCACAACATGGGCTGCAAGTCGACTGCTAGCGATTTTCAAGGGCTTGTTTTTAGGGTAGGGGATCTTGTTAAAGATCGAGCGACGAAAGGATCTTTAACAAGATCCCTCGGAGCGTGTCGCGTCCAGCATAGCCCCAGTTATGATCGACGCCGCAATTGAAATTGGAATTCTTTTTGACTCAGCCATGGTCTCGAGGTACAACCAAGTCTCTGTTGATAAATTAACGATTGACGAAGGATTTTCAAATCAATGGAAAATCAAAAATCATGCAACGAGCAACGAGCAACGAGCAACGAGCAATTTTGGCGATCACGAGATTACGTATTGGTTGTCCAGAGCCCGCCAGAATGATGAGGTTGCGTTTGGAAAGTTGTTCGGTTTCTACATAGGTCGATTGCGGTTGTACCTTAAGAATAAGTTAACAGGGCAGGACCGAGCGGAGGGTTTTGAAGACGACTTGGCCAATGAAAGCATGTTTAGTGTTTGGCATGGGCTAACGGAGGGACGATTTGAAAGCGTGACGAATCGCGAAGAGCTTTGGTTTGCGATGATGTGTGTCGCCAAGGCACGTGCGTTGAATCGTCGAAAATATCTTCGGCGTAAGAAGCGATTGCTTGGTATCCCAAATCAATTGGCAAGTATATTCAATTGCAGTGTCGATTTAAGTCGGGCCTCCGACGAATTAGAGATCATAGACGTTTGGGAGAAGTTTACCGAGAGCCTTCCAAACGATGAGTATCGCGAAATCGTTCGCATGAAGTTGGATGGGATGGACGTGAATGAGATTGCGATACGGTTTGACAGCGTACCGAGGGGCGTGCAGCGAAAGTTAAGAATTGTCCAAGTCAGATGGGAAGCATTTGTCGCTTCGCAAAACTATTTTTGAAAAGTTTCGATTTTGAGTGGTAGTCAGCGACCTGAATGTTGGCTTACTTAAGTAGTAGGCCTTTGTTTTTGGCGAGCAACCGAAACTCAGGTCGACCATCGTGTGGCTTAATTGGCAAATAGGACGATAGTTTTTACTTCGAGGTAGCAAGATGAAGAGTTTAACAAAACGGGTGACGGCGGCGGCACTTCTGGTTCTATTCACCCCAGTCGTTGCATTGTCCACGATGACCGTTTCGTGGGGGCCGGTCTGTACAGGTTACGTCAATGGAGTGGCTGGGCTGGATTTTAGCGGTCCTTCGACGCTGAAACTTGATCCCGACTACATCACTTTCGGCAACGGATCCAATTATGCACGAGACATGAAATCGATCATCGTTTTCTCACCAATTGGGATGGGGTTCGGCGTCACTGAATCGAAAATCGTTAGCGAGAACAGCAGCTGGACCAAGAACGACGGCGGGGAAGTAGCAAGCTATTCTGCCTCGAATTCATCCGTCGCCGTCTACTTGAAGGGCCAATACCAAGATCCGTCTCGAGGATGGGTGACATTGTGTGATAACTATGAAACGACATTCAATTATTATTCCTATCCGTAGCTGTCCGTGGCTTCGATCAAAAGCGGGGCTAACTGGACGCCTAATTGGGGCTGATTAACCGAAGGGCGCTAGCCCACGGTTTGCGGCCTATGTTGTGATCGATGCCGCTTTCCGTCTTTACGATTGTTAATCGTTATCAAAGTAGAGAAATTTCAATGAGAATCACAATTCAATCGGTTCTTTTTTTTTCGGCGATTGTGTCATTCATCTCGCTTCCGCTACTACAAATCACTCGTTCGCAGGAGGCTGATGGAAAGGCATCGAACACTATTGTCGTTAACGGCAAGACAATCCGGTTCCAGATCATGGATAACCACGTCGATTCGATTGGAGTTGAGGTTTCGCATCTAACTGGAAAAATTCGAGTAGGTGTTGACCCTGAAAACACTAGCCAACTATTCCATATGATCGACCAAACAGGTGTGGTCGACGAACTGGGATTGAGCGAGGAGCAGTTGCTGGCTTGGGAAACCTACAAAGTCCTGGACAAGGAAATGAGAATAAGCCCCAATTTGAATTTAGATGCTTTTCGGTTTGCTCGATCAGTTGGCTTAAAAGAAGTCCTTCACCCGATACAGATGGATCGGCTTCGTCAAATTGCGTATCGCTATGAAGTTTCGGCGATCGGGTTGGCCGGATCGCTTTGCGAGGGTCGATTAAGTGAGATCGCAGGTGTTACACAGAGTCAAGCTGATGCACTTTGGAAGCGAGGTCAAAAGTTCAATGAGCAGAAACTGGAGAAGATTCGAAAGATCAAGATTCGATCGGAAACGGAAGTCCGTGCCAAGCTGGACCGCGAGCAAAGCAAACTAGTTGTCGAAACGATTGGAGACTACTACCGATTGCCAGTTTTTGCGCTGCGGAATTTGAGTTCGCAATTAAGTGACTCGTCCCCTTTTTCAAATCCCCCTGAGTCTTCTCGTTTCTTCCTTGCGTTGATTGATAGAGACAAGGACGTGCAAGATGAACTGACTTTGACCGAAAAACAGCGGAAGACAATAAATTCTAGAGCAGTGAGCTTCGCTAGGCTAGGACCGCTAGTCGTATCGCCTCCTGAGCCGGAATTCAATCCGGAACGCCTATCCTTGGATGGCTTTCTTCGGGAGCAGTTAACCTCAAATCAATTGGAGCGTGTTGCGCAATTGGCTTACCGAATGGAAGTAGAAGCGATGGGGCTGTCGCGAGCGTTGGCGAAAGGAAAGCTAAATGAAAAAATTTCGATTCGCGAAGATCAGATTGACGAACTTTTGAAGTTGGGTAACTCCATACGTAGTCGTGAACACCGAGAAATTTTGAGTGTGATGACAGAGTTTGAAGATAGAATGTTCGAGTCGCTTGATCCACTGCAACGTGAGATTTGCCGAGAGGCCTTAGGACCCATGTTTGTACTCCAAAATACCGGATCATCTTTTCGACATTATTTGATGCACTCGAAGTATGCGAAGCCGACACCCATTTCTGTAGAGAACGATGAACGATAAAGGAAAACAAACAAAAGGCATGGCTTCGCAGGAATTAGGCTAGGCTAGGTTTTCGGGCCAAAACCAAAACCAAAACAAAGGTGCCAAACCAAACCAAAACAAAGGTGCCAGGAATCATTGTTTAGGATTTTTTCCTGCCCCGAAGGAATTCGCGAAGATTGTCGAGATTGTTTCTTGATCCGAGACTAACTCAGCGGCATTCGATGCCGACTCCTTGTCTAGCGACAACTAGTTTTCCGCAGTTGACGACAACTTGAAGTCCCTAGTCAACGATGCAATTCTAGCTAGCTTTCGCGGGCTGGATTCTGCGAAAACTAGAATTCAAGCGGCGATCGATTTCTATTCTTTTACGGCAAGTCCATTTGAACCTTGTGCGAGGCAAACGACCATTGGCTAACCATGCCAGCTCGTGCAATCCATTTGACAGCGCACTGGATCGATGGCTTACCCGGGCAAGATTTGACGGCCAACTTTGCCCATCGCCGCACGACAGTAACGCTTCGGGAGCTTGCAGCGGCGTTTGGTCTATCGTTGCGGGAGCAAAAAAGAGGGAGCAAAAAAGGACAGGCACAGCAATTGACGAAGCTGCTCGTTTTGGTAGACTTTGGCGATTGAACGGATCGTTCCAAAAGGAAGACAATATGACAATCTCGCGTTCGCGTCTCGTAGATATCTCCGTAAGTCGTTGGTACCACTGCATTTCGCGTTGCTGTCGTCGTGCTCACCTCTTGGGCGATGAGGCTGCGCCGGGGCGTAAAGATTGGATCGAAGTTAGACTTCGGGAACTTGATCAGATCTTTGCCGTTTCCGTGGGTGGATTCAGTTTGATGGACAATCATCTGCACTTGCTCTTGCGTATTGATCCTGAGATTGCGAGCGGCTGGTCAGACACAGAAGTAGCTGAGCGTTGGTTCAAGCTCTTTCCGCCTCGGGGTGGTGATCGTAAGCCGATGCAAGTATCCAAAGAGATCATGGCTGCTCGTGTTGCCAACGTGGAGTGGATCGCTGAGACTCGCAAGCGGTTGTCGTCACTGGG
>JAYVPJ010000041.1:0-30109 GCA_043757445.1 Pirellula sp. | reverse complement strand
GCTGCCAATGCTGAAAACGTCAGCCGATTTTATTCGCTGGCCGCTGTTCTAAAAACTAAGCAACCTTCGGAACGCAACTTACGTGCCGAACACTATTGCCCCCGTCCCCTTTTGTTTTTCAATAAGTGAGGGACGTTGCATTTAACCAATTCTCGCTGACTAGCCCTTAGAACCATTCGGTCGATCATACGTTCACTAATAAACTGGCGTCGAGCAATCTCGGCCTTGCTCATCAGTAGTATGAGTTCCATGATAGAGTCTTCGAATGCGATGGACACGGAGCATCGCAATTCGAATAGACGCTGCGGCATTGACCGTACGCCATGTGCTGCGCACTTTCTACGAGGCAGCGTCAACACAACGAACACTGGCCGCTGTTCAAAGTTGAGATGTCGAACGCGACGCATTGGGAGACTGCCGAATCGGATCGTCTGTGCATTACAAATAGGACAAGGAATATCGAAATACAACGGTTCCGGATGTTCCAAAATCCATCGATCGTCTATCAATTTTGACTCGACGAACTCCAATGGTTGTACAAGGAGTGAAACGCTTTGAAGATACTCGATCGGGATCGAATTCATGATAGACCTTGGGCGTACGGGCGAATTGAACAGTCTCACGAGCAACTGAACCTACGCGAAAACAAGGTCAACAACAATTGCCGCGCCGACAAAAAACAAAAGACTCAATGGCCTCTGTAAGCCATTCCGAACAAAGGACTTATGGAAAACATGTGAACTAGCGCTGCGAGAGAGAATGCTAAGCCTTTCGGAAAAGTCTGGTATTCTCCGCCAGCCGATTTTGGCGACTGAAGTGACCGTGCTAACACAATACGTTTTCTGAGGTCGCGAAATCGTTTTAGGAGACACCGTACGTGATGACAATCGAAAACCTTAAGTGGCCACATCGAATTCGAAAGCAGCTTTGGATCAGAATGGTCGGGCGCGCAAGAATCATGCGAATTGTATCCATATGGAAGGTAATCCTTTTCTTTTTGACGGTGTCGCGACCGATCTGCGGTGCGCTAACTCTTGAAGAAAGTGATGTGCAGAAAACTGTCGCGCTAACGACCAGCTTAACGAAAAACGAGCAAGTACTAACGGTTAGCACTGGCCAGTTTTTAGTAGGTGAGATCGTCAGTGTAGAGATAAAGGTAAAGAACGGATTGGACCATGATCTCGACGTCACGCTTCAGCCCGCATGCAACTGTACCAACCTTTCAACGACTGAGATGAGCGCTGCAAGTGGTAACGATCTCACGTTTCAAGCTACAATCACGATGCCCTCGTCGCCACAAACCCTTACCTCGGGAATTCAATTCGTCGACCGTAAGCGCGCTATTTCGTTCGTCCTGGCCATCAACGCAACCATCGTTGATTTTGTCGCAATCGAAAGGACGCCCATCGAAATTGAGAATTCCGATCATGATGCGATAGCTTCAGTTGTACTACGAGCGAATAGCAAAATGATTCGAATCCTGAGTGTCGTGAGCGACAGCGATCGATTGAAAATCCAACAATCGGAGGGACAGGACCCTATGACTTTGATGTTGCAGATTGAGCCAACCAAATCAGTTGGCGTGCTTGCAGAGACATTGCCAATTTTGGTTCGCTATTCGAAAACAGCGCCGTCCGACATGCTATCGGAAACTGGCTTGGTCGGCGAATTGAACGACGTTTCCGCTTTGAACCTCTTGGTCCCTGTGCGCTACATGGATAGGTTTTCGCTAGGTCCACGTGACACCACGTGGAAACTCGAGAATGGCAGATTCATAGCCAAAATGTACTTGGTTGGAAAAGATCCTTTGACAAAAGTTTCGTCAGGGAAGCTGACGCTATCAGATGGGAAAACGTCCATTCCAGTTCAGCTTTCGAATGTTCAAAAGCGTGGAGAGAAATCGGCACTATTTGAAGTAAGCTGCAACGAAATGGATGGGAAAAAATTGGACGGCGGCGATTCGTGGAGAATCGCTTTGGTGTGCGGAAACCGCGGTGGTTCCAGCAGTGTTCGAGTTGACGTGTCTAAGTCTGAATAGGGAGATGTAAAAATGTCGAGGAGAATTGTCTTTGGTCTAGTAAGTGTGATGGGTTTGCTATGTGCCGGACAGACACTGCATGCAGGTGTAGTTATCTGTTTGATTTCGATTGAGCCCAAGTCTTGCGCGGACAGATATGGAGCTTGGCCGGGTTTCGATGAGAATGCCTTTGCATGTGGCTCAAAAATCTGTGGAGCTACTGTTCCGCCGTCCTGCACCGAGCCAAACACTTGGCGAATGAACGTTAATGAGGCAACGTGGTTTACGGAACAACCAGACTATACGACACCAATTTCGCCTCAAACCGGCTTTAATCGAACACCTACATTTTGGTGGGATTGTAAGGTGATCATGGGATGCGTTGCTTGCGAATACTATGCTGGCGACCCAAACAAACCACGAGGACAGTACTGTGCGCCTGGAGTGAAGAGTCGCCAAGGTATCCAGTTGTTTGCAAAAGTCAACAATATACCATGTGCCGGGATCGAGGCACCGTAGTCTCAATCGTTTGGTTGCTTTGGAATGATATGTCGTTTTGAATTGGTCTTGAGGCTATCCGATGTTCAGAAGAAATTTTTTGCAGTTGGCGATCTTGGTTGTGGTGGTGGCTCTTCGTATGGACATCGCTTGGAACGTAGCTCGATGCGACGAATCTCTTGCAAAGGAGCTAGAATCCAAGGTTTTGGGCTTCGCGGATGATTTTGAGTTCGGAATGCTCGATGTCGCCTCAGTTGCATTACTTTCGGTCGAGACTTCTCCTGATTCCGAGTATTGGTTCGAAGGCTCTGCTACGTTCACTACTTTCAAGACCGAAGGAGTTGAGTACAAGCGAGCCGAATGGAAGTTGGATCATATCGAGGATGTTAGAACGCAACAATTTTCGAACTATTTCGACTTTCATCAGTGCACAGTTACAAATCTTAGGATTCGTGGACGTGACTTTGCGAACGTTATGGGAATGGGTCGATGGACGAGGACTGGTGGACAGGAGCAGGTATCTCCATGTGTTGCCGTGAACCCGATAGATTGGCCAGTGATCTATCCCTTCCACTTTAACTACCTGCGAAAGGTTGGTGAACCGACTTTTCAGGTCATATTTCGAAACGGATCATGCGTTAGCGCAACCCAAATCGATGCACGCACAGCAGACTCGGTTTGGTTTGGTAAGGTCAAAACCAAAGAGGGAAAACACCTTGCTTTTGATCAAGTTCGCTTCAAGGATGATTTGCCCGTATTGTTTGAAACCTATTCCTATCAGAGTGGCTTTCGCGATTTGTCCGATCTGCCGAAACGGAAGGATTGCATTAGAGTGAATCGTGTTGAAACAACATGGACTAAGTTCGATGATGTGTCCGTCCCCAGTAAGGTGAGAGCCGAACTAAACATTCTTGGAACAGGAGGAATTCAAACTGTCCACTTGACCGTCGATCTAAAGTTTTGGAATTCCAAAACCAAGGAGTACGAACAAATCAAGAATTCGGTCGATGAATCGATTCAACAAGTTGAAGCATCTGGTATCATGTCAAAAACGAAATAGTTGTCTTATGCTTTATCTGTCAGCACTGCGTCAGCGGCGCGATTAGTCGGTCACTTCGTTGGGGTCAGGCTGGGTTTTCGGTTTTCGGGAGATTCTTTCCCATGTCCTCAAAGGGTTTCGAGGGGCCATCCATCTTTTTATTAAAGTAACTGTTGCCATGCCTCGCTACAAAAGTAAATAAGGTTGGGAGCAAAAGGATGTTAAAGACACAAACAAAATGCATCTTTGTCGAAATCGGGTTTCTGGTGGTAATCGTCACGTCGATAACGCAGTCCATCAACGCAGCCGAAGACATCAATCATGACGCTACTAGTACACTGCTCACTTTTTCCACTTTCATTGGCTGGAGAATTTGTTACGGAAAGGTGTTTCGGGCCAACGCTGAGTGGCTTCCTCGGTCACTTCGACTGCATTGAGTGGTCAATGCACCGAGTTGTCCTCCGCGTTCCCGGATAGCCGTGTTTTTCTACGTTGTAACAGTCCTACGTGAAGGCTTGCGAACTTTCGCTTCGGCTGCGTCAATCACAACTTTGCGGCCTGGCGTCTTGACTTGACCCGTGAGGCTTGACGTCGCTCTGCTGGAACGCTCCTTAGGGTTGCGGGCAACGACTCGCGCTACACGCTCGGGCGACTCAGTTAAGGTTTCTTCTTTAGGTGCCGACACACTGAATCTGTTCTGGGCTGTTTCGACTCTTGGATCGTTTCCTTTATACGACGAAGTGACTTTGGCCATGATGGCTGGGTCCCAGTCAGTCTTATTGCGAAGCATGGCCCATGCGACGATTGGACGCGGTTCGACAGCTTGGACCAAGGAAGGCCGCAAGCACATCAACTCGTTTCGAAATCCGCTGTCGAAATGTCTGCCTAGAAAGTATTGGGAAGGACAACTAGACTTGGCGTTGAGTCAATTGGACGCTCTGATCGAGCAACTGGAGAGCGCGGGAAAGCCTTTCGAAGAGATCGCGAAAAAGGATCCTCGCATTATTCGCTTAATGACGATTCCTGGTGTAGGGAAGTTGGGTTAGTTCACCATCCATCTCCAGCGGGCCTGTCGAAGTTGAGCCAATGGTGAACCCTTCAAAACTTCATACCAAACAGTGACCATGGTCCCATCGGAGCATTCGACCGAGGATGGATATCCGAGGTCAGCCGATTCCGCATCTGCCGTGATGGGAATCGCCTCGCTCCAAGATTTTCCGGAGTCCTGGCTGACGCGAGCTTGAATTCCAAGGGGACTGCGTCGGTGCCCGTACGACATCAAGAAATTTCCGCTACGCAACCTCAAGAGGTGAGACGGAAGCCCCCAAACTCCGATGGTGTGGGGAATGGTCCAAGTGCGACCGCCATCTGTCGATTCACTTTGGAGCGTATGTCCGTCGTCAGTCTTGTTTTCGTTGCGAATGTGGCAAACTAGCGAACCGTCCTGTGCGTCGATCAAATGCAATTCGTGGTAGCGAATAGGATCGTCGCCGGGGCGTGTCGGAATGGTTGCGAGCCAATCCCAAGTCAAACCATCGTCCAGCGATTCGCAGACGCCTACTCTTTCATCGCCGTAGATTGCTTTGCCTGCGTATAGCAATCTACCATTGGCTAAAGCGACAGGCCCATGTGGACTGTTCAGAGGAACGCGATAACGGTGCGACCAATTCACGCCGCCGTCAACAGACCGAAGGAGGTAGTTTCCAAGTTCTCCGTTGCGTTGTTCAGCCGTCAATCGATGGTGAACGGCTTGCCATTCCAAGAGCAATTTTGGATCTGAAAATGCGCCTGGCTCGCCAGGTATGGCTTTTTCGGCTCGCGTCAGTCTCGGCTCGTATGCAAGTGATGTAAAGGTCGAAACAAGGATACTGCCCTTGGCCGTTTCGACGATACCCGCGTCTCGATCATCGATGGGGCCATCATATAATACTTGAGGCCAGCCCCAAGAGACTCCGTTGTTTTTTGAACGCATCAACTCCAAGCGGCCGAAGGGGCAAACATGGCTTTCGCGGCCTCCAGAAAATGCTAACAATAGTTCGCCGTTCTTGCGTTTGGCTAGAGTCGGCCATCCGTGATACAAAGGCGGTTTCCAACTGATAACTTTAAGTTCAACGACCTCAATGGCGGGGTTGCGATCCACATCCATGGCTGCGCAAAGATATTTGTTACTTGCGGCAGAAGCCATGGTGAAAGTAGCAGAAGTGGACACAATGAATGTGCGGCGGTCAATCATGTGATTGTCTCCATCGTTTGTTTTCGGTTTCAAAGAATTTATTGTACATCGATTTGCCGAAGGATTTAGAGGCATGTCCGCTCAACCACCTGTAAGGCTTGAATTCACCGACTGCATTGGCTGCGGCAAGCGAGTAGCGACGACAGCACCCGTTTGTCGACATTGCAATACAAGGCGAATCCCATCCAAAGTCGCAACTTCGAGAGCGGGCTCACGGGGCGACAAGAGCAACGTACTAGATTCGATGGATGACAATGCGGATGCGCATGCTTCGCTCGAACTTGGAGGATACGGTCGCGACGACTTCGACGATGCGATCGAGCACGACAAGAGTTCATCCGAAAAGAAAACATTGTATTGGTACGTAGCGCTCGTATTGTTAATTGTCTTTTCGATCGGAGCGCTTTTCCCCTGGTTCTAAGGCGAGCGACAGCTTCGTTGGTTACGCAGAGTTGTGTCCTTTTCGAAAGGCTGCTGCCTGACGCGGCTACATTGCAACCGTTGGATCGATGTTTTTTGGATGGTGTCGGATCGAGTCTTCGTACAGCGTATCGGGACAAATGTCTTGTTCGTTTGGCCACGCCACCGTACCATCAATCGCAGCGGCGCGAAGGAAGTAATTGATGTCCCTAAGTTCTCTGAAGACGCCGAATCCAAGCAAATGGCTGCAATCGAATTCCCGGACTTCACCATTCGTGAATGTAAGTGCGAGACGATAATCATCGGTTGGGGCAACAGATTTGACTCGGGGATTCATTGTCATCTCACCCGGTTGCGGTCAAGTGACTTTGTTTTGTGAAATACGGCCCGACCGCAACTCGGGTGCATTAGATTGTTATGTGTCACCTATACTCCGACTACCAGTGTAGCTCATATTAAAGCTAAGCAACAGTCTTGACGATCGCTTCCCAATCGACCGACTGGGTTCGGCGAGCCCGAGCGATTGAGTCAAGGAAAATCAAAACGGCTCATCGAGGGCTTCGTCTGCAACCCATTGTTATTTCGCTTTCGGTACGCAAGCTTCAAGCTTTTTGTGCAGTGGACGGATCGCATCGGAGGGAATTGCATACCCGATACCGAGGTTTAGATTACGTTCCATTTCACTAATCAGGATTCGTATTGATCCAACAGCATCAAATCCGCCCACATTCATCCGGGCTCCAGGAGCCATGGTTTTCATCTGTGTGAGAAAATTCGCGAGTGAGCCATGTTTTGCGTTGATGACACCTACTTGCTGTCCATTCAAATTGAAGAGAGGGCCTCCACTGTTCCCATGATTGACAGAGACATCAATTCTTAGGGCAGAAGGAGTAACACTCGCAACATGAGCAGACATTAGGGTTTGCTCGGATATTCCCATCGGATAGCCAACAACGAACGCGCCATTTCCAACTTTGCAGCTAGAACTGCTCGAAAACTCGACGGGATTTCCAAGGTCTTGTTGAAATTCTATCAACGCAATATCAGTTGTGGCATTTGAGAAAATCACGTTACCGAGAATCGCATCATTTGCGTTTGCTGGATCGATGATTGCCATTTTTAGATTTGGCGACACGCAATGCGCGCATGTGAGCACCACCCTTTTGTCAATTAGGCTGCCAGTGCCACTACTTTGGATATTGTTACTGGAATCCAAAGCAATTACTCGTACGACAGAGTCTTTGACGCGATCGAAAAGAGCGGTGAGCGGCATATGTTCTCTTGCGAAATAACGACAGTGGTCACCGATGTCGCCGGAGACCACGTTTCAAAAAGTTAGCAACGTACCTGCGGCGACTTCGGTGCACCACATTGTTCCCTCTTGTCGGTTTCCATCGAGAGGCTCGTTGAACCTCCGACAAGATTCGTGCATTGGGGCAGGGACTTCGATCCAGGGCTACCATCAGAGCACTTTTCTTTCTTAACGTGCGAGCAACCCTCACCCCGCCTTCGGCACACCTCTCCCGCGCGCGGGAGAGGGGAAGGGGGTGAGGGCGAGAGGCACCGCGCTAACGACGAGAAATGGATCTCGTTTGCACCTCACATTCAAATGGTTACCCGTCGAGCGGTGAACCTCCCGAAAGGACGCAGTCAAAGGTGTCTTGAACTTTTTATGTAAGCACACAATGGGCCGATTCCCGGCGAATCGTGACCTACATCCGTTTTTTGCTGATACCTATTTTTGCGTCCTTCAACTCACGATGCTCGCCATGTCGGTAACATAAAACTGCCTTAGCAATTCATAGACGTTGGGGTGATATTCTGCCAAATCCTTTGGCGATTGAAAATAGAGTTCGCTTGCGACGGCAAAGAACTCGCTCTCTTGCGTTAATCCGTAATCGTCCATCAAGATACGATAGCCTTGGCCAACCATGTCCTGTGCAGCCTTGTATTCTGCCTTCAACGCCTTAAGCCATAAGTTTTCATTGATGTTTTTAGGAAGCGGTGGCAGGCCATCCGCAGATGGACCGTTGACCATATCCAATTGATGAGAGAACTCGTGAATCACGAGATGGTGACCGCCGTTTGTGTCGCGGGCTGCCAATTGCATATCGCGATAATTGAGAACGACTGGTCCACGGTAAATAGTCTCACCGGCGCGATAGAATTCGCCGGCCAATTCTGTGCCAATTGTTAGGCCTGAAAGTCTTGGCTGGACACGAGCCTTGTAGGATTGTGGATGAACGAGAATGGTCGCTGTTTTGTCGAAGTACCAATCGGGATAGGCCAGAACCATCATTCCAGCCGCAGCCGCAACTAGCCATTGCATCTCTTCGGTGATCTCAAGACCATCGCAACCCTCCCAAGTTTTCTCGGCGATAAAGACTCGCGTCCAGCGAATGAGTCGTTCGCGTTGCTCTTTGGCAAGAGAAGCCGCTTGCCAAAGCGAGCGATCTAGCTGGTGAAGCTCATCCTCATGAATATCCTTGTTCAGCAGCTGTTTGCGTCGTCCGAATAGCCATTCGAGCATGAAGGTTAGATGTGTTAGATTGGGTGATGGAGAGTTGATCGAAAAGCCGGAGGCATTGTAATGGTAGGATAGGCTTCCAGCCTGTCTAGCTGAAAACGACATGCCGGAAGCCTATCACACCGCAAGAGCGTGCCACCCATATTACGGGTAGATTTGAAACTACCTATCGCTTTACTGATCGAACGTTCCCTAACTCGAGAAATCATAACGCAACATGAGTGCAGTTCATCCGGGAAAATGGTGGCATCGCGAGGAGGGTTCCGATCGAATCGTTTGCGATCTGTGCCCGCGACAGTGCAAAATGAAAGAAGGGGATCGTGGCTTTTGCTTCGTACGCAAAATCGAAGGCAACCAGATGGTGCTCGACACCTACGGTCGCAGCACAGGGTTTTGCATTGATCCGATCGAAAAGAAGCCTCTCAATCATTTTTTCCCTGGCACGAGCGTCTTGTCATTTGGTACGGCTGGGTGCAATCTGGGTTGCCAGTTTTGTCAAAACTGGGACATTTCCAAATCGCGCGAAGTTGCCAAACTGAGCTCTATTGCAGAACCTGACCTCATCGCGCATACAGCCAAGGCGCTTGGCTGCAAGAGCGTTGCATTCACCTACAACGATCCCGTCATATGGGCGGAGTACGCCATCGATACAGCTAAGGCTTGTCGATCCATGGGCGTTCAAAGCGTTGCGGTAACGGCCGGCTACATTTCACCCGACGCAAGACGAGACTTTTATGCGCACATGGATGCGGCTAATGTGGATCTCAAGGCTTTCACGGAAGACTTCTATCGCAAGATCACCTATTCGCATCTCGAGCCGGTACTGGATACGCTGCGATACCTTAAGCATGAGACGGAAGTATGGTTTGAAATTACGAACCTGATAATTCCAGATGCGAATGATTCTGATGATGAGCTCACGCGAATGTGTGATTGGATCTTGACAGCTTTGGGGCCCGACGTGCCCGTGCATTTCTCGGCTTTTCACCCCGACTTTCGGATGACAGATCGACCGCGGACTCCACCTGAGACGCTGCTCAAGGCGTACTCGATTGCAAAGCGAGCGGGACTCCACTTCCCGTATGTTGGCAATATTCACGACGTCGAACACAGTTCGACCTATTGCTATGCATGTTCGACGCAATTGATCGAGCGCGATTGGTATCAATTGGGCAAGTATGCGCTAATGGGTGATCTGTGCGGTGCATGCGGAGTGAAACAACCTGGGCGATTCGACAAGACTCCAGGTGATTGGGGTCGCAAGCGACAGCCCGTGAACTTGGAATCTTTCCGGCAATCAAATCTGCGGACACGGGATGATCGGTTATCATTGCCCATAGTGCAAAATCGTCCGCCACCATCTCTCAGCGAGGAAGCCATGTCAACACAATCCCCTTCCGCTCCGATAAAACTCGAAATGCTAAAATTGGATGAGCTGAGCGAAGGTCAAAAAAGTTCGATTCAGAAAGCGACTCAGTTAGTCGTTATCGCAATTGTGTGCAACCGTCGACTCACGAACGCGTGGCTCGAAATGCTTGGTCCGATGGCTGAACGTCACGTCATGGGGATGTTTACGACGCTCAAGCGTGGCGCTCAACTCCGAGGTTGTTGTGGGTTCATTGGTCGCCCAACAATATTGCATGAGGCAATCCTTTCTTCAGCCCACCGAACTGCCAAAGAAGATACTCGAATGCCAGCCGTGTCGACGGCCGAGTTAGCTTACCTCGACCTCGATGTTTCGCTCCTCGCATCACCGATCGCACTTACCGTTCCAGTGTCGAAAAGAATGGAGTGCGTTCAAGTTGGAAAGCATGGGCTCAAGATCACAAGGGGACAGCAAGCAGGTTTGCTTTTGCCAAGTGTTCCCGTTGAGCAAAACTGGAACGTCGAGCAATTTCTGGAGGGCGTATGCCGTAAAGCTGGCCTACCTGAAGCGGCGTGGATGGACGGAGACACAATTCTAGAAACATTTGAAGGAGTGGTGATCGAAGGCAAAATCGAAAGAGCCAATCTCCCGTCTGATATGCCGATAAAACGTGCCCCCGGAGATCTTCCGAGCCTATTAAGATTGAGGCAGATCGCCACTCAAAATATGATTGCATTTTCTCGCGGAGCGACACCAACTTGCTTTGCTCCCGATGCGATGGATGGAAATGTGAACGGTATCGTGTTGACGATTGTGGATACGGAGACCAAAAACTCGCTTGCACACTGGATCAAGACTTCATTGCGTAACGATATGCCACTGCAATCGAGCCTCTTCGATCTTTGCAAGGCAGCGTCGGAGGTACTTGCCAAAGCCCGGTTTCAGAAAGCGACTGACATTGAATTAGCAATTACCGTTCTTTTCGAAACGGTGCACCATGGGGTTATTCTGTTCAACGATTGGGAGGACAACAGGCTGAGGTCCACTTTGAGCCGTTGCGAATTGGACGGGCTCGAGCCTGCTTCCCGCGCTGTCGTGGCAGTTTGCGGAGATAGGGCTGCGGTTGTCTTCGATACTGCAAAGAGTCCAGAGTCACTGGTTAATGAAGCGGCGATTGCAATTAAGACGCGTCGAAATCCAATTGGCATCTATTCGATGGGATGTATTTCCACGGCCAGTTCCCTATCGGCCAGCAATGCGACCTTGCCGCTTAACGACGAAGAAGTGCGGATGCCAGCCGTCGCAGAAGGTTTTTATCCGTCCAATCCAGAGGCCAGACGCTCGCTTGTTTCCAAACTGAAAGGCAGCGTGTCCGGGCAGGTTTCCCCCTCATCAGCCCTGGCAATCATGACGCCCCATGCGGGGCTTCGTTACAGTGGTCAAATTGCAATGGATGTATGGAGCCGTGTGCAGTTGCCATCCACGCTTTTGATCATCGGCCCCAAACACACTGCGTTGGGGTGTGATTGGGCTGTATCGCCTTCGCAAGCTTGGGAGTTGCCTGGCGGCGAACGTTGGCAGACAGACAGAGAACTGATGCATAAGTTAGTTGATGGGGTTGAAGGGTTCGAATTGGATTTTGCGGCCCATGCACGCGAGCATGGCGTAGAGATACAACTCCCTATCCTCGAATCACTTTCTGCACATGAAGATCGGCCTAAGCTGGTAGCCGTCGCGTTAAAAAGCGCTTCGCTAGAAGAGATCATGCTGGCGTCTGAACAATTGGCAGATGTACTGCGAGATTTGCCGAATCGGCCTTTGCTTGTGATTTCTAGCGACATGAATCACTACGCGCCGGAAGCTGAGAATCGACGGCGAGATCGATTGGCCATCGACGCGCTCACGTCGGGAGATCCGAAACAGCTATTGGCAGTATGCAAGGAAAACTTCATTAGTATGTGCGGGCTTGTTCCGGCCGCTATTGTCATGCAAACGCTAATTAATTTAGGCGAGTCGTTTACGGTCGAGGAGGTCAGTTACGACAATAGCGCAAGCAAGGGTGGCGATCCCAGTCGAGTCGTTGGCTACGCGGGTGTCGTTTTCCGGGCGAAATGACTGCGCATTGTCCATGTTGAAATTGGCGAAACCTGGCATAGGCAAGTCGCAATGGATCGTCGGTATCGCAACTCGGACTTCGAATAAACTCGCGTCGCCTGTTGCCAAAACCATCGCTGCCTGGTTAGAACTTGCTTCACTCGTTTTTACCCGATCAATTCGACCGCTACTTGCTTTACTGGAGACAAACACCTTGCCCCTACATGACATCGAAGAAATCACAAAGTTCTTGAACGCCCGAGGATTTCAGGACGCGGACGAGATGGCTCATGATGCAGTCGAAGATGGAGAGCCGATTGTAGAGACAATCTGTTTTCACGAGATTGCGGAAGACTTGTTTTGCCCGATTCACGATGCCACTTGGGTTGAGGAGGCAGCCGAAGATGGTGATCACGAAATTGGCGATCACGTCAAGCGATTGCTTGCGACAGGTGCGGAGCCCGAGGATTTAGCAATTTTTGCGCGATACATGCAGCGCCGGTTTGCGAGCGACTTGGGCCGCATCCTCGATGGTATTAACATGTACACGTCGCCAGAGAGACCATTCGAAGACTTTGGTGTGTTCGCGTTGGTGGATGGAAAGCCGACCGCCCAGATAACCGATCTCGAAGAGGGACTCGGTTTCTGGGATTTGGACTCAGAAATGGAGTTGTCCCTTTCCGTGGCCAAGGCCCTTGAAGAAGACGATGAACGTGATGATGAAGATTGATCACATTCGGACACTGCCAGACAAGACCTCTTGAGCGATCGCTGTGCCGCCTCATTCCAGCGATTTTTGATGCAAAAAAGGCAACGAAATAGGTGTGATTCCTTGTACAACCACGGCTTTCTTGTTGAATACGGTTTTTGTCAAGGTAAGCTGAGTCGTTGTTAGTTGCGAATCGCGTTTTAGCCTTCCTTGCTGGTTGCAAATATGGAAACTCTAAATCTTTGCCGTAGTATCATTTTTTCAGCCTTCATTGGACTGCTTTCGGCAGCGACACATGCTGCGGTTATTGATTCTTATTCGGCTGCGACCAACGACCGCTTTACCAACTCCTCTAACTTTATCGCCTCATCATTCAATTTAAGTGGCGTAGGGCAATCTACTGGAGGGCGGTGGGCAACTTTGATTAGTCCAAATGTTGTTGTTTCCGCCTTCCATTTTCTACCTGGCACGGGGGCAGCAATTAATTTCTACCCTTCTAACGATCCCAGTTCTGGTGCTGTCCAACGCACGGTTACCGCGACCAACCTTAAAGTGGGCTCCACGGACTTGTGGCTTGGAGTTTTGGATTCCAACGTTCCCTCCAATATTAAGTCATTTAAGTTTTCAAATACGTTGTTGACTGGCACAATTCCTAATGGCAATTTTCCGATTGACCCCGCGGGGATCTTTCAGGGAAATAATGCATATCTAATGGGGCGTTCGCCTGAGAATTTCCCTGCTTTTCAATCTCAAGAAGTTGGTCGAAACCTGATCACAGGATTTAGCGAGAATGTTGCATTTGAGGGCAACTCAAATAACGATTCCTTGATTTTGGCATACGACACGCCGGGAAGCAGTAGCTACGTGCAATATGAATCGCATGTCGTGGTAGGTGATTCTGGGGCCCCGCTCTTTGTGAATATCAATGGCGAACTCGTACTGTTGGGGACCAATGCATTTAGGTTAGACAACAACGATGGATCCGTGTTTGGCAGCGGCATAAACTACATAGGCAATCAGTCGGATTTCATTTCCAATTTCATTTCGGTGAATGCCGTTCCTGAACCTAGTTCTATTTGCCTTGCAGCTTTCGCAGCGATTGCAGGCTATGTTGCAAACCGTCGCCGGAAAGCGGTTTGGAAAACGAGCGATTCTTTTTTGGCATCGGCTTGCTAACGGTTTGATATCCGTGCCGATGGATGAAAGTGCATTCTTTGCGTATCATAGAGTGGCTGTCTAGCTGTTTCCTATCGAATCCACTTACTTTCTGAATGCCAATGTCGACCGCACCTGCCGTTGCTAAGCCCAATATTTCTGTTCAGGACCCGTATTTTCAGGAGCTTTTCGCTGAGCGAATCGGCGGTGTAACTTACGGCAAAAGCAACGAGATTTACAAATTCGAAAAGATCAAGCGAGCAAAGCGAAAAGCGTTGGCTGATTTTCCGGATCGCGGTTTGCTTGACTTTGGAATTGGCGAAAACGACTCAATGGCGGATAGCAAAGTCCGTCAGCAAATGTCCATCGAAATCAATCGGCCTGAAAATCGTGGGTACATGGACAATGGCCCCGCTGACTTCAAGCAAGCTGTCAGCCGATTCATGCAACGCGAGTTTCAAGTCGATTTAGATTCGAACACTCAAATCAATCACTGTATCGGTAGCAAGACGGCACTTTCCATGTTGCCAGCTTGCTTCATCAATCCGGGCGATATCACCATGATGACGGTGCCAGGCTATCCCGTGGCCGGCACCCACACAAAATACTATGGCGGGAATGTTCATCGATTGCCACTCTTGGCTGAAAACGATTATTATCCTGACTTCAGCCGCGTTACCGATGAGACCTGGGAGCGTACCAAGATGGTGGTGCTCAACTATCCGAATAGTCCAACGGGCCAAGTTGCAACACAGAAGTTTTATTCGGAAATGGTCGAACTCGCCCACAAACGCAATCTTATTGTAGTGCAGGATGCCGCGCACATTATGCTTACATTTCGAGGTAAGCCATTGAGTTTCTTGCAAACGCCTGGCGCGATGGACGTCGGGGTCGAAGTCCATTCGATGAGCAAGGGATTTGATATGATCGGTTGGCGCATTGGCTGGGTTTGCGGTAACGCTAAAATCGTTCAAGCGATTTCAGATGTAAAGGACAACTGTGACAGCGGTCAATTTGGCGCAGTACAGCGAGCCGCTATTACTGGACTCGATTCGCCAGAGATCCCACAACGCATCCGTACGAAGTATCTGCGTCGACTTGAAAAGCTAGTGTCCTGTTTGAGTAGTTGTGGCTTCACGTGCGATGTGCCTGGTGGGAGTTACTTTTTGTATACCAAGGCACCCAAAGGAATTCAGGGCGGGTTGCAGTTTGCCAATGCCGAAGAAGCATCGCAGTATTTCATTACCGAGCATTCGATGGTGACGGTTCCGTGGGATGACGCCGGCAGTTTCTTGCGATTCTCCGTGACCTACGAAGCAAAGGATGAGGCAAGTGAAGACGCATTGATGGCCGAAACGCTTTGCCGAATTGGGTCGCTGTCGCTGGTTTTTTGATTGTCCGCTCGTGTCTTTACGCCGTTGCAGTGGGCTCAGCGTTAACCCCGTTTAACGCCGTTTAATGCTGAGCCGCAGGCGACGGCTGTCCCCCCCCGCCAGCTCAGCCGTAATGAGAGCGGCAGAATCAAACATACCAAGTGGCATGGGCGTCCCGCCCGTGTTTAGACGGGCGAGACGCCCGTGCAACGAAAGGGCTACTGTAGGATTTCAACTGCCCCTTGCTAATGACCCGCGTCGATCGCAACGCAATCCCGTCATTTAACCCTTATTTAACCGGATTAAACGATCGAAGCAAGTACATAACTAGATCATGCCTCAGTCGAATAGTGACTATGAATTTAACCCGTGTACTCCAGCCCTACGTTTGTTGTTTGGGAAATCCAGTAGCGGGCAATCCCACGCAGTTTGTCTTGTACCGCGCGGCCAGAGCTTGTGGTGTTGACTGGCGGTTCTTTACATCCCAGGTTGAGATAGACCAATTTGACGTCGCGTTTCATGGCGTTCAAGCATTGGGGCTCAGCGGCATGGCCATTTTCGATCCGTTTCAAAACAGAGCCCTTCCTTTGCTGGATAGTGTGACGGAGTCGGCAATGTGCATGGGCCGAGTCAGCGTTGCGCGGCTCGATGGCAATTCGTGGCTTGGAGATAATACGCTCGGCGTTGGAATCGTTAATTGCATTGAACCATTCATAGACACAGAGGGCAGCCGGTCGTCTTCCATCTTAGTCGTTGGCGACCACAAAATTGCCAAAGCGATGCGCCTTGCAAGTCCCGAGTTAGCCAAACGCATTGTGTTTGTTTCTGCGGGTTTGGAGGGAAATGCCAAGCAAATCGAACAGGATGAAAATCCCCCCAGTGTCCATGACTCGTCGGTATTGGCTTCCATTGAGGAGTTTGCACAAACTGGTTTCAGTGTTGGTTGTCTGGTACTGGCGAATGTTCCTAATACAATCTTAGCACGCCAAATCTCGGCTTTGACATGGGGCAGTTCCGCTGGCTGCATGATTCTTGCAAACACTTCGGAAAAACTGCTGCGTGCGTGGAGAGATTCTGTAAAAGTCCACAGCGTGACTCACATTGAACTAGTTGATTTAATGGCGCACCAAGCTGCAGCAGATTTCTACTTTTGGACTGGAGTCATGCCGGCCATTGATTTGATCCGTGATTCGTTCGAAGAATATTTGCAGTTGTAACATTGGCCGCTATTACTTGTTATAGAATACCTCTAACGAATCTCACTCTCAATCAAGGATTTGGCCATGTCGTACGCTGAGGGTTCTAAGCACAAAAGTGGTGGAAGCACTGTTGCTATCGTAATTGCAGTTCTGGTTGCATGTGCGTTTGGGTTTCTTGTTTGTGCAGGCATTCTTGCTGCGCTGTTGCTCCCAGCCGTTCAAGCGGCACGCGAGGCAGCTCGACGCATGCAGTGTAGCAATAATATGAAGCAAATTGCGTTGGCAATTCATAACTATGAAACCATATACAGATCCTTACCGCCTGCCTACACCGTCGATGGTAATGGCAACAAATTGCATAGCTGGAGAACAGTTATCCTCCCCTTTGTTGAGCAGACCGCCCTTCATTCGAGAATCGACTTTAGCAAGCCTTGGGACCATCCGGATAACGCTTTTTTATTGGAATCGCAAGTCCCATCGTACATGTGCCCAAGTTCCAGTCTTCCAAAGGGCCATACTCTCTATCTAGCGATAGTTGATCCCAAAAGCGTCTTTCCTGGAGATACTCAAACAAAGTTTTCTGAAATCACGGATGGTACGGCCAATACGGTCATGGTTTACGAATCGGATCCCGCAAACAGTGTCCCATGGATGGAACCAAGGGATGGGGATATGGATGCATTTATTACCGCATTTTCAAGCGACCATCGCCACGGTCATACTGGAGGAGCCAACTGCACATTTGCGGATGGTTCGGTGAAGTTTTTTTCGAGCAATACTCCGCCCGCGACTCTACGAGCCGTTGCCACCAGAAACGGCGGAGAAGTCGTCCCTTCCTATTAGGCTCGCGACTTCTGTTACGACGAATCACTCCCGTTTCTAAATCGGACCTCCCCCAAAAAGCGATTGATAAATTTATGTTGGACAAAGATGGAGCGACGACAGGAGCGGCTAGGGATGCCGGATACCGTTGGGTTGCTGAGTGGGAAAAACACGAAGCAACTTGGATTGCATGGCCTCACAACGAAAAGACTTGGCCAGGTCGATTCTCCAACATTCCGCATGTGACAGAACGAGTGGTTCGCACGCTCGCCGAGGTTGAGCAAGTACATGTGCTGGGAGGAACTCCCGAAGCGAGTTTGCAAGCGAGGCAGTTTTTAGTCAATGCTGACAATATCACAATTCACGATATCGATACCAATGACTGTTGGATTCGCGACTTTGGCCCGACTTTTCTGTTGAGCGACGATCGCAAAAAACTTGGAGCGACACGATGGCGTTTTAACGCCTGGGGAGGCAAGTATCCGCACGAAAGGGACGCTGCCGCTTCGGCCAAAATTTGCGGCTTGCTCGGCGAGAACGGAAAACTGCAACCAATGGGCCAACCTGCGATGGAGTCATTTGGGTCGAGCTTAGTCGCGGAAGGTGGCGGACTAGAGACCGATGGCGAAGGAACGTTGATGACAACGAGCAGTTGCCTGCTTGCTTCCACTCGCAATTTCCACTGGTCCCGCGAGCTGATCGAAGCAGAGTTGAAGCGTATGGTTGGGATTCGCAAAGTTCTTTGGGTCGACGGCGGAGCTCTAGCAGGAGACGATACCGATAGCCACATCGATCAATTGGCCAGGTTCATTCGGCCTGGTCTAGTCGTTGCCGCCGTCTCCTATTCGAACAACGATAGTAACCACGACAAATTGAACCTGCAGCGGGAACATCTCATCGAGATGACGGATGCCGAGGGAAGGCCCCTGGATGTCGTTCCACTGATGACGCCACCACCGAGGCTAATCCAAGGCAAGCGCGTTCCTGAAAGCTATTGCAATTTCTACATCGCCAACGAAATCGTAATTATGCCGACGTTTGGATTCCGCGAAACCGATGATTTGGCCGCAGGAATCTTGCAAGACCTCATGCCGGAACGCCGCGTGATTTGCATCGACGCATCGGACTTCATTCGGGGCTTGGGAGCATTTCATTGCGCAACGCAACAGCAGCCAGCTGTAGCGAGCTGACAGAGCCACGGCCCTCGCCTGCGGCTCGGGGTCAAACGGCTTTAAACGGCGTTTATGAGATTATCTTGTGGACGACATGCCCCTTGACGTCAGTAAGCCGCATGTCGCGACCGCCAAATCGAAAGGTCGAACGCGTATGGTCGACGCCAAGCAAGTGCAATATCGTCGCATGGAGATCATGTATCTCCGTACGATTCTCAATGGCCTTGTATCCCCATTCATCTGTCTGACCATATACCGTCCCTGCCTTGACGCCACCGCCCGCAAGCCAAATGGTGAATCCAAATGGATTGTGGTCGCGACCATTGGCACCTTGAGCAAACGGAGTTCGCCCGAATTCGCCTGCCCACACCACCAACGTCTGATCGAGTAGCCCTCGTTGTTTGAGGTCCTTTAGCAAAGCTGCAATAGGCTGATCGACCGCCCTCGCATTGTTTTCATGCCCCTCCTTCAAGTTCGCATGTTGATCCCACCGATCTCCGCTAACACTGGGGCAGGTAAGTTCGATGAATCGTACTCCTCGTTCCACAAGCCTCCGGGCCATAAGGCACTCGGTAGCGAAAATACGAGTCTGTTCGTATGCGGCATCCATTCCGTACATTTTTTGAGTTGCTTGGGTTTCGCCGCTTATCGCCATCAGTTCTGGGATGGCTGTCTGCATTTGAGAAGCCAATTCATAATTGCGAATCGCCGATTCGATCCCATCGTGGGTGCCAAACTGATCGCTAGCCAGCTGATCAAGCTCATTTACAAAAGCAAGCTTGCTTCGCTGTCGACCAACAGATTTCTCGAGTGGCTGAACATTCGCGACTGCTGTGCCACTCGGTTTGAATACAGAGCCCTGGTAACTGGCCGGCAAAAATCCACTTCCAAAACAATCGAGCCCACCCGGTGGTATCAACCCTCCATTGACTACGACAAATCCTGGAAGATTTTGGTTCTCGCTTCCTAACCCGTAGGTGATCCAGGCACCCATGGAAGGGCGTCCCTGAAGACCGCTGCCAGTATGCAAAAAGTAATTAGCGAACGTATGTTCTGGAAACTCCGATACCATCGAACGAACTACGCAAAGATCGTCCGCAGACTTTGCAACGTTTGGAAATAGTTGGCTGACCGGCAAGCCGCACTGGCCGTACTGTTGAAACTTCCACGGGCTGGCGAGCACTTTACCATTGTTGTTAAACTGGGTTGGCTCTACTTTAAAGAACTCTCCGGGTTCTTTGCCGTGGTACTTATCCAGCATCGGCTTAGGGTCGAAGGTATCAACTTGCGAAGGCCCGCCGTCCATGTAAAGGAATATCACCGATTTTGCTTTGGCTTCATGGTGAAGACCGTGGTTCGCCATGCCTGATTTTGGATCGGTCTTGGAGGCTTGACCTGGCTCGCTGCCATAGGCCGAATCATGCATCAAGGCGGCTAGTGCTGTCAGCCCAAAGCCACTTCCCAGACGTTGCAGAAGCTCGCGGCGGTTAACGGGCGTTGGTCGAAATCGATTGCAGTGGATCATCGGACTATCTTTGAAAGATAAACTCTTTCTTGTTGACGAGCGCATGTGCAAAGTCTTCCCACAACGCGTCATCGCGAAGGGTCAGCCCGTTTTGAGCTGCATGCCTCTCTAGAAAAACTCGCGACGAAGTGAGTTCAAGATCACTTGCTCCTCTGTTGAACGCAGTCATCATCATCCAGTTTACTCGAGCGTCTGGAATCAGAGGTTCGTCCAATGGAACTTCCTGACAGGCGCGCTTGGCCCAAGCTCTAGCCAGCTCCGTTACAAGTGGATCGTTCATGAGGATAAGTGCTTGGGCCGGAACATTAGAAACGTTTCTGCGTCCCATCGAACTGAAAGGCGTCGGGGTATCGAAGGCGACAAAAAGTGGCGACAAAAAGTTTCTTCGAACTTCGAGGTAGATGGACCTTCGATTGGAGCCGTCGAGCGGGCCACTTTTGGCAGGGCGACCGCGTCCATCCATAAAATTGCTCAAGTGAACCGGGATCGATGGACCGTACATCGTTGGATCCAGTCTGCCAGAAATGCTCAGCAATGCATCGCGGATCGCCTCTCCCTCAAGACGCTTCTGAGGATGATGATGCCAAAATTGATTCTTAGGATCTATCTCGATTGCAGCAGTACTGGCCTGGCTGGCCATCTGGTAAGTCTTTGAAAGAACAACGTACCGAATCATCTTCTTGATCGATCGCCCGTCCACAACGAATTGGGTTGCCAAATGATCCAACAGTTCGGGGTCGGTTGGTCGCTGCCCCAATACTCCAAAGTCGTCGGTGGTAGGCACGATCCCGCGGCCCATGAGGTGATGCCAAATCCGATTTACAACGACTCGCGAGGTCAACGGATTATTCGGAGCGTTGATCCGTTCGGCCAATTGCAATCGACCGCTGCCAACTTCGATCGGAAGAGACTCTGGACCATCCACCGCAGCCAAAAAACGACGCGGGACCAATCGTCCTGGATTCGATGAGCTACCACGAATAAGTACATGCTCCTCCTCACCTGTTCCATCCATCATGGACATCGCTAGTCGCGACGTGGTTCGCACCTGCTGCTGAAGGCCATTGCGATCAGCTGACCAGTCGTTCAGCAGTTTACTGAGCGACTCTCTGATGGTCGCATCAGATTGAATCCTTGTCTCGATCTCTTGAGCATATTCCGAGACTTGATTGGATAACCTTGCGCTAGAATCCTCGATGGACTTAAGTTGCTCAGGACTAGCCCCTTGAACAACGCATTGTACCTCTAGCAGCGAGCCGACTTCGGGGGTGAATTCCAGATGCAAACGATGGCCAATGTATCGACTCAAGTTCATCGTAACCCACTGAAAACCATCTGCCTTGAGAATTCCCCGAACGGTTTCTCCATGCAGAGGCCCAGCTATCAAGCGATGCGAATCGACACAAGCAACGACGTGGCCCTTGCCCTGAAGCCTACATTGCACGTTTCCATCGCGAAGTTCAAAAGTGGGCGTATTCAATGTTCGACCGCTTCGAGGCAGTTTTCCAATGCCGCTCATTTGATTGGGCGAGTCGGCTTCTTGTTTCTTAAAAACATCCCAAAACTGGTCGCTCGCGGCGACGTTGAATCGGGAGAATTCCAGATTACTTTTACCGCCTGAAACAGACAAAAACATTTGGCCAACATGGCGAGCTCGTTTTCCAAAAATCTCACCGTCGGTTCGGAAATCGTTTGGGCCGAGCGTGGCGTAGTCGACGATCAAACAATCAGCTATCGCGGGGTCTGATAATGCTTCTGCTTCCCTTGTTGCCCATTGCTTCATTCTCTCAAAAGAAATCTTTGCCATCCCCGAAAAAATTTCGGATACTTTAGTCCGATACTTTTCGTCCAATACGAAGAGCTGCTCGCCGATGTTGCGATTGTGTTCCATAGAATCAAATGCAACTTCTCGGTAGTCGCTGCTTTGAAGGAAGCCGGCCAGCGAGTAATAGTCTTCAGTGGAAATCGCATCAAACTTGTGATCGTGACATCGAGCGCAGGAAACCGTGACGCCCAAGAAAGTTTTGGACATGACATCGATCATGTTGTCGAACCGATCCGATTCGTCCTTTCGAATATCCACAGGTGAGTGCACCCATTCGCCTAGGTGCCAAAAACCCGTTCCGAGGATGGACTCGTTGAAGTGCTCCGTTGCGTGGAGGCGAGGCGACGTCAAAAGGTCGCCGGCGATGTGCTCACGAACCAGTTGGTCATATGGCACGTCCGCATTCAGTGCGCGGATGATGTAGTCGCGATATTGATAAGCGTAGGGTGCGTCGTTATCGAATTCATGCCCTCTTGATTCGGCAAACCTGACCAGATCCAGCCAATGCCTGCCCCATCGCTCGCCAAATTGAGGTGACTCAAGCAATTGGTCTACCAGCTTTGCCGTCGCGTGTTCGCCTCTGTTTGACAGATAATTCATCACCTGCTCTGGAGTCGCCGGCAGACCGGTCAAATCGAAATAAAGGCGACGGACCAATGCGTTTTTATCCGCCTGAGCAGAGGGCTGTATGGCGGCTCGTTCAAGCCCGGAAAGAATGAAGCGGTCGATCGTACTCGTTGGCCAAAGCTCATCAGCAACAATCGGGGGAGGTGGGTTCTGAATAGGTTGCCAAGCCCAATGGCTTGCCTTGCGCTTTTGCAAATCAAAGACCTCGCGGGCCGGGCCATCCGATATCGGGTTCTCTTTCGGCCAGACCGCACCCATCTCAACCCATTTCGTCAATGCCTCGATCTCCTTTGTAGGCAGTTTGCCTTTCGGCGGCATTTCAAATCCGTCGTATCGCACGGCTTGAACTATCAAGCTTTCCGATGCATTTGAGGGTACCAAGGCTGGCCCCGAATCGCCTCCTTTTAGCATCGCTTGTCGGGAGTCCAAATAGAGTCCGGCTTTCAGTCGACCCGCGTTGACGCTGTGGCACTCGAAGCAATGCTGGACCAACAACGGCCGAATTTCTTTTTCGAAGAATTCCAATTGTTCGCCAGAGGGCAGTGGCTGGATATCTGGCTGCTCAGCCTGAAAGGAAGCAGACAAGTAATCGAGGGACGAAAAAGCGATGACGATCGCGAAACACCGAATCGACCAAAGAAACTTGCCCACTCGCCTAATACCCCACCAATACTGAAAATTACCTTCATAACCAATCTGCAGGTTCATCATTCCTACGCCCTATTGTACCCCAAACCAACAGGCTTTTCCACTCCATAGAGGTAGTTCCCGGCAATGACCAGAATGAACGAGTACCAATTTCACGGTATTGAATTTGTGTATAGCCGACGTTGGTTTTGTATGTAGCCGACGTCGCTCCGCGACTCGGCAATTCAGTGTCGCAGAGCGACACTGCCACATCAATTGCATCAAAGCGCAGACTATTCAATCCGTTTGACGATGTGCCAACCAAAGGGACTCTTTTTCGGATGATGTTCGGCCAATCCATATTCGCCGACTTGCAACGGAAAGCCTGTATCGCCAAACGCCGCAACCATTTCTTCGCGACGATGGATATTTCTGCTCAACTTGGATGTAACACCACGATTCGACATCTTGTAAATTCCAGGCGGGGAGTCGTCGGTATATTGAATTATGATTTCATCGAAATTGGCTCCGGCTTTCAACTTGTCCAATAGTTGCTCCGCCAGCACTTTGGCTTCTTCCCTCGACCTTTTGATGGGTTTGTCCGGCAAGGAGCCTTGAAAACCGATCAAGCAGTGCTGGACCGTGACGTAATCTGGCTCTCCACTCGAAGTCTTCTTGTTTGGATCGATTTCTCGCTTGTCAGAGGGCGACGTGTCGGACTTTCGTCCCGAAGACTCGCACCCAAAAAGTCCAATTCCCAAGAGGGTTGAAAGGCAAAGGAACAGGGTAACTCGTTTCACGGTTTTTAGCTCGCTTAATTAGTTTTGAAATGGAAGATAATATTGACTTGTAGTAACCGTCAGTGACTCTATTCTACCACCTATATTTGCCCAGTTGGAGACTTCGCCCGGGGCTGAAGAACCTGGAATGATTTGACAAACTAATCCCGCAATGCGAAACTGACCACCTAACAAGCGGTCAAACATAGGCTTCAACTCAGGTTTAGTCGTACATGAATTCCCCAGATGTCCAATTGGGCAACACGATTCCAAAAAAACGATCCGCACTACCTCTCATTGTAGGGCTTGGAGTTTCTGCGGCTGCTCTTTATTTTTTCGTTCCTTGGGTTGCGACACGAATGATGCTGATGGATGAGCAAGCCAAAGCGAAGGCAAAATTCGAGGCGTCGATCAAACCAGACGGGTCAAACAAAGTCGAGATAACGGTTTCCCCCAAGAAAATGGAAGAAACGAAGCCAGGAAGTACATCGCTTGATCCGGCAGTCTTCTTCAAGACTTTGGATAAGGACGACAATGGAATTCTCGAGGGTGCAGAAATCCGCGGTCGCGTGAAATCTCTAATGGTTGTTTTGGACAAGGACGTGGACGGCAATGTCTCGAAAGAGGAATTCACAACCCAGGTAGTTCTCAAGGCGCCGGAAGAATTCGAAGACGACGAGTAAACGTGATGCTCACGGAGGCGAGCTCTAAGAAGAGGGCAGGAAAATGGATTTTCGAGGGACGCAACGCCCGTAAACGCATTGCACAAGCACCGCTAGGATATTCATTAATCAGAGGCAATTGAATTGAACAGATTTCAGTTCAAACTCCGCCAACGGCGCAAACTCATTGGACAGGTCATCATGTTCCACCATATCAATGACAAATCGGTAGACGCCAGATGATTTAGGAACTGTCAGTGGAAACGTCCAGCTGATTTCGCCGTTTTTGTGTTTGTATATTTGAAAAAACTGTTGAGATATGACGACCGAACCGGATGCAACGCTTGCGCGCCGTTCAAACCGTATCCGAATCGATAGCTTGCTCAGTTTGCGCAATTCTCTTCGTCTCTTGTCAGTGATTGGCTTCTCGTGACGAATAGGGATACCCTTCGGAGGACGCATTTCAAATTCGTTGACAATCTGTAGGTTCGATTGGTTGTTCGCGTTAATATTGTAGTTCGTGTGAGGCAGCTTTGCCGTGCCAGCGAAAATGACTTGCTGTCCTCCTTCGAACGTGATTTCAATGGATTCAAGGAGTGTTTGCCCCTGTATCGACAGTGCGGACAATCGAATGTCAGAATTCGAAATCTTTCTCGGCAACACTGGATGCTGGGGTAGACCAAATGAGTACCAGTCGTAGCCATAGGGATTTGATACAAATACCCATCCGAAAAATGAAATCGCGAGTGCGCTAACGATGGAGCTTGCCATTCTTAGTTTGTGTCTACACATGTCGGTAACACGCGCTCGACTCTAAGAAATCATTCGGGCAATGCAACGGCCTCGTTGCCGTTTACCGTTCCTATTGCACGCCATACCTGAAGGTCAATTGCAATTGAGACAAACGAAACATGGCCATCGAGAAACACGAGATGAACACCTCCCGCATGTAAACTTGTTGCTGGTTTCGATCCAAAAACCCCATCTGGCCGATGAAACTGCCACTCATTCGGTAATGCAAGGTGGTTGTAAAAGGTCTCGCTTCCGCACAATAGTCCTAGCCCCAGAGATGGAACCTCAAAATGTGGAGTGTATGGAGGTTCTCCATTTCGCATTTGCTCCCTGGTCTCTCTCAAGAAATCGTCTTCTTGTCCTTCGTCGTAATAATGGTGAACAATATGCGGCACTCTCAACGGGTTGCTTTTCCATTCATTTGACGTCATCGAAACTATGCCGTCAAATTGCGACTTTAATGAAACCAATTGCTCTGCAAAACCAGCTGTATTGCTAAGTCCGTCCAGGATTTGGGATGACGACTTGGTCAAAAACATACCGTCAGTCCCCTCGAATTTCCAACCATGATTGATGAAGTACGAAAACGTGTTAACCTGATAACCGTGGTATCGCTTTCCGTCTGATGGACAACCGTAAATCGACGGAATTGACAAGCCTGATGTTTTCTGATCTCGCAGTGCAACATCCAATACGGGATCAAGAACCTTTAGCAAATCTCGAAGGGGACCACGGCAATCTGGAAATTTTCCGGTGATCGAATGCAAATCGCTGGCTGCAATTCCAATTTGTCGCAAATTGGATTTACAGTTTGTCATTCGACTGGCTTCGCGAGCAAACTGAACTGCTGGAAGTATCAGGGATGCAAGAATTGCGAGTATTCCTAGCACCACCAAAAGCTCGGTAAGCGTGAACCCTACTTTGGTTGTCCGTTGTCGACATTTTGCGATTTGGATCATTGCAGTCTATACTTGCCGTTTCCACTGTGAACAAATGGATCGACTACACCTCGCGGTGTTGATTCCAAGAGCGCCCCTGTTATGGCATGGCAAACCCAAACTTCAAGCCTAAAGGTATTGCTCAACTGGGAAGATGGGAGCATTCCACTCTCGTAAATGTCGTAATTGTAGCCGTAATAATTCGTCTGTCCGACTACTGAAAAGTCCGTCCACGAAGTACCACCAGTGGGATTTGACTGACTTGTGCCTTCAAAAAGTTTGCCGCGTAAAGCAGCACCTAACGGAAGAGTCTGATTGACTAACAACTGAAAATTAGAAGTAGCAGCTACGGGAGCAATAGGAGCTGCGGTGCAACCGAACAATGTCAAGAATGCCAACATCCACACGCTACGAATTACTTGGACGCGTTTTCGATGATCAGATTGGCTCTGGATTGGCTCTAGTCATTTGAAACTCCAAAAAAAGTTTGATCACATTCCCATCGAGGATTGACTCTAGCACGCTCGGAACGCATTGCAACGGGTGTGCAATCCTCGTTCGTTGGGTTACTCGGGCACGGGAATACAAGTACTGCGTGACGAGCGCGGACGAAGCTGGCACGCCAGCAACCGTGAAACGGCTCTGTCTGACGTTGCGTGGTTTGATTCAACGTAGAGTGCGCTCAATGGTACCCGCGGCTAGCGGGCTAGCGTCGTCGGCCGTCGCGGGCTACCAATGCCGTAGTACCTTTCGATCGATCCCTTGATTATGATAGTAGCACGGGGCAGCAAAAGTTTGCATCTGACCTAGGACGGCAACTTCGACTTCGGATGGCGAAAACCAAGATAGGGCAAATCAATGTGGAATACACCCTACGGTGAAAGAACTCTTATCGGTGCCGAACGGCAATTGATCCTAACTTCAGGCGGGGTACTTTCCGACTTTATCTCCGCAGCCTCCGAGTGCGATGAGGGAATTCGATATGGCATCGTGCTCTTCGATCGCCTCACATGGCAGCAGCAGATAATGATGCTTGAAAAAGTTATGGCTCAATTGACGGATCCGAAAATGCCTGCTCCGAGGACGACAGCGTTGTTGGACGCAACGGTTGCTGTCCTTTATTGCCAACTTCTCGAAGACGTTCGAGTCGAATTGGACATGGCCAGGATGGATGCAATGGATGGCATTGACTCCGGAAATAACTACGAAATGCGAGAGCGGATACTTAATGCATTAACAGAACCATTCGAAACGGACGAACCGATGGAGGAACCACCGGAAGAGGGCTGGCCGTCAGTCGACTGCGACGATATCGGAGAGTGGGAATTGGCCGTCGAGTGTTTACGAGGTCGGATACTGGCGGACGAAGACTGGCAGATGGATGCGATAACGATGGATCTTGACCCAAAGAGTAGCAATGCATTCAAGAGCGATTTGGGGATCCAACACGACTACTTCATCGATATCCCGCCAGATGGATCAGATGAGGAAGCCGAAGCGGCCCGCCTGCGGATCAATTCGCTTGGACGAAAACTTTTCGACGAACCGGATTTTTAGTTCTGCTCTTTCTCCTGCTGGTTGATCCACGGAAACGTTCGACCGCCATCCTTAACGCATCACCACCTCGGTGGAGCAGTGCAACCCTCCCGAAACGTAGTGTTGGGAGGGTCGGCGGCGCTAGCCACGCCGGGGAGGGAAGGATGACGCGATCCGAAGAACTTTTTATATAGCCGAATCTTGCCCTCCCCGAAAAACTCGCTTAGGGCTCGTTTTTCGACCCTCCCAACTTCGTTGAGCGGGTAACAGCGGTGGTAATCAGCCTTCCGTTGGATTTCATCCAGATTTCATCCGGCGGAGGCACATCTGACAGCTACCTTTTAACTTACGTTGCATCCGAAAGCCAAGGCGAGAGGGCGAGTTGACGCCGCTGGCAACGGTACGTCGCAAGCTTATGTGACGAGCTCTATCCAATTCGCAAAGGGGGCGTCATTGACTCTGAGGGAAAAACCGTAATCGGATGTGGGCCATGCGAGCGTGATTTTCCGGCGATCAAACTGGCTCACAAAAAATTTCGTGACAACGTTTGGATGTCCTCGTCGGTCAGTTCAAATGCGTGCATCGACTCCCCAGCGATCCGGCGTTGACTTGCCTTTTGAAAGAAACGGAGGGATACAGTGCATGACAATGCGACGGTAGATTGGCACCTGCGGCAACACATTGAAATGGTGGATTGAATTGCTGCAGACTCAGCATGCGAACGACTTTCCGGAACGGGTGCCCCATTGTGAAGCCTGGCTCCAATTGAATATTGTTAATTGCTACGCTAGCGCAGCGTTATGCTACTACCGAGATCCGTGTTCATTCTTAAATTGGCTGGCCTTCTGGGTTTTCCCTTAGGAAAGATTGAATTTCCTGAGCCATTGTTTTCCTGGTGATTTCGCAAAGCGTTCGGCCTCGTGAGAATGCTCTCTGTTTCACTGGGATGTTGCGGCACGCTAGTTGCGTTGCCCATTGCGTACTGTACCGGCATTGGTGCCTTCACAGCCAGAAAGAGATCCGGTGGTTTGACCAATCAAACCAGCATTCTTTATCGATCCGTAACTGTCATGCGATTCAAAATTCGTGGTTGGTTTCTGATAAGCATTACCGTGGCCTTGGCCGCGAGCCATGTTGGCCGAATATGGAGTCCCGCGACGGGGACATTCTTGACGCAGCCGATGTGGGTGTTTCAGGAGTCCTCACGCGAGGAGAATGAGCACGCTTTGGACTTGCTATGTGGACCTGCCCCCGAAATCCATGCCAAGATCTCGGGTCACGAACTTGCCAAGTTATTGCACTATGAGTTTCTCGTAAACTTCGATCCCGATGCTGTTGCCGCGTTTGAATCGGTCGGAAAAGGGAATCGCCATGTTCCTGGACAAAAGCTTGGCGATTGGTTGCTCGACATGCTGAAACCGCTAGACCTGAACTTGGTCGTGCAACGTGGTATGCTCCAGGTTTTGGAACAGAAGCGTATCCACGTAGATGACCTACGTATGGTTCGGATCTATCCATGCCCTAAAGTTTCCAGCGATAGTCTGATCGAATCGATCGAATCGAAATGTGGCGATTGCAATTGGATAGCACAGGGTGGCGACGATTCGATTTCGGTAATTGATAACGATCATCAGTCCTTGTTAGTAATTTCGACGGACTATTCGACACACCAGCGGGTTGAAGGCCTCTTAAGCAATTTGTATAGGACCAGCGGAATCGGTTGGCGAAGCGAAGCAGAGGTCTTGAAACAATTGCCCAATGCTCTCGCTCGGCGGTTAACATGGTGGCTTGAACCCCCCAAAACGCCAAGTGTACCGAGCTACGGATTCGGTCCCTGTTTTTAGACAGTGCGATCGGACGGTAAACTCGACCTCAACGCACGGACTCGGTTGAATACGATAGCGGATTCAAAGATCGGTTGGATCCGGCGGATCAGACCGATCCATCCAATCTACAAGATCCGACGGATCGGTCGGAACGAATGCATAAAAAAAACCCGACTTAGTTTGCACTAAGCCGGGCTTCTCTATTTTGAAATCTGGTGGTTGTCACTGGCGTTGTTGACCAACGCCAACTAGATGAGTTTTTCCTGAAACAAGATTCATGCTCACTTATGTGCTGGCGATACTTGCGTATCGTCAACTGTAATTATCCTTAGAAAGGAGGTGATCCAG
>JAYVPJ010000040.1:0-30111 GCA_043757445.1 Pirellula sp. | reverse complement strand
GGCTCGCAAACGTTCCTCAAGAGGATTATCAAGCTGGCCGCCGGATCGTCAAAGCAAGGCGATCAGCGCTTGGTTCGCAGAAGTTCGGCCTATTCGCTGGATAAAATCTCCCAGTTTGTAGCTGATGCGCATGGGGTCGAACTGTCAGCCTATGTCGGGTTCCGCTCATCGGCTCCGGGTAGAGAGATTGCGGCGTTGTTGTGTCGACAGATGACATCGAGCACCTTGGCGGAGTTGTCCAAGTATTTTGGTTTGGGACATCCCGATAGTGCGGCAAATCTCGTCCGACGGGCGAACAAACAGATCGCCAACTCGCCCAAGTACAAACAGAAGTTTGAGGCCTTAAGAGAGAAACTCACGAAAACCGAAAACCCAGCCTGACCCTTGCGAAGCTCCCCCCTATTGTATCGAACGAAGAACTTCCAGAGCTGGTGACTCCTGAGCTCAAAAAGCATATCGAACAAGTGGCTTCAATGAAGGGAAAAGAAAAAGAGGTTGGACTCAAATCGATTCAAACTTAGTTCGACGAGCGAATTCAACTAAGAAAGGCCTACGCGGAGGAAAAACTAAAATCGGTTCAGAGCAAACTGGAACGACTTACGCAGTTGTCGGATCGAATGAACAAGCAAGACGTGGAGAAAGTCGCCAAGCTTTTGCAGGGAACTTCTCCAACGGGTAAAGACAAGCCCGATGAAGACCCATTTAAGTAGTGATGAGTGCAATCACTTTGCATTTTGTTCACTTGAATTCCTGTGCCGCAGGGCGTGCCGCCCGAATCGGGGCGTGCCACCGGGTGGCGTAAGCTTCCAGCTTGCGATGAATCATTGACGGCAAGCTGGAAGCTTACCCCACTTTCTAGCCCTGAGAACGCACACGTGCTTTGTCCACATTGGATTTTGGGGTCTTCCCCCCTTTGTTGTGCGACGCTCCGCGTCGCAGGGATCACGACGCGGAGCGTCGTGCAGCCATATCGCATGCTTCTGTGAACCCCGCCTCCCGTCGAGCGGGAATTTTTCATTGAGCCATTGAAACGAAAATGGGGAAGCGTGCATTTGTTAGCCACATGCACACGCTTCCCCTTTCAATTGACGGTGAACGCGAACAGGTTCCGTTATGCATCCTCTTATCGATACTTCTGGCAACATCTCCCAACTCGAACTTCTCATTCAATCGCATCAAGGCTGTTATTCGGCTGGTTCGGTGGAAGTGCTGCCTCTGTAAGTACACTTTTACCGATTACCCCGATTTTCGTACTCCCATATAAACGATTCGCAGCCAACCAACTTGTCCATCTTGCCAATCGGTATAGTGAATAGAGGAGTCGGAATACGGCAAAAATTGCCAGATAGTGGTTTGAAAAAAACGCCTTCGAGCGGTGACTACATAATAACCGGTCACTCCCGGCTAGATCCAAACTCACATAAAGAGGGGAATGTCAATCGACGGGAAACTTCTACGATGCCTCTACGAGAAACACGGTGCTGCCCTCGTCCTGTATGCGCGTCAGTGGTGCGCGTACCCAGACGACGCGCTCCAAGAGGCACTCATGGATCTTGCAAGGCAATCGTCGGATCCTCGTGACCACGTCGCTTGGCTGTTTAAAACGGTTCGTTGCAAAGCCATCAATCAATCGAGATCGGAACAACGGCGAACGAGGTATCAACAACTTGCGGCAGAGCAACGTGAACCGTGGTTCGAAACGGATCCAACGTCCAAGATAGAAACGAGCGATATCGAGATGCTGCTCGCCGAACTTCCGCCAATCGAGCGAGAGATCGTCGTCGCTCGAATTTGGGGTGACATGTCATTCGAGCAAATCGCGGAACTCGTAGAACGCTCATTGAGTTTCGTTTATCGGCGTTACCAACAGACACTATGCGAACTTGAAAAGAAAATGAACGGACAAGTCAAGAAACCGAGCTAATAAACATGAACGAACAATACGATCACTTCGATGAATTGAAATACAACGAGCTGAGTAGCAGCTTGGGAGCTTTGTCGAAATCAGAACAATTATTGAAGCAGCTTCGTCCACGAAATCCAAACCTGGATATTGAGGCGATTGTTTGCTTGGCTAACAGCCAGGCTGCGAAAATGCCCATCTCGATCACTCCCAATGATCGACGCGGGAAGTACTCGACACGGCAGTTGGTTGGAACCGTCGCAGCTTCCTGGATCTGCGGCATGGTCGTAGGTGCTGCTTGCATTTTCCTTTCGATGTCTAGCCAGAGGCTTGCAACCCAAGATTCAGATTTGATAGCTTCAAACAACGTGAAACGCGAGGTTGAAACTAGTCCAAATGTGACTTCTTCTCAGTCCACAGACAACACGTCATCGGTGAACAAGGGTGACCTAAGAGCTATCAACAACTATTGGCAATTTGATTTGAATTCGGAGCCACTTCAAGTAGGAATGTCGCTTCGTTCGCGAGGCAAACTCGTGCGAGCAAACGACCCGTCTAGTAGTCGATTGCCTGTACCTCCGATAGACTTCAATTCAAATCTTGATAGGTCGGCTGCTAGCGAATCGAATTCCATCGTCGAGTGGTTAGATGTCCATTTTACACCTCCATTGCCGACGACCAATGCTGAATTAATGAAGGAGTTGCTTCAGGACGCAGTGCGTAGTATCCACTAAGGCGAGGCGACTCATTTTCGGCAAAAGTGACCCAGTGCCTCGACTGCCTCGACTACGTCGATTTTGTTGGTAGTGGATCTTGTTAAAGATCCTTGCGGTATAGGATCTTTAACAAGATCCACTACCAACTACGCATAAAATCGATGTGGATACGGCACTAGTGTGGTCGCAGGTAGGTCGCAACGACTGGGGGCCACAATGAAACGGCCGTCGCGTACCGTTCGGGGTTAAACGGGGTTAAACGAACAGGCATATTACACTTGAACTTCATTTGCATAGGATCCATTTCCATGAAGCGATTACGCGTCCTCATATTTAGCTTACTCTCAGGTGCTTCGCCGATCGAATTCGGGGCCACCTTTGCTCATGCGGACGATCCTATTCGAGATGGGATTTGGTCCATCCAAAGGGATAATGAGTTTGGACTGCAAGTTCAAACTACGGGGATGATTCTTACACCCAAGACAGAAGCCAAGCCTGCCTTGAAATATCGATTTATTGCCGACGAGTATGATTTACGAGATGGCAATGCAGCCATCTTCTACCTTAAAGCCATGGGTTTCTTGGAGCAAAACCACGCTCGCGACCTTCTCGCCGAGGCGCGAAAAAAGGCGCGAAAACTCGCAGAGGAAAAGGGCGAAGACATAAACAACATACCACCCTACTCTTGGCTGGGTCTCTCGCCAAAGGAACTGCCGGTCGACCAAGTCAAACAATACCTGTCGCTTCTGAGCTTTCAGCCCAGGGACCTTGCCGAAGCGGCTCGTAGGCGTTCCTTTTCGCTCGATCGAAACATTCGTCAGGTCGAAAGTCCAATTTCCTACTTGCTTCCAGAAATTCAGTACATGCGAGAAATGGCGAGAAATCAAAGTTTGCGATGCCGGCTCGCAATGGCCGAGGGGCGAGTCGACGATGCGATCGCAGTTCTAGGCCAGCAATATGCCATGGCCAAACATTTGGGATCGGATGAATTCTTGGTCTCGAATCTGGTCGGGGCAGCGGTAGCAGGAATTGCCTTTGAAGATGCATTGTATCTACTTCAATTGCCCGAAACACCGAACTTGTATTGGGCTTTTGCATCGCTCCCGAATCCTATCATTGACATGAAAACCGCTATGGCTTTCGAACGCCAGATACTCTTCGAAGAATTCAAGATGTTGCGAGAGGTTGACGAAATCCCACGGAACGCGGGCTACTGGCAAGACTTCGTCGAACGAATTCTTCCTCATCTAAAGAATTTCGAATGGATGGGCAACAACTCAGTCGGCAAAGATACCGAGGCCCTGAGGTCAATGGTGATTGCGACCATCGGAGCTGCTTATCCCGGTGCCAAAAAATATTTGATCGAGGAAGTTGGAATGGATCGCGACAAAGTTGCTCGTTACCCTACAGCGCAATCATTCTTTCTAGCATTGAAGCGATACTCTGAGCAATCTCAAGATGAGCATTTCAAATGGTACTCCATTCCTTATCCAGATTGTTTGGCAAACAGTCAATATAAAAAATTGGATGAGCGAACCAAGTCGGATTGTGAACGAATTGGTTGGTCAAGTCTTCCAATATTCTATTTCCTACCAGCAACTCAGGCTGCGCGAGCAGCTCAGCAGCGGACGAGTCAATCGATTGCAATGCTGCAGACGGTGGAGGCTATTCGCATTCATGGGGCAGCCAACGGTGGAAAGCTGCCCAGTTCGCTCGAGAACCTAATCGTTCCGGTCCCGGCAGATCCATTTACGGGCAAGCCGCTCATGTACGAACGAAATGGCGACAAGGCCATCCTAACTGGACATCGAATGCCAGGGCTTCAAAACCGAATCGTACTACGCTTTGCAGAAGCACCCAGTAAGTAAGTTGAAGTGTGCCTCGACGCTTTTGATTTAACACTAGGGCCCTCATCATTATCCACAATTGCTTTGCTTACAAAATAACGAAATGCCTTGAGTCAAAGTGAATGCAGTCGGCAAGGCGTTACCCAAATGGTATTCACGTTGAGCCGCAACGCGCTAGCGTGCGGGCTGGAAGGCTAGTAATCACTCGCGAATCCGGCCCTCATGCTAGCGCATTGAGGCTCAAAATTTGCAAAGTGAGTGGCATTGGGCGCTAGCCGCCGGTGTGGTGGAACTCGCCCGTCGGGGCGAACGGGTCTCACCAATACAACAAATCGAATCTGTAATCAACAAAATTTCACTTAGGAGTAAATGTTATGAATTCATCTCAATTAGGAACCGGACGACGGTTTACCTGGGCCATGTTGCCTCTGCTATCCGTGGCGCTAGTCGCTACTTATACGATCGCCGATGACTTGTCGACTACCAAACAGTTCGTGAATGCAACCACGATTCTTGTAGCCAAGATCGACTGCAAGCGGTTGGGACTACCCGAAGCTCTGACAAATAAGTTGGTTAACGAAACAAAGCTCCAACGCGCAGCCAAATCAGTAACTCAGGTAATTCAGGAACTCATCGTTGCATTGAACGGGGAAAGTGCTTTCTTGGCGGTGGACGTCCCCTTTTCCTCCGCTCAATCGCCGGTTCGACTGTATGTAAAGAATGTCCCTGGTCTAAATGCAAAGAAGCTCTTTGAACACCTTGAACGATTGCAATTCACCACGCCTATTGTTCAAGGAGACTATCTTTGCCTGTCCATGATTCATTCAACGGAGTCATCGAACAAGGTCGCTATCGCAGATGACATCCTGCCAGCGGCTCGAGCCGATTTGCAATCCGCAATGCAGTCGGTTCAGGAATTTCCAATCCAAGTTTTGGTTGTACCTCCAGAGTATCTTTGGTCGACGTTTCGTGACCTGATGCCAACTCTTCCCACACAGTTCGGTGGTGGCCCAACTTCGATTCTGACCGAGGGAGTGAAATGGTCAGCAATCGGGATCGATCCAGCCAAGTTGCAATTGAAGTCCATCACTCAATCCATGTCGCCTGATGCAGCAACGGCAATTGCGGCCCATCTTTCTAAGGCGCTTCCGGCATTGGCAAGTCAATCGCGTTTTCCGTTAGCCGAGGTCGGGTTCGGGCAATTGATTCCATTGGTGAAGCCGGTGGTAAAGGGAGATCAAATGACCGTCACGATTAATGGACTAACAGAGTTGGATCAATCAGTTGCATTCATGACTAGTGCGATGGCCCAGGTTCTTGGTCCGATGACGAATCAAGTCAAGATGGATCGGTTTAAGCAGATCGGATTAGCGCTACACAATTTCTATAGCGGCAACAATACGTTCCCACCCTCTAAAGAAGGAAGAAATGCGGATGGCAAAAGCGCACTTAGCTGGCGGGTCTTCATACTGCCCTTCATTGGTCAAGCTGAGTTGTATTCTCAGTTTCACTTAAAGGAGCCATGGGATAGCGAGCATAATATGAATCTGCTGGACAAGATGCCCGACGTTTACAAAGGAGTTGTGTCGGGACTTGATGGCTACAGCGACTTGAAGCCAGGTTATACGACATTTCTTGCACCGGTAGGCGACGGCACGATCTTTGGCGGAACGAAGCCTGTAAGAATTGGAGACATTACCGATGGAACCAGTAACACCATTTGGTTGGTCGAGGTTAAAACCGAATTCGCAAAACCATGGACTGCACCGGAGGATTATGCATTTGACGCGGCAAACCCCGCCTTGGGACTGGCGGAGGTTCCTGCCGACAAGCCTTCGTTTTTGGGGGCGAGAGCAGATGGTTCGGTGAGCAAGTTCCCACTCAGCATACCAGCCAAAACGCTCGTTCATTTGTTTCAGATGAACGATGGAAACGTCACTTCATGGTAGGCGTTCTCAAATAGCAGCCCCTCTATGGCGATTCGATCGAAAACAGGGGTCTTTACCCAGGGTGTGCCATAGGCGCCCGCGTGCAATCCCCAATCGTCGGCAAGTGCGAACAGGATATTCGGGCGCTCGATAGCGAACGCAAATGAAGTCAACGACAAAAAAGTGTTACGGTGAGGAAGCTTAGTCTTTTCATGAATTGGACTATCATTACTCATCAGCCTTTGAAGATGGTGAAGATCTGTCAAGTTCAGGGATTCCTTTGAGGCGCGGAAGCAACTCGCGAACGACCTCAGGCTGTGCTTTAGCATGATTTTGGGTCTCGGAACACACACTATTGCCTATCAAGCCAGTTCCCGATCTGAGCGGACATCAATGCTGCACCACGTGCGTTCTTTTCGATCAACGACATGGATGATAGCAAGACTCTTCGCAGTGGCTCTTCGAATTCAGCTCGCTTTGCGTTGTAAGTCAAGTAAAGCAAATTGGCGGCCGTCACACTATTGCCTGAAGGAATAACTCCATCGACTGGATCTTGAAATCGGACTATTAACTCTGGATGGTCCGTTGCAGTGTAGTAAAAGCCCCCCGACTTTTCGTTTCCAAAGAATCGTATCTGCGTCTTGGTAATCGTGATCGCTTGTTCTAGCCAGCGATCGTCCTTGGTTGCCAAGTGCAAGCGCAGCAGACCATGGACTAGGAATGCATAGTCGTCGAGATATCCCTGTAGTTTGCTTTCGCCCAGAGCATAGCTTCGATGCAGTCGACCGTCCTGCGTCTTGAGTTCCTTGAGTATGAACTCTGCTGACTTCGTAGATGCCTCGATATAGTCTCGGCGGTTCAAAATGCGCCCAGCATCCGCCAAGCCCGCGATCATCAGACCATTCCACGACGTTAAGACTTTCGCGTCGGTGGGGGGACGAACCCGCTTGGCGCGGATATCGAAAAGCGATTTCCGCACATCCGCAAGAGAAAGCATTAAAGACTCCAGTGGCACATGCCGTTCTTCGGAGACTTGGGTCAAGGTCCTACCTGGCTGTGGTGAAAAATACTTATTCTCAAAATTAGGGTCTGCCCCAAACCCGTAGATTTCTGAAAAGAGACTAAACCCAGTTATGGACTTTCCAACTCGGTTCAGTTCCTCTTTCTCCCATCGATAAAATTTACCTTCTTCGCCTTCTGAGTCGGCATCAAGAGACGCATTGAAAGCCCCGCCTGGTGCCGACAATTCGCGAATAACGAAGTCGCACGTTCCTTCGGTGATAGCCCGATATTCCATTCGTCCCGTTCCTTCGAATGCTTTCGCATAGAGTTCCGCAAGCTGACCATTGTCGTACAGCATCTTTTCGAAGTGCGGAATGCGCCAATATCGGTCGGTACTATAACGATGAAAGCCACCACCCAAATGATCGTAGATACCGCCAGCAATCATCGAGTCTAGTGTCTTCACCAACATCCTGTTAGCCGCATCGCGCTCAGCCTTTACCAACGACGACCGCTTCGATCGTTCCAACAAGAAAACAAGATTCGATGGTTCTGGAAACTTCGGACGGTTCGGGTTGGATTCGGTGAATCCAAATCCGCCATGTTCTGTATCAAAGCCGTTCGCCAAGCGTTGTTGTGTCTCACTCAGCAGGCGTCTACACGCCTCTCGATCGATCTCGGTTCCGCCGGGGATCGATTCGGTCGAGGCCATCGCCGCTCTCAACGCTTCTGCAATGCGATCCGCTTGCACTTTCAATTCCGTTCGCTCGTCGCTCCACAGCTGCGAAGCTTTTCGGACGATCGTTAAGAAACCTGGTAGGTTAGCTCGATCACCATCGCGGGCTGGGAAATAGGATCCTCCGAAAATTGGCTTGGCATCCGAGGTCATCAGCACTGTCATCGGCCATCCGCCTCGGCCCGACATGATTTGCACTGCGGTCATGTAGATTTGGTCGATGTCGGGCCTTTCTTCACGATCAACCTTGATGCAAACAAAATTTTCGTTCAGGAATTGCGCGATCTCTTTGTCCTCGAACGACTCACGCTCCATCACGTGACACCAATGGCAGGCCGCATAACCGACAGAGAGAAAGATCATCTTCTGTTCGTTTTTGGCTCGTTCAAGAGCTTCCTCTCCCCATGGATACCAATCGACTGGATTGTGTGCATGTTGCAGCAGGTAGGGGCTCGATTCCTTTGCCAATCGATTGTCATCCCAACTGCCAGCGCAAAGTTGGACTAGCACGGCAGCGGGTGGGCTAATACATGCATGACGCCAGTCGTCGGCATTTGTCACATCGCCCAGCAGGACAAGTACAAGAAACGTCAAACTTGTTTTTCTAACGTGCATTACCCAATTGTTTTGTGAGGTTTGTGAAAAAGCTTTTTTCCATAAATCGCTGAACGGGCACGGTGTTCGACATCTTGTATTTTTCGGCTTCCTTGATCCTTTCTAGCTTCAGGAACGCAGAATTGGATGGATACAACGGCACCACAATGCCTCCCGGCAGGATTGGCTGTGGATCGTAGGGCTGATCCGTCGCTGGTCCGGGCGAAGGAATTCCCATCGGCGGTGGAATGATGACGGCTGGCGAGTCTTGAGCATGAGTTGCTATCGCAGAACAACAGATCAGCCCGAAGGATACAGCTGGTGCGAACCATGTTCTTGTAGGACAGAACTGATTGTGTTTCACTCGTAAACTCCTATTCCGACATGCGAAAAACCCAACACACAACAAACCAATGTGGGGCAAGAATTCTCGCAATGAACAACGATTGGCAAACACTATTGTGTGGCCTCTTTTGGAATTTGGCTGTTGCTAACAAAGGCCACATGCTGATTGTCAGGAGACCAGGAGTTGACGTTGATCGTCCCCTGCCCTCCATAGAGATAAGCGATTATCTTGGAGAGGCCACCCTGAATGGACTGCTGACGCAAATACACCTGTTTATAGAAAGGGTGATCGGCCGGTTCAACGTCTTCCATAAAGGACAGATATACCAGCGATCTGCCGTCCGGCGACACGTGCGGAAACCAATTGTTGAACCGATCTTCGGTGATCCTCGTTTGGGCCGATCCGTCTTCGTTCATCTTCCACAATTGCATTTTTCCGGTTCGCGTTGAATTGAAATAAATAGCTTTTCCATCTGGCGAGTATTCAGAGCCATCATCTACCCCTTTCGCCGTGGTCAGTCGAATTTCATCACCACCCTCCGACGCGATCTTGTAGATATCCAACTCGTCGTTTCGCTGGCCAGTAAACACAAGAAAGCGTCCGTCGGGCGACCATCCGTGTAAGTACGAGGGTCCGTCCTTGGTCAGGAGTTTCGGCTTGCCTCCGCCAACTGGCATCGAATAAATCATCGACTTGCCACCATGCTCGGCACTATGGTGGCTGATCCCCAGTTGTTTGCCATCAAAGGACAACGAATGGTCGTTGTTGTTTCGAGTCGCAAAGTCCGTGTTGATTTCCGTGACGGACGTGTCTGCAAGTTCAAATCGAAATAACCTGCCATTCCGATTGAAGATCAGTGCCTTTCCGTCCGGGGTCCAGTTCGGGGCCTGCATCGAATCCGATACGGTATGTACAACGGTTCGATGCCCCGTGTTGACATTCAGTATTTCGAGTCGGCTGCCGATGTAGTCGCGATAGGGTTTAAAGTCCGAGGCTGCGGGAATGGTAATTCGGACGTTGCGAAAAACCCCTTTTTCAAGGACATCTGGGTTGTGCGAACAAACGTAGAGTCCAACATAAACCTCGTCCCCCAAATCCAAATCGATATCCTCGACACTTTGTAGTGCATCTCCCGCGTGGGCGATGGCCATCCCAATTTTGTTTCCTTTTCGCGACAGCTGAACTATGTCGGGGGCCTTGACGGGCGATTGTACTTGCTCCGTGATTCCGCCTTGAGCCCTCCGAAATTGCAAAGACGTTAAGCCATCTCCGTGGACAGCCGAATCTGCATAAGCCGAATCTGTTTCCAAGCTTTTGCGAATGATCCAGCCCAGCTTGCGATGCGGGTCCACTCCCTCGCCAATAAGTTTTACGTGTGCGTCCAAGATGAAGTCTCCCTTGAGCTTCTTCCAAACCATATGGAGCTCGTCCTTGTTTGCCCACATGTTGGTTCCTGCCCCTACGATTTCGTATGATTGGTTTGAGCTATCGAAAGAAGCGGAACCAGGCTTGCGGACCGCCCCAACATCAGAGGCGTTCTCAAATTCGCCAATTGGACCTATCAAGGCAACAGTTTTGTCGTTCACTCGATCAGCCCGCCAAGCTGTGTCGCGAGGCGTCCCATTGAATTCGGACATGTTCCAACCCACTATCGTCTTATCCGTAACAATTCCTTGATAGGTCGACTTGACCTTTCGATCTCGGAATTCTCGTTCGACGTCAAAGATCAACTTGTTACCGGCGATTTCGACATTTTCGATTTTAACCGTCGAGGTAATTGTTTCGTCGTTTGCATGGGTGGAGGTCACGAGACTACCAACGAGCGATGCCCGTTCTCCATCGATGGTCAAAGTCTCGGTTCTCCGCATTCGGTTGTTATTATTTTCCCATTTCCATGCCCCCTTTGGATTGATCGTGGAGGATGCATCGTAGTTCGAGAATGGATCGACGCGTACCGGCTTTCGCTGACGAGCCAATTCGACAATTTTTTCTGCGGGGGTCGAGTTCACGCCTGGGTAATCTCGCCAAATCCATTGCAGCATCTCTGGCAGAATTGCGCCGCCGTGGTCGTCGGAATGGCCACCTTCGCCGAAGACGTGAGCCATGTCGTATTTTTTCTCCATCAACGCAGCAACCATCGCTTGGTTTTGCAGATGCCAATCGCGATCGAGATCGTTCGGGCTTCTCAGGTCGTTTACACCGTCCTGCAGAAAAACTCGGATCGGCTTTGCCGATGCGTCGCGGACCAATTGTGGATAGACATGGCCGCCATGAATATTGGTGAAGCTACCGATGAGGCTGATGACGTTTCGAAATTGATCGGGCCGATGCCAAGCTACGGTGAAAGCGCAAATGCCTCCGCTGCTTGAACCGCCGATTGCTCGGCCTTTGGGATCGTTGGTAAGGTTGTACTTTGCTGCAACCTCGGGCAGGATTTCATCGATGAGCATCCTTGCGTACTTGTCATCGAGCACATCGTATTCACGATCGCGATTATCTGGGTTGCCGGTGCCAATGCTATCTGGAAACTCAGCTCCACGTTGTCCAGGCGTTATGTAAATTCCTATGGTGATTGGGATAAGTTTTTTTGCGATCAAGTTCTCCAAGACTTGCGGTACACCCAGAACCCCATTTGGGTTGATCGCACGCGCGCCGTCCTGAAAAACCAAAACGCAAGCGGGTTGCTTGGGGTCGTACTGCGATGGGACGGAAACCCAATATTTGCGCACCGTGTTTTCGATGATTTTACTTTGACATAGGAACGGGCCCGCCAATTGTCCACCAGGGATGCTGGTTTGTTTTTTCGAGTCTTCGCCCAATTCGTAAAGTACCTGCGGTTGAGGTTCACGTCGCTTTACTGCGTCCTGCGCATATGCAGAAGCGACACCAATTAGCGAAACCAAAACAAGTCCAGGGATTCGCATCAGTGAAGTCATAGTTCAAATCTACTTATACACAAAGGAAAGTTGATGGCGTAAAACACATCCATAAGATGATTTGCAAAAATCGTAAAAATATTGTACCAGCCGTTCCAAGTTACGTCCGACGTTAACGAGCGAATTTGGAGTTTTTGCCAGTCAATCAAGTTAATGGCTGGTGCACAACAACCCGCTTCCCATCGGTCGAATGGTTCTATCGACTCGCCCTATTGGTCGAACAACGATTCGTCTCTCCAGCCAACCAACGATCTAAATCTTTGGCGAGCGAGGCTGCTGACGAATATCGCTTCTCGGGCTCTTTTTCCAGACACTTCTGGCAAATTGTTTCGAGATCAAGGTCGACCAGAGCGTTCGTCTTGCGCAACGCAGGTGCTGGTTTTGAAACAACTTGCTGTAACAAGTCCAATGGCGACTCAGAAAGGAAAGGATATCCATGTTCGATTCTCCAATTGTGTCGAGCATTTAGGATAAAGTTGATTCCGATGAGTAAGGCTCGGAAACTTATGTGCAGGTGCTTATCGTAATTGAAACAATTTTCTCAATGCGGAAACTAAAGTGTCGCGTTGCTCGGACTGTGCGACATCTCGCAGAGATTGCAGTGGAGAATGGAGCATCTTATTGATAACTCGATCAAATGCAGCCGCGATCTCTCCTTGCATTTCCGGCGTCATGTTTTCCATTGTTTGTTTGCCAAGAAGGCGAGTTAATTCAGATAGCTTTATCTGTTCTGCTTGCTCTCGCAGCGCGCGGATAGTTGCACCTGAGGATCGATAGTTCCAATCGCCAAGCAACCGATCCGACTCCTCCCTGATAATCCTTTGCGCTTTCGGCAGCTGCTGTTCGCGAAAGGATCGATTTCGATCGCAAACGGCTTGTAGATCATCGACGGTATACAGATACACACCAGGCAGACGCCCAATTGCCGAATCGAAGTCACGGGGAACCGCTAAGTCGAGGATCAATAGCGTCCCTTTATTGCGAGTCGCTGCAATCGACCTGTATTTGGTCTCCGTCATGATTGGCTGGGCTGCACCGGTCGTGCTAATTACGAGATCAGCCTCTGCAAGCAACGAGTCGAGTTCTTCCCAAGGCGACGCTTTGACATCAAATTTTTCAGCGACGAGAATGGCTTTGTCTAACGAACGATTGATGATCGTGATTCTGGCCGCACCGGCGCTTTTAAGATATTGCAGCGTCTCAACGCCCATGTCGCCACTGCCTATAACTACGATTTGTTTGTCGTCGTACCTTTCGAAGAACTCCGATGCGATTTCGCTAACGGCGACGCTTGGTACGCTGATTCGGCGTCGATGAAGCTCGGTTTCGTTGGTGACACGTTTGGCAACTTGATTGGCGTGCTGAAAGGCAGCATGCATGATAGGGCCAGCGTTTCCGCCATCAGTCGCTCGGACGTAGGCTTCATGTACTTGGGATGCGATTTGCGTCTCGCCCAAGACGATGGAATCGATACTGCTCGCAACGGCGAAAAGGTGATCGATGGCGAACTTCGATTCCAATTTCAAAAAATGCTCTTCGAATTCAAGCGAGGGTAGATTGTGAAAGTTAGTTACGAAGCCCACTAACTCGGACATAGAGGGCAATTCCATTTCACCTGGAACTCCAACATACAGTTCGACGCGATTGCAGGTATTGAGCAATACGCATTCGCAATCAGGGAATTTTTTCCGAAAAGCAGAAAGCGCTTCGCCGCACTGCTCGTCCGTAAATGACAGTCGCTCACGGATCGACAGGGGCATTGAGTGATGACTGCATCCAATCATTCGAAACTTCATCGGACCACACCGTCCACCTGCACGGTTGTCGGTAAGCCAGTGGACGTATCTTGAACGTCTCGTCTCCCATGCGGGGCGCTTACCACCAAGTAAAGCGCAATCCCCACAATGACAAAAGAAAGGATATTCATCCAAGCCGTAATATGACCTCGTCCCCTTTTTGCAAAGTGCCACTGAACACCAGAGGCGACTGCTAGCCAAAGGAATAAGCCTCCAGAAAACACGATCCCTCTATCGGTCCAGTTTACTTGACCGTCTTTGACCAAGTTCATGATCACACCTGACAAAACGCCAAAACCTATTGATCCTGCGCTGCAAAGCAGGCAGGTACTCCCGAAACTCTGCAAGTACTCAAGCGACGGCAGTCGCAAGAGGCCCTTCTTTGCACGCTTGGCCTTGAGACGCCATTCTTGTATCAAATACATGATTGCCATGGCAAAGCCAAGCGATACAAGCATGGTTCCCAACGTCATTGCAATACCGTGGACAATCCTCCAAAGGCTCGCAGACGACGCTTGATTCAAAGGTTCACTAGGAATGGCGATTGCCCCACCGATGAGTGTCAACAGTAGCGGCAACACGAACAGCCCAATCCAACTCTCGCGCCGTCTCAGTAGAAGAAACGCATATGCGATGGCCAGTGCCCAGGCACAGAGGATTCCCCAGTCATGCCAAGAAAAAACCAATCGCCAGGACTGATTGGCTACAGCCGACTGAAATACCCGATCCAACAGATAGAGGGAATGAGTGAGCAGCCCAATCGCCGTCATGGCAATGAGCATCCTCATTAGCCACACCATTCCGCGAGGCGTTAGACCAAACCATCGGATCAATTCAAGGCAAAGAACCAACGCATACGCGACTAAAAAACAAGTTGCGTTTGGCATCGACTAAATCTGAGCCTCTCAAAAAATCACTGCCAAACAAAAAGCCTCGTTCGTGCCTTAAGACGAGCAGCAGGCTGAAATCTACCAGTAGCATGGCCCCCTGGGCCGAGCGAAACTCGGGCCAGGGGCCCAAGCTACGGTATACCAACTCCTGCCGCTCAACCGATGGCACGACGATCAATCGTCCGATGGCACGACGATCAATCGTCCGATGGCAGAGACGATCAATCGTCTTCCTCTTCTTCATCGTCGTCATCGTCATCGTCATCCCAATCATCGTCGTCATCCCAGTCGTCGTCGTCCTCGTCCTCGTCGTCCTCGCCATCTTCATCATCATCTTCTTCATCGTCGTCATCGTCACCGACTTCTTCCCACACATCCTCTTCTACTACGTCGTCTTTCTTTTTTTCCTTTTTGCCCTTAATGCCATCCTCATCAAGGTCGTCATCTTCGAGGTCATCGTCGTCCAAATCATCGTCGTCATCGAGGATTTCATCATCTACCAAATCGTCGTCCTCTTCGTCATCATCGTCGTCGTCGAATTCATCTTCATCAAAATCTTCGTCATCGACCATCACAATCGGAGGGGTCAGCTCTATCGCACGTAAATTCCGGTTATGTAACTCGGACTTCAATGATCCACGCAACTCGGTAGCCGCTAGCGTCATCTTCACAATGGACTCCTTATTTTTCTGAGGCGACGAATAGGGAAGGGGGGGTATTCAACAATGCTTTTGTACAATGGTATCAATTCAATTGCCAGTGGCCACCACCGTTGTTAAATTGGCAATTAATTTACAAAATTTTCGACTTGCCGGCTGCATGATCACTCAATAACCCAGGTCGGTCAATGGTGGTCTGGATTTCCAACGATATCTTGCGCTGACATGCGATTGACCGCAAGTCTGGATGCAATTTCGGCTTCTGCAGACCGAATCTTGTGTGCTCTTGGCAGTGATTCCAAAGATTGGAGGCCAAAAAGCTGCAGGAATCTCTTTGTAGTGCCGTAAAGGTAAGGGCGTCCTAACTCCTCCCCCCTCCCACAAATCCGTACCAAATCCCGCTGCATCAGTTGGCGAAGTACTTCGTCGCAGCTGACTCCCCGAATGGACTCGATTTCTGCTCGAAGTATCGGCTGGCGATACCCCACGATCGCGAGGGTTTCGAGCATCCCTTGGCTTAAAAGCTCTTCTCCAGGAACGTTATCTAGTCGCCGAAGCCAAGCGGAAAATTGCGGACGGGTTAACAATTGCATCCCGCCAGCGATTTCTTCGATCCGAAACGCGTGTCCGTTCAAGTCGTACTGCTCGTTCAGGCGGCGCGCTAAGGTTCTCGCCTGTGTTGGATCAGCCAGACCTGCTAACGAAGCTAACTTCCTTGCGGATAGAGGCTCCTTTGCAATCAGTAAGATGGCCTCCAGGATGCGGCACTTCACCTCAGGGTCTTCGCTGTCGAAATCAACAGAAGGTGGATTGCTGGGTTTTTCAATTTTTGCTGACGCTAAATCGGCAAACGGTTCAGCAACACCACGAATGCACAATCGACGTCGCTGTTGCCAAGCGAGTCCGCCGTTCTGAAATGCAAATTTAATCGACGCTCGCCGTTGCCCATGGCTTGCAAGAGTCCTATTAAAACTTGGAAAAGCCATCGTATTCGAGCCGTCCTAAGGAAATGCGTCGCATGGGAAATCGCACTCTCTCACCCCATCTTCGCGAGAAACATTATAATGGTTTTCAAAAAACAGAAATGATTCTCGACAATCCAGTTTCTTGAAACTACAACCAGTTCGAATTTTTTTTGGGTGAGCGACTTGGGCTACGGCCCAAACTAAAGAGGGAAAACTCCTGCCGCTCGATTTAGAACCAGAGGGCGTATGGAAATTAACGACATAAATAGTCGCAGGCGAGTTCCTGTTCGCGGTTTACTCATTGGAACCGTTGTTCTGATGTTGTGCGCGTTGATAGCAATCCCCATGTTTTACTATAACGCTGGTATACAAGGCGAAGAGTTTTCCCCTCAACTCTTTCAAAAACGTGAATTTACGTATCGCCGACTTCCTGGAACCAAGATTAGGCTTGGCAAAACCACACTGACGCCAGGCATTAGCCCGTGCAGCACCGACATTTTGACCCATCTCTCCTTAGCAGCCAAAGTGGAATGGCATGTTTCCACCATTCAACAAGCTTCGATTACGCAGGAACTCGGGCCAAAAATCCTGATCGACCACCTGACTTCTGTCAACGCCGACGGAGTACACGTTTGGGACGCTTGGTCATTTAGGAATTCGGTACAGGCAGCCGTTTTATGGCCAATAGTGCAGCAGGCTGCAATTCACGAACTCTATGCATGCGTTCCGGATTTGTTACGGAATGCAGATAGCGGACTTGAAATTAAAATATTCAAAAGAAACCTTCATCGCGTTAGTATCCAATCCGCAATAGCGAAGCTGATGACATTCTCAGCCACAAAAGACACCGATTTAGGACGCGATCTTCGCACGTGGACACTGTCTCTGATTGACGATTTCTCCGACGATTCAGAATTTCGAGAATTTAAACTGGCACTTTCAAATCTGTAGATACTATCCCACGGTCAGTTGCCGTTGCTTTGACGAGCTTTGCATTTCGGACCAAAGCCTCGGAACAACAGCCACCGCTTGCGTCTCTCGCAATTCGTCGCGGTTCTTTTGAAACCAAGCCGTTACCAAACCGATCGTCTCTTCATAACGCAGAAAACCCGAGCCCACTGTTTCTCGATTGCTGTGCCATCGATCCAATTCACCCCGTGCCGAACGCCATTGCGACGCATTTTTAGGCATTTCCAAAGCATGTTCAACGCCACCCTTTCGAATCAGATACCAAATGTCGCGACCGTCGCAGCCTGGCACGGGATAGATAAAAGAGTATTGTTCACGAGCTCGCTTGAAGCTTGCTAAACGATTCGTCAACCATTTCAGGATCTTTAAGTCCTCTCGCATGCGAGCGGCATGTTCGAAATGTTGCCCTGCCGCCGCCCGATTCATTTGATACGCCACTTTTTCCAGTACCTCGACGGACGTTCCATTGAGAAATCGAAGAGCACTCTCGACTTGAGCAAGATAGTTGCGTCGACTACAAGTCCGCAGACACGGTGCAAGGCATGTACCAATTTCTTGCCGTACACAGCCAGCTCGCAACTCCAAATCGAAAAGTTGTAGTTGGTCCGAGTACAGCATAGGTGTCTTCTGATTGCAGTCACGAAGCAAGTACAACCGGTTTAGAATCTCGATTGCTCGATGTAGATTTCCCATCCCATGAAATGGACCATGACAGCTCGTTGCGGCTGGGTCAAAGTGTTTGCTCAAATAAAATTGTTCTGCTGGAGCATTGCCAATGCATACAAAGGCCTGTTGCTGACGCTTTGGCATCCCCACGACATTCAGCCTTGGTTGCCAGTACCGAATCAACATTTGTTCGCGGAGCAAGGCCCCAAAGTCGCTCGGCTGTCGTTCCCAAACAATGGCGGCAGCGGCCTGGACGATCCGGCCAGCTTTTTCATCTGTATTGTTGGGCATGAAATAGCTGAGCAACCGATTTCGAAGCGATTTTGATTTACCCACGTAAATCAAGCGGCCTGTCGCGTCAAGCATTCCATAAACACCCGGCACCTTGGGCGCGTTTCGCGAAACCAGTCCTCGCAAAACGTCGGTGCTGTCGGATTCAATTCGAGTAAGTGCTGGTCGGGGAAATGGCATGAGTGGGTCGTCGCCAAAGTCCACAAAAGCTTCATGCCAGTTTGCGTCCATGCTCACCTCCAAAATACCACAAGTACTTGCCGATTGACGCCATCGTCAATGGGTTGCCCAAAATGGAAACACTCTTCCGATCGTGGGACCATTATGTCGGGTTCGCCACAATACTCCAATACCACACAAAAAGGCCTGTGGCCAAAGATTCACCTCTACATCTCCATTGCCCACTACAGTTTTTTGAGCATTCAGGCTACAACATTGGGTTCAAAAAAACAAAACAAGCATTCCCAAAAGTTACTAGAACCGAGTCTTGTCACATGAAAATCATTTGCAATCGTGAGAAATTGCTCAGCGCATTCCAAATTGCAGCCGGTATCGCACCAACCCGGAGCCCGAAAGAAGTCCTGAATAATATCAAGATCGACGCAACCGAGGGGCGAGTCGTTTTAATGGCCACCGATTTGGAGGCTGGCATTCGATTGGAAGTGGAAAACGTCCAGGTCCTTGCTCCAGGCCGCGCATTGCTAAACGTCCAGCGAGTCGGCAATATCCTTCGAGAAGCCAGCGATGAGACCCTAACTATTGAGTCCACCGAAAACTCTCTCGATTTTATTGGAAGTCATTCCGAATTTCACCTCCCACGAGCCAATCCCGATGAATTCCCTAGCGTCGTGGAATTCGCGGAAGATAGCTATTTCGAACTACCCGCTCGCCTTTTCAAGGAACTAGTCAAAAGGACCATTTTTGCTACCGACAATGAAAGCACTCGTTACCAACTCGGCGGTGTCCTTTTCGAAATGGATGGGGATCAAATCACTACCGTGGCCACCGACGGTCGACGTTTGGCATGCATGCACGGATCCGGAACGTCCGTAGGTGGGTTCAAGAACTCTGGCATGTCGACAATTGTTCCCACGAAGACCCTGACCTTGATGGATCGCTCCATCAGCGAAAAAGACGATATGGTCCACGTCGCCGCCAGAAGCAACGATATCCTTATCCGAACCAATCGCTGCACCATCTATTCGCGACTCGTCGAAGGCCGATATCCAAATTGGCGACAAGTCATTCCAAGCCGCGAAGGCAAAACTCGCATCGAAGGAATGGTCGGACCCTTCCTGAGTGCGATACGCCAAGCCTCCATTGTGGCCGATCCAGAAAGTCGGGGTGTCGAATTTGTCTTCGGCAACGGAACTCTGATTGTCGCTGCACGCACAGCCGATATCGGCAACTCCCGAATCGAAATGCCCATCTCCTACACGGGCGAAGAAGTCAAAATTACAATGGACTACCGCTTTGTACTCGACTTTTTCAAAGCGCTCGACCTAGAAAAGAACTTTGCAATCGAAGTAAAAAGCAATGCCGAACCGGCGATGTTTTCTACCGATGATGGCTATACCTACGTTGTGATGCCGATGGCACGCACTTAGACCATAACAAGGCTGCCATAGAATATGACCATTTCGGCATTCATGGATAAGAATTTCCGGCATTTCAATGCCCGCGAAACACTGGCTGCCGCCAGAGCATACAAAAAGTTCGTGGACCAAGATCAAGGGGCCATGATGGTTTCCCTCGCCGGAGCGATGAGTACTGCCGAACTGGGTTTGTCACTCGCCGAAATGATTCGCCGAGGCAAGGTCCACGCGATCTCCTGCACCGCTGCAAACTTGGAAGAAGACCTCTTCAACCTTTTTGCCCACGACCAGTACAGAGTGATCGAAAACTGGAGAGCTTTGAGTGTCGATGATGAAGTCGCACTGCGAGACGCAGGCTTCAACCGAGTCACCGATACGTGCATCCCGGAAACCGTGATGAAGCATATGCAAAGCCGCTTAGTCAAATTTTGGGTTAACGCAGCAGCCGAAGGTAAGAGCTATTTCCCGTACGAATACATGTTCATGTTGTTGGATGAGCCAGAGCTCAAGCCTCTTTACAAGATTCCAGCTGAACACTCATGGATGATAGCTGCAAAAGAAGCCGGTATCCCAGTCTTTTCGCCAGGAATCGAGGATAGTACCCTCGGAAATATGTTCACTGCCCGAGTCATCGATGGAACTGTCTCAACGCATCATGCGCTCAAGAGTGGAACACATCAGTTAGAACGTTTAGCCCAATGGTATCGAGCGATTAGCAAAGACCGAGGTGTTGGATTCTTTCAAATCGGTGGGGGAATCGCTGGCGACTTCGCAGTCTGCGTCGTGCCGATGCTCATTCAAGATTTGGACGAGCAAGACACGCGGCGTTGGGCCTACTATGCTCAGATTAGCGACTCAGAAACCAGTTATGGCGGCTACAGCGGCGCTGTTCCAAATGAAAAAATTACTTGGAATAAATTGACGCCAAACACTCCTAAGTTCATGATTCATAGCGATGCCACCATCGTAGCACCCCTAATCTTCGCGTATGTCTTGGGACAATAATCGTGACGCTAACGTCGGTCCAACTCTGGGAGCGAATTCATGATGCTGGTCTCGCGTCTTCTGAAGATTGCAGGAAGTGGGCAATCGAAATAAGTCATTCCCGCCCACCGGAGTGTTTGCATGATCCAACAAAACTTGCTGTCGAGCTGATCCGCCTCGGCAAATTAACATCGTTCCAAGCGAACGTGATAATAGAGAATTTGCTTTTTCCGCTTGCGATCGGACCCTTTCGGATTCTGGAGTCCTTGGAGACGAGACTTGGTCCGAATTGGCTGCTTGCCATGGATTCAAGCCGCCCTAAAAAGCCATTGCGATGGTGCTATCTGCTGACTTCTCAAGACCTCTATCGGCCCGAGCTGCAAAAATGGCCACCTAGTATTGAACTCGCTGAAAAGCAAATTGCATTCAACCACCCTTCCATCGACAAGTGGATTTTTTCGGGTATTGAGACTACAAATTTCGCCGCCTTTTCCGAATCGCTCGAGGGTCAATCCTTAACCTCCGTGTTAGCCAATCGTCCGTTGAGTTGGACCGAGTCAACCAGTTTGGTCGAGCAGATCGCAGCCGGACTTCAAAAAATGCATGACTCTGGACTAGTGCATGGCTGTCTTTGTCCGGATGCAATATGGTGCGTCGACGAGGGTGAGTATGTACTTCGACGCGATCCTGTTTTCCCGACATCAAATCCTTACTCAACCAACGGCAACTCGATACTTACCAGGTCATTGCATGAGAAGTTGTCCGTGGCGGCGCCCGAACTAACCCTTCCTAATACATCTCATTCCTGCCAGACAGATCTGTATGCATTGGGGTGCGTTTGGTTTCGATCACTAACCCGGTGCTCTCCATTTGGAAATGAATTCAACGATGCAGCTGAAACATGGTCGCGAGCCCATACCGTCCAAACATCCGAATCCATAGATCCATCCGTACTACCACTTCCTCTGCAACGATGCCTTAACCATCTGATTGCAAAAAATCCCCCCTCTCGATTTGCATCCGCTAACGCATTGATCAAGGCCATCGAATTTGCAATCGAAGAAACGGAAAGACAGCAGCCTGCACAGACTAAGCCGTTCGTGCCCAAGCCGGGCGTGCCACTCTTCGAAAAAACAGCTGAGGTTCCTGCCGCTCCCAATCCAAAGCGTTTGTCAGGAAATCGTACTGGCAAGAAAAAGTCCAAAAAGAGAAAGAAACCCATTTGGGTTTTGCCTGCAATAGTTGGTGGTGCATGCCTCGTTTTTGGGTTGGTTGTCAATTTGCTAGTGCGAAATGGAAATCCAACTTTAGTCACAATTCCGAAATCGGCAACGCAATCCTCAGATCCTCCTTTTGCGAGCCAAGATGTTGTCAAGAATGATGTCGTAAAACCAACTGCAACGGTAGGTAACAACAGCAGCACCATGCAGAAGCCGGTCGATTCGGTGAGCGATTATTTCGCCGTTGAGGCGGACGATGGACAGTTGCTTTGGTCGCCGCCTCACGCTGGCTCCCCATACTCGCTTGAAATGCTCCCCGCAGGCCTAGAGGCGGTAGCATTTATTTCGGGACACGTCTGGCATCGTCGAGGCAATACTGGCGATTTGGTCAAATGGTGGTTGGAGTCTCAACCGGACTTGGCAAAGGTACTCGCTGAATTACCGTTGCTTGGTGATGATCGTGTCGAGTCGGTCGCTATCGCTTTGTATCCAAGCAAGATACCGGGCGTTCCTCAATCCGTTTTTCGGTTAGCGTTTTCTCAATTGGTCACGGTCGCATCGGTCGCACCAACGGGTCAGGGATTCGCCTTGCGGTCGTCCCATTCGAAAAGCAATGAAACGAATGGATTTTGGAGCAATGGGTCGCAGTCGAACTCGGTCGCAATTGCGATGGACGGAATGCAAACTGAAAGTCACGCGATGGTCAAGCGAGCGGTTGTTGGGCCCCAAGAATTACTTGCAACGATGTCGGAACTGAATGGAGGCCAGGCACCGCTACGCAGGCAATTAGAGACCTTGCTCAGGACCACAGATAGCCGGTCTGATTTGACAATGCTTTTTGCGCCAAGCTTTCTATTCGGTGATGGACGCGAGCTCCTTTCCGGGGCCCCTAAAGTCCATGAAGTACTTCGCAATGCAATTGACGACTCCATGCAAGCGATCGCTTTCACGACTACGATTGCGCCACGTTGGTTTATGGAACTAAGAATGCTAAGTTCAGAGACTCGCGATGCAGGCAGGTTGGCTGCGACGCTTAAGGCGAGTCTGCTGAATGTGCCAGATGAATTTGAAAAAGGACTCTTGTCCGGGAAGACGCTTCATCCGTATTGGCGGGCGTTGGGATTGCGTTATCCGCAGATGATGAGAACGCTAAACCGCTTCGGGCGATTCGGATTGGAGGATGGCCAGGTTGTGGCTAATGCATATCTTCCGAGCGATGCCGTGAATAGTCTTGCGATCGCAAATTGGATGACGTTTCTGAATCCAACGGACGGACCTGTTTCCAGTGTAACAACGGTTCCTGTTCCAACGAGCAAGCCGTCTATAAAGTCGATGGATGAAATTCTAGAATCCAAAATTTCGATCGGTTTTGAACAGGAGTCGCTTGAGGCCGCCTTGCAATTGGTCTCAAGTGAGGTAGCCGAATCGGTTGGGGCTGGATCGCAGATATCGTTTACGATCAACGGAGCGGCATTTCAAAAAGAAGGTATCACACGCAATCAATCCGTGAGGTCGTTTAAGCATGTTGATGCGCCCATTCGAGATATCCTGACAGACCTTGTTCGTCGTGCCAATCCAGTAACCACGGTTCAATCGCCGACCGAGCGAAATCAGAAGGTCGTTTGGCTAGTGCTTGAGGACGAAATGAAGCTGGGACAAAAGAAGATCGAGCTAACGACACGTGCGTGGACCGAAGCGAATAAAGGTATCCTGCCGAAAGAATTTGTTCCAAAGTAGCAATGTTTCTCACGCACGCCCGGCAGTCCTCGCGGTAGTCGCCCTTTCGTGAGAGCGTAACGTTGGCATAATCCACATAATCAGACAATCTTGCGACGCATTTACACGTCGAATGAAGCAAAGTATTGGAATTGATTTGCTGGGGACTAATCTGAGATCTATGAGCACCTCAACGAACCAGATGAACCGATTTGCACTTTTCAGTTTAGTTACTGTTTCAATGGTCTGCGTTGCAAATGCGCAGTCGACAGAACGGTCGGACAAGGACGCGAGGGGCACGCAAGGGATCGTTCAACCGGCTTGTTCGAGCGGCGTCCGACCGATCCAACGTACAACGAAACCTGCGAAGTTAGCTGCAACAGACTGGACGACTTTGCCGTCGACCTATACGCATGACCAGGGCGGACAGCGAGTGGACCAATTTGCGTTGGCGGTCGAGCCACAATCTATGGAGCGAGCGGATTTTGTGAAGAGTGGCTATCGACACACTAGGAGTACATTGCAAGCAGGATTCAGTTCGGACAATTACCATCTGATGGAACAATGGGGACAACCGGTACGACCCTACGGTGAATGGCGTTATCCGAATAGGCCGTTTAGTGTCCCGTATGGCCAGTGGGGCCCTCAATTGCCGCAAGTGGTTGTGGGTGGTAACCAATGGAATGGTTTTGGATCAATGGGAATCAATCCGGGAATGCAAAATAATGCAATGGGCAATTTTGGAGCCGGAGTTAACGCGCCGAACATGAGCGGACCGAATTCACAGGGGGGCAACTGGCAATCGATTCCGGGGGGCGACGGGAACGCAAATTCGCCTTGGTCGAGCCAGGGAATGGGTACTCAGGGAGGATTTGGAGTTGGGCCAGGCAATGTCCTGCCGGCTGGTCAAGACGAATACTACCAACAAGCACCTACCTACCATCCTATGCCAGGCGGAAGCTTTCAGTCTCCATATCGAAATTAGTTTGGATTCAAATCCTACTCTATGATTTATTTTGACTCGAAATCGAAGTCGAAAGGGCCTTGCTCAGAACCATTCCAGACCGTAGAACAGTGTATCATGCACCTATAGCTCAATTGGATAGAGCATCGGTCTACGGAACCGAAGGTTGGAAGTTCGAACCTTCCTAGGTGTACTTCTGCCAGCATGAGACAATTGCTGTCAGGTTCTAGCAAACCTTACTGCAGCAGGGGTTTATGACTTTTGACTTCGGTTTGCAAAACTCCGTCGCATTTTTTTTGAACTGCCTGCGATTGTCCCAAGGTGCCATATTCCGCCGTTGAAGCGCTGCTGTGGTGATGATCGGATGAGGCGCTGATCGGATGAGGCATGGATCATGGATGACAATCTTCGGTGCGTTGACTCCATCCATCGCTGAACTTCCCCCCTCCAATTGATCGCATACCTTCGTTGTTTTCATGCCCGGCAGTTTTGCCACGGCTTCCGCACGATCGGCTATGTCAGTGTATGTATATACGAGCAGGGGAAAGCTATCTACGAAAAGGGTGGTCTCAGCTCCGGGAACCTCACGGATGAACAGCGAATCGAGGCGGAAGACGACTATCGCATCTGCGCTCGCCGCGGAAGCGACGAAACGGGAAAGCCAAAAACCAAAAAACGCAAGCCTAACGGAGAGGCATAATGGGTGTTCCGAACCGAAAGTCGTCCTAGTCAATACTTCCCAACCATTCCAATCATTTCATTGCGAGTTCATAAAGCGATCCAAAGGGCAATAAACATGACAAAAACAATCCATGCGATTTGCGAGAACGGCGTCTTTCGTCCAACCGAAGCCGTAGACCTCCCCGACCATTGCGAGGTCGAATTCGAAGTCCGCTCCGTCAAGGAGGATTCCGAACGTCCGACGTTGGATGATGTCTATTCGGTCTTGACCACGAGCTTCGACGGCGGCCAACCTGACGATGCGTCTAATCATAGCGAGCATAGTGAAGGAATCATCGATGCTTCACGACTGGATCATCCAACATTTGTATCCCTTGCGAAACGAATCGCTCGTTCTCGTCGCGGACCCGCAACGAATGATTCGTTCGGGAGCACAGGCCGTTGATGTCTGGGCCAAATAATGCGCGTTCAACAATGGCTCGACCTATCGCATTCGTTCATTCCCCTAAGAACCCAATTTTCCCAATTCTGGGGCGACTATAAGAAGCTGAGTTGATCGTTTGTAAAACTTACTTCCTCATGGAGACTTTTGGATCAAGCCAAACTGCCCATGCTCGATGATCTACCCCAGGGCATCGAACCTCCAACTTGATTTCCTTGGAATTATGAATCTGAACATCGAACCGCTCTAACGTCTCCCAGGTATTTATGGGATTAGACACCCAGACTCTCTTGCCATCCGCAAATATTTCGAAGGTCAGGGGAGTCGCAATCGTTGAACTTTTTAAAACATCTGGTGGTCGCATAATTCCGACTTTGCCGATCAGTCGGTGCCAACTTCCATCAACTAAATAAACCAGACTGGAGTTACCGTTCGCGACTGGATGAGAGAAGATAGACTTTGGAAATCTCTTCTGATCGATAATCACTTCGTTTCCAAAAATAAATCCGTCTGTACTGAATCCGCTAGAACGGTGATGTTTGCTTTTGTAATCAACTTCTGCGAGGTACTTGGAAACGGTTTTTTCGTCAATAAATTGTTGAAATTCACGTTCAGTTTCCGCAACTAGGTCGTCGCGATTCTCGCGAGTTAGATCGCGTATTGCCCTGAGGTAGGCTGACTCTAAAGCATCATGTGCTTTACTGAGTCGTCGGACAAAGTTCGCGGGTGCCTGCGGAGGAAATTCAGCATTGTCTTCAAATGCTTTTAGCCGCTCCTCTATCTGGCGAACCTCAACTATGTTTCCCTTACTTCGGCTTGTAACCTTTCGCTTTTTTAGAAGGGAAACATATTCATCTGCTATCGATGTTACGGACTCGCGATGAATTCGCTTGGCAAGTTCAAGTCTTGGAAGAGTTTGTAATTCCTGTGCCTGCACATGGGCCGCCCAGAGAAATAACGCGAGTCCGACAGAAAGGATTTTTGGATTCTCCATTTTTTTCGCCCATCAGAATTCGTATCATCGATGATTTGGTCGGTACTATACTATTCTCCAACGCCGCGCGGGAATCCCGCGATGATTTTTTTATCTCCCGGGGGAGAAACGTTCCTGTCATTCGTGTGCCGGTTCTCGATTTGAATGGCCGGGGAATTCTTGAATTGGGTGGCCGAGGGGTGGCGTTAAAAAAGGGATGCTGAGTATAGCATCCCCTTCGATTGGAGTTTGTTTTCTACTCAATGCTTCGTCGCGCTGGCGGCAGTAAGCATTCCAACTGGCCTACCGCCTCCAGGAACTCGATTCGGTAGACCGCGATCGTAATGTCGATCGGATTCCAATTCTTCTTGCATCGAAAACATCTGGCTAAATTCGTCTGCCGATTCACGTCGGTCTGCGATTCGCTACAGTCCGGGCAGACGAAGATCAGCTTCCCGTCCTGCCTCTTGTGCGGCCATCGCATGTAGCGAAACAGATTGCCGAAATCGATCTCGTTGCGAAGTCGTCTCAGGTAGTCCCTAGTAATAATCGTTCGCTCATTCATCATGCACCCCCTAATTCCAGTGAAGTTCGTGAGACGCTTGGCGAAACGTTGCTTCATCGATCCGTAACGACCGCTTCGATGTCGCTTGAAGCAGGCAAGCGATCGCCGCGTTGTTGATCCCGCGTGGGTTGCCTCCTGTAAACTCATGGATCTGATCCTTTACACCGTCGTCGAAGATCTTCGGGTCTACCTTTCGTTGTCGGAGGTGAGTTTCTCTAGTTGCCACAGCATTAAAACGAAGCCACCTCCGACGGCTTGTTCAAAGGCTCTTCGCACTTGCCAAGAGCGGACCTGTGGATGTTTTCGATAGAAGCCTTCCAAGGCAGCGAGTTCCTCCGCACTGAGGCTCGATAGACCTTGGCGACCCAAGTGATGACTCACCATCTGGCCAAGCTGCACCAGAGTTAGCCTGTCATGTTCCATGGCCGACTTGTAGTCGATTCCGTCTTGGCGAGCTTGCTCTTGGGATTGCTCGTGATCCTTAAGCAAGCCACGAATGTAAGGCGAATCGAGCAGCGGTCTCGTTGGAACCGGATCTGAAGCAGGATGGGCACCTCGATCTCGATGGTAGCGATGTCCGACTCCGAGATAGACGCCTTGTAGACTGTAGAGTTTGACTTCGTCTGGCTGCTCGGGATCGGTGCGAAAGGGATTGAACTGAACCTCGAGCTTCATGCTCCGAAGCTTGATGTCAACTTTGTAGAGCCGTTTGTCGATCGAAACATCGCAGTGTGTGTCATCGACTCGGCGAACTTCCCGGCGATAGAAGAAGGATTCGACCTCAGTGATCGAAACATGGCGAACAATGCGCGCGTCTGTAAAGTAGCGATTGTGTGGAGTTTGTGTGGTGGAGCGATGGACTTGCAAGTGATAGGCCGATTGCAGCCAAGCTTCGAAGGCTTGATTGATCTGCGTAAAGGTAAGCGTGGCGGAGGCATCGACTTCGGCAGTAAATTGACTTTGGACCGTTTGGAAGAAGCGATCGATCAGCCCGCCCGGTTCAGGTTCACGCGGCGGTCGATGGAGTTTGGCAATCTGCAACTTGGCACAAGCGACAACCAGTCCATTGGAATGATAGACTTTGCCATTATCAGCGTAGAGTTCGCGAGGCGAGCCATGCCTGGCCCAAGCTCTCAAGAGTGAATCAACCAGGATATCGAGATTCTCTTTCAGGTAGAATCTTGCGTCGACAACGTATCGCGAATGCGAATCAATCCAGGCGGACAGATGCGTTTGGCAAGGCTTGTCTTGAAAGAGAACGATCGGGCCGTGTGAAAAATCTCCCATCCAAAGCGAGTTCGGAACATCTCGAGTCCATCGGCATCGGACTTTCTCTTGGTCGATAAACGCCTCGCGATAGAGAGACTTTGCAGGCGTTCAGGAGAGCGAGCTTTGGCAGGATCGACGGGACCATCGAACCGATGGACCGTGGACGCTGGCTCGGCTTTCAAGAGCAGATCGCAGCCGATCGCAAGCGTGATGGACATGGCCCCAAGAAACGTCAGCCACCGATGTAGTGTCGTATGCGAAAGAGCAGGAGCGTTGGGTGAATCACGATCGACGATCGTCTTGCCGTTGGACTGTACAGCGGCTCTCAACGACAGTTTGGCATTGTCGAGATATTGACTGGCAAGATGAAGGATCTGAGGGGATGCGTAACGTTTGTAGGGGAGGACGAAAGTCGGGGTAATCGGTAAAGGTGAACTTACAGGCTTTGCATTTCCATCGGACCAGCACGATTGGTTGGTGAACGACGAACGTCTGTTTGGACAGGCTGCAAGTGTTTAGATAGCGCAAGCCACGCCGCCGGAAGTCTTTGCGTCGCAGGGTGCCGGAGCATTGGCAAGCCTTGCAATGTAGCGGAGGCGTTGAATTCGTTAGGTTGCGATTATGCGAACCAATTTGTGACTGGATGAAGTTTTGGGGGGAGGTTTTGACGATGATGATCAGGACCGGAATAGCGTAAGCCAACGGTTGACTGAGAAGGAAGCGTGGTATTGCTGAGAAACAATATGACCACGCTTCCTTTTTTCGTTTTAGTCGGCGAGTGATACCCGCGCAGAAAAAAGGCGGGGTTCTAGAATCATGCGCTACAGGCGGGGTTCAGGCGGGGTAAAATCCAATCCTCGCCGGACACTCAATCCAAGTATAATCCACCCCAACACGGCCATTCAAATCGAGAACCGGCAGTTAGCAAGCGTTTGGCTGTCGCCGGGGTCCTTAACTCGCTGGCGGTAACTGTCGATTCAGAGAAAATCACCGAATCCATCATGAAATCGGGAATTTTACCACCGAAGGCCATCCGCGATGCCGCGCACATTGCCGTCGCAACAGTCCACAATATACAATACCTATTAACTTGGAACTGCAAACACTTGGCAAACGCACAGATAGCGAAAAGAATTGCTGGACTATGTAGTGTCGCCGGATACGAGATGCCGACAATCTGCACGCCAGAGGAACTTTTGGAGGATATTGCGAATGAACAATGATCCGATTGTGGAAGAGACGCACGCCGTACGGGATCGTCTCGCTGCGGATTTTGGATACGATGTTTCGCGAATCTTCGCTGACATGCGATCGCGTGAGTACTTGCTTGGTGATCGACTGAAAAACCGACAGAAACTTCCTAACAAACCGATGGACCGAAGCGGTGGATCGGCAGTTTCGACAATGGATACTTCTACTCCCGCCGCTGGGTGATCGGCGGCGGCTATGAAGTCCTGG
>JAYVPJ010000039.1:0-30633 GCA_043757445.1 Pirellula sp. | reverse complement strand
AATAGGAGTACCACCATGCCAATCTGCTCCCAAACCACGTTGATCCACAAGGAATCCAGCTTCCATTTCAAAACCAAAATCGGTGCATTTTGGATTGGTCATCATGTCGTTCGTTTTGCTAGCCGATCCAAAACATCGCAAACCAAAGTGTGGCCGCGATCGCACCTAGGAAGCTCAAGGTCCATAGTCCGGTGCGCCAGGCTTGGCCAAGGATCTTTTCATTGCGTTCATGGCGAGTTGCAGCCATCACTAATGAGATGGCAACCAGAATGGGTAGGAGCCACAACAAGTACTCAACTGATATTGCCATGTGCTTTTACTCCGCAGCATTTCGTTGCAATGGAAATGGAATGAGGGAGATCGTATCTCTAGATACTAACCTTTGCATTCAAGTCACGCAGTGTTTCGGTTAAATCGATTCGGGTGCTATCGGCCCAGAGGCCTTCCAAGTCATAGAACTTTCGGCACTCTTCGTCGAACAAATGAATAACGACGCTGCCGTAATCCAAAGCGATCCAGCGGCTCTCGTCATAGCCTGCCACACTCAGCCGCGATTCACCACGTGCCTTGAACACGCGATGGATTTCTTCGGCAATGGCCTGCAACTGTCGGCGACTCGTACCGGTCGCAATCACAAAGCAATCGAAGATGCTCGTCTGTTTGGAGAGATCCAACACGAGAATATCCTGACCTTTATTTTCCGCCGCAGCTCGAGCTGCAAGTTTTGCACATTCCACGCTATCGGCAAGCGTTTGCTGAGAAAGTACTGTCGTTGTCGTTGCCGTATCCGGTTGTGCCATTAGTTTGCCAAATGAGTAGAGGATTGTTTCCAGCTTCGAAGTTTACTTGAATTCCAATGAATTGTCACGTCCGAAGCGGCTACGGTTCACTCTTAAATCGGGCCTTTTGCGCCTGGATTTACGATCATGCCACCCATTTCGAAATGGAAAAAGCAATATCTAGCTTCTGAAACTAAGGGAATTTTGGGATTCCGTGACCAAAGGTGTCCGGAAATTGTTTAACTTAGAGCATTCCCAATTACCTTTAGATTCTTATGTTAACCAGTCGATTTGTATCGTCCATGCGACGCGATAGCATCCGAACATTTTTTGAAGCGTCTCCGACCGCCAAGTTGCTTCGTTCTGACAATGCGCCTTTGATCCTGGATTTCCTTCACCGAGTTTTCAAATCGGGCGAGCTCATTTCAATCGGGCAAAGCGACCTTCGGTCCCGGCTGACTCTTTACCAAGAAGAAATACACGAGACCGAACCGAGCTTGCTCGCCGGACCTCCGGAGAGGTATCTGACCCAATGGTCGGACGCGGGCTGGTTGCAACGCTTTCTCGAAGCGGCTTCGATAGAACCGCAATTCCAACTGACTCGATACGCCGAAGAGGCAATCCAATTCGTCGATGCTGCAGTCACGCGCGGATCCAATTTGGTCGGTACCGAAAGTCGACTTCGACTGGTCATCGATACGCTCGAGGACATCGTGCGAGGTGCATCTGCAAATCCCGATCGTCGACTTGAATACCTGCGGGCGCAACGAAAATTGATCGACGCTGAGATTCATGCCATCGAGTCCGGGAAGTCCGTACAGGTCTACCGTCCCGCCCAAATCCGAGAGCGGTTTCAAACTGCGGTCGATTTGTTGCGAGCTCTCCAGTCCGACTTCCGCGCGGTCGAAGAACGCTTTCAATCGATCGCCCGCGAGGTTCAACAGCTGCAAGCGTCCGGTGGTGATTCTCGAGGTCATATTCTCGGACACGCCTTGGATTCCGAAGACTTACTCAAACAACAAGACGAGGGGATCAGCTTCTTTGCTTTCGTATCCTTTCTGTTCTCTCCCAACCAACAAGCTATTTTAAGAAAGAACATCGAGGAGATTCAACAACTGGCAGCCTTGGCGGATCAGCATGAATCGCTGGCCAGGATTCGACGCATGGTACCCTCGCTATTAGCAGAAGCCGAAAAGGTGATGCGGACCACGGCCCGATTATCGGCAACGTTACGAAGACTACTCGATGCACGTGCGGCAGCCCATCGAGTCCGATTGGCAAACGTCTTGCGCGACATTCGCCAACAAGCATTGCGATTGCGAGGGACTTCCGAATGCCAATCCATCCAAATGTCCATCGATGCAGAAGCCGACATAGGTTCTCCAATGGCCCGTACGTTTTGGGTTGCACCGCAGGACTTCGACCATTTGCAATTGACCGAACAGGTGATCGATCCGAGGCATGCACAAGCCATGGCAGCTGCCTTTGCAAAATTGCAACGCCTTGATTTGCGCAAGCTGCGAGGGCACATACGTGAAGCGACCTTGCTGGGCCAACATGAAACGCTGGCAGAGCTACTAGTGCGCTGGCCATTGACTGGTGGTGTAGTCGAGTTGCTTGGCTACTTGCAGATCGCCCACGATGACTCGCACCATATCGATCCAACCCATATCGACCACATCAATATTCTGGAACCGCGAGGCCGTTCGTCGATGCTTCGAGTTTCGATACCGCGTATCGTATTCCATCCCAAGGCGTCCACTCGCGAAATGGCAACCAAACCACGATGATGGGAACCTTGCGACAACGTTTAACCCACGCAGCGGCGGTCGCTGGCGACGTAGCTAGTCTCAGAGAGTCACTTCGCGAGTCTGCGCTAGTTAAACGACGATTGAAAATACACTAACACCTCACGCGGTTGCGCCGGTTAAACAAAAATATATTGTGGATATCTTTTCCCCCAACGCAAACAACAACATCATTCCGCCACCAGCCGACTGGAGCCCGGTGGCCGTACGGCTATTGCAAGGCGTCGTCTATCACGATGACAACCTCGATTTGTGGGAGCAGCTTCTCGAAAACGTATCTCCGATCACAGAGTACTTTGGGAAACTCGGTCTCTTGCTCGTGGTCGACGAGCCCGATGCAATGGCCTATTTGCGTCAACTCGACGAAGAAGAAATACAACCAGACTTTCCAGCTGTTCCCCGTTTGTTTCGCCGAACTCCCTTAGGCTATGAAGCTACGCTGCTTTGTGTGCTCTTGCGGGATGAACTGCGACAATACGAAGAGGAAGATGTCCAGAACGAGCGATGCGTCATCGCGCAGAGTGATCTGCTCGCAATCTGGGAAGCGTTCTTTCCAGATCAAACCGACTCTGTCCGCCTCAATCGTACTTTGACTGCTGCATTGCGAAAAATGGAAGAGTTGAAATTCGTTCGTCCATTTGAAAAAGATCCACCTTCATGGGAAATTCGACGAATCATTAAGGCTCGCTTGCCACTCTCCGATCTGGAGCGCTTACGGATGTCCCTGATGGCAGCCGTTGGCAAGAAGATGGATGATAGCCAGACGGAAGAAGCATGACGACAACGCAATCTCGCTCGGACTCACCCATGAACGCAGACCGCCCGCCATTGCCCGGTTATCGATTGGCGAAACTGGAGGTCTACAATTGGGGAACGTTCGATGGCGCCGTCTACTCCGTACAACCGCGAGGTCAAACCACATTGCTGGTCGGCGAAAACGGTTCTGGCAAGTCGACCCTAGTGGATGCTCTCTTGACGCTGCTCGTTCGACCGCAAACTCGCAACTACAACGTGGCCGCCGGCGCCGCTAGGAATGAGCGCGATGAAAAAACGTACATACGCGGAGCCTACGATAGAACAGTTGGCGAAGGGGGCCGACCTCAAATTCAATACTTGCGAAATGGCAACGGACACTACACTGCACTGCTTGCGAGTTTTTCCAACTCGGCTGCTGACACTGTTTTTACGATTTGCCAAGTGCTCTATCTGAACAACGAAAATGCCGTCGAAAAGGTCTATGCTTACTGCGAATCGGAACGAGGTATCGTTCGCGATCTTGGCGAGCTCGGCAACGGTAGCTCCATCGCTCGCACACTCAAAGATCGAGGTTTTAAAACCACAAGTAGTTACAAAGAGTATTTCCAATGGCTGCAACGCAAGACCGGCTTCCTCGCCAAAGCCATGGATATCTTCAATCAGACAGTCGCAGTCAAGGACGTTCAGCGACTCGACGAGTTTATCCGTCAGCATATGCTCGAACGCAAACCATGGAACGAAAGGGTCGGCAGACTACTAACGCATTTCGCGGAACTGAGCGAAGCCCACCGTATGTTGGTTCGAGTCCGACAACAAGACGAATTGTTACGACCCATTATCGAAGCCGGGCAGCGTTACCAATTGCGCTTGGAAGAACTCGATCTTGCCAAACTTCGCTTAAGTGCCATTCGGTTTTTCTTTGCCGACCGGACGGTGCAAATCCTGGAACCCATGTGCAGCCAATGGCAACAGCAGATCCAAAATCTCAACGAAGACATCGTACGATTGGAAAAACTTCAAGATCGCCTTCGCAATGAGATCGCGAGGCTTGAATTGGAAATTGAGAACGCGGGAGGGGACCGATTGCGACAACTGCCGGGCCTTATCGAACAGGCGGAGATGATCGCCATGGTTAAAGCCAACTACCGGGCACGCTTTGAATCGCAGCTGATTTCGGCCGGCATTTCCACACGCGTGACCTCGGCAGAGCAGTTCGCTAAAGTCCGCAAAGAGAGCCATGCAAGACGGACAAAACTACTCGACGAGCGACAGCAAAAGCGCTCTCAAGAAAGTGCCTTGCAATTTGAAATTGGATCGCTGTCACGCCAGTTGTTTGAGGATCGATCCGAGGCTGAAGCATTGGAAAAACGCAAAGGCAACTTACCCGAGTCCTTTATTGCCGTTCGCGATGCAATTTGTCGAGACTTGAAATTGGCACCGAGTGATCTCCCGTTTGCCGCCGAACTCATTGCGGTCAATCCAAAAGAGCGAGAATGGGAGTCTTCGGTCGAACAGGTGCTTCATTCCTTTGCTCGCAGTTTGCTAGTTTCGCCCGACTTTTACGCGCGTGTAGCAGGCTACGTCGATCGCACTCGATTGGTTGACGGGCGCGGACAAGGCCAGCGGCTCGTGTATTTGCGAGTCGGTTCCCAATTCAAAAAAGTCCAAACGTCGACGCTGTCGCAACCTAGTAACGCGCACGCTAGATTGATGCACAAGCTAGAGTTTCCCGATCACCCTCTGACTCCCTGGGTTCGGTCCGAAATCCAACAGCGATTTGACTATATTGCATGCGAAACAATCGAGGAGTTTCAAAAACTCGATTCATCCGCCATGACCAAGAACCGACACATCAAATCGGGCAACGCGAGGCACGAGAAAGACGACCGCCAGATGCCCGACGACCGACGGCACTTTGTCTTGGGCTGGGACAATCGCCAAAAACGATTGAGCTTGGCCGAAGCGATCCGAGGTGGCATTGAAGACCTTCAACAGCTGCAAACTCGATCGCAAAAACTGAACGCCGATACGGACCGCATCACCGGAGCCATCGAAGCTTTAGACCAAGCCCTCAAGACGGAGGACTTCGATGCCATTGACAACTCGCGGCATGAATTCGAGGCGTCCCAATTGAAATTGGAACGTCAGCGTATCGAGGAATCGGACGATCGGATTCGCGAACTCAAAGCGCAGTGCTCCGATCGTCGGTCCGAGGCGCTGGGCCATCAACAAGATCGCGATCACGCGATCGCGCAGCGAACGATGCGCGAGCGAGAGCTCAGCGATGGCAATCGATTGTTGGAGAGTGCCCGAGGTACGCTTCGCCGAGCCGAGTCGGAAGGTGTGTTAAAACAAGCATCCGAACAATTCGATTCACTTCAAGACGACCTTAAGCAACCACTGTCACTCCAAAACATGGGGACATTGCCTGGAGAAACAGAACGGCAACAGCGCGAGCAAGTAGATCGAATGCAGGAACGTCTGGTTCCGATCGCGCGCGACATGACCAGCGGCATGACGAGGTTTTTGAAAAAATTCCCTGATGAGCAAATCGATTTGGATGCGGATGTTGGTTCCCTATCGAGTTTCGTCGCCCTCTTCGAACGCATTTCCGTCGATGATTTGCCTAAGCATGAGGAGCGTTTCAAGAGACGTCTCAATGAGAATGTGCTCAATGAGATTGGACTCTTGCATGGTGGCCTAGAGGATGAACGGGATGAGATTCGCGACAAGATCGAGCAACTGAACACGGCTCTAAAATTGTTGGAGTGGAAAGCCGGAACGTTTATGCGATTGGAGCCGACCGAGATTCAGGATCGCGAGATTCAAGATTTTCGCCGGGACCTGGCGGGCTGTTTGACCGGTACGCTTGACGGGTCACCCGAGGCCAACGAAACCACTTTTGTTCGGATCGAGAAATTCGTTGCCAAACTGCGTGACGATGGTAACACGCGTTGGCGCGAGAAAGTTGTCGATGTACGCAATTGGTTTAACTTCGCCGCTCGCGAGATCGTAAAGGAGACGGGAGAGGCTCGCAGCTACTACGATGGCGGCACGGGACAATCAGGTGGTGAGAAGGGCAAACTCGCATTCTTGGTCTTGGTGGCCGCTATCGCTTATCAGTATGATTTGGATCCAGACGCGACTAAAAGCGAGCGATTTCAATTCGTGATGGTAGACGAGATGTTTTCGAGAAGCGACGATGCGCATGCAGAGTATGCGCTCGATCTCTTTGCGAGGTTTGGCTTGCAATTGCTGATCGTTGCCCCATTGGACGCCAAGGCGCGAGTCACAGAGCCATACGTTGGAACTTATCTGCACGTGGTCAAGAACAAACAAACCAATCGCAGCGAGCTGATTTCCATCACAGCCAGTCAGCTAAACGACTACGTCGATGCGTAATGATTTCAGGAGTCAAATCGTGGCGGATGCTGCCAGCATCCGCGTCGACGCTAGCAGCGTCGGCCACGAGCAGCGGCGTCGGCCACGGGCCACAATAGCAATCAGGCGAGCGGCAGGAGTTGGTTTACGTAGCATGGGCTTCTGGCCCGAGTTTCGCTCGGCCCAGGGGGCCATGCTACTTTGCTTTGCTCGGGGTGACCTCTCCATTTGCCATGGGCAATGTGGCTTCGAAGAGACCTTGGATGACTCGCGTCATATGAGGGATCTCCAATCGATCCCATTCGTCATCGGGTTGGTGGTAATCCGCATGCAAAGATCCAGCGGAAAAGCTGTGCGCAATCACCCCCTTTTGAACAAACGACCAATTGTCGCTCGACCGATACAACATTGCGCTATGCTTAGGATGGTTAAAAATCTCGACTCCGAAAGGCAGTGAGGCTTGGTTCATCAGGACCCCGAGATCGGATTCCCCCCAACCGGTCATCCAGATTTTTCCTCGAGCGCCTGGTTCCGGTCGGCCAATCATTTCGATATTGACGTTGGCTCGTATTTTGTCCAACGGCCATGCGGGCGTCTCGGTGAATTGCTTAGAACCCAACAGTCCCGACTCTTCCCCCCAAAAGGTCATGAATAGCAGTGACCGTTTGGGCTTGGGCATTTTCGCAAAGGCGTCGGCCAACATTAGAACCGCGGTGACCCCGGAAGCATCATCGTCCGCTCCATTGAAAATCCCATCTCCATCGCTTGGCTTAGAGCCTAGGTGGTCTAAATGAGCGCTGAATAAAATAGCTTCTTTGGATAGCTCGGGATCGGTGCCTTGTAATAGACCAATGACATTTCGCATTGGAGATTCGGAAGTGATTGCGGCAGGAATTGCGAGTTGGATAGAAGTTTGGGGAAGTGCATCCTCGGGGACCAATAGTACAGGGATCGCAAAGCGTGATCGCGGAGATTCAAACCGAGGCTTTTCTTGAGATTCGCGAGCCAGTCCGATAAGCTCGCTATCGGCTTCCACACCTAACAAAAGTGCCTTTGCGCCAGCATCTTTCAACGTACTGGTCATCCGAACCACTTGCGAGAGAACACGTGGCCCCCTGGCGTTGCCAGTCATTTTTCCAGCAACGATGCCATCCAAGCCACTGGTCGGTAGTTCGCTGGCCAAATCAATTTGTTTTACACTTCCAGAGTTTGAGAATACCTCAGTGCCGGCAGCCAAAAGTCCAAAGTGCGCAATCGGTTGGGACTCAGAGTTAGTGAGCTTCACGGGTGCGCTTGGGGTCTTTACCAATTGTTTCATCGTAATGTGAAAGAAGTCCCCGTCTGCGAGACTGCCGTCCAAGCCTGCCCCCCGAAAACGAGATGCAACGTACCTGGCGGCAATGTTGAACTCGGACGAACCGGTAGCTCGGCCCGCCAGCTCATCGCTTGCCAGAAACGATATCGTGGCGGTCACTCGCCCTTCGGTGATTTCGTCGAGTCCCGGTTTGAGAGTAACCGCGGCGGCTTCTTGCCTGCCAAAGACGGTAGTAGGTGATCCAATCAAAAAGACCGAACCGACGTATAGTATTTGGCAAACCTTACGGACCATGAATAGTGGATTCCTTCTGAGGCAAACGACAGTAATTTTGCTACCGAAACATGAACCCTGGGGCCGCACGACACACGGCCCAGGGCGACAGACCGACACACGGCCCAGGGGGCCATGCTACGGGTAGGGATCGATTGGCCTATTTGCTTTTCGAGAATCGGAACCAAGTGTGTCGACGTGGGCGCAGCAAGTTGACATCCAGCCCAGACGCCTACTGAGGATCCTACTGTTCGCCAAATCCCATACCAATATCCAGCAACACATCCGAGGCCGATCACGGGTACGGAAACCATTGCAACTTGATCGCCTATCCACCAGCAATGCCCGAAGGAGATTCCGATCAGAAAGACAAAGCCGATGGCTAGAACCGGCATGCCAGACGATTCGGGAGTTTCGATGGTAGTCGACGAAGGTTTGCGCATCGTTGGTTGGCGGACGAGATCGCCGAAGTTCGAGGGTGCAGATGATTGAGACCAGTCCAATGGAGTCTAGGTTACAAAACGGAGGCTTGCTGCCGGAATAATCGTTACGATCCGGCCCGTACGCTAGCGCGGATTATTAAAACCCGACGCGTTAGCGAGGGAGTAGCAACAAAATCCCTCGCTTACGCATCGGGTTACGAAAAACAGCCTGCATTTAAACTGTTTTTCGCATTGGCGTTCGCAGGGCGTCCGCCAAGGCCGGGTTGAACGATTCAGATCGGCTTCAAACGAAACACCCTAGGACTCGCGTCGCATGTTTGGTGATATCGATTTCCTCAAGGACCTTTTCTGAAGCTGTCGTCGTTGGCTTATTGAATCGTATACCTTCGAGTAGCTTGGAGGAAAGATCGTCCAACGAATTTGCGTGAAACAATGTACCCAAAGGGCGCCCGTCATCAAGCAATTGCATTCTCCGATGCAGCTCAGGAAATGCACCGTGGTCAGGTTGTACATACGGTGTGCCCGAGGCGATTGCTTCTAACAGGAATAGTCCTTTGGGTTCTGTGTAGGTGGTAGGCACACAAAATAAATCGATAGAACTCAAGAACTTGGCTTTCTCTTTGCGATCGATACTACCAAGATATTCCCATCGATTGCCAAGGCCAGACCGATTCAGTTTCGATTTTTGCTCGTCCCAATACTCCGTGTGCTGTGGCCCCATCCAGCCCGCCAACTTCAATTGAACGTGCTTTGCGTCGGGTTGATCGGCGATTCCAATAAACGCATCCACCAATCGATGCAGTCCCTTTTCCGGCGCCATGCGGGCGAGGTAACCAATCGTAAAAGTCCCTGGAAGCTTCTGCGCTCGGCCAATGTTTCGAAAGTCGCTTACATCAATGCCAAGGGGCACCGGATGGATCTTGCTGGTCGGTATTTTCAACAACGAAGCCATCCGGTCCGCATAGTCTATCGAATGAACCAGAAAACCATCTATTGAGGGAACCAAGCCACGCATCAGTTCGATTGCCCTAGTTCGATACTTGGCCGGCAACGAATCCAAAAAAATGTCGTCACCTTGGAGCGTGACAAAGATTCGGGTCGAGCCCATACGCTTCACCTCTGGGATTCCGCCACCTACCAAGAGATTGGTAAAGACCATTATGTCCGGTTGGATATCTCTCGAAAGCCAATCAAGAAGTCTTCTAAATTCCTTTCGCTGTCGGCCCTGAGAACCTTGCAGCATGGAGATAGTCAACGCGCCAAGCAAATCTGGGGATGTCTTGCCGACGTTCTTGGTGAGTGGGTTGATGATCCAGGACCGATTCAGAAAGCTGTCTAGCCATCTGGGTAGATGAGCTATCCATGGCATCCTCTGCTGCAAATAGACATTGATCCCGCCCATAAAAATTTGGTCGATACTGACGTCTTCGTCATCCGTGCGGATTGGAGTATATGCAGGGATTAGAATGCAATCGTGGCCCAAACGAATGAGCGATTTGGCTAACGCGTTGTCGTGCAAACACGAGCCACAAATCATTCCGGCAGCTCCCGCTGTAAGGTACGCGATTTTCATTTTTTTCTTTGGAGCTTTCGCTAAGTGGTAAGGCAGGGGAAGTTTGACGATTGCCAAGGAAGTGCGGCTGAGCATTGGTATTATGGGCAGTCTATTCTATCGCAATATCGACTGGATCCGAATGAATGCTACCACCGCTATAATTGTCGTAAACTCTTATCAGGCATCATTTTTCAAAAAATGGGATGGCTTGCTCAAGGGCATTTCATCGACGGACCGATACATTCCCTCAACGACGCATCTTACCTCGGTTGTACGTTCATCCGAGTGAGAAAGATGTGGTCCAATGAATTGCCGGTGACCCAGAAACTGATCGAGTAACAGGAATACTCGACCGGCAACTATTGTGCTGTTACGAAGGACTGAGGGGTCTTTCGCAACACGATGAACAGCGGAGAAATGGTAGCTTTACATGGAAGCTTTCATTTTGGAAACGAGGCTAACGAAGTCAATGGTGGTGATCGAAAGTTCATCACACAATGCCACGCCGGTAGAGGGCGATTTCGGCGGCGACTTCGTGCGCCGAAACCGGTCTCAACTCAACCGTTCAAGTCGACTTGTACACAGTAGTCAGTGACAATATATACGTAGGGAGATTTGGCTCGATGAAATTGAACATACTAGTAGGGTCGATGGTACTGAGCGCTAGCCTTTGCGGCCAAAGCTTTGGTGGCGACCTTTTACATCGTTTACTCGGTGGTCGCGGTTGCGGAGCTTCTAGTTCTTGCTGCGATACATCCGTGTCCGATCCGTCGTGTGGAGCCGAAATGGCTGCACCCTGTGGATCCGGTTGTGGCGCTGGTCCAAGCTGTGGAGCCGAAATGGCTGCACCCTGCGGATCAGGATGTGGCGCAGGCCCAAGCTGCGGACCAAGCTGCGGTGCCGAAATTGCTTCGTGCAATTCCTGCAACGCTGCTCCGAGCTGCGGAGTTGAAAGCTCGTGCTGCGGCCCCCGCAGACCGATTCTATCACACCTCAAAGCTAGACTTGCCGGTTTGAAGAATAAGCTCTCTTGCCATTCTGGCTGTGCAGATCCTTGTGGAGCACCAGCATGTGGCACGGGACCTAGCTGTGGAGCCGAAATGGCTTCGTGCGGTTCAGGGTGTGGCGCTGCTCCAAGCTGTGGACCAAGCTGCGGTGCTGAAATCGCTGCATGCGATCCTTGCGGAGCTCCATCCTGCGATAGCGGATGTGGCCTCAAGATTGGCAAGCGTGGTTTGCTCGCAAAGATTTTCAAGTGCAGGAGCAGCTGCGATAGAGCTTCAAGCTGCGACTCATGTGCACCTTCGGGATGCAGCTCGTGCGGCGGTTCGGCTCCAGGCGGATGCAGCTCGTGCGGTGGTAATGCTGTATCGGCACCTGTGTCTGCTCCAATGGCTGCACCAGCTCCTGTCATGGACCCACACGCATATATGAACACCAAGCGTCATGTCATTCAAGCAAGCAGTACCCGAATTCGTTAATTTCGAATTCTGGACAACTTGTCGCCAGACATGAACTAATAAAAATCGGCTCGTCACAAATCGTGACGGGCCGATTTTTTTATTGGCACATCGGTTGCGGGTTAAATAGGAAAGCCTTCACGAGCGGAAAGTCATCATGCGGATCCATCAAGCCGAGTTCGTTGACATACCTACCCCTTTCGGTGCGATGAGAAACCATTTGTTCCGACCCGTCGGACCAGGCAAATACCCGGCGGTTTTGTTGTTTTCTGAAATCTATCAAATGACGGGGCCGATCGCTCGAACAGCAGCGTTCGTCGCAGGCAACGGATTCTTGGTAGCTGTGCCGGAGGTTTATCATGAGTTTGCGACTCCTGGCGAAGTCTTCGCATACGATCAGACAGGAACCGATCGAGGCAACAAGCTCAAGATTACCAAAGAGCTTGCAAGCTATGACGCGGATGCGACCGCTGCAATTGACTATTTGCTTCAATTGCCTAATTGCAATGGTAGAGTTGCAACTCTGGGCATATGCCTTGGCGGACATCTCGCTTGTCGTGCGGCCATGAATGCCAACGTTCAGGCCGGAGTTTGCTTCTATGCCACCGACATTCACAAAAAAAACTTAGGCAGAGGACTATGCGACAACACGCTGGATCGCATGCCCGAGATTCATGCGGAAATGATGATGGTTTGGGGCCGCCAGGATCCACATATTCCGCTCGAAGGACGAAGGGTCATTTACGAAGCGATGTCGACCGCCAATGTGAACTTCACTTGGCATGAGTTCAACGGTGAACACGCGTTTTTGCGAGATGAAGGTCATCGCTATGATCCAGGTTTATCTCAAATCATTTTTCCGATGGTTTTCGATTTGTTTCATCGAAGACTTTACAACTAGAAGCAGTAAAGATCGCAAGCCTTCCAGGAACCACTCGCCTTGCCTTTTGCAAAAAAATGTGGTAGGCGCTCGACGCTAACGGATTCCGCTACGTGGCGTAGGTTGCTTTCCCGGATTATTCACAGGATCACTACTTATCAGCCATTGTTAGCCACCGGGTATGGTCGCGAAGACAACCGTGCGCTAGCGACCTCCAGCTGTTGAATAATCCGCGCTAGTTTCCTAGCCATAGTTTCCAGGCTTCATTCGTATTGGAAAAAGCGTTTTGCGAGGGAAGCAATCGGAGTGGTCCAGAAGTTTCGCGTTGTACCGCCAATTCATTGATCTCCCCGACGATTGCCGGATGCTCGAGTAGGTGATGTTCGAGTTCCGTTCGCAAAGGTTCTGGTCCGCTTATCACCGGTCGGTCTTTTCCGTTCGCGGTGATGGAGATGCTCGATGACTCAATAGGCTCGGATGACAATCCATAGCGCGCACATGCTTTCGTCACCACCTTAGACAGATAAGTACGAAGCGATTCGACTCGATCTGACCAACTCCTTGGATCGCTATTTGGTATTTGATTCCGGTTGGGCTCGATTTGCACCAAGTGGCCACTGTCCGCTTGAGGAGTATTTTTCTGGGATAGATTTTTCTGGGACGGATTTGTCTGGAGTAAACCGCCAAAGAAATGGCTGGCCGAGGTCGCCGCGTAACTGGCCGTGTTTTTTACCACCTGACTGGCTGGAATCGCCCCCGCGACTACCCACGATATAGGTAGATTCATCCAATACCTCGACCGTTTTTTTTGATTCCATTACTCACGTAACCGTTGGGCACCAACACTCAAACCAGACATCTATCCCGGTTTATTCATAGGATCATTACTGATGAGCCGCAGGGCGTTAGCCAAATGGCACTCGCTTTGAGCCACACCGCCCTAGCGTGCGGGTCGAAAGTCAAGTGATCACCTGCAGTTCCGGCCTTCATGCTAGCGCTTTGAGGCTCAAAATTTACAAAATGAGTGCCATCGGGCGTAAGCCCCCGGTTATGGTCGCGAAGACAACCGTGGGCTAACGCCCTCTGGTCTAATGAATAATCCGGGCTGAATCAGTGACTCGGCAATAGGGAGGCTATGCGATGAGTTTTTCTTTTGGGAAATATCTTCCTTGTATCTATTGGCTAGCATTCGTTCTCAAGAAAGTCTTATTATTGCAGCATTTGACTGAATAGACTTTGCCGGTCCCTCCGATAAAACACTCTGTGCCTAGGGGGAAGAGGTACATGTGCGATGGAGCTACTGCGGTGCCTAGCAGTAGCTCCTTGCACATGTTTATTGTTGTATCCAGCAATCTCATTCCCGATTTCAAATGAACCTCAACTCAATAAACTCTTCGGATATGGGCTGTAGCCTGGGCACTTGGCCCGAGTTCAACACGGCCCGGGGGGCGATGCTACTCAACACGGCCCGGGGGGCGATGCTACCGATAGACTTCAACCTACCACTTATCCTATTTGGTATCGTTCGAGTCTTGGTCGTCCTGTCCCTGGTTTGTTTGACTGGTTGCAATCTCGTTCCGGACATCAAACACAAGCCTCAGTATCACAATCCATTTCCGCAGATTAGCAAAGTAGCGGTTCTTCCGTTTCGTAATCAAAGCCAAGAGCCAACCTTGAGCGGTGCCCGAGTCTCAATGGCTTACTACAATGAGCTGCAGGCGATTCGTGGTTTCGAAGTCGTGCCATTTGGCGTTGTGGAGAACCAACTGGCCGTTTTCGAAACGCAGGTCCTTCGTCGACCGATCATGACAGCGGAAGACTTCCAGCAGTTTGCAAAACACCTCAGAGTCGACGCAGTATTGCAAGGTGCGATCACGGATTACGACGCGTATTATCCGCCTCGCATCGCCCTGAAAGTGAATTGGTATGCCGCCAATCCCGGTTTCCATCCGATCCCCGTAGGTTACGGTTTGCCCTGGGGCACAAAGAAGGAAAAAAAGATTCCGGAGTGGATTCGACTTGAATCCGAACGTGTGCTGGCCGCCGAGCAAATGAAAACGCAAACACCGGAAGAAGCCGATTCAACCGTTCAGCCAGTCAAGGCGCCGCAACCAGCGCCCCGCGAGCCAGAAAACAAAAGCGGCCAAAAAGAGAAGCCGGAGTCCGTGATCGGGTTACCAGCACGTGAACCATCCTTGGAACCTTCAGGCTCGTCGAACGACACTGAAGAGCCATCCAAGGAATTGGAAAACGCAGGTATGCCAGCAAACTGGCCGGACCCGCAAGGCTTCATTCCAAGACAACCAACGCCGCAGCCACCCGAAATGAAGGTCCAGTACGAGCCAATTATTTCACATATGCGCACCTATAACGGGAATGACGAAGATTTCACGCAAGCGCTTGGGGAGTACTTTTACTTTCGTGACGACGCACGCTTCGGCGGCTGGCAAGCGTATCTCCAACGCAGCGAAGACTTTATAAGATTTTGCTGCCACCAGCACATTGTTGAAACCCTCGAATCGCGAGGAGGATCGCTTGAAAGTCGTATGATCCTTCGATGGCCTATCGGTCGATACGAACGCTAACTGCCTAGGCACGGCAGCGAAGTTTGAGATCCAGGCACGGAGGTTGATGGGATGAACGGCGAAATCAATGTAGTCGCGCTTGTTCGCGGCGAAGAACAGTACATCTTCATGTTTGACGAAACCAATCGAACCGAGACACTCCGCATGCTGGGCCGCTGCGCCGCCGATCCAGGACTCTCTTTCACCTGGTTCGACGCAGCCGTTCTAAGCCAAAAGGTTCGAGAGATGATGCCAGCAAAGTCTACCATGCCGGCTCCCGTATCGAACATGCTGTCCAAGCAGGAAGTGCCGTCCCAAGCGGGAACGAGCGCAAAGATCAGCAAGGCCGCACCTCGATTTAGGCTTCCTTAGCCGAACTCGGGACAGCTCTCGCAGTTCCGCAATTTTTTTCGGTAATAGCGAAAACCGAGACCACTCATTTGCTTCCCGCCGTGAGTTTGGCAGCAGGCCCCGTGGCTAAATGAAGCTCTGCCTCCGTCCAGTCGAGCTAAGTCTTCAACCTCCGCAAAACAGTCGTCATGGTGTAAGATCTAGTGAATTGGTCGTCTAATAGACACTCCGACTAAAACCCCCTATCGCTAGAGACGAAAATGGCTAAACACACCAATGGGAGCGCACTGTTAACTGGAATTTTTGCATTCGTGATGGCTAGCATGGCACCGTACGGGAACGCCCAGGCTCCCGGTCGTGCAGTTGTTGATTCCAAACCAGCAACCGTGGAAGGGGCGAAAGTGAAGACTGAAAAAGCAGTTTTGGCAGGTGGCTGCTTCTGGGGTATGGAAGACCTATTTCGCAAACAACCCGGTGTTGTATCGACTCGCGTTGGATACACAGGCGGCGACGTTAAGAATGCCACATATCGCAATCACGGGAATCACGCTGAAGCGATTGAAGTGGTTTACGATCCGAGCAAGACTGACTTCCGCAAAATGCTGGAATTCTTCTTCCAAATCCATGATCCAACGACAAAGGATCGTCAAGGCAATGACCGTGGCGCTTCGTACCGCTCGGCGATCTATTACACCAGCGACGAACAAAAGCGAGTTGCATTGGACACGATCGAGGATGTCGACGCAGCCGGTTTATGGCCGGGTAAAGTTGTGACGGAAGTCGAACGAGCTAGCGACTTCTGGGAAGCGGAGCGGGAGCATCAAGACTATCTAGTTCGAAACCCAGGTGGTTACACATGCCACTTCCCACGCAAAAATTGGGTGTTGCCAAAGCGTGCAAGTGTGCGTAACTAACTGGGGGCACGCCCATAGGCTAGGATTTTTTGTGGGCGAGTCGCTCCGCGACTCGCGCTAGCTGATGAAATGGAAGGCCGAAGATCTAAAATGATTCCAAGTTGCGTAGCTACTCGCGATGGGCGTGGAATTGAAGTGCACTACGATAGTGTTTACCGTAGAGACTAGCGCGCCTGTTTTGTCAAAGCTTCGCAGTTTCCTTCGATGGAAGCAAGACTGATCGGCTAGCCGTCGACGCCTACGAAGCGATCGTCCCCCACCCTGCTTTCGTTCGCCTGGAGCGAACAAAAGCAGGGTGGGGGACGGGTCATTGTGTTGCAATGTTCGTGTTTAGCCAACCAGTCATGGGACCACTGGCACAAAGAGGTTGTCCAGCTTATTGGCCAAGGTTTTCCCGAGTAAGTCACCCTCCCTCGGGGAGGGTCGGCCTTGGGCCGGGGACAGTGACCCGAATTGTTTAATCGCTTCTTCCACTTCACCCTCCCCTCGCTTCGCGAGACCCTCCCAGAGGGCGGGTGACTAAGCTGGACGACCTCCAAGGCCAGTGGAGCCCTAGAATCTCCTCAATAATCGGTAGGTCTCGCTTCTAGCTAGCCTACCAAACTTGTTCACCAAGCGGCACCAGGCCGCTGGGGTCTCTCACGGAACAAAACTTGCGCAAGCAATAAAACTAACAACCCCAAATTTTTAACAGCCCAGGCTAGCCTGGGGCGCTGTTGCCAGCTTGCACTTGCACTTCGACCCAAAACTCATCCCCCTTGGCCGTGCTGGTCACGAGATTGTCTTCGGCATCGAGGCCTTTCAAAACAATGAGTGCCGTTGTTTGATGGTTGATCACGGTCTTGCGTTGTCCGTAGACCCAAACCATCGATTCGAATTTTGCCCCATCCTTGGTTGTGACTTCGTAGGAAAACCTATCCGACCAACTCAATTTATCTGTCTTGAGGTCGGTTGGATTGGTGTACTCCAATCGCTGGTCCGGCAAAATTCGAACGGTACCTCGGAGTTGACTCCCCTTGATAGCGGTAATCGTATAATCGACTACGTGGGAATCGTTGGCAAGAACGTCGGAAGCGGTTTGAACTTGAAGAGTTCTTGGGTCCCAAAAGATTGAATCTTCGTTCGTTCGCGACCACAACCAATTCTGAGGGATTGCCCGATGTTCCTCTTGAGGGATGGTCAATGTCTTTGACACCGGATCGAAATGGATGTCGAGTGCATTCGGCGCCCCAAAAAGATTCGGTTGGATTGGTTTGGTTCCATGCCAGACATCCAGCGTCTTCGGAGCGGCAAGGTCGGTCACGTCGTAAAGCGATACGTGTGCGTACCACAATGAATTTTCTTCAAACACGCCGACACCGATCAAGTGGTCGCTATCTACCCAGTGAACGTAGTTGGTTATGCCGGGAATCACGAGATCGCTCAGTTCCTTGGGATGCGTTGGGGCCGAAAGATCGATCCCATGCAATGGATCGAGGGGTCGAATCATGGTTACAGGATTGATGTAACCAGTCGTGATCACAGCTCGAGGCCCATCAAATTCTGCTGCGTAAGCTTGATCGCCCGGCGAGATATCCAGCAACTCACCAACTGTTTTGAGCGCTCCATCTTCGACTTGCAAAACAAACAGGTTGGCGGAGTTGCGAATTCGTCCACCGCTATCGAAACCATCCTCGGTTGTTACGACTCTTAGTTTGTCTTCAAACTCATCCATGAATCGCGAGTTGCGAATGATTCCCTTGACACTTCCAACAGCGTCAGCGGTCAATTGCCCTTCGCTATCCGCTAAATCAAGGTGCACGATCTGCCTGGCATTTTCAACGACGTTGGACGTCAGATAGATGCTGCTATCGGAAACATAACTATTTCCCATCCAGCCACCGAGAATCGTCTCCGACGTACCTAATTTGGGTGCATCCGATGCCAGGTCAATCGTAATCACAGAGGTAACTTCATTGCCGTCAGCTAGCGCAATGTCACGCCAGTCGCCTACAACCCCTTGCGAAATGGTTTCTCCATTCCTGTCAATGGTTTCGTAGTTGACCAATACGGAATCAAAGATGGTAGGCTGGATGCGTGCGAGATACTCTTCCTTGGTTTCATAACGAGCCATCCACGATGAATCAGCTCCCTCAACGAGATGATTGGTTGGAAACACTATTCGGAGCTACGGTATACCTGGTAACCCGTTTTGCACGAATACGAGTTTTTCGTTTACGATTCGAGAGGCCGCGACAGTTCCTTCCAAACGAAAGGCCGCAGTCTCTATCGGCGCATTCTTTGCAGTAACGTCGTATATGGTCACGTTCGTTTGTAGTTGCGCCACCATACTCTCAAAAGGTATCATTCCAAATGGGGAACGCGATAATGCTGCCGGCGATCCCAGTGACGATGCCAGTCCCTGAGAAATGACGATCAGTTGGTTGCCAATCAAATGCAACATCCCAGCATAGCCTGTTTCAATTCGCGCAACTTCCCTCAGTTCGGAGGGGTTACGAACATCGATGATCCGGACCACTTGGTCGCGAAAGACGAAGGCATAGCCATCGGTCGATATCTCTAAATTGTCGCCTTCGTCAACGCCACTCGTCTGGACGTTCGTGACTCCAACATCGTTAGCGTTACTACCCACGCGGTCGAAAGAAGCGTAGAGGAGGTTATCGGGGTTTGTGAAGTTTGCAGAGGCAAAGTCCAAGGCCATCCAAGGGTAGGCTGGCTGTCCGAATTGGCTTGACCATTGTTCAACAGCCCGCTGCGTTAACGCGGTAATCGCCTCAGCTTCGGACTGAAAATGGGGCATTCTCGATTTCGTTCCGACCCCTGCCTGAACGTTCGACGCTAGAGAACTAACATCATCTTGGCTGGAAGCAAGATCCATCATCGTGGCCAAAGGAAGTGCAACGTCCATGGCCATAAGCCGTCGATCCTGGAGGCCTTCCAGGGTTAATTTCCGAAACTGATTTCGACGGTTTGGGCGTGATCCGACCATTCTTATGTTCCCCTCGATGCGCTAAATTGAATGTGTTTCACAACGGCAGGCACGGAGGTTGGTGGGATGAACGGCGAAATCAATGTAGTCGCGCTTGTTCGCTGCGAAGAACAGTACATCTTCATGTTTGACGAAGCCAATCGAACCGAGACACTCCGCATGCTGGGCCGCTGCGCCGCCGATCCAGGACTCTCTTTCACCTGGTTCGACGCTGCCGTTCTAAGCCAAAAGGTTCGAGAGATGATGCCAGCAAAGTCTACCATGCCGGCTCCCGTATCGAACATGCGGTCGAAGCAGGAAGTGCGTCCAAAGCGGGACCGAGTGCCAAGATCACCAAGGCCTCACCTCGTTTTTAGTTGTCGTAGAAACCTTACTTTTCGTACTTCTTTTTGATAACTTCCAATAGTTTCAACAACTCGTTTTTGGCACTAGTAAATTCTTTCGAATCCTTGTCAAAAACATCGATCTTCGCGGTAACATCGATGAAGCTCGGATCTTTCCATGGATTCTCGCAAGTAGTGTAGTGGACGACGTTCGGCACGTACGTCTCGCCTAACTTCTTCCACTTTGTTTCCGTTTTATCGGTCGCCATTCCCTGCCTGAGGTCTGGCATCGATTTTGTCGGATCAACTACTTTGTCGAACCACACGCTCTCATGCTTGATTGGTAATCCTTGCCGAAATGTTGCCACTCCAACCAAATATCCACGCGGAACATACCAACATGCCTCGCACGTTTCTTTGTCAAGCCATCTCGCTGAATAGAAAACGTGGTTCCCACCAAACTTTTCCTCGGCGAGTGATTTTTTGTCAGTGCCTTTTAAGCGGGAACAATACAGGAGTGGCCAATCAAAAAGGTTAACGCACTTTGGCAAATTCGGAAAATGACTTACTTCATAATAACGATCGATTAAGACTGGATCCGCAGTCCTTTTCCCGAACGAATCGGATATGGAATACCTTTTGCCATCATACGAAAGTTCTTCCCAGGAAGAATTTCCAAAAAAAAGTGGTACTCTATCGTTTGTTCGATCGTCCGCAATTGTCTTGGATCGTACCTTGCATCCCTCGATGGCACCCTCCTCGCACACAAGCTTGTGCATACTGCCGTTTGCATTGTAAAGTGCAGGAGCGTCTGGCGACGTTTCTGCCTCGAACGAAACGGTCATTAGATACTGGGGTAGTCCAAATTCTACCTCGAGTATGTAACTCGCAGCGTCGTCTTTTGCCTTACTAATCGCACCGTCATCTGAACGAGCAACTTGCAAGTCCGACACTACAAGTGCAATAGCACAAAACACAATCGAGAGTGATTTTTTCATACTGTCACTTTGAATGGCTTTCATGGGTTTTCGATATCGCCAACGCAAGTTACCAAATTGTTTTGTGCATTCAGGCATATTTCCATTTGTGGAAGCACCACTATCGGGATGGTTCTTTTGTCGCACCACCATACACCAGAGCCTTCATTTTTTTTGCATCCATCGCATGACTCCCGCCATTTACAAAGCCATGGATCCGTGTCAGGCTTAATTTTGAATCCTGACTGTTGAAACGGCGCGGTTACTGGGACCACTCTGAGAATTCCCCACGCATTTTCTGGAATATTGCGAATATGATCAGCGATCACAGTTGCTGTGCATTGACCTCCGATGCACTGAGCAATTTCGCAAAGTACCACATCGTCATTGGCTCCTGGCCACGGCGCTGGGTTGTTGTCACTACCAGCGGCCATTGCGCAAGATCTAGAACCCGGGACAAAGCAGGCATGGCAAGGGATCTCATAGGGAGCACTACATGCATCCCGTTCGAATTTTTGGCCGCCAAACAAAAGTGAAACAACTACAATCCCAATAACAAAAATCTTTGCTTTCATCTCCACACCATTGCCTATCTCTGATTATCTGTAACAACTAGTTCGCGTTGCCAGCCTACTCCGACTGTCGATGAAACGCGTAACAATTTTCGATCAACCTCTACCGGCTCACATTTCCTGAAATCGTGTGCCGAAATCGACGCCATGATCACAACAGTTCTAGGTGAGCGACGCTTGATGCTGTCTATTCGAAAATGCGGGCAACTGTCTTTTTCTTTTGGCTCAACACATTGAATACTGATATCGTCAGTGTTTTCAGACGTATTTCCGCCCTGCACCATAATTAGCACAGTCATTCTGTCGGAGGACGGTCGGAGGACGACATGTTTTGGTGACACTCGAACTCGATCCACGAATTCAACTAGAACCCTCAGTGTCTCTTTCCTTCCGTCGGACGTCTCAACTGCGAAAACTAAATCCTGTTCTGTGACATCGTTCGGCTGCGTTGATGTATCCAAAAGAACAGTGGCAGAAATGGAACGAACACCAAATCGTTCGGTTTTGAAATTCGATTCCGTAAATCCAACGAGGTCGACTTTGTCGACTATCACTCCAGCAAATCGGGGCTCAATCTCGATCAAAAGTTTGTTTTCGAGACATGAGCTTCAATCTAAGATCGCTGCCACTCTTGTTATGAATCGTAAGAGCAACAATAACCTCTGAGTCGCAGGGCCGATCGCCAACATCAAAGGTGATTACTTCGTCATTTTTCGTTAATAAACCCTCAGCAACAAATTTCGAAACCTCGCTTTCGAATCCCAAACTCAGAGGTAATGGAAACGAAAACCAAAGAGCGACCACCACAATCCTTAGATAGAATAGAATTGAGCTGACATGGGCTGACATCCTTCGAGGGCTTCGAGGAGGTAAACGCTTTTTTGAAAGCTGATTGAATCAAACATAACGATCACTGAGCGCGAGTCAACACTTTTTCAACTCGATTTTTCGAAAACTTGTAGTGGAACTCTTTTCGAAGGCGAGATTGTTTCTTGCTATGCATTAATGGTGCACGCGGCTACTAGCGCCGACGGCTGTCGCACGCAGCAATAGTTTTACGCAAACTCCCTTGGATGTCAGATAGATGCTGCAATCGGTAACATAAGCCCTTGAGCAATGACGATGATTTGGTTGTCAATCAAATGCAACAACCCAGCATCGTTTTTGCTTGTCACGTCCTAAACCCGCAGCGCGCATCGGTCAGTTGAATGGTACGCTCTGGGCGAACGCGATACGAGGATTTGTAATAGAATTGTGTGGAGAATGCGGATTCAATTAGGAAAAAAATATGGCGACAATCGACGAAATGAAGGCCCTGGTTGGCACCAACATCGGCACTTCCGAATGGGTGCTGGTTGATCAGGAAATGATCAATAGGTTCGCCGATTCCACTGGCGATCATCAATTCATTCATGTGGACGTCGAAATGGCGAAAAGAACTCCATTCGGTCAGACGATCGCACATGGATTTTTGACGCTTTCGCTCATCCCGATGCTGTCAACAACGGCCAAATTGCCAGTCCTCGACAATATTAAGATGGGGGTGAACTATGGATCGGACAAACTCCGGTTCCTAGCGCCAGTCAAATCCGGCAAGCGCGTCAGAGCCCATTTCAAGCTCGCTTCGTTCGAAGAAAAACGCCCCGGTCAGATCCAGCAGATGCAAGTGATCACCGTCGAAATCGAGGGCGAAGATAAGCCCGCACTCTTTTGCGAATGGATTTCGCAGACGTTCGTTTAAGGCCCCCCTTAGTTGTGTGACGCTCCGCGTCGCGGGAATCACGACGCGGAGCGTCGTGCAACTAAGTTGGACGACGATCTAAGTATCGATGGTGGTAGATTCGGCTTTCTTGCCCTTGCCTTTGTTTGGGGCTTTTTTCTTGGTTTCTGGTTTGACCTTAGACGAAGCTTCTTCCCGTGCTTTTTCCAACGCTTCCTGCTGCGACTTTAATTGCAATTGCAACTCCGTAACTTCGGCTGTCCGCTTTTCTAACAAAGTCAACACTTCCTTGTTCGCTGCATCCGCTTCAGCGATTCGTTTCTCCCATACGATTTGAAGTTGTGCCAAATCTTTGCTAACTTTCGCACTCTCCTTGGTACGTTCCAATGCTGCCTGCTCAGTCAAAGCAGCTATCCCTGGCGCACCAAGCGATTTCGGATATCCGTCTAATGGAATGGCATTTTCGGTCGGTAAATTGATTCGACCTGCCGAAGGGGCAAGCGTCGACTGAAAACTTTCAGCCTTGATTTCCTCAGCCGATGATTGGCCTTTGATCCTGGCGGACGTAACCGTCGCGCCGGTCGGAAGCTCCAGGCTGCGCAGGAATTGCTCACGAACTCCGGGCGGCAAATCGCTAAGCCGAATCGCATCTTGACCAAGCAACTGTGGTTTGAATTCTTCGAAGACAATTCCTTGCGACGCCATTTGTTCGGCTGTGCCAGAAGAAATCAAGCCTGGGGAACCAAGCATACGGTTCGCGTTAGCCTCAAACCCAATTTTAGCCGAGTCTGTCGGGCTCTGCGTTCGAATGCCGGGAGTCTCTAATCCTCGTAAAATCATCTCGGTCGATGGAACGGTCGCAGTCGATGTAGGACCGAGACCTGAAGAGATGCCGAGAGGCGGTAAACCAAGTCGCTGACGACAAACATCGCAATTCAAGATGTCTGCTGACAAGTTGTTCCTATCAATGAGACCATTACCAAGGTGCATAGTCGGCATTGTCGAGAGAGCAGTTGGAGCAGCCGGCACGGACTGTCGAATTACAGGTCCATACTTTACTGGTGCATCCAATGCGAGTGGCCTTACTACCATTTGCGCCGAACCATTTGCGGCAAATACCAAGCTACAGCTTAGGGCTATTCCAGCAATCAATTCACTTCTTTGAATCGTTTTCATTTTCGCGAAATGTTGGGGGAAGGTTTAGCCTCCAGGCATGATCTTTTCCGGAGGCAATGGAACGTGCGGCTTTCAGCTTCAAAAAATAAGTATAGTTGGCTGCATGTCGGAAATACCGTCTCAAGCCAAAAATTAAATTTCTTTGACCGTTCGGATGGTTTTACACCGGCATAGTGTGCTATTCTCTCCGAGCGATGACCAGTTGTGCAATCCGACTCCCCAATGCCTTTAAAAACATGAAATTCACAGGCCTAATATTAATATGCTCATCTAGCTGCTTGGCACTGATATTGCCTGCAATCGGAGTTGTTCAGTTCCCAAAGTCGCAGCAATCAATACATGGAATGATGGCGAACGACCTACCCAAATCGGTTCCCGTAATGACTCAGAATATGCCTGACCCCTCCCAATACAATATGCCAGCTAATCCTCAGCCAGATTTGCTACCTTATTCAATGGTACCAAAGACAAATAGCATGCAGGGGTCGCCCTTCCCATCCGCTGCTTTGCCCCCTTCGACAACCCAAACTGAATTGCCATCGGAGTTTATCGTGGCTCCAACGGGCAATAAGTTTGCGATGGGAATCTGGCTACTGTTAGGCCCAGTTTGTTTGCTCGGTTTAGCATTGTGGACACTTTCGCCAAACCCGTCTGGATCCAAACCCAAGTTTTCCAGGTGATCTGTTGAATAGAAGTGCGGCACTCGAGGTCAATAGCGTTGGCGTTCGACCATAGTGACGGTGGACTCCGAAAATGCGAATCCAAACGGCAGAACTTTTTTGCTAGCCACCAAAAATCACAAGCAACACAAAAGGAATCGCTCTCTTTGTGAATCTTGTTTTTTTGTGGCTAGATACTAGTGCCTCGACTACTTTAATATTGTTGACGTTGCTTGTGCGTCTTTTTCAATCCGATTGCGATGGACCGGACGTTGTGTCGACGGCGACCACTTTGCCGTTCTGCCATTGTAACTCAATGATCTTGTCGGCGTATTGCTCAAACAGGTGGCGTTCATGATGGCTGATCATCAACACTTGAAAACCGAGCGCACGGCTGGCGTCATGGATGATCTTCACGAGCTTCGGAACCAAATCTGCGCGGAGCCAACAGTCTTGCTCGTCCAAGATCAAAAAGCGACGATGGGTCGCTTCATCGAGCGTTGTAAGAGCGAATATTCGTAAACAAACGCTAACGATGTTCGCCACCGAACCCCCTTGGCCATTGATGAGATCCTCGGGTTTTCCGTTGCGTTCGATCCAGAACTCAACACTGGCGCTGTTTCTGGAAAAGCCGGCCTGGGCGTGGAAAGTGATCGGCTGCTCCAGGATTTCTTGCAGGGCAATGGTGATTTTTTCTTGAACGGTTCCAAGAAGACTCGAAAACAAATCCTGATTGAGTTTCTCGAGCGCAAGGGACACTTTTTCCGCGGTCTGCAAATACTTTTCCAGCTTCTCAAGCTCGATGGCATTGGCTTCGAATGCACGAATTGCTTCCGTTCTTGCAAACGACAACTGGTCCAAACGACGACGAATTTGTTGCGAGTCAGCTTTGGTGGTTACCTTTTCCGTTGGGGCGATAAGCGTTTCGTGCATCTTCAAGAACACCATCCGTTGTGAGCCATTCAGCCGAACCAAACTGGTACCATATTATCTATTATCGCTATTGGTTCGACTTAGGGAATGGGAAACGACAAAGCTGGCGTCGATCACAACATGGGCAGCAAACCTAAGGGCTAGCGCCCCTCGGCTAATCAGCCGCAACGCGCTAGCGTGCGGTTCAGCCCGACTTATGATCGATGCCACAAAGCTCACTTGATGTCCAGCAGACTATACAATCTATTTTGGATCAGTATCACAAATCAGCCAGCCAGAAACAGTAGAGCCATGTTCAAGCTTTGGGTTATTGCGCACCGCGAGTACGTGGCTATGGTCGGGACCAAGGCGTTCTTGTTCACATTGGTCATGATGCCGATCTTGATGTTTGGCAGCTTGTTGGCAATGCCGGTGTTAAACCGTGTCAGCGGGGGCAAGACACAAAAAATAGTTGTGTCCGATGGCACTGGTCAGCTCTTTGAAAAACTTGAGCAAGCGACCAAGGTGAGGAACGAATCGCTTCAAAAGAATCCTGACCAACCGATCAAAACGAGGACGGGAAAATCGAGCTCTCGTCCTTCGTTTATGGATCAGCAAGCCGATATCTGGGAGTTGGTCGCCGTGCCCAACGAGTTGTCTGACACCCAGCGACTGGAATACAGCGACCAAATACGAAATGGGGATATTTATGCTCTAATTGAAATCCCGAGTTCGTTCCTGAATGCTACAGAGTTTCCGCCGACCGATGGAACCACGCTGGACAAAGCGGCCACGCCAACTCCGAGTGCCAAGTTTTATAGTCAGGATGCGCTGATAAGTGGAGCACGCGGTTGGCTCTCTGCGATCGTCAGCCAACGACTGCGCGAAGTGCGCATGGAACAATTTGGTTTGGACAAGATCGATCCGAAAATCTTTGCGCAAATTGATGCACGTGTTGAGTTGTTGCCTAGCATGCCCATCAAAGCATCCGATGCAGGCAAGTCGGACGATCATTCGGTTGTCGATTCGCTAGTGAACATGTTCCTGCCATTCGGGGTGATGATGCTCATGTTCATGGTTATCCTCATGGCTGCGCAGCCGATGCTGGAGAGCGCCATGGAAGAAAAAAGCCTACGTATCAGCGAAGTGCTATTGGGTTCGGTCACTCCATCGCAGCTCATGGGGGGCAAGTTGCTCGGTAACGTTGCTGGCTCGCTCGTCATCTTCGTTCTCTACGGAGCAGGTGGTTTGTTCTTCCTAAATTATCAAGGACTAGCAGACAAGATTCCGCTGAGCGTACTGCCGTGGTTCTTGCTCTTTCAATTGCTTGGAGTCCTATTCTTTAGTTCGATATTCTTAACGGTGGGCGCATCGGTCAACGAACTCAAGGAAGCGCAAACGCTTTTGTTGCCTGTGTGGCTAGTATTGATGGCACCGATGATGGTATGGTTCATCGCCATTCGAGAGCCCAACGGCATCGTCGCAACGACGCTGAGTTTCTTCCCACCGTCATGTCCCATGATGATGGTCTTGAGACTCGCTTCGGGTACGACCGTCCCATTCTGGCAACCACCATTGGCTGCAATAGTGATGATTGTGTCGACATATGGAATTGTAACGTTGGCCGGACGGATCTATCGCGCTGGACTGTTGCGGAACGAAGGAGTGCGATCGATTAGCCAATTGCTGAAGAGAACGTTTGCGCGGAGTTAGAGCCAGAGCCGCACCTGAAGGCGGAGCAGTTTGCGATTTCCGAGTTGCTTTGGATACTCACATTTGTTGCTATAGCTCTTGCCATTTTGACGCCGCGAAAACGCAAGCGTCTGCATGAAAAAGGGGGGCATTGATTGCAGTCGGCAGCTCACTGAGAAGCCAATCCAGGACGTGATCCTATGCGAGCGGTGATCGCTGCGGTGCACGTCGCTACCTTGTAAAGATCTATTTAGCTGGTCAGGAGATTCGGCTTCGTCGAAACGCTCTTAACCCAACGATCAGAACAACCGCTCCAACGGTTGCCGTAACAAGACTTCCCAGCAATCCGGTTGCCTTAAGTCCAATCAAGCCAAACAGAAACCCTCCCAGCAATGCGCCGATTACACCGATAATCATGTCACCAACCCAACCAGAGCCTTGGCTCTTCATTATCTGCCCAGCTAACCAGCCAGCAGCTAGGCCAATCAAAATGAACGAAAGCAATTCCATAATCTTAAACTCCTCGTTTTGATGCGAATTTATGTTCTACGAAACTATCCATTAGGGTCAGAAAGTTGCGTCTCACGTTTGAGACGCAATCGACCTTCATGGTCGGTTGCCATTTCATTTCCATGGTACCAGGGGCATGCGTCGACAACAACATCGTTGAGCGGCTCCTATCGAGTCGGCGCGACGTTTCGGCGTGTCATTCGTGTCGCCCGAAACTATCGCGATGGTCGGCTGCCGTGTCTTCGATTTGTAAACGGAAAGTACGGAGAAACTAGGACCGACGTGCAAGCCTTACGATAATCGTAAATTCAAGCCTTCGGACCGACTGGACGCTGAGCCGAGTTCCCTTTCTTAATAGTTCCATCGCCGCTAATTTGGGTACTGCTCTCAGCATTTCCAGAGACTGCGGGAACGAAAATTTCGACTCGAATTGGATGTCAACCATGAACCAGCGAGGATTTTCCGAATCGCTTTTCGGGTCAAAGTGTGGATCGTGCGGATCCCATGCAGTGTGGTCTGGATACGATGTTCTGACGACCGTTGCGGTACCGACAACACACGATGGATCTGCGTTGCTATGGTACACCAACACGCGGTCCCCTATTCGCATCTGGTCTCGCATGGAGTTGCGAGCTTGATAGTTTCGCACGCCATCCCAGCAGGTTGTTTGATTCGGAGCTGTTGCCAAGTCGTCTATCGAAAAAACTTCCGGCTCTGTTTTCATCAGCCAATACGATTGCTTGCTGGATTTTTTCATGTGGTAAATTGGATCACTAATCTGCGCGTTCTGAAGATGTACTAAAGCGGTGGGGTTGACGGCTCGGGGGGTGAGGGGTGGAGCTCACAGTTGCAAGCCACCGGTTCAGTGTTTTGTCATACTTTCTGAAACGAGTCGAGGCATTCAATCCACGATCAATAAGCAAATCAAATCACAGTGCAAAACCCCTCCCCCCCAACCCCTCTCCCCTAAAAATGGGGCGAGGGGAGCAAAGTCAACGATGTGGGTAAAGATGAGGGTGCCAACCCTGCGAAATTTTTGAGTACTACCGGCTTAACCGACTGCGCCATTGTATAGCCGGCTGGCTCGAATCACTTGAGAGAATCGTAGAACCGTCGCTTGAGAAGGTGAGTTGGCTCACCGCCGCGCCTCGGTGGCCGGGCAAAGTAAACAACTCCCGAGGGGACTGATCGAAACTCGGCGATACAAACCAAATTCCAAGTGTCCCTTTTTCATCGCCAACCGCAAGGATATTTTCGTTGTTGGCCGCAGCGAAGGAGGTTATCTTGGACTTCGAAACAATGGGCTGGAATTCATATACGGAGCTACTAGTTCGAGACAAAATGGCCATGTGGTACAACGGCTTCGCGAACTTCCCGAGCGGCTCGCTTAACCACTCCATGCTTACGAAACGTGAGCTGGGGTCGAGAGAAAGCGTATCCCATACCTGGCACTTGAGTGCATGCCGCACTTGAGTGCATGCCGTTGTCCATCGCTGTCGATGCGATGCCAATATTGGTCCGAATCTAGCATGACAAACTCGTTGTCAACGGGATGCCAACGGACGAATCGGACATTTGCCACCCGACTTCGGTGACCCGACTTCGGTGTCGCAGAGCGACACCGCTACAAGAGTCCGGCTATAATAATTTTCTACAATCGTCTTCTACCATAACTATTCTTCGTCCGTATTCAGTGAGGTCGTTATGCGACTGGCTGACAAGTTTGGCTTCTTCGATCCCAAGCAACCGTACCAAGTTACCTTTGGAGAGCTGCCACATTGGGAACAAGAGGGCGCGACGTACTTCATCACCTTTCGAACCGCCGACTCATTACCTTCAGTCGTGATTCAGCAGTGGGAACGAGAACGAGACGACTGGCTGCAGCAGCACGGGATCGATCCAGTGAACGTCGATTGGCGGACTGCCTTGCGGAAGCAACCTCACGAGTTGCAGCGAAACTTCCATCGGATGTTCGCCACGAAGCTGGAAGGATCTCTAGATGCTTGTCATGGGGAATGCGTCCTGAGTCGACCTGAGCTAGGACAGATCGTTGCAAACTCACTGCTGCACTTTGACAGCGAGCACACCGCGATGAAGATGAAGGAGTTTAATCATGTGGTCGGGGCACTCCGTGACCCGACCTCGGTGTCGCAGAGCGACACCGCCACAAACAATACCGCCACAAAAGTCCGGTATCACGTTTCCGATTTTGTCATTATGCCCAACCACGTACACGTCATGGTCTGCTTTTTGGCCGGTACACTGTTGCGAGGCCAATGTTATTCCTGGAAGCACTTTACAGCTGGGAAGATCAACCAATTACTGGGACGAACTGGCGAGTTCTGGCAGTCTGAGAGCTTCGATCATCTCGTGCGCGACGCCGATCACTTTCAGCGTTTTCGGAAGTACATCGCTGACAATAGCGAAAAAGCTGGCCTTAGAGCGGACACCGTGGTTCACTATCGGTGTCCTAGCTTCTGAATCGGGCCACTCTGTGGCGGATGTCGCTCCGCGACTCCGCCGCCGCAGTATTCCTAAGAATCGGCCACGACTTCCTGTTCGACTTCTTCGGCTTCGGGTTTACCTTCTGGACCGGCATAGCCACCGCATGCGATGATCGCATC
>JAYVPJ010000038.1:0-30809 GCA_043757445.1 Pirellula sp. | reverse complement strand
CTTACTGCTCGGTTTGGGTTTGTCGTTCGGTTTCGTTTACGTTGGGCGTGGTTTTCAAAATGGCTATCCGATTCGCATTCATTCTAACGGTGTCAATGCACCATGTTGTCTCCCGCGTTCCCGGATAGCCGTGTTTCGCTACGTTGCAACTGCCCTCCGTGAAGGCTTGCGAACTTTCGCTTCAGCTGCGTCAATCACAACTCTGCGGCCAGGCGTCTTGACTTTACCTGTGAGGCCTGTCGTCGCTCTGCTGGAACGCTCCTTAGGCTTGGTGGCAACGACTCGCTCTACACGCTCAGGCGACTCAGTTAAGGATTCGCATTAGATACACTTGGTTTCTTCAGTCCAGCCGCCTGGATGATTCGTCCTTTGCCCGAAATCGTCAGTACCCATTCTTATGCCAGACGCGTCAATGCGCAAGGACAAGTCGAGCGTAGCAAAGCAAGTATTGAAAGTTACTGACTTGATTGCAGACAGCGATCCATTCAAGGCATGGCTTGTGAATGTGAACAATACACTCGGTATTCAAGCCTGGCCGTGCTGCCAGCCGAAATATGCAAAAGCTCACCACTGCTGAATGGTGCCAAGGCCTTGCAAGACTCGGGACGGGCGGTTTACGGCTCAAGTTGTGATCGACGCCTGAATGGAATGCCACAGCGGCGACACGACCTCTGTTATATTGCGTCATGTCCTCAGGTGTTCCCGTTCGTCGGTCTGCGAAAAGGAATCGCGAGTTGAATCCATTGGATGATGATGAAGATATCGGCGAAAAGTTGCCCAAGCAGCAATCGATCAAGAGCTTTTGGGTGTGTTGTTCAGGTCTTGCCGTTCTTGCCATTCTGGCGAGCGTAGGCGCATTTTTGATTGCCAAATTCGATAACGAGTTATCAACGTTTTTATCAACGTTTTGGGAAATCCAAAATTTTCAGGTTTTATGGATGGCAGCTTCTGGGGTGCACGCGGTCATTCGGGCGTCGTTGATTCCTGGATTTGTTCTGGGAGCTTTAGTCCCCATCCTGTACTGGCGAGGAGGGCTCATGCAGCGATTCGCAGTTTCAATAGTCGTGGCTGTCACGACCATGAACCTCACCACTGGTCACATGGGAGCGTGGGGCGTGAAAGTGCCAATACGGCAAGTGATTGCAATCTTGTTTTGTTGGATGGTGATGCCTGCAATCTTTTTGTGGACGCCGATCAAGACTCGCAACCTTCGCTTGATTGTTGCAGTTTGTTTGCTGGTCTTGACGCTTTGCTTAAGCATTCTGCATATGTTCGAAGCGCCTGAAAACATTAACTATCTTTATTGGGAATCGCTGTACGGTGCAGCTTTTGGTTATGCGCTCATCCGCCGCAATTGGGGCCGGGAGGCGATTCTTGAATCTGCGACGCGGGGAGAGCATATCGAGCGAACTTCAACTCGAACGCTATTGGAGTTGATGGCCGTTTGCGGACTTGCCTGTGCAGCATCGATGTACTGGTCTACTTCGCTTAACCTCGGCACTTTCATCCAATTGGGCCAAGCGGCCGTGTTTGGGATTGCATGTATTCTAGTAAGCATGGCCTACATTCGGCTTATACTTCATCGCTTCGCAAAGGCAATCAGGAAGACTTTCGCCTTAGGGCTGCTCGTGTGGTTACTGTTCTGTGCAAACAGTTGCGTCTACTACGCAGTATTCGATCCTTGGGGGTCAGGCAACTGGCGGAATTTCAGTTTCATGGTCGTTAACAACGAAATTCCTTTGGCAATTTTCATTGCCTCGTTTTTTTCGAGCCTAGCGTATATTGGATTTATGCTTGTGGTTGGCTGCTGGTTGAAGTGGTGCGGATGGCAGACGCAAGATCAAGTCCTGTTGGAGACGAAAACTTGAATGCCGTATGCAGGATTCTCGAATACCACAGGCTTGCCCTGCGGATCGTTATGTTTTGTGGCTACACCCACCGGATGCGAAAAAACGTCACGCGAGGCTGTTCGTGCGCCGAAGAATCTTGGTCTGCAAAGATCGTCGCTCGTTTGGGCTTAGAAAGCATCCTTCGTCTACAAGGCAGACCCGAAAATAATAAAAACGATTCCTGACACCTTTTTACGCTCAGCATCGGACGCTGGCAGCGTCCGCCACGTGGCGAGTTTGCCGTTTGGGTAATGCGGGATGCCTGGAGCGAAAACCTTTTTCGTTTGGATGCGTTCTACCGATAGTCCTCCAATCTAGTTTTGGTTCGGCGGCAACCTACCAAAATCTAACTATTCCAAGTAATGCTTACATTGGTTCATGGACGCTTCCTCCAGTTTCCATTCATCGCAAATAAAAAGACCGCCACCAACGAAAAGGATTTCGTTCTTATGAACTACAAAATGTCGTTTCGACCATTGTATCTTGCTTACGCAATGGTAGCTGCTTTCCTCGTCGCGAAATCGTCCATCGCGGCCCCTCAAGATCAAACAAGATTCGCTCCGTCCAATTCCAAATCGATCTATGTACAGGACGAAAATGCTGCGTCGAGCGATGCAGACGCAGATGCTGAGAAAAAGAAAGCTGCTGCCGAAAAGAAGAAAAAGGAAGAACTAAAGAAGAAAGTAGCGACGGCCTACAAAGATCCGTTCTTCCTCAATGATTTCAGCTACCTGAGCAATCCAAATTACAATGGCTACAATCTCGGCGAGGGGCTAAAGCAACTCTCCGTGGGAGACAACGGCAAGCTGGACATCGGCGGTCAGTATCGACTGCGATACCATGGCGAGCACAACATGCGCGGCGCCGGATTGACAGGGCGAGATGACAATTTTCTGTTGGATCGAACTCGAATCTATGCCGACTACAAGATCAACAAACGCGCCCGCGTTTTCGCCGAATTCCTCGACGCTGGCAGTTCGTACGAAAAATTCGCCCCACGTCAAATCGAAGTCCAGCACTTCGATGCACAAAACTTGTTCGGCGACCTTGTGCTCATCGATTCCGACTTGGGAAAACTTACTGGTCGTGCAGGTCGTCAAGAGTTGCTGTTTGGATCGCAAAGGCTCCTGTCGCCACTCGACTGGGCCAACAATCGGCGCCGATTTGACGGTGCTCGACTGACTTGGAGCAACGAAGATCGAACGACCGATTTTTTGCTGGTTCGGCCAGAGAACATCAACTTCAACAGATTTGATTCGCCCAACCAGAATCAAGCCCTTTGGGGTGTCTACAACACCAACAAGATGCTCGAAAATGGGACGATCGACACGTACTACCTGGGTTTCGAAGACACATCTACCAATCTGCATGTGCATACGCTTGGTACTGCTTTCAAAGGCGAAGTCGACGGGTTGTTGTGGGATGACGAATTCGGTTACCAATTGGGCAAGAACCCAGACGGTTCCGATATCTCAGCCTACTCGCTTACGTTTGGTTTGGGTGCAAAATCAAAGGGTACGTTGAAACCAACACTTTGGATGTACTACGATTGGGCCAGCGGAGACGACTCCATCAATAACGGATGGAATCAACTGTTTCCCTTAGGGCATAAGTATCTCGGGTTCATTGATTTGTTCGGTCGCCGGAACATTCACGACTTCAACAGCATCTTGACCTTCAGCCCAACCGACAAATTCACCGTTTTGGCTTGGTACCATTATTTATTTTTGGACAATGCTGCTCAAGGTCCTTACAACGTGACGAACAGCGCTTTCAATCCTGGTGGCACTGTCGGAAGTCGCGACCTTGGGCATGAAATCGATTTGCTGGGTACGTACAAGGTCAGCGCACGCAGCGATTTGGTCTTGGGCTACTCGCACTTCTTTGCGGGTAAGTATTATGATACGAGTCTCCGGTCTAACGGCTCCGCACTCTTCAACGGCGATGCCGACTTCTTTTACACACAGTGGCACTATAACTTTTAGTGGGTAAGTCATTCTTGCCGAGAGTGTGCAATATCTATAGAAGCAACGAGTTTATCGAGCTGAGAAATGATACTTTCGATCTTCGAACTGTCTCTTTGTGCTGCGGCGTGATTGAGCTTTGTTGCGAGAGTTGCGAGTGCAGACATGCCGGCGTTTCCTGCACTTCCAAGAAGGCGATGCGAAATGAACTCGAGCCGAGTAAAGTCACTTTGCTCGAGCAGCCTTTTGAACGATTCCAGCTCATCGGGAAGTCTTTCGATCACGATTCTGGTTAGTTTCCTTTTAAGTCCTTCGAAATCGAATTCCCCTTGAGTTCTTGGGCACGGAGCGACCTCGTGTGGCACGTTCGCGTCAATGGACGCCTGAAGTTCAGCCAGCGAAATCGGCTTGTGCAAAACACGAGTGAACGGTTTCAATCGAAGGTCACTATCGGCCGTCAAGTTGATTTCCGCCGTTACCAGGAAGACCCTCGAAGAGCCAAAACAACGTGTTGCATCCGAGTCTGAAAGGAGTCGAGGAAAGTCTAAGCCGTCACCATCCGCGAGGTTTCGATCCATCAGAACGATGTCGAAACGATGCGTTCGAAATTTCACGATCGACGCTTTGAGGCTTGATACTGACATAGTTCGATAACCAAGTTGCCTCAAATACAATCGCATCACCAACAAGTTCGTTGGGGAGTCGTCGACAATTAATGCAGTTGGTCTTGCATGGTTCGACGAAGTTAATGCTGTGTTGAATTGGAGTGTTCGTATTGGGAGGATAGCCTGGTTCGAGTCGTTCGCCTTTGCAACTTGAAATGGGAGAGTCACAGTAAACCGACTCCCTTTTCCGACTTCGCTCGTTAAAGAAATCTCGCCACCGAGTCTTTTTACAATCGCTTTTGTGATTGTGAGACCCAATCCCATGCGGCGACCAAATTCGCTAGGCGCTTCTTGTCTGCCACCACGGGTAAAGCTGGTGAATATCCGTTCTTGATCGGTCGGTGAAATGCCAATGCCTGTATCCTCGATCGCAAGGCGTAAGAGCACTTGCGTTTCTTCGGTTTGGATGTCCGCTTTGCATTGAACGGAGCCAGTCGTTGTATAGCGAATGGCATTTTGAAGTAGATTCGACATGACCTGTCGGACCCTGTCCGCGTCGAGCGTTACCCATGTCGGCATCAACTTGTCCAGTTTCAATTCATATTGGAGCCCTTTTGCGACGGCCAAGGGGCTCATTACCTCCGAGGTGCTGGCCAGCAGTCCGGGAAGGTCGACGACCTGCGGATGAATAATGAATTCTCGCCCCTGTTCGATACTCGCAACATCCAAGAGATCGTCTACAAGCGATAAAAGGGACGTTGAGGCTTCGTGAGCCAAACGTATCTGCGTAAGTTGATTAGGCCCGATGTTGCTTTGTCTGACCAAGGCAAGCATTCCCAAAATCGAATGAAGCGGCGTCCGAAGTTCATGGCTAACCTTTGCAAGGAAAATCGTCTTTGCCCTATTGGCATTTTCTGCAACTTCCTTTGCCCTTTCCAATTCGTCGGACGTTCGTTGCAACTGAGTTAGTGAGCGGTTAAGCGATGCGACAGCGGGTGAGAAAACAAATAGGCCTTCGCAAACTAGCACTGCGATGGTGGCAAACAACAGGGCTGTTTCAATCCATCGCAATCGATTGACTCGATCCCTCGCCTCTTTCTCCAGGCTCGCGACAATATTGTCCATCCCAGCCAAAAACGCATCGCTATGAAAACTTAACTCATTTCGAATATCAGCATTGAGGACTGAGTCGCCACCGGGCGAGAATCGAACCAACGTGGACTCAATAATCTCTCGAAGCACTTCGAAATGCGGAGTCAGTTCGTTGAAACGCTTTTCAACCGATTGACTGTTCTTGCCCGGCAGTTGCAATACCGTAGAACCACGTTGAAGTCCCACGTGATTGAGGGTCCATGTATCCAGGTCCATTCGGATTTTATTGGCCGTGTCGGCTTGTTTTGTGTAGGCCAAGTCGAACATCAGTCTAGTCATTCGCTGACTCAGCATTCGCTGTCGGCCAGCGATGTTGACGATGCGAGAATCTCCCTCCAGCTGGATGATCGCCTGTTGAACTACAAATTGTCCAATGATTGTCAGCAAGGCAATAGTACCCAGGGCCGCCAAGTAGAGGATGCTCAACCGCCTAGCCAAAGCTGCAGTTCTAGGCTTGGATGACTCAGGCATTCTCATCGCCCGGTCGAAGTGCATCGGGGGAACGGTCTACCGATTCCTTAGGAAGTCCACCATTCATCTTTCTGCGAAGACTGGTTCTAGTGATGCCGAGCATTTTTGCTGCCTTGACCCGATTATCCTTGGTGTGTTGCATGACCAAATACAGAAGCTGCTCGTCCAACAATGCGATGGCTTGTTCATACAACGTCTCAGTTCCATTCGCGACTTGCTGATCCACAAATATTCTTAAGTCCCACGTATTGTCAAGTTCGGGTTTCAACCTATTCGGCTTTTGCTCTTGGATTGAAGTGGCGGTCGAGTTTAAGTTAGATGCGATTTCATCGAGTCGGATTTCTTTAGATCGATCCACATCCAAATAGCGCCTAAGGGCATCTGTTGCTAAAACTGCTCCACGAGTTTCCGTCAGCACGCCCTGCAGCACGCTCTTCAATTCAGCTATGTTGCCCGGCCAATCGTAGTCTTTCATCAACTGCAATGCTGTGCTACTGACTCTGGCAGGGCCCTGTCCGTGTTGCGCCGAAGATACATGAGCAATTCGTTGCATAAAGTGGGACACAAGTAACTCCAAGTCTTCCTGGCGTTCTCGCAAGGCAGGAACGTGAATCACAAACGGACTCACGAAGTAGAAGAGGTCGTTCCGGATCGTCCCATTTTGGACAAGGTCTCGAATTTTGAGCGAGGTTGCAAGGATGATTCTCGTGTCGACCGTTACACCATCGATCGCACGGCTTTGGAAGAATCGCAACAATCGTGATTGGGTGGCCACCGAACAACTGTCAATGTCATCAATCATCAGTGTCCCACCACTACACTCCCAAAGAGCGGGTAACTTTGCCACGCATGGATTTATGGAAATGGGTAGTGGGTCACTGGACGCTGAGGAAGTTGCATGGCATCCGCCAAACAGTTCCATTTGTAATTCTGCGTCTTCGAATTCCTTGCTCGAGATCTTGCGAAAAGGGCCTGACGCAAAATAACCGTTTTGATGAATGGATCTTGCAATCATTTCCTTGCCGGTTCCTACCTCCCCCTCAATGACGATGGGGGATCTCAGATTGGAAAGGCGGCCAATGCTCTTGTAGACTTCTTGCATGCCACGGCACCGGCCAACGAGGATGTCGCTTTCCGTTTCTTGACTCGATACACTATGCAGCATTACAGGCAGTCGGGTCAAACGTCGGTATTCGACGGCTTCGGCGATTCGTTGGCGGAGCTGTTTAAAATCGATAGGTTTCGAAAGGTATTCGAACGCCCCTCGCTTGATCGCTTCGATGGCTGTTTTGGAGCCAGCTTGCGCAGTAACATAAAGAATCGGACGTAATCGATCGTGTGAGATGAATTCAGCGATGTGGTCGATGCCTTCGCCATCAGGCAGCATGTGGTCCAGCAAAACCACGTCGATCCGTTGATTGGCCGCAATCCGCAAACCGTCCGAAAGTGTCGTGGCCGAAAGGACGCTGGTCGACTCGTTGGCAAACAAATCATGAACGAGCGTATGCATTCCCAGATCATCGTCAACGACCAGCAGTCGTGTGCACTCTCCTTTTAGATTTAACATCTTGCCTCAATTGTGGGTGCATTGGTGACTGATTGAGTCGTAAGATAGGCTGATAGCCTGTCCTGCGATCGAGCACTCAGGCGGCTGGGAGAGGCATCCGCATGATTGCTACGACTATAGTCCAATCGCGATCCAAGTGAAACCCAAGGATGAGCAGAAAATGCTCAACTGATACACGGCTGGCCATTCCCTGCATGTCGGTTCGATGAGCGACTGCCTAACGTTGTTCAGCGTAAATGCATTGAAAACGAGCAATCGATTTTCTCTGGCGATTGACAGGAAAATCGCTAAGGGTAGTTAGATCGACACAAATTCGGCTTCGTAGGCTATCAGGTTTTCGTTCGTGGACTTGGATACTCCGGAGGCTCTGTCTTCGTTTTCTTCTTTGGCTCGCCAGATGCTTTACGTGTTGCAGTGTAGCGACTGGCACTTTCCGGTCCAGCTTTCACTCGAGACGTCATTTTTTGTCGTACCTTTTTTTGTCGGAAACTCCAGATGCATTATCGTTCGCAAAAAACAACCCGCCGCAAGTTACTCAAGTCGGCCTTCGCAAGCGGTTCGATGGTCGGCTTTTCCCAGTTCCCATCATTCGTGCCAACCGTCTACGCGTCCGACGCGCCTGAGAAGCCAAAGGTCAATTTTGGTTTCATCGCTTTGACCGATTGCTCACCCCTGGCAATTGCACACGAAAAGGGGCTGTTTAAGAAGTTTGGAATCGCATCTGAACCTGTAAAGCCAGCCAATTGGGCTGCGGTTCGTGACGCTCTTGTCAAAGGAGATATCGATTGCACGCACATGTTGCTTGGCATGCCGATAGCAAGCACGATGGGGCTCGGTGGCACCAAGCCAGTTCCGATGATCGTTCCGTGGATCCTGAATCGCAATGGCCAAGCAATCTCGTTGAAAACGGATTGGTTAGGCAAGGTCGCCGGTGATCCCAAGGCGCTCAAGCCGCTTGTCGACGAGTCCAACAAGAAGGGCATAAAGCCAACTTTTGCTATGACTTTTCCGCCTGGGACGCACGCCATGTGGTTGCGATATTATCTTGCGGCAGGTGGAGTGAATCCTGACAAGGATGTGGAGTTGATTACCATCCCACCACCGCAAATGGTTCAAAACATGAAGGTTGGGAAGATGGATGGCTTCTGTGTTGGCGAGCCTTGGAACGCTCGCGCGATCGCAGAAAAAGTTGGCTTTACCTCGGTAGCCACTCAGGAAATTTGGAAGGACCATCCCGAAAAGGTTTGCGCATTTACCGCTGAGTTTGCAAGCAAGAACCCCAAGACGGTCAAGGCAGTTCTCAAAGCAGTGCACGAAGCCAGCGTATGGCTCGACGATCTCAAGAATCGTTCGGAACTATGCGACATCGTATCGAGAGACGCATACATCAAATGCAATAAGGATCAGATTCTTGGCCGTCTGATGGGGCAACTTGATTACGGCGACGGGCGAAAAAAGGAGGATTCGAACTACATGATCTTCAGCTCTCGCAATTGCAATTACCCGCAATTGGCTTATGCAAAATGGTGGGTTACACAATTGCGACGTTGGGGCATGGTCGAGGGCAAGCCCGATTACGAAGGGATTGCCAACAAGGTAATGCAACCGGGACTCTATGAGGAAGCCATGATGGAAATCGGTTTTGAACACGGCGGTACCGATAGCAAGCCATGGACGATGATAGACGGCGTGACCTTTGATCCCAAAGCCGATATGGAGGCGTACGTCAAGGGATTTGCAATCAAGAATCTCAAAGGCTAAGTGCAGCACGACGGTCCCCGCCGTGATTTATTGTGCCACTATATCGCAGGCTGGCAGCCGGCCCTACCTTCAGGAACCAAGCAAACCATATGAATTCGACCAAACTAACCAAGATGTTCGTAGACAACGTTGCCTTGCCCTCCATGGGCATTGGAGTTTGCCTCCTCCTGTGGTGTTTTTTGTCTTGGGCGACATGGGACTCTGGCACCAACTCTAGCGATTTTCCCTCACCCATTACAACCTGGACGGATAGCGCCAAATACTTCGCAAGTCCATTTTCGCAAAACAAAGCAGAGGGCTTTGACGGCATCGGTCTGGAGATCTGGCGATCGCTCAAGCTCGTCGGCATGGGCTATGGAATGGCTATCTTGGCAGCCATACCGATTGGGTTTTTGCTTGGGGGCAGCTATCGCTTTGCTCGCATGTTCGACCCCATCTTTCAAATCTTGCGACCGATCTCACCGCTTGCCTGGTTCCCGCTAGCTGGGCTCATCGTGATCGCGATTCGGCGGCACAACAAAGAGATCGATGCCACGCAATTGCAGTGTATCTTTACGATTGCAATGTGCTCCATTTGGCCAACGATCCTTAATACGGCGGTCGGCGTTCGAGCGATCCCGCAAGACTATCTTAACGTTGCCAAAGTTCTGCGGCTGTCCTCTTTCAAATTGTTCTCTCGCATTCTGTTGCCCGCGACTATCCCTTACATGTTCACTGGCTTTCGATTGAGTCTCGGAATCGCCTGGCTGGTTATCGTGGCTGCTGAAATGCTGTCGGGTAAAAGCGGAATCGGTGCGTTCGTCAACAACCAATACCAATCTGGGACATATGGGCCCATGATCGCAGCAGTGATCGTCATTGGCCTAGTCGGTTTTGTCCTAGATCGCTTAATGAATGTCATCGAAAAAAATTCGACGTTCATCTTGCGTTGCCCATCCTTGATGATGCGCTTCTTTCAAACAATGCGATCTCAAACGTCCGCAACCTTTTTAGCAAACGAATCCGTTCCGACCTTGATCCAGAAAGAGACCTCCGATGCCACTGCTTGAACTGCGCAATGTTTCGAAGGGGTATGGTAAGGGAGTGATGCGAACCGAGGTTCTTCGGAATATGAACTTGTCCGTCGCGGATGGGGAATTCGTGGCTATTGTCGGGTACTCCGGAACCGGCAAAACGACCTTGATTTCTGCCTTAGCCGGCCTTAGAACGCCGGACTCGGGTCAAGTTCAAATGAGAGGTGAGTCTGTAAAGCAACCTGGACCCGATCGAGGTGTTGTCTTTCAAAACTATTCGCTGCTCCCTTGGTTGACGGTGTTGGAGAACATTCTCTTCGCGGTGCAACAGGTACTTCCGAACCTTTCCTACGCACAACAAACGGCTCACTGCGAAAAATACATTGCAATGGTCAAGCTATCGCATGCGGTCCACAAAAAGCCTAGCGAGCTTTCAGGCGGTATGCGTCAGCGAGTGTCCCTGGCACGGACTCTGGCGACCCAACCCAAGGTGCTGCTCATGGACGAGCCACTCTCCGCGCTCGATGCCTTAACTCGAGCCGCGTTGCAGAACGAAATCGTTAGCATTTGGGAGCGAGACCGAAGAACTGTAGTCTTGATCACCAATGACGTCGACGAGGCCATCCTCATGGCTGACCGCGTCATACCTCTCCTTCCGGGAAAACGCGAGGGCTCCACGCTCGGCGAGCCATTCGTAGTCGATATCGATCGGCCTCGCAGTCGCGAGTCCGTAGCCCGCCATCCATCTTACAAGTCGCTCAAGAAAGCCATTATTCAATTGCTTCTGGAAGCTCGTCGTGAATCTTCAGCAGTGGATGCGGAACCGGGTCCACACTCCGATCTTGTCTCTGTTTCGTAATCGTCTACTCCAATGAATGCATCCTTTACAATGCAAAAAAAGTACCTCGAGTGTTGGCGACTTCGAAAGGAATTCAAGACCGACAATGGACTGTTCATCGCTGTTCGTGATTTCACGTTGAACATGGCTGAGGGAGAGTTTGTCTCCGTCATCGGGCACAGTGGATGTGGCAAGAGTACGGTTCTCTCGATGGTTGCGGGACTACATGAACTCAACGGCGGTGGCATGGTGCTTGACAATCACGAAATCGTCGGGGCTGGTCCGGACCGTGCTGTTGTCTTTCAATCGCCCAATCTTTTGCCTTGGCTTACGGCCCTCGAAAACGTCACCCTGGGACTTGAACAAGTGCAACCCAAGGCATCCGATGCTGAGCGAGCGAAGATCGCGCACGACTGGTTAAGACGCGTTGGGCTTGGAAAGGCCGCGCACAAGAAGCCAGCCGAGTTAAGCCAAGGCATGCAACAGCGAGTCGGGATTGCAAGAGCATTCGCGTTGAAGCCCAAGATGTTATTGCTCGACGAACCGTTTGGAATGTTGGATTCGTTAACTCGGCTCGAATTGCAAGATGTTTTGCTGGATGTTTGGAGCACTCACCAAACCACCACCATGATGGTGACCCACGACGTTGACGAAGCGGTCATGTTAAGCGATCGGATTGTCATGATGACTAACGGGCCAGCAGCCACGATCGGCGACATCCTCTCTATTCCTTTTGAGCGACCGCGCAAACGGGAAGCGGTGATGGAAACCAAGGAGTACATGTACTATCGCGACGAAGTCATTCGCTTTTTGGAGCATCCCGCAGAACGGGTGGCATAGCGTCGATCGAAGAATAAATTAGATAGGCTTCCAGCCTGTCATTTCAGAATCGACAGGCAAGTTGGATGCCCTGTTAATCATTGCAAAGAGTATTGTGTCCCACTAACCCCAATCATTATCATTTATGTCCGTCGCTGTTGTGCCAACTTCAACTCAAAATTTGCTTGAATTGCTTCTCCGGGAGCAAGGAGATTTGAGTGCGGTCGATCGCTTTGCAGATTGGCACGAGTCCCACTCAATCGCAGCGGCAACCTATCAAGCGTTGATGCCAGCGACTGCCCTTAAGAGTGGTCAGCAGTATGCGTTCGAAGTCGACTTGGACGCGTGCAGTGGTTGCAAAGCATGTGTTGTGGCCTGTCACACGTTGAACGGTTTAGAGGAGACAGAAACGTGGAGGAAAGTCGGGGTTCTGTCGAGCCAATGCATCTCCTCGTTGCCGATCGTTCAGCACGTCACTACCGCTTGCCACCACTGCGTGGACCCAGGTTGCCTAAACGGTTGTCCGGTTCAAGCGTACGAAAAAGATCCACTCACAGGCGTTGTTCGCCATTTGGATGACCAGTGCTTTGGCTGCAAGTATTGCACGATGATGTGTCCCTATGAAGTTCCACAGTACAGCAGCACGCTAGGAATCGTTCGTAAATGTGACATGTGCTCGCAACGACTACGCGTTGGCGAAGCACCGGCCTGCGTTCAAGCTTGCCCGAACCAAGCCATTCGAATCGCTATTGTCGACGTGGCCGAGGTCGCCGCTAATGGATTGTTGCCGGAAGCGAGGGCCTCGCTCGTTTCGACTGGCCCCCTCAGCCAAATCACATTGCCAACGACCCGCTACGTTTCTAGGCAACCGCGTGACGTGACAGCTGAGTTGCTTTCGGGCGAATCCATTGTCGATAGCGTACACGAGGGGCACCTCCCGCTCGTGGTAATGATCGTCCTAACACAAGCCAGCGTCGGAATGTGGATTGTCTTGGCAGCGAAGAGCATAATGGCTAATGGAGGGCCGCACTTGTTTTCGGCCTTGATCGCGACGGCGATTGGGGTGGTCGGTGTCCATGCAGCTTTGCTGCATCTCGGTCGGCCCTGGCTGGCCTATCGAGCCTTCCTGGGTTGGAGAACTAGCTGGCTAAGTAGAGAAGCGATTGGGTTCGGATTCTTTATGGGGGCGGCTATCACCGCAACGGGTGCGCAGCTAGTTCTTGGTGGCGGATCAGATGCTGGCAGCATCCGCCACGAATCGGCCTTCGGCCTTGCACTGGGATTTGTAGAGGTTGTGGCCGCCGCGGTTGGGCTTATTGCGGTTGTATGTACCGGCATGATTTACATAGCGACGCGCCGGGAACTTTGGGGATACACAAGGACCGGCGTGGATTTCGGATTTTCTACGATTGGGTTGGGACTGGTCGGTGCCACTGCTAGTCTCAATGGATTGCCAAGTAACTTGCTATTGACCGGGGTGCTTTCCTCAATAGCGGCTGGTACAGCCAAGCTAGTCGATTATTTCCGGGCCAAGTCCGTCGGCGTTCGTTGGGACGATTTCTCTGCCCGCAGTGGTCGCATACTTCGAAGGGATCTGGCGAGGCCGTGGTCCCTTCTTTGGATACTCCATTTCCTAGCGATCGCCTTATCCGTTGGCGTTTGTTGCACCGATTGGGATGTTGCTATGCCGATTTTGCGATATGCAGTTTTTGCCATTTGCCTTGCGGCTCAAGCATTGAACCGTTGGATCTACTTTGCATCGGTCGTTTACCGACGAATGCCGGGGGCAAGTACATGATTCCAACGCTAGTTCAAAAATCGGGTCCGTTGACTCAGCAACTTTTGCTTGATCTGAAGACAAATGGACTCGGGGCCTTGCCCATTGCGAGGGTCCCGGATTCGACGACGAATATGGTCTGCGGCTATTGCTCCACCGGTTGCGGTCTTAAGATCCACATCCAGGGTGGCCAAGCGATCGATCTCACGCCTACTGCGGATTACCCGGTCAATCTAGGCATGGCATGCCCCAAGGGTTGGGAAGCGTTACGAGTACTGCAGTCTGACGATAGGGCGACGACGCCAGTGGTTCGGTATCGCGAGGATGGCAGCGTTCGCGAGGCAACTTGGATGGAGGCGATCCAATTGTTTTGCGATCGCTTCAAAAGTATCCAAAACCAACATGGCAATGACTCCGTTGCCTTCATCAGCACGGGACAAATTCCTACCGAGGAGATGGCCTTCTTGGGTTCGTTGGCGAAATTTGGAATGGGCATGCTGCATGGGGATGGAAACACTCGCCAATGCATGGCGACCTCTGTAGTCGCGTACAAGCAATCGTTTGGTTTTGATGCTCCTCCTTTTACGTATGCCGACTTTGAACAATCCGATGCGCTGGTGTTTGTTGGAGCCAATCCGTGTATCGGACATCCCATTCTCTGGCAGCGAGTATTGCGCAACAAGCACAATCCTGCGTTGATAGTCATCGATCCTCGCAAGACTGAGACGGCCATGGCGGCTACCGAGCATTTGGCGATCCAGCCCAAGAGCGACATGAGTCTGCTTTATGGATTAGCGAAAATGCTTATCGATTTGGGGGCAATTGACCTGCAATTCGTCCGAGATCACACGAATGGTTTTGAGGCGTTTCGGGAACATGTCCAAGTCTTTTCGATCGATCGCGTATGCTCTGAGACCGGTATCTCTACAGAGCAACTCACTCGCGTTGCCGAGACGATTGCGAGTGCCAAGCGAGCCTCCTTTTGGTGGACGATGGGGGTTAACCAGTCCTATCAAGGAGTACGCACCGCCCAGGCGATCATCAACTTGGCCCTCATGACCGGTAATATTGGAAGACCTGGAACCGGTGCCAATAGCATCACGGGTCAGTGCAATGCCATGGGTTCGCGCCTATTTAGCAATACCACCAATTTGATTGGCCATCACGACTTTGCGAATCCAGAGCACCGCGCAAAAGTTGCCTCGGTGTTAGATATACCACTGGAAAAAATCCCAACCGAGAACAGTTGGGCTTATGATCAAATCGTCAGCGGGATCGAGTCGGGCAAGATACGAGGTTTGTGGATCATCGCAACGAACACGGCGCACTCTTGGATTCAAAGTTCACGGGCCAGAGAGTTGCTGTCGAAGTTGGACTTCTTGGTCGTTCAGGATATGTACACCACCACGCATACCGCGCAACTGGCCGATCTGGTATTGCCCGCTGCTGGCTGGGGAGAAAAGGAAGGGACGTTCATCAATAGTGAACGCAGGATTGGATTGATCAAGCGAGTCTCGAGGGCGCCCGGACAAGCGTTGGCCGACTTTTCGATTTTCCGGCTGATTGCAGACGCTTGGGGTTGCGGCCATCTCTTTTCAAAATGGACAAAAGCCGAAGATGTTTTCCAATCCATGAAGGAGCTGTCACGCGGCCAAGCATGCGATATTAGCGGGATTGAGAACTACGCTGACCTAGACCGACAAGGCGGTATTCAATGGCCATGGTCCATCGAAGACGCGAAACACCAAGCTGCACCCGAGCAGGAGCGTCGGCTCTTCGCGGACGGAAGGTTTTTTCATAGCGATGGTCGTGCCAGGTTTGTCTTTGCCGAGCCAGAGCCCATGCCTGAGCCTACTTGTTCAGAATATCCGTTTGTATTGTTAACCGGGCGTGGTTCGGTCAGCCAATGGCATACCGAGACCCGAACGTCGAAGAGCCCATTGTTGCGTTCGTTGTATCCGGACGAACCGTATGTTGAGATCCATCCCGTGGACGCCTTGCAATTGTTGATTCAGGCTGGAAACCAAGTGGTGGTACGAAGTCGGCGAGGAGAAAGCGTCGTGCGAGCCTCGGTGACCTCCACTGTTCAGATCGGTCAGCTATTTATGCCGATGCATGACGCCAAGACCAATCTCTTGACGCTTGAGCATGTAGACCCTTACTCTCGTCAGCCTTCGTACAAAGACTGCGCAGTGACAATTCGACCTTGGAGGGGCCCAACTGTGGTTTCGAACGCATGAACAAGCCAGAGTCGTTTTCGCAAGAACAGCAAGCCTATTTGCAAGGGTTGCTACTTGGGACGGACGTTGCAAGAAAGATACGTAGCCTGCCGGTCATAAGCGGTTCGGGGAGCGGTCCAGCAAATGGATTGCACAGAGTAGGTTCGTTGAATGGAACTTCTGTGCAGGTCGGCTGGGACCGTGCAGTAGAAAGCTCGCATTTGCGGTCGATACATCTGGAAGCACAGCAGCGATTTGAGGCGGCTGGTAAAACGCTTGTTGCTGAGGAAAAAGCCAAGCGGGAGAAGAGCGGTCTTGGAATGTGGTCCGAAATCGGTGAGCGAGCCAGCAAGTGCGAATTCCCGAAGGGTACCGATGTTTTCATGACCAAATACCATGGCTTGTTCTATGTGGCACCGGCTCAGAATTCGTTCATGTGTCGAATGCGCATACCAGGAGGAATATTGCGTTCGGACCAGCTTAGCGGTTTGGCCGATGTGGCCGACCAATTCGCAGGCGGATATGCTGACATTACGACCCGCGCCAATTTTCAGTTGCGTGAAATCCAAGCCGGCAATGCACTCAACGTATTGATGGGGCTCCGCGACTTAGGGATAGTCACTCAAGGTGCCGGTGCTGACAACATTCGGAATGTAACCGCCAGTACCTTGAGCGGTATCGATCCATCGGAATTGATTGAAACGCTGCCGTTGGCGCGTGAACTGAATTATCACATTCTTCATAAGCCGGAGCTATATGGGTTGCCACGTAAATTCAATATAGCGTTGGATGGCTCTGGCCGAATCAGTTCGCTCGCTGAAACGAACGACATCAGTTGGCATGCAGTCGAGGTCCTCGAGTCTCGCGATGGCATAGACGCAGGCGTCTATTTCCTTCTCGGTCTCGGGGGGATTACAGGGCACGGTGACTTCGCACGTCCAACAGGCGTCTTGGCCAAACCGAGCGAATGTGTCTCGATCAGTGAAGCCATATTGCGGGTGTTCATCATGCACGGCGATCGAACGGATCGAAAGAAGGCGAGATTGAAATACGTTTTGGACGCATGGGGTTTTGAGCAATTCCTGTCCGCAGTTGAAATGGAATTCAAACAACCGCTTCGCAAAGTTCCAAGCGATCGATTCATCCAACCAAACCATATCGATCGATGGGCACACGTGGACGTGCATTCGCAAAAACAACCGGGTCTCTGTTATGTCGGAGTGGTGTTGCCCGTTGGGCGTGTAACGAGTCGTCAATGCCGTGAACTGGCCAAGATTGCCTCGCGATTTGGTAGTGGCTCGATTCGATTGACCGTCTGGCAAAATCTCATTATCACAGACATTGCCAACGCGGACATCGAAGCGGTTCAACGATCGATCGAAGAGTTGGGACTCGGATGGAAAACGTCTAGTTTTCGTGCCGGCTTGGTCGCGTGTACAGGGAGCGCGGGTTGCAAGTTCGCCGCGGCTGATACCAAGAAGCATTCGATGATTTTAGCCGAGTACCTCGAGGAGCGATTCGAACTAGATCAACCCATCAACATCCACTTCACGGGTTGCCACCATAGTTGTGCACAGCATGCGATTGGAGATCTCGGTTTGATTGCAACCAAAGTGGAAGCTGGCGAGGAGATGCTCGAGGGGTATCACATCTTGGTGGGTGGACGGACAGGGATTGATTTTGCGATCGGCAAAAAACTATTTGAATCGGTTGTGTTTAGCGATGTGCCGGCAGCCATTGAATCGATACTCGACCATTACGTCAAGAACAAGCACAGCCAAGAGTCATTCGCTGATTTTGCACAGCGTTGCGACTTGCATTCCGAGCTCATGTTTAACCCGCGCAGCGACGGACCCAAATTTGAGACCACTACGCCATCAACCCTTGAGATGGAGTTAAATCGCCAATGACCTACCAAATCGTCCCAGAATCTGCGCCCTTCAGTCTCGAGCAAAGAGCTTGGCTCAATGGCTTCCTTGCCGGAGTTCTTGGCGTATTAGACCAGCAATCAGCCCAGGGCGAGAGTTCAACAACGTTGGCAGCCGCCGCTTCGATGTTGACCTCGCCTCTGGGCGCTGGTTTGTCCGTGGGACAGGAAACGGAGGAGTCTTTTCCATGGCATGACCCCGCTTTATCCCTATCGGATCGGATCAAGTTGGCCGAGGGGATGCCTAAAGAACGCCGCCTGATGGCCGCGATGGCCCAGTTGAATTGCGGTTCGTGCGGTTATCTGTGTAAGACATATTCCGAAGCGATAGCCAGCGGAAGCGAAAAGAACTTGACGCTTTGCGCGCCAGGTGGAAGCGAGACAGCTAAGGCATTGAGGACGTTGGTAAAGGAATCGGCAACGTGGAGTAATTCAATTGAGCCCGGCGTCGGCAAGCCAGTCGGGAATGCTTCACCCATCGCAGGAAAAATAGGCACCCGCGACAAGCCCGTTCAGGGCAGGCTGATCGCAAGCGACGAACTTAATGGCCCTGGTTCAGCGAAAGACACGCGGCACGTTATCATAGACCTGGAAGGTACGGGCTTGAGCTATCGAGTCGGCGATGCATTAGGCTTGTGGCCAACCAACTGCGCTGAGTTGGTTTCTAATTTTCTCGAGGCCGCCAAGCTTCTCGAGGCCGCCAAGCTTGATGCGTCGTCCACGGAATCGCTTGCGGGGAAATGCCTTCGAACCGTCACGCCTGAGTTGATCGAGTTAGCGATCAGGACTGTTCGCAAAAGGCCAAAGCAAAACGGCTCCGTCGCGAAGTATGGAGAATTGGTTGCGAGGCTTGAGGCGTTCGGAGAGTCAGACGATCTATATGAGTGGGACGTGCTCGAATTCTTTGAAGCCTTTCCGTCGCTCGGATTGACGGTGCACCAGATTGTAGGTTCGTTGAATGACCAAAGACCGCGACTGTATTCTATCGCAAGTAGCCAATCCCTTTTTCCGTCACAAGTGCATTTGACGGTTGGCCGAGTTGAAAACATGGTTCGAAATCGGCAACGCAAAGGGGTAGCGTCGACGATGTTAGCCGATCGGTTAGAGCCGGGATCTCCCGTGCGCGTCTTCATCCAGCCATCGCATGGTTTTACGATTCCCACCGACCCAAGTACTCCGATGATCATGGTCGGGCCAGGAACCGGTATTGCTCCGTTCATCGCGTTCTTGCAGCAGCGGCAAGTCGACAAGGCAACGGGTCGGAATTGGCTCTTCTTCGGCGACCAAAAGAGAACTTCTGACTTCCTATATCGTGAGCAACTGGAAGTTTGGCAATGCAATGGGCTGCTCACCAAATTGGATTTGGCCTTTAGTCGAGACGATGCCAGCAAAGTATACGTTCAACATCGAATGAGGGAACAAGGTGCTGAACTGTTTGCATGGTTGGAATCCGGAGCCTACTTTTTTGTTTGTGGCGATGCATCAAAAATGGCCGTCGATGTGGACAGGGCTTTGCAAGAAGTGATTGCAGTGCACGGAAAACGGTCGCTGGTAGAAGCAAAGCAGTATCTGATTGCTATGACAAATGCGAAGCGTTACCTTCGCGATGTATATTAGGGTCATGGTCAACGCCATTGCAGAAAGAACCCATGTAAGTCCAAGGTTTGGGGCGGGAGCCATTCGATAAACTGGCGACTCACCAAGGCCGATCGCTGCAAAGGATGCAGCTTTACCCTAAATGCTCGACACAATTGGAGAAACGAACATGGATAGACAGGATTTACAGGATGATCGTCAATCCGACTTACCGTTAGGAGAAATCACCGAGAAGATCATCGGTTGAGCGTTCGCTCCGGAGCACATCTTGTGTATCAATGTTCATTTGTTTTGTTCGAAAACTAATGCGTACGTGCTTAGGCAATGAAAGTGTCGTCGATTGGTATATTCTTGGGCTTTTGAGGAAATACTCACAGCTATTGGCGTCTGACGCAGCTCTGGACTCGCGGCCTGGGACAAGCGGTGGCTTGACAAGCGACGTTAATTGGAACACGGTCTAGTCCCCCGAAACCTTAAATTTTGACATATCGGTTCGTCGTTTTTGTTCAATTGTTGTCGAATTTGAGTACCATTGTCTTTTTGGCTTTTGAGTTCCTAAAAACACGAAAGCAGACGTTCTTTGGTTTATTCGATTTGGCAAACTCGCTTCGCAACATTGTGTTTCCGTATCGCGGAGCGACGTCGGCCACATGTTTTGCTAAAATGCTTTAACTCGCGTGCTGAATTGGTTTCCCTGCACTTTATTGGTTCACATCTCCCAGAGGATTTTTCAATGTCCATATTTCAACGATCCACCCGCCGTGGTTTTTTACATGGAGGCGCCGTCGCCGGGACCGTTGCCATTTTGAGTCCCGCCATGAATAGGGCATTCGGTTACTGTTCGCCGAACGAGCGCCCCGTTTTTGCGACTATCGGCCTACGCAATCAAGGTTGGGAAATAACCAACAAGTCATTCAAGTTCGCGGATTTCGCCGCGTTCGCCGACGTCGATTCCAATGTCCTCGGCGTCAACATCGAAAAAGCGGAAAAGGCGCAGAATAAAAAACCAGATGCGTACAAGGATTATCGAAAGATCCTCGACCGAAAAGATATCGATGCGGTGATGATCGCGACGCCAGACCATTGGCATACCAAGATTGCAGTAGAAGCGATGTTAGCCGGCAAAGATGTCTATTGTGAAAAGCCTCTTACCTTGACGATTGATGAAGGCAAATTGATCGAAAAAATGGTCAAACGGACTGGCCGTGTCTTTCAGGTCGGTACCATGCAGCGAACCGAAATCGAACAGAGATTTTTGACTGCGGTCGCGCTTGTAAAGCATGGCCGAATCGGAACGGTTCAACGAGTAACATGCGGTATCAATGGAATGGATGCTTCGCCTGTCATTCCTGTTGTTCCTGTACCACAGGAACTGGACTGGGACTTCTGGCTAGGTCCCGCTCCCAAAGTTGAGTATCGATCGCTTCCAGAAATGCGAGTAGGATACGGCGGCGGCGTGCCGCTCCATAGCAATTGTCACTATGCGTTTCGCAACTGGCACGAGTACTCCGGTGGAAAGTTGACCGACTGGGGCGCTCATCACGTCGATATCGCATGCTGGGCTCTGGGGGCAGGCGAAACCGGCCCAAGCAAGGTAACACCGGTCGAATTCAAGTTGCCTGTGGAGTACAAGGATGGGCATCCGCTGGTGCAAGATCAGTACAATGCGGCGACCAGCTTCAATATCAAAGTCGATATGCCAAACAATGTCGAAATGATCATTACCAGCGAAGGTGACAACGGAATCCTTTTTGAAGGGACAGAAGGTAGGTTCTTTGTGAATCGAGGCAAGATCACCGGCAAGCCTGTCGAAGACCTAAAGGACAAACCACTTCCCGAAGGAGCAATCGAAGCGATCTATGGCGGAAAAGTTAGCGAGAACCACACCGCCAACTTTATTGAAGGCATCAAGGCTCGCAAGCAGCCGATCTCCGACGTCTGGACGCACAACCGAATGCTCGAAATTTGCCACCTCTCGAACATTGCGATGCGTCTCAATCGTGAAGTCAAATGGGATGCAACCAAGCGTGAAATCGTCGGCGATGCACAAGCGAACGCGTTCCTGTCCAGAGAAAACCGCAAGGGTTTCGAAATCAATATGTAGGTTTCTTGAAATTGGTAGGTCACTTTTGGGGAGATTGCCGAGAGCCCATCCGTTCGGGGCTTGCCCCCGATCGTTGTGGCAGTGTCGCTCCGCGACACTGAATTGCCGAGTCGCGGAGCGACGTCGGCTACATGTTATGCCAAAATACTTCTTCACGAGTGCTTAGAATCGTGAGTGCCATTGGGCACTAGGTCGATTCGTTGGTCCTCGACCAACCGCCATTCGCCTGTAAAACAAATCGCTGCAGCTCCATGCGTGAGCTACGATCGTTCTATCCAGGGCAATCGGCAGTACCCCCACTGGCCGTGGTTTTCATCGATCCCAATCTCCAACATCGACAATCGATTGCCAATTTCTGGAAAAAGCTTGTCCCGAAGTTGTGTTGCGATCCACCAGGCAATCTCCTCCGCTGTCGTGTTGATAATAGGCAATAGCATGCAATCCTCGCGAGGAAATACCCATCGCTTGGAGCGAAATCGCACAGTTACCTCTTCGTTTTGTTCATCCACCTGAATCATCGCATGTCGCGTCGGCAAAAGCATATGATGGTCTAACTGCTTTACCAGCCCGGCCAGAGAATCGCGAAAGGCGATAAAGTCGATCACATAACGATTTTCGTCAAGCTGCCCCTCGACTTCCGCTCGAACACCGTAGTTGTGCCCATGCACACACTCGCAAATGTCACCCGCAAAAGTGATGAAATGGGCGGAAGAAAAAACCAACTGTTCTTTTTGGAGAAGCACTCGAAACGTTGGCGCATTCGACATAGTCATGTGTTTTTCAATATTTAAGTTCAATTGAGTAGCAAAACCCGATTTGCCTAGGATCGCTCATGCTCTAATTTTACCGCAGCGACAAGAGTTTGCTGAAAAATAGAAAAAAGTCGTGTATCCTAAGACTTTTGTACTGCATTCACTTCGCCCCAATCCCAACATGTCTGATGAGTTCGAAGACGGCACTGAGTCGAAGCTGGATCAAGCATTGCTTGACTTCATGCGTCGTTCCGATGCGGGAAAAATCGAGGATCGGGAGGTTTTCCTCAAGGAATACCCAGACATAGCAACACAGCTGCGGACGCTACTCGATGCGGCCGACTGGATCGAGAACATGGCAGGGCCAACACTAGGGGAGTTGGCCGATTCCACCGCGATTGCTGATCCCAAACAAGTCCAAGAATCAATTTCTCCCAGCGATGCGAAACTCGATCCCAATGCTCTCACGATGCCAATCTCGCCAAGTACAAAGCCTTCCACTGCGAAGGAGCCATTCTCTCCTTACGATTCAACCCTACCACCGACTAAAATCCAGTCGGAGTTCAACCTAACTAGTCTTGGTAACACGAATAACTCGCAATCCATTCTGCCGTATCGATTCGGCGATTATATTCTTGAACAAGTCCTTGGTCGCGGCGGAATGGGGGTAGTCTACCTGGCTTTTCAAGTGCAGCTTGAGCGCCGCGTCGCCATCAAAATGATCCGCTCGGGTTGTTTGGCCAGCGACGATGAAGTCAATCGATTTCACCTGGAAGCTCGGAGTGCAGCCAGTCTCGCGCATCCCAATATTGTCACGGTATATCAATGTGGTGAATGCGATGGTCATCATTATTTTTCGATGGACTACATTCCGGGAACCGACCTAGCTAAGAGAATATCGTCGGGACCCATGAGTCCCAAAGATGCAGTGCGATACGTACGAGATGTCGCGAGGGCGATCGACTACGCACATCAACAAGGGGTCGTTCATCGCGACCTCAAGCCAGCCAACGTCCTAATCGATGAATCCGATGCAGTGGTGGTAACCGACTTCGGATTGGCCAAGCAGATAGGTTCAGACAAAGGTCTAACCGCTACGGGAGCAACCTTGGGGACACCCAGTTACATGTCGCCGGAACAAGCGGCTGGGAAGAGCGAGGATCAAGGAACGTCCACCGATGTCTATGCAATCGGAGCAATTCTCTACGCTTTGCTGACCGGCAAACCACCGTTCCATGGTGAATCCGTTTTACAAACAATCATGCAGGTGATCCATCGACCTGCACCGACCGTTCGGCAGAGCCACCCTAACGTGCACTCCGATTTGGACACCATCGTTACAAAGTGCCTTGAAAAATCACCCTTGCGACGCTATGCATCAGCCGGTGATCTCGCCGATGATCTCGATCGTTTCTACCAAGGCATCCCAATTACTGCGCTCCCTCCATCGCTTATTCGGCGTGCCAAACACTGGTTGGCAAATGTTCCGTTGGTTGCAGCAATCACAGGAACGAGGAATATCGAACCAACGAAATCGCAACGCGTTGCACAAAACATACTCATTGTGTTCGCGTTCGTGTTGACCATGGTATGGCTGACTGGCGGCCGAATCAGCGAGTACTTTAGAAATACAAACATGCCTCGGAATATCTCTATTGCATCCGGTGCTCCAGGCGGAATGTACTATGAATTGGCCGGCAAGATGGCCAATCGATTGCACTCAGGCAGTGGCCGTGAGCCGCACGTCATCGCAACGAACGGGTCTTTGGAAAACTTAAGGCAGCTCGTCGAAAAGAAAGCGGAATTGGCACTAATGCAAGAGTCATCGGTTCGTTCCGATCAAGTAGCGGTGGTCGCTCCACTTTTTTACGAAGCCGTTCATATACTGGTTCCAAAAGATTCAAAGATCGAGAAACTGGTCGAGCTTGAAGGAAAACGAATCATGATGGGTACGAAGGATTCCGGTACCTACCAAACAGCCACCAGGTTACTAAAGCACTTTGGTGTTACGCCCGAAAACATCGAACTTGAGGAAAGCGATTGGACTCACACCGAACGACTCCCTTTCGCAGATGTTGTCATCGCTGTGACTAGAGTGGGCCAACAAGGCATCGTCGAAATGCTGAAAAATGGGCGTTTCAGATTATTGTCCATCGACAATGCTGCCAGACTCGCCCTCGATGAGCCGATGTTCCACTTTTTTGAAATCGCAGACAATGTTTATGGTTCCGAAAGCAAGAATCGAGTCTATACACTTAGAACGACTGCTTTGCTCGTCGTTCGACGGGACGCGCCAGCGAGATTGGTTGAGGAATGCCTTCATGCGATCTACGACGGCGCACCTGTAGCAGAAGGCCTTATCGGTCTAGAACTTGCCGCAAACTGGCAGGGATTAGCCTACCACGAAGCAGCCAGAAGATTCTTTGCTGCCAAGCTGGGGACACCTTGACCATGTCGAGACCCAAGCCAATTCGAGAACGCTGGTTTAGTGCGCAAGGCCAGAAGCGAGTGCACACGAACGCGCTTGAACAAACAAGTGGACCGCGACGCCTAGCCTCGCTTCTGATTCTACTCACAATGGTCCTGATTCTGATCCAACAAACATCCGACGTGCGGAAAGTTGAGAGAGTAGCAACCGCAATTGGGCTGTTTCCAAACGCGAACATAGAGCGTACTTCAGCGACAGACCCCGTTTCAGTTAGCGATTCCGCTTTTCAAGGTGAGAATATTGACGCATCAGGCATGGACGTGACTCTACTAGAACAAGTGGCTATGGAGGCCGCTACCCCCGTTGTCTCTTCGTACCAACAGGTTTGGAAAGCATTGCTCAAGAAAGCTTCGCCCCCAGTAGTCAATGGGCTGACCCGAATGCTATTCCGCAGTCAAGCCAAGGAGCCAGTTGAGAATCCCGTTACCATTCAATGGACACCAATTCAAGAGTGGTATGCAGACAGTAAATTGCAACTTGCCAAATGGTCTGAAATCGAATCGCAGGATGCTACTTCGAAAACAGTAAGCCTCGAACCCGAATCACCGATTCCGATATTTATCGACTGGTTTCGAAACCAAAAAAACTGGTTTTTAAAGCCCTCGATGGCCGCCGAGACACTTCCGCAAGACGATTTTTCAAGAGGACTCTCGCTCGCTCTCGACGAAAAAATTCTTGACCAAGTTGTCGACAATTCACCTTGGTTATCAACGGATAGACTCCCCTTCGTGCGAAGCTGGCAACGAATTGCGACACTTCGCGAGTTGCTCGAGACCAAAGTTGCGTTTCCATCTCATTTTCAAAAAGTCGAGGTAACGCAACTTTTGTCCAGCGGTCACTCCCAGCGTGGGAAGCCAATTCGTATTGACGGTTCCGTCTATCGCATTGATCGTAGCTCATCGATCTCAGAGGCAGGCTTTGACAAAACAGAATACCAAGTCACTTGGTTAAAGCCCGATGACACAAGCAACCAGCCAATTTGCTTCTATGCTCCGAATATCGTATTCGACAAAATCAAGCTTGAAAAAGATTCCCATGTAGCCGTTACTGGAATCTTCTTCAAACGAATTGCCTATGCGTCACAGCGAGGAGCGGACATTGCGCCCCTATTGCTCGCCGCGCACGTAACACCCTTTGACGCGATAACAACCTCAGCTTCCGCTAGCCCGTTCCGCACTTTGAAACCGTCTGGATTGGAGGGCAAGTTATGGCAACCGCCAGTCGATACAATGCCCCCGCTCGAAATTCTGCGGTCCAAAATGCTGCGTGCTTTGGAGTCTATGGATGATGCGATTCTTGAATCTGGTTTTCATGGGCGAACTGTTTCCGCAGGAATAAAACCCATCTTGGAGTTGGAGCGACTCGTTCCAGAGCTAGATCTACTATTGCAACAGCAGTTGGAATGGCCGATTTCAGAGTCTGCGACGCTAGCTCGTATCGCTGGAACCGTGACAAAAATTGAGCGTATGCCTATCGATCCTCAATACATGGCTTTGTTGGATCGATCACACATCTATCGCTGTCAATTCGAACGTGACGGTGCAGTTATTCTATTGCTCAGTGCCTCCGTCCCATCGGAATGGCTACAGGCTGACGGGAATGCCTTGGATGAAATTCGGCAGCCATGCATTGTCGACGGATTGCGCATCATACGGAGCGATGGTACCAAGCTCGCATGGACCCGGTCTCCGAAATGGAAATTAGCGGATGAACAGTCGAAGATCGACGTGTCAGCGCTAACACCAAAGATCGCGGAGGGCTTGCAGTTTCTGTTGGTCAATGGCTGGGACTTGGCTTGGCTGGACCGAATTCGCGAACTACAACTTGACCCAATCAAACCGCTTTCACCAATAGAAATGGAGCCGCTTTATTCACTGATGCGGCTTGCAAAACGGACTCCGTTTGTGGGCTCCGAGATACCAACCAATTCCGCTTCTTCGGACCAATCCATTGTCAAATTGCTAGATACACTTACTCGACCCAATACAAAAGCCAAGCATGTCTTGGAGCGCGTGTCGATGAAACTACGCATCGTACGAGTCACGTGCGTGCCTGTCGAAGACCCAGCGCACGCAAATATGTTGGGACGCGATCGATACTATCAATTGGATGGAATGGCGGATATTGGAAATCGCACCTTTGAAAAAAAAACGGGCAACGAACCGATCATCTATCACAAAGAGTATCCGGTCACCTGCGTTTTGATTGATATACCCGCTTGGTTGAATTCCGACGAGCAAAGTGATTTCACCTCGAACATCCAAAAAGTTTGGTATCCGCGAATGAAGTCAACCGCCGAGGGTTGGCTCTATCGATTTTGGAGCTACAAAACACAAGAGACTACGCAATCGTTCAACACAAGCCAGAAGCAAATCGGCCCGCTAATTGTATTGGATGCGCTCCAGCTCGGCCTTGCGTTGCATGATGAGAATTTATCACCTCAGCTTACTTCAAAAATATCAAATACGATTACGGTTATGATCGGCCTGTTGGGAACGATCGGCATTTGGTGGTGGGTGCGACGATCAGCTAAGCCACGCCTGAGAATGAAGTCTGATCGCCCTGAACAACCCTGAGGGCCCGCCTTAATTCTTCCATTGCCGTTCGTTGGATTTCACCCAGGAACGAATTTCCTCGGAGTCCATACCACCGACTCGGTCGTCGAGGACTTTGCCATTGAGAAATAGAAACGAGTGTGGAATGCTTCGGACACCGTAGTGCCCCGCGAGTTTTGGATTTGCATCTACATCAAGAATAACGACTTTGACCTCGGCCTCGCCGCCGTTTTCGTATTCCGCTAGAGCTCGATCGGTTGCTACGCAGGGTGGGCACCATGTCGCACCGAATTTAACCAGCACTGGCCGAGTTTCTCGGGCAACAACCGATTGAAAATATTCGTCGGTTGACGGCTCGATTTTACGATTGTTGCTCGGCTGTAGGTACAGCAAACAAACACCGATGAGTATCGCGCCGACAATCCAATTGCTGTAACGATTGATGCTGGGGAGGATGTTTTTCATAATTGAGTTCAAAACCGATTCTGTGGTACAAGTAAATTGACGCTCTACGTTCGTTGTCGCTACAAAGTGTCCAAAAACGCAATCAAATCTTCAGTTTGTTGTTCCGTTAGACCCTCTTCGAGACGGTGTTTTTTGTCGACCAATACGCCTCGAATACCGTTTGCTCGACCATCGTGAAACAATTCGGGGCCACGCTGCGAAACGCCAAGCAAGCTTGGTGGATTAAACAGTTTTTCTCGGTTCTCATCGACCAAACCTACGTCGTATACATCGTGCGAAGTATAGGACGTTCCAGCATGGCAATCCGTGCATCCACGACCTCCAAATATTTCTCGTCCTCGTTGAACCGCCTCTTCCGTTTTCACACCCCGAGCCACAGAAAGTGAAACTGCTGGTGGGAGTGATTCCATATAAGCTGAGATTTGTTCGACCTCGTCCGTATCCAGCTTGCGATAACTGTGCATCGTCTTTCGTATGGACGAAACGATTTGCCACTTTAGACTTTCCTCGTGGCCCAGCCAAGTGTAAGGGGCTGTCCCCTTTACTCCTAACAAACTCGGTACGCGCTTTGGTGCGCCGTAACTGCGATCACCGAAATTGTCAGAAAGTTGGCCGTTAGTATGGCCATCGACATGGCACGACGCGCAAGTTAACCATCGGTCGTGAGACAAAGTCGCACTATGAAATAGTTGCTCGCCTAACTCTGGTTCCGTCAGTACTCGCATCGTGCCTTGTGATATGACGCTCGAAACGGTTGCGCTCTTCACATCCACAACACTTATCGTATCGTCAAACTGATTTGCAACGTATAACAATTCGGCATCGTTGGACCACACGACGGCAGACGGGTACCGGCCTACTGGAACGTACTTGTAAGTGTAAGCGTCGGTACGACCGATCGCCAACATATCTGTTCCGCCGACAGACACAGCAATTTTGCCTGTCGCCCGGTGAACGGATAAATCGGTTGGCTCAGCCGATCCATTCCCTGGAACACCTACTGGGTTGACGCGTCCTCCGACATAAATACGCTCCCCTCGCTCCCTCATTAGCAATTCGATATCGATCAATCGAACATCGTTTGCCATCAAAACACCCCAATGAATCTCGTTTTGATCCGTCCTCGAAAATTCATTCAACATGGCATGCAGCGTCACCAAATCTTTTCCATGGAGTGCAAGTCCACGAATCGAAGTCCCGAAAAAGTCATGTTTAATAGATACCTCGCCATCGTTAGTGTTCAAAACCAGCAACTCTCGGCCAAAGCTATCCGCTACTGCCAATCCGCGACCAAAACCTAGTGAAAGCATTTTTCTTGGTGCGATTGGAACATCCCAAACATGATCCGGCTTGATGGTTTCGACTACTTTCGATAATGAATGATCCTCCCTGGTCCAAAGTGTTAGTTCCTTCGTTAGATTGATGGACTCGACTCGCCTTGACCAAAGGCATGCAACGAAAAGGCATTGCGATTCAGAATCCCAGTGAAGACTCACGGGTGAATGAGAATTGACGATGACCGCAACGCTCTCAAGCTTATTGTCCGACCACTTAAGAATATGCGTTTTATTCGATTTCGTCGAACAAGTTGCAATCCAATGACCACCCAGACTCGCTAATGCATCTAACGATTCATCCAACTTCACGCATGCAATTTTTTGATTCGATTGAGTATGGAAAATTTCTAACTCGCCGGTTCCAGAACATGCGACAAGCAGATGTTGATTGCTTGAATCTAAAAGCAAATCCACGGGCTTCCGATACTTCGCGCCATTTTCATCGGTGACCGCCAAGACTGGGCCAGAAAAAGCAAGGAGCCAGCAAGTAAAAGTCGCGACTTGAGAAAAAAGCAATCCGTTTTGTTTGTTCTTCAAGATTTGGTCCTTCGATTAAAGCTTCCCAGCCGCCTTATGGAACTGTTCAAACATATTTCGCAGTGATTCCGGGGGACGAACACGAGCGCCTTCTTCTAGATAGCCGTTCAAACTATCATCGCGATCGTTTACTTTCTGTTCTTTGCTTTTGAACTGACGCTTCCCGAGCGATTTAAGAATTGCGTCAACTTCTCGCTTTTTGTTTGGGTCTGTTTTAGCCAATTCCTTAGCCTCAGACCATTGGCTCAGAAATTTTTTCAGATCTTCGTCCGACCATTTTAGCCGCTTGAGCAACTCCGGATCGGGTTGGTCTTTCTGCTGTTTCAAATAGTCTAAAGCCAGGTCGGTAATTTTATCCACATATTCTTTATTAGCAGCGTCTGTCCGATTCTCGGTTTGGTCGCCCCCACCCCTGGAAGAACCGCCTTTGCCACTTGTGCTGTCTTTATTCATGCCACTTGACGAACTTTCAGAGGGGGCACCGGCTTGCTTGTCGCCTGCTTGCTTGTCGCCTGCTTGCTTATCTCCGGCTTGCTTATCTCCGGCTTGCTTATCTCCGGCTTGCTTATCGCCTGCTTGCTTGTCGCCTGCTTGCTTGTCACTAGCTTGCTTGTCTCCGGCTTGCTTGTCGCCTGCTTGCTTATCACCGGCTTGCTTATCACCGGCTTGCTTATCACCTGCTTGCTTGTCTCCTGCTTGCTTGTCTCCTGCTTGCTTGTCACCGGCTTGCTTATCTCCGGCTTGCTTATCTCCGGCTTGCTTATCTCCGGCTTGCTTATCTCCGGCTTGCTTGTCTCCGGCTTGCTTGTCTCCGGCTTGCTTATCACCAGCTTGCTTGTCTCCAGCTTGCTTGTCTCCAGCTTGCTTGTCTCCAGCTTGCTTATCGCCTGCTTGCTTGTCTCCTGCTTGCTTGTCTCCTGCTTGCTTGTCACCGGCTTGCTTGTCTCCGGCTTGCTTGTCTCCGGCTTGCTTG
>JAYVPJ010000037.1:0-79989 GCA_043757445.1 Pirellula sp. | reverse complement strand
GCGGTAAAGTGGAAATGGCAGTCGAAAAAAGGGCCATTTGAAACCAAGTTTTTGATGCTAGCTAATTCACTTCGAATCAACTTTTCTTTTTGTTGCTCTTTCGAGCTTGCTTGACGCGGTAGCTCTCTTCAGGCGGGGTTCATAGAAGCTTGCGATATAGCTGGGTTCAAGGCAGGGTAAGATTAGAATTTTTTCTGCCACTTATTCTACGGATAGAGTGGCCAATTGGTCGGGTCGCTATCAGCTTTTCGGATCGGATTATGTTCTGTGTGGATCTTGTGTCTGTGTGGTACGATTGCGACAGGTTCGATTGCGATTATCCGATTTCATCCGAGTTATCCGTGGTTTTTGCATAACCCTTTTGGTATTACAACTATGAACTGGGTTCCAACTGTTTTTTCGCATCCAGTATTCTTGGTAGGAATCGGGGGCGCCTTCGGCAGTATCCTCCGATACGGCGTCGGCACCTGGCTCGGTCACCTTGCATCATGGCCGTATCAATTCCCATTGGCCACGACTTCGATCAACGTACTCGGGTCCTTGATCATGGGATGTATCGCGGGCTCCGTCAGCGACCGCACTCAAGCGATTTACTTACTGATGGGAGTGGGGTTTTGTGGCGGCTTTACCACCTTTTCCACCTTTTCGCTGGAGCTAGTCGAGCAATTGCAGCGGGGGAAAATCGGACTCGCCATGTTGGAGTGTGTTTTGAATGTGGTTCTAGGGGTAGGAGCTTTGTACGTCGGACTTTTGTTTTGCCAAGGCAGAAGTTAGGTACTGAATTTTCGCCATTGCGAAACTGCTGCTAAGGCGAGCGGCAGGCTGAAATCTACCAGCAACAAAGTGGGTGGCACGCCCTGGGTACGAAGGGCGTGTAAGGCGCTAGAAGTCTTTGCCACAATTCACAAGCACATTGCGTTTGGTGCAATGCTAAAACTTTCTTGTAACTGCGATCCGCTTGCGATCGATATCAACGTCGAGGACTTTCACTTTGAGAATGTCTCCTACTGCAACAATTTCACTCGGGTCTTTGACATAAACGTCAGCTAGCTGCGAAATGTGAATGAGTGCATCTTGATGTACGCCGATATCGATAAACGCCCCAAAGTGCGTTACGTTGGTGATAGACCCTTCCAACACCATGCCAGGCTTAAGATCTTGCATGGTGTGAACACTTTCTGAAAAATGGACGACTCGAAATTCGCTGCGAGGGTCGCGGCCAGGTTTTGCGAGTTCTTGTAGAATGTCCATCACGGTTGGTAGCCCAAACCGATCGTCCACGAAGTCCTTGGGAGATAGCTTTTGCGATAGAGCCGCGTTGCCGACGAGCGATTTGGTGTCGGCTTTGAGGTGCAATGCCATGCGTTCGACAACGCCATAGCTCTCAGGATGGACCGCCGAGTTATCGAGTTGCTGTTTGCCGTCGCGTATTCGCAAAAAACCTGCGGCCTGTTCGAATGCCTTGCTTCCAAGCTTTGGAACATTGAGCAATTGCTTTCGGGTTTCGAAGCGACCATTCTCGTCTCGATACTGGACGATATTTTCAGCCAGCTTCGGGCCGATGCCTGCGACATGAGACAGCAGCGAGGCGCTCGCCAAGTTCAAATCCACGCCGACGCTGGTAACGCATGACTCCACTTCACGGTCGAGACGTTTGCGCAGGAGTTTTTGGTTTACGTCATGTTGATATTGGCCGACGCCGATCGATTTGGGGTCCGCTTTGACTAGCTCGGCAAGTGGATCTTGCAAGCGGTGCGCAATACTGATGGCTCCTCGCACGGTCAGGTCTAGTTCTGGATACTCGCGGGCTGCCAGTTCGCTGGCTGAGTAGATAGAGGCACCAGATTCACTGACAAGTACCTTGGTGGTCTTCAATTCATGTTGGCGAATCAGTCCTGCAACAAACGCATCTGTTTCGCGCGACGCAGTGCCGTTGCCTATAGCAATGAGTTCGACTTGGTATTTGGCGATCAAGCCCAAGAGGACTTTACCAGCTCCATCGAGATCGTTCTGCGGTGGAGTTGGGTAGATAGTCGTACTGGTCAAGAACTTTCCTGTGCCATCGACAACTGCGACTTTGCATCCAGTGCGAAAGCCAGGATCGATACCGATGGTTACTTTGGGACCCGCGGGTGGCGACAGCAAGAGTTCTCGAAGGTTTTTGCCAAAGACAGCTATCGCTTCTTCGTCGGCTCTTTCTTTGAGCTCTTGGAGCACGGTCGTTTCGGTTGCAGGCATCAAGAGCCGTTCGCAACAATCCTCGACCGTGTTGAGTAGATCGCCATAGAACTCAAACTGTCGGTTGGTGACAAGTTGTTGCTTAAGCTGGGAGACGGTTCGTTCTTTATCCACTTCGATACCGACGCGTAGCATGCCTTCGCTTTCACCTCGCAGCATGGCGAGCAATCGATGCGATGGGATTTTTGCGGCTGGTTCACCGAACTCGTGGTATATTTCGAATTTGTTGGCTTCTTCTTTTTTGCCACGTTTGACTTGGGAGGTGACGCGGCCTCGCAATTTTGCTTCCTTCGTGAGCCAGGTACGCGTGACAGCTTGATCGGCCCAAGTCTCCGCGACGATATCGAGAGCACCTTGCAATGCGGTAGCAGGATCGGGAATTTCTCGTTCGATGTTGACATATTGTTTTAGAACATCTTGTTTTGTTCGTCCGAGAATTTTTTGTTCAAGAAGTAAATCGGCGAGGGGCTGGAGTCCTCGTTCTCGTGCGATAGTCGCGCGAGTACGACGTTTCGGCTTAAAGGGCAAGTAGATTGCTTCGAGTGTTTGAATATCGGTGCAAGCAACGATTTGTTTTCGAAGAGCATCGGAGAGTAGACCTTGTTCGTCGATGGATTTGAGAACTGTTTTTTTGCGAGCGGCGAGCTCACGTGCTTTTTCGAGGGCATCCTCAATTGCGCGGAGCGCCATTTCATCGAGCGTTTGAGTGGCTTCTTTGCGATAGCGAGCGATAAAGGGAATGGTGTTGCCAGCATCGAGGAGCTCGATAGCTGCTTGGACTTGCCTTTCGGAGATGGCGAGTAGATGAGAAATGGGTTTGACGAAGGATTGACGATCCGAGTCGACTACGATTTCAGTGGGCATAAATTCGAAGCTATTCGAAAACGTGACTAAAAACAAGCATTAACTGTGATAAACAAATCCGATCGAAAGCACAAGCCACTTGACGAAGCGCATTTGTTTAACAGGATGAAGCCGCGAAGCCGCGAACGCTGGCACAAGAAAAATGTCACATACGAAAAAGCTAGTTGGCAATAGTCTGATTCGAGTGATTGAGGAAAATGAGGGATAACGGAGGATAAAATCGAGTTGGGGCAGTGGAAGGCAGGGAGATGATTCTCGAGTGAACCTTGGCGAGGAGGGTCGGATGGGTTACACTTCGCTCGTCTGGAAGGCTGGCAACAGCGATTCAGGTCAAAATCGGGCCGTAGCGCAGCCTGGCTAGCGCGCTACCTTGGGGTGGTAGAGGTCGTGGGTTCGAATCCCGCCGGCCCGACTAACGAAAAGACTGGGTAAAATGAAAATTTTGCTCGGTCTTTTTTTTTGCCCCCAATGCAATCTGACACATTTCTGACACACTCTTGGCTTTGCATTGGGTTTGCATCGCTGGGCTTTGTTCCCATCGACTCCTACGATTCGTCGTGAACCTTCAACACGACGTAAGGAGAAACGCCATGGCAACTATTGAACAGCACAAGTCTTCAAAACAATTCTTCATTCGATTCCGCTTTGTCGGTCAGTCCTACAAGCGGTCGCTCAAAACCGAAAGCAAGAAAGACGCCCAATCAGCTCTTTCAAGGGTTAACGAAACCTTGTCGCTGGTTCAGCGTGGTTTTCTCATCATGCCGCCCGATGCCGATCCTGTGACCTACTTTCTTTCAGGGGGCAAAGCTACAAAAAGTCCAAAGTTCGAAAAGGGGATTACTTTGGGTGAATTGTTCACAAAGTACCAATCGGCATTGCCAGTTCAAGCCAAGGAGAAAACAACGCTCAGGACTGAAGAGACGCACTTAAAGCACTTTCGACGCAAGCTTCCGCTCTCCAAGCCACTTAACGAAATCACGACTCACGACATACAACAGTTCGTTAACGCGGAATCGAAACGCAAATTTCGCAAACGTTCGATTGGTCCAGATACCATCATACGAGAAATCGTAACGCTCAAATCCATCTTTAGTTGGGCCCAAAAACAAGAGCTAGTGGACAATGCTCCACAACTTCGAGGGCTAGTCTATGGCAAGCGTGACGAGAAACCGCCGTTCATGACGCGAACCGAAATCGAACGCATCATCAATCGTGGTGGTTTGAGCGAACTAGAAATCAAAGAATTGTGGGACGCCATGTATCTGACCATCCCAGAAGTTCACGAAGTGCTCGAATTGGTTAAGGAGCGGGCTCGCTACCCATTCATCTATCCGATGCTTGCGTTCGTCGCGTTCACTGGTGCACGCCGTAGCGAAATGATCCGAGTCATGATCGATGACTTTGATTTGGAGAACGGAACAGTGCTGATTCGAGAGAGAAAACGTAGTCGAATCCGCTCGACGACCTTTCGTCGAGTTGAATTACCAAGCAAGCTTGTTGGAATCGTCAAAGAATGGCTTTTGAATCATCCCGGTGGTCAATTTGCATTCGTTCAGAACTTCGATCCGAACTCAAAAGAAATCCCAAATGCTCTTACAGTCGATCAAGCACGCTGCCAATTCGATAAAGCACTCCAAGGAACCAAGTGGAGTGTAGTTCGTGGTTACCATGTTTTCCGCCATTCGTATGCTTCTAACCTTGCTGCCAAAAGTGTTGACCAACGGATCATCGATAAGCACATGGGTCACCAAACCGAAGAAATGCGTAAACGCTACCAGCACTTGATGCCGGAAGTCTGCAAAAGTGCGGTTGAAGCTCTGATGATGTGATCGAACCGTCGGTCGCTTAATTCATTCGTGCCCGATTCAATGTCGCGACAGTCGGAAGTAGGGGAGTAGTCGGAGTCGCCACGGCTTTGCCGGGGTGACGTAGACGCAGCCCCGCTCCCGCGTCGCGACCTCTGTTCGGCTTCGTAAGACGAACATCGAATAGCTATCGGGCAAAACATCCAACAAAAACAAAACATCGTCGCATCTGCGACCATAAAAAAAGCCCGTCACCGTTGGCCTTCGATGACGGGCTGTGGATCGCACCTCAATTGTCAGTGCGATTCTTCTCAATCAGGCAACAGCCCTTCGTTTTGAATCCGTTTCAGTTCATCAACCGAAACGATCCACTCTTGGCTGTTCCCGCGTCCGCAATCGCGCTTGGAAGCGTTCACGCGATGAAGCCGACACCACTCGCGAACCGTAAATTCGGCCTTTCCGAGAATCGCTGAAACTTCACCGACCGTATACCACTCCTTGGCTGGCGTGGACTCCTTCGCGATTTGGTGAAGCTCGGCAACCATCGCTTCGAAGCGAGTTAAACGCTCGTCGATCGATAGTAGCACTCGGAGCATGGTGACAATGGAATCGCGTTCCGTTTGGATTCGCGTGACTTCGCTACGCAATTCCAACTCTCGATCCACGCGAACCAATCGATCCAAACTCGATCGAAGATCACTTGATTGGGTCTCGCCTGCGGTTCCGCGTCCTTCCGAGTAAGAATGCTGCACACTACTTCCTTGCGTATGGGACTGATGAATGCCTCGCATAAAATGAATGGGGAATTGAAATAAGGCACCGCTTCGATCAATACTCGCTTGGAAGCAAAGCTGTAATCGACTGAGAGTCTTCGATCACCCAAAGCTTCTGTTTTGATCGGCCCACGGCGAACACTTGCAAGTAGTCCAGCCCGTTGTGGGCAACCGCCCGACGTTGGAGCAACTCGATACAATTCTCGATCGTCTTTGCTCCAAACGCTTCGATCACGCCCGGAGTCGCGACGAGTTGCTTCTCCATCGTGTTAAATCGAAAACGCGACGTCGGATCGTCCAACCGAATCTCTTGCGGCTGTAGTTCGATTTCACCGCCCGAAATGCTTGCCTCATTGGTGGAATTCATGGTTACATGGGGGAACGCAAGTAAAGAAAAAGGCCCGCAACCGGCGGTAACCAGTACGGGCCTCGAATGTCGACTACTTAGACTTCTTCGAAACTACATCGTCTGGGTGGACTCGCAACTCGTTGAACACCCTTTGAAGCATCAGCGACATGGGGAGTAAGTCCTCCACATGCAGGAGGTGGGTGGTCTCCCACTCCTGTTTTGCGTTCCGGTACGATCGTTCCGGAATGACGAAATAACTCATTTCCCCATTCGCATGGATGGTGGAAAAAAGGGTAACTGTAAGCCCACCGCTACGCAGCTTGAGCTGCGGGGTGGACTTGGCCGATGATGTCGCGTCCTTGGCTTGGGCCGGACGCTCGCCCTGTGCTCCATCGAGCATAGAAAAAGGGGGGAAGAATAGAACGCCCCGGCGGGAATCCGCTCGGAGCACTGGTGGCTTTCGCGGTCCGCAAGCCCGCCGTCATAGGCTGACTCGCCGGTGTCCGACCCATCGGCTCCCCCCACCAACTTCGTTCCACTACTGCGACTATCGGCGTCCCCGGTTGCCAAGCGGTAGCGACGGCAACCGATGGTCCGTCGTGTTGACGCCGAACGGCGAGCACGCCTTGACGGCACTAGGGACCGGACCGCGACAATGGATGGGCTCCGAGCAGAACACTCTCCTAAACTCTCTCAACTTCCACTTTCGCATCGCAGAGCGATGGAGCGATTTCGCTGGACCGATGCAGCGTTGGAACACCACGGGCCTAATGGCCCGTGATTATTCTGTGGACGAACGTCTCGGGCTTCTTCAGTTCGCCCGCTTGATGGATGTCCGATACATACGACTGCGGAGCTTCGCGAAGTAATCGGATCGCCGTTGCGTACGCGGCGTCACGGCTGACGGCATCGACTAAGAAACCGTATTGCAACTTGACTTGGTACAGCATGAAAGAGATTGGGAAGGGGTAAGGGTGGCCCGACGGACCGATTTGGTGGCACATGGCCGCATGTCCCGACTGCAAGGAGGAGTCCCGCAGGAATCTCCTTGCGGGAGGGAACGGCCATGTAGATTGGATCGGTCCGGAGTGCCCTGTGGGAAAACAAAACATCCCACAACCAACAAAACATGGTGGGCGACTTGACTGCCCGCTTTTCGGGCAGCCGCAGTCCGCGATTATTGGTGCACTCCATCGCGGACGAGGACGGGTGCCGGGTGCGGACACCCGGCTATTCAAATGGAACCGTGGTGGCGTTAGCGACTGGCCCTTTAGGAGGCAGTGAGGGACACGCCCGCAGGCGAGTCCCGAACCACTCATTATCCCTACACACTTGAATAGCCGGGGGTTGAGTGAGGGCACCGAACGAAAGCCACCGGCACCCCAAGTCGGGGCGGGAAAACAACTTACAAAAACAATCTTCCATCGAAAGTCACTTCGCCCCTACCACACCCGGCGAACACCGAAACGAATACCCTTACGAACACGTCAACGAACAGCCGATTTGCCCCTGCTTACGGTCTGCGTCGATCCAAGTTTCAGTGCCGCTCGGTAATGTTCAACCTCGTCCTCTCCGATCAATCGAGCAAGGCACTCGATTTGAAATCGGTCCCCAGGATCGGGATATTTAGCAAGAAGCTTGCCTAGTTCTTCGTCGATGTTCATTGATGCCAAAGCTTGCTTGAGCATCTCGGTTCTGGATGCTTGGGCATAATCACCCGTCGCGGTTTTGCTATCGCCGCTTTGCTTGAATTCCGCTTGCATGTTTCGAATAGTGGTTCGACTCGACAGATAGCTCAGTACGTCGGTCGTCTTGGCGTCGGTGGCCAGCAGCCGCAAATAGCGGTTCACTGTTCCGCCCCCCTTGTGACGGATCGCGTCTGGGATCAGGTCGTAAACCTTTTCTCCGGTCGATGCAGCAAGTACTTTCAGTTTACGGCCCTGGTCGGATGTCAGAAGGGCGTCATCCCGCAAGACGGATTCAACCCACGTGGGATCGCGGTCCGTGACTTGCCATTGGCTAGAAGGGGAGTTTGCCAGATATGTCGTTAATGAACGACGATATTACTCCAACCGTTAGATTTGTCACGAAGTTTTCATGATCGCGTACCGCTTGCCAGTGATGTCTTGCCAAATCGCGTCCGTCAGCACGTTTGATTCTCGAATCGCAGTTCGCGTAGCAAAGCGGTACGACTTTGAAACCATTGCGGAACGTAGCTCACTGATAAGGCTGTCGATCCGCTCTTGAGTTGGGCAAACGTAAAATATTCTGACAGCCACCCCTTGCGATCCAACGCTCGGCCAGTGCTTCAGATAGGTCTTTTCGCGAATCAACGCCTCATATCCCGACGACTTGCTTCGCTCTTTGACTGGGGAGTTGCTTCCGCGATCAAGTTCCCAGTACACAATTAGATAGTCCAGTACATTTGTCTCATTGGGTCTCGGGATTCCTATCGAACAACTCGCGTCGGGCCGCGAATACAGTTCTCCGTGAGGCGTCAGGAACCGTTCGTAAATGATATGCCGTTTGTCGATCGAATCTTCTAAACGGGCCTTGGGATACGTATCATATTCCATGAGCCACTCCGGTTGATGGAGTTTTTTGCCCTTGCAAGCGTTGTCGATTACCAACCGCGTTTCCACCATTTCGAGCCGATGTAACAATGTCGTTGCGGCGGGGGAGCTGCGGGAAACTCGCCTTGGAATCGTCTCGGTCAGTTTTTCCAGTACATCCGCACCCTTAGGCGTTAGAACGTAGGCCGTCGGAATACTGCCCCCTAGCTTTCCACCAGAATGCGATGAAGCATCGAAGGCCACGATCAAATTGGCTTTCTTTACAAGCGACTCTTCAGTTAGTAATCGCATTCGGTGCTGACAAGCACGAGTTGAAGCGGTCGCTTCCCAATGCCGATTGCGCAGCATGACGGTATCGAGCAAACCGTATTCACCCAAATCAGCCAGAATCGCGATATCTCGCTGTTGCAAATGAAGCGACATGGAGGCTCAAATCTGAATGCCGCTCTCGGGCGGAAGCTCATCACGTTCGATGTGCAAAATGGAGTTGTCCGCTCGTAACGCTTGAGTTTCCATTTCCAGTCGCACTCGAAGCATTTCGGCCTTGGCCTCACGCAATTCAAGACTCGCAAACAATTCGTTTGCGTCGTGGCAAATCGGGAGATTGCCAAACGCTTCAAAGTATCTTGCTTTGGCAGCCTGCAAGGATTTCGGTTGCCCTTTCCAATGGTCTTTCAGCATCCCGATATTCACTTGGCATGACCCAACCCCACCGATCATCATCATGGATTGACCTGTTGACTGGGCAGCAATCCTAGATGCCACTCGATGCTTCTGTTCTATCGACGAAAAGAACTCCTTAAACGCAAGTACCTTCCGCCATTTAATGACCGGCACCCTCTGAGTTTTGTACGTTAATGAGATACCAGACGATTGGCTTTGACTTGTCCCGTCACTCTTCGATCGATCGACACTTTTGCTTGTGCCATTCGATACGGTTCGAGATTTTTGTTCTGCCGTTGCCGAACTCTTACTTGCCGAAACTCCTTTGCTCGTGTGCTTGGAACCACCTTTCGATCGATTCACGTTTGTGGATTTTGCAACACTGATTGACCGTGCCTCACTGCTTGCGATTGCGACAGCATGGGCCTCGGCAACGCCTTCCGCAATGCCGACAGTTGTACCTTTCGTTTTGGAATTGGCTGTGCTCGTTCCCTGTGAATGGGTTGACGTCGATGTGTTGGCCTTGCTCTGTCCAATAGCTGTGCTATTCGAATCAACCTCGTTGTTGGTAACGGTCGTCGCATTGCTATCGGACTTTTGATTGGCATGAGTGGCTCCAGTATTAACCGAAGCAGCTCGTGTCTTGTCGATGAGGTCGGGCAACTCACGTGTCCTAGTCATTGAGTTTCCAGAGTTCACTGCATCGTTCGAACCCGTCGTCGCGGTCCGCGACTTCGATCCACCAATTGCAGATGAATGACCGTCAGTATCTACCACTGAATCTGTGACGCTCCTACCATCCGAAACCGATCGCTCTGTCGATTCGGTTTTGACTTCTCCAGTTGTCTCGCTTTCCGATCGCGATTGTTCATGGGTCTTTGTTTGGCCGTCACTGATGGTCGTTCCTTCGGAGTGGGTTGTCCCTTCGGAAACCTTTTCCCCTTCGCCGATAGAAACGCTCTCAGTTTCGGTCTCACCTTCCGTTTGAGTCTGAGTCTCGGATTGCCCTTCACTTTTCGTTTGCGATTCACCAACGGCTACCGTCGCGTTTACACCCTCGGACTCGCCAGTAGATATCGTCGAACTTTGGCCTTCGCTATAAGCTTGATTGAACGACCTGTCGATAAGCGTGATTTCTTCGTTCCCGTCTTGATACTGCTGATCTTCCCAATGCTCGAATTTACCCAGCATGGGATCGTACTGCGGCAAGGACACGATGCCTCCGAAGAAATTGGCATCATCTTCGTCGTTGTGACGAAAGTAGAAACGAGTTCGGCATTGAACCATGTTCCTCAAGAGAGGATCATCTTTTCCCTTTGGGAAACTGTGCATCCCCTGAAACGAACCCACGAATCGGGCTCGCGTTTTCCGGATCAATCGCAAAGATCGAGCGATCATGGGAGCGGATGCTCGAAAGATGGGTAGCTCGTCACACACAATCAATGCTGGGAGCCGTCGTTCAGCAGGTGTTCCAAAAATGGTATGGAACAATTCAGTTAGCCAGAAATTTGCGATCAGTGATTGATGTTCGGTCGAAATTTGGTCGAGAGTTTCAAGATCGACTATGACAATGGCTCTCTGCTCAATGAGTTGTTGAACGTCGATTGTGTTCTTCGTTACCCCGAGGTGCATTCGCATCACAGGCGCTGCAAGCAAGCCCTGCACACGATTCTTCGTACTTGAAATCGCTTGTTCTTGATCACCAACATTAAGTTCGGCAAGGCGGGCAAACTCGCGACGATCGACCTCGTTCAAAATCGATTGCGTGAGTACGTGATATAGTTCCGACCCAATATCAAAGAAATGAACAATGTCTGCCAGGCTCAATCCAAGATAGGCAGCCGAACGCAATAGCATGGTTAGCCATTTGAAGAGGAGCGGCTTTTGGTCGAAATTTTCATCGCCCCAAGCCGCCAACAAAATCATGGCACTGTGCATGATCCTGCATTCGGTTCGATTCATGTGTCTCAAATCACTATCATCCGGCATACGATGTGCCATCAACGGATGGATTGGCCCGACTGGCACTTTGTCATCGGCTGGAGCGAAATAATGGGTTCGCTGAATAACAGAACCACCGTAGTGCAAACAATCGGAAAAAACATCTTTGGCAAGGTCGCCACCTGGATCAAACACGAAAACCGCTTGGTCTCCGGCTCGAATGGCATTGTTAATGATTTGTCTCAACAGCACAGATTTGCCGGTCCCAGAATCGCCAGAGATGCAAATACCTCCGGCAGATTCTTCAAAAAGAGAATGACCTTCAAACGCACCTGTGCTCGGCATCGCGGTCGTTGGTGTCCAAGCAGGCTTCCGATGAATCAATTGTGTCATCCTTCAACTCCTGTAAATGGTTGTCGTGCTACTTCCAAGAAGACTTCTCTGAATTCGAACTGAATCGACTCAATCGACCGTTCGCGAGTTTCATCGTCGAGACTAGGATCAAGCTCGATTGCAGCGATACGGTCATCACGTTCTCTGGTAAGACGCTCCAGTGAATTGGAAACCGAAGTCGCATCGGGTGCAATTTCCTCGTTGTTTGACTTGGTGACTTTGGACTTCGTGCGTTCAACAATTTCAACCAACTCGCGATGCTTCAATTCCATCTCGCTGATCTCGCGTTCAACTCGGTCGATCATCCAAGCTAAGTCCGCTTCGGCTTGTTTGGAAAGGTCCGTGCAACTCAATTGGCAATTGCAGTGTTCTTCGGAGACTGCGGTGGATACCCATCGATTGTCGACATCTAGATACTGAAAGTAGTACCATTTCGAATGATAATGCGATTCTCCATTCTTCGTAAACGTACGCCCGTCTACCATTGAAACCTTTTTTGGCGCTCGCATTCGATCCAATTGCAATCGTAGTTGCTCGATTTCGAACACATAGTCCATGAGGTCTTCCTCGGAATCCTCCAATTCTGAATCGACAATGGCGGCTGCTCTGGACTTAACGTTCGCATCATCGGAAGAATTTCGGTCGAACTCAATCTGTCGTTGACGTGATTCTCGGCGCAAGATTCGAAAGTCGTCTATTGCCAGTCGATCATCTATTAGGAAACGGTTAGCCTTAATTCGAGTGACGCTTTCCTCGATCATCAATTGCTCGAGACTGGCTCGTACCTCAGGCTCATACCGGAAGTTTCTCATCCTCCCGCAAATGGTATCCCAGGTCGCGACGACCGATGGAAATTTGAAATCGCGATTTCCAGATGGCTGACTAAGCGATCGGAACAGATCGATCGAGACGTTGAAGGGAATCCAAAAAGGCAACATCGTATATGCCATGATGGAGTCCAATAACTTCCGCTTGGCGAGCCCTTCGGACGCGGCTGTATGGCGTGTGGCACCATCCGAATCACGGTATTCGCGACGAACATAGTCTTGGACAAACCAACTGAATCCATCTTGGTCGTTTCGAACGTGTTCACTTGGAATCCGTCGCCATTCCGATCTTGGCATCCGTTCCTTTTGGTCGATCATTCGCTTCAAATTCCGAGTGTCCCGAACAAGCTTCTTCCGGTCCAATTCGTATTTCATTGGACTCGCTTTTGGGAACGCATCGAGTTCTTCGTCGATGCGAACTCGCAAATATGTGACGCTGTGTTCGACGTAGAGACGAAACTGCATTAGTTGTTCGTCTGCTCGGTTTGAACAGAACCGACAGTCGCGCCGAACTTCGGTCGCTTGTCCATTCGCCCATACATGCTCGCAGCAGTGACATGTGCGAGTTGTCCTCACAACCTCCCCTTTACTGTCCAAGAACTCATAGAGATACGCACCCACACAATGGTGTTCGAATTCACCCGACTTTTCCGAAAACTTCGTCACGTGTCCATTCTCTTCGGAAAGTAAGATTTTTTTTGGGCTTAAGATACTCGAAAGCGATTCTTCGTGGGTTGCGAGCATTGGCAGTAGAATTCGAATCTTCATCGAGTTGGCGAACTCGCGGAACCTCAACATCTCTTCGGTCAACTCATCACCGTGGACCTCCTCGTCGGATTCGTGGAAAACTGGATCGTTCATTCACTTGCCTCTAGTTCGGTGATCGGAAATCGGTCGTTACGCCGAAGTTGCTGCTATCCCAACAATTATCCAGGCAGACTAACCTGGAATGCAACCACTTGAAGCCGATAATTCGCGAATCTACCAATCTTGCCTCCATTCCGGTCCAGGCTGATACTTGGGCTTGGGTTTCGCGGTTCCTCTCGTTTGATCAAATCGATTGGTCCAATGGACTTCGATTGCGGGGAGGGGAACAAAGCGCTCGGCGCACTGAGGGGGTTTGCCGTTGAACTTCGTTTTAAGCAGTGTATCCAGTCCATCGAATGCCAACTGACCTCGTGTATCACTTCCCAGAATGATGAATGGAGTTTCATAGATGTCATGGCTGAGCTTGGCAGCAAGTACCCGATTCGGGATACGCAGCGGATTGTTGATGCTGGTTGGTGAATCACCTAATGCTCGGACCATGCCATAGGGCAATTGGTACGGAGAATGGGTCGTGAAGCCCTCGATGGCAGGAAGTGAGTCATCACCAACGAAGTACCGATCAAACTTGCAGGCGGTCATCATTTCATCCAAACTCATGGCTGAATTTGCCATCGTTCGGAACGCAGCCAACTCCTTTCTTTGAGTCGATTGAAGCTTGGGATAGTCGTATCTTGGTACGACTGTTTGCAGCATAAGCAAGACCAGAATACCCCCAATCGCAATTCGATGAACAATCGACCAAAGTTTGAGTTGCGACCAGGAATACATCGCGTCGACGACGATTGCAATGTAGAGCGGAACGGCAAAGACAAAATGATGGGCCGGATAGTCACCACCAATCCCAACGGCCAAAGTCGCGATGTAAAGTGCTGCGATTGTTTTCATACAACCGAACGGAACTGAATAGTCAGCCTGTCGAATTAACCAGAGTATCGAGAGCATTGAGAGCCCGACCAGTCCAACTAGCTCGAAGCATTTCAAAAGAAAGTAGCTGTTGTGGACAGGTACAGCCCGTCCTGCGATTTCCAACATTTTGAGTACCTGCATCATCAAGAAGCTTTCGTTCATGAGGACTATGGTTGACCCCAACAACAATGCTCCGAATAGGCCGTCAATCCAATGAGTGTTTCTGCTAGTCTTCCGACGTCGAAGGAGCAATAGAATCATGATCGCGAAGCCAAGCAACCAATATGTTGGCGGGCCGAAAGCGTTTAGAAGCAACCGAAAGTTGGGCAGTCCTCGGAGTAGTAAAAGAGTTGGAATCGAAACGATCCGATCGATTCGATAGTCGTGGTAGGTCAAACCGGAACTTGGTCGCTGGCTCATCATTTCCGGCAAGTACATACCGAAGTAGTCGGAAAGAGAATGAGACAAACCCAGGGCAAGCATGAAACAACAGGCTGCGATTGCCAAGATACAACCAATGCGTACCCAGTCTTTTTTTGAGCGAGACACCATTACCATTGCCGCAACTCCCGACAACAGGAATGGCTCTTTCAGTAGCAGGGAGAAAGCGAAGCATATTGCCGCGAGCGTCATACAACGCAATGGCATTCGTTTAGCGTCTCCGTATAGCACTACGATGATTGCCGGAACGGATGCTGCCAAAACTGCGAAACCTTCGGTTTGAAAGCCGAGAGTGCGATCGATGATAAACGATGCAAAGCACGCTCCGGACAAAAGCCCGAATGCCGCTACTAACCGCCTTTGGCCTCGGTCAAGGCTCCGCGAGATACGAAGGGCAAACCAAAGCAACAATATTGGAATCGCTCCGATTAGGATGGATTGAAGCAACAAGTAAAACCGACTATCACCTCCAATTTTGAGTGATGCAGCACTGATCCAAAACACCATTGGGGGCTTCGATTCAAATAGATCGAGATAGGGTCTCAAACCGTTGAGAATGCCACGGCCCATGCCAAAGTAGATGAGTGCGTCTCCGCGAATTCCGCCCTGAACTAGAAACGCGGCATGTCGTACAAACCTAACACATTCGATAAATCCGGCGATCAAGGTCGTATGCGACACAAGGTCTAGCAGAGAGAGGCGTCTTCCATCGACAATAGTAGGCAAAAGCTTGAGGGAAACAGCTATTCAAAAACGCCGTAAGTTTAGCTCGCGAATACGTTTCATGCGAACCAATCATTTGCATCCGATTACGTTGGTTCTCGAACCGCATGACATGCGTTAGTCTGCCTATATGCAGTTTCTTTTGACGGTTCCTGCCAATAACGAACGCGGGCCGCGATATATGGAGAAAGCACTGGCTTCGATCCACCAAGCCCGCTTGCGACGTGAGATTGGACTGGCATATGGATTGTACCAAGGACAAATCGGGATACTTATTCGATGCAATCGATCGGATCGCGATACGGTTCTTGAGCCGATCATCGCGAACTATCCACAATGTTCTATCACCCCAATTGAGGACTCAACTGAAACAACGGGGCGGGAAGTTTGGAACATCGATATCGAACTCAAGCCCGAGCTGTTCCCTATCCTCCGCCATTCGCAGTTCGAAGACTCGCTCAATCACAATTTTGCCGATCCCGTTAGCGGACTATTGCGAGCCATCCTGCCAGACGACGCTCTCGAATGCCGGATCGAATTGAGGGTGCGTCGAGCTTCCCATCGTCGAACCCATACGGCTCGTGCTGTCGTTCGATTACTTGATCGTGAATTCTTTCGCAAGCATCACAGTATCGCGGCCTTTTACGCTTGGCGTGCCACACGACCGCGTGGCTGGCGTGTCGCATGGATGATCGGGATGGCAACTTGGTTCACACCCCATCGCGAAAACACCACACTTGAAACATCAACGAGTCGCTCTCACGAGCGGGAAGAAGACTTACAAGCCGCGTCCGAAAAAGTTGGCGGGCATCTGTTTGAGTCGACGATTCGGCTGACCGTCAAAGCGATGCCGAAGGACAAACAAATAGCATTGGAGCGACTGAACCGAATGGCCGGGGCGTTTGGAGCGTTCACCAAGTCAAGACTTGCGACCTTTCAATCATCGAAACCGCATCAGCGAGCGGTGCAAACGGATCGCACGTCATCGTTTCTACTCTCACATGAGGAATTGGCAACACTATGGCATCCACCTACAGCAACCACGCAAGCCGAACGATTGCAATCAAGCGAGTTTCAAGAGCTTGAAGCTCCTGCATTCATCCACTCAAAAGAAGAAGGGGCAGTGGTGCTTGGAAGTGTTCGGTTCCGCGATGACAAGCGGCTCGTAGGACTCGCACTTGAGGATCGTAGACGGCATCTCGTCATCATTGGTAAAACGGGCATGGGTAAGACAACACTTATACAAAACATGATTCAATCCGATATGCTCGCCGGTAGGGGAGTCTGCTTGGTCGATCCTCACGGCGACCTTGCCGAATCGATCCCTGCGCTTGTTCCGAGTGGCCGAACTAACGATGTCATCATTTTTGATGCGGCTAACAGTGAGTTTGCACTGAGTTTCAATCCGCTCGAATGCAATGACCCAACTCGAATAGACCAAGTAACTTCGGGCGTCGTATCGGCTTTCAAAAAGATTAACACCAGTTGGGGGCCAAGGCTCGAAGATACACTACGCAATGCGGTCTTTGCCATTGTTGAACGGGGCGGCAACCTCATGACCGTCATGCAGTTGCTCAGCGATCGATCCATTCGTGAGCAGATAGTTCCAGTCATTGCCGATCCCGTCGTTAGATCGTTTTGGCTTCATGAGTTCGCAAGCTGGTCAGACAGCTATAGAACCGAAGCAGTTGCTGCGATAAGCAACAAGCTAAGGCCGTTCCTCACGTCAACCAATTTGCGAGCAATAGTAAGCCAACCAGGACGGTCGTTGAATCTTCGCGAGGTCATGGACGACGGACGCATTCTCTTGGTGAACTTGAGTAAAGGGAGGCTAGGCGAAGACAATTCAACGTTGCTGGGTGCTCTACTAATATCGAGCATCCAACAAGCAGCGATGACTCGGGCAAATGTCCCCGAATTGGAGCGTCGGGATTTCTTCTTGTACGTCGATGAATTTCAAAACTTCACGACAGGCTCGTTTGCATCGGTGTTGAGCGAAGCTCGCAAATTCCGACTCTCGCTCATCATTGCTCATCAGTATCTATCGCAACTTGACGAAGATACCGCCAACGCAGTTTTTGGAAACGTCGGTTCCATTATTTCATTCCAGGTCGGTTCCGATGATGCGGAACGGTTGGCACTTCAGCTCGGTAAGTACCCTGGGCAGATTGCCGCCGAGAATCTAACCGGTTTGCCGAAGTACACAGCGTACACACGTCTGTTGGTCGATGGGGTGCCGAGCAAACCCTTCTCGATTAGTACGCTACCGCCACCCATGAATGATCTCGATCCCGATCGTGCGGAGATTGTTCGGCGGGTTTCGCGACGGCGATTTGGCTCCGATCGCGTTGTAGCAGATTCGTGTGATTAGCGATCGCTCTCACCGTCAATACCTTTCGCTTGCTGCTGTCGCTTGCGACGGGCATGTTCTTCTCGCTTTGTTCACGTTGAGCAGAGCAAGTGGCAATGGCCACATGCTCATTCACATAGGAGAGTAGCAATGCTCGTCGATAAATTGGATGGTTCTTGTTCGAGATGCGGAGGACAACTCGAAATTGTCGAAGCCGATGACGTTTCGATGTCTGTGTTTTGCCTTGAGTGCGAAGATAGCTATGACGTGGAGACTGACGCTTTTGGCGACGGTTGCGTCAAATACTACATTCCGTTCATGGTTGAACGCGAGTTCGGTGAGGAGGATTCATAATGGATCCAAATGCTTGTTTAGCAGAACTCCTCGAAACAATCGAAGATCGCGATTGGGATCGTGTCGAGGAACTCGCCCATGCGTTGTTGGAATGGTTAGACAAATCTGGCTTTCCACCTGACACGCTCGGGAGCATCCGGCTTGGAACCTATTGGCATCAAACTGTTGCACGGTCCATCTGCAAGGCAGCCATCGCTAGAGTTCGTAACGCTCGGAAGAGGCTACGACGAAAGCGAGGTGCCTGATGCTGAATCGCAATCGTATTTGGTGTGTTCGTAGTGACTATACTCCCGAAGCCTTGGCGTTCATTATTGCAGGAGGCAATCAGCAAACTCTTTGTGCTGCCTACCGCATTGGGAACTACTTTTGGCTGAATGACTCTCCGGCTGATAGCGGAGTCAAGGAGTATGCAATCCTCAAACAGACTATCGGGAATTCGTTCGTAAGAATTGAGTCCATCGACTTTACGTCATGCGACGTTTCGAAGGCACTCCAGTTTATCGATCGAACACTTGCGGGTGAATTCGATTTGAGCGAATTGTGCTTCCAAGTGCATCCCGTTCTCGAATCGCCTGAGCAACATGGCCGTTGCCAATTCTGTGCTTGAGGGTTCGTCCTTCAAGTATTTAACCCCGTGCCGTCAGTGGTGCGGGGTTTCGAAATGGTTTCTGCAACAGCCATTTCCAATTGAGAGGCATCACTCGATGAATTCAAAGGATCGATCGTTGGCGAGTTGAGCCTCTTTCGAGCCTTTCCATTGCTTGTGCGTTTAGAACCGTCCTTCAACGATTGTTCATATTGAATTCGATACGCCTTAATCATTGCTTCCGATCGATCTATTGCTTCACTGCGTTCTTTCTCGGTTGCATCCCAGAGCAATTGCACTGCATCCCTGAGCAATCTCGTCGTTGGTTTGTTAATGGCATTGCCGATGATTCGAAGTTTCGCCATGTCGCGTGAACTGAGACCACTGGCTGGCCAACGAAGTCCTTCTCGCTCATCCGAGTATTGAAGTTCTGGCTTGCGATCGAATTGCAAGTTGGCCGGTTCTTCTTGACCACTTGATTTGACACTCTCAGATTCCATGCACCGGTAGTGTGTCAGTAACTAAGCAATCCAACAACCACGAAATAGCTCATCAATTTGATTGCGCCACGCTTCCAAGCCGTGCACCATCTCGCAGCGGTTGTACTTCATAGCCGCAATTTCGTTCATTCGCATTCTCGAAGGGAGAATCTCATAGATGGTCGCACAGAAAAGAAAACCTGAATTGGACTACGTTCCTGGCGAATTGCTCGCCATGGTTCCTTGTCTCTATTCAACTCAGGATCAGGACGATCCGCTGGCTGTGATTAAGCTGTTTACTCCAGATAGCAATTGGACTTGGTATATCACGGAATACAGTCCTGATGAAAATCTAGCCTTCGGGCTAGCCATCGGCTTTGAGGCCGAGTTAGGGTACTTCTCAATCAATGAACTCGAAGAATCGCGTGGGCCGAATGGACTCCCGATCGAGCGTGACCTCCACTTCACTCCCAAGCCACTATCACAATGTTGGCCAAAGGATTGATTGGATTGAACGATATCGGCCCCGACCATCATTGGTTGGGGCCAACTCTGCGATTTCTGCTGAGTTTATATTTACTGCGACCGTCGTCAGATCGACAGTAGTTCGGATTCTCTCTAGTTCCATTTCATTGGGAAATTTGGTATCATTTAGGTTCAATAATTAACGCAACTTGCGTCCCCGAAATAGCGTCAGATTCGGAGGACAATGTGCGGACTCGCAGGACAATCAGGCTTTGCCTTGATGCGAAGAATTCCAATGACACCACGCTCATGCCATCAACACCCCGACAACTTTCGCAACAGAGTATCAGCCAGCCCCTAGGAGCGGGGGCATTCACGGCCTACCACTCGAAATACCTTGCTTTTGAACTAACCAAGCGAGTTGGGGCGGACAGAGCAGACAAACTCGCCCAATCTCTTAGCAATGCCACAGTCGACCTCAATCCCCATCAAGTGGACGCGGCATTATTTGCCTTTCGGTCGCCTCTCTCTCGCGGAGCAATCCTGGCCGATGAAGTAGGACTCGGCAAAACCATCGAAGCAGGCATCATCGTCAGCCAGCTTTGGGCCGAAAAGAAGCGTCGCATTCTCGTCATCGCTCCCGCTTCGCTCCGAAAGCAATGGAGTCTCGAACTGGCCCAGAAGTTTTTTCTGCCCTCAGTCATTCTGGAGTCTAAGAGTTATCGCGAATTGTCGCGTCGTTCTTCGTCGCCATTCGAACAGTCGAATCAAATTGTAATTTGCTCCTATCAGTTTGCTCGCTCCAAAGCGGCGGATGTCACAATCATTCCTTGGGACCTGGTAGTCATTGATGAAGCCCATCGCCTCCGCAACGTCTACAAGAAAGACAACAAGATTGCTCGGGCTCTGCGTGACGCGATTGGGAATCGTCCAAAGGTGCTGCTAACCGCTACACCGCTCCAAAACTCACTGATGGAACTGTATGGGCTGGTGACGTTTGTCGATGAACATATCTTCGGTAGCGAAGAATCGTATCGAGAACTATATGCCAAGAAACCCGATATGCTGGCTCCAGGTACGTTGGCCAACCTTCGGGCTCGGCTTGCAACGGTTTGCCAGCGGACATTGCGAAAGCAAGTTGTTGAATATGTTCGGTATACCAAACGCATTCCGATCGTCGAGGACTTCACGCCATCCGCCGATGAAAAACGGCTATACGACCAAGTATCGGCGTTTCTGCAAAGAGAAAATCTGCACTCGCTACCAAATAGCCAGCGGCAACTCATTGAATTAGTCCTTCGCAAGATTCTCGCATCGTCCTCGTTCGCTATCGCTGCAACACTCGGAACGATGGTCGACAGGTTGCGTAAGCTTGAGCGGATCGCCGGAACCGCAAACAATAGCCAGCCTGACGATTCCGCAGTGGTTGAAGTCTTAGGCGATGACTTCGAGACGACAGAAACCATCGAAGACGAATGGAAAGAAGCTGAGTCCGACCCGAATACTGCGTCATCTACGCCATCATCCGACTCAAGTTCGCAAAAGACCGACGATGACAAATCGAACTTGATCCTAAGTCTACGCTCCGAAGCGGATGAGTTGCTGCAATATAAAACGCTCGCCGAGTCTATCCGTGACAATGCGAAAGGGGAGTCGCTTGTTAAAGCCCTTCGCACTGGCTTCCAAAAAGCCGTAGAACTGGGTGCGAAACCCAAAGCATTGATCTTTACTGAATCACGTCGAACACAAACCTACATTCGAGGGCTCCTCGAAGCCAATGGTTACGGCGGCAAAATCGTATTGTTCAATGGCACGAATACGGACACCGACTCCAAACGTATCTACCAAGAATGGATGAAGCGGCACGTGGGCCAAGATGTTGTCAGTAATTCGCCCACCGCAGACATGCGTTCGGCTCTGGTCGAGGAGTTCGCCGATCACGCTTCGATCATGATCGCTACGGAATCCGCTGCTGAGGGTGTTAACCTCCAGTTCTGTTCGTTAATTGTGAACTATGACTTGCCGTGGAATCCGCAACGCATCGAACAACGTATTGGTCGCTGTCATCGCTACGGGCAAAAGCATGATGTGGTGGTGATTAACTTTGTAAACCGCAGCAACGATGCGGATCAACGTGTTTTCGAACTGCTCAATCAGAAGTTCAAACTATTCGATGGCGTGTTTGGTGCATCGGATGAAGTCCTCGGTGCCTTGGAGTCCGGGATCGATATCGAAAAGCGAATCAATGACATCTACAAGCGGTGTCGTAGTGCCGAAGATATTCAATCTGCGTTCGATCAATTGCAGAGAGACCTCGACGAACAGATACAAGCGACGCTTAAGGATGCACGTACAAAGCTACTTGAAAACTTTGATGAAGACGTGCATCACAAGCTTCGTATCACGCAATCGGAGACACAACAACGATTGGATCGATACGAAGGATGGCTTTGGGCTCTCACCACAACGGAGCTTTCCGGAGTTGCCGATTTCGATACCCAAGGTCATCGATTCACGCTTCACCAAGTTCCCGATGGTGTTGCTTCGGACCAAGTGCCATTAGGTCAATATTTATTGCGACCTCCGCACGAACGGGAGCGTGGCGAGACGACCCAAACAGAAATTCACTATCGTCCAGGTCATCCGCTCGCAGAAGCCATTATCTCGCGGGCGAAACTTCGAGCGTTGCCTCCTTGTGAATTGGTTCTCGATTATGACCTTCGCGGTGTTCGTTTGTCGCTTGTCGAACGACTTCGTGGTCAATCGGGTTGGCTGCGTGTCGAACAACTTACCGTGAAGTCACTCGACACCGAAGAATCGCTCCTCATTTCCGGCATCACTGATGACGGAACAACGCTGGATCGCGAGACTTGCGAGAAGTTACTAACCATACCGGCAACCTTGGGTGCTGAATGTACGATTGATAGAACGATCACCGAAAAATTGGATGGCACGATCAACGATCAAATTGGGCAAGTGGTTGCGGATTCTCAGCGTCGCAACGAAAAGTTCTTCGATGCCGAGTCGGACAAGCTCGATTTTTGGGCGGACGACTTAAAGGACAATCTCGAACGTGAACTCAAAGGCATCGAGATTGAGATTCGTGAAGCCAAGAAAGCCAAGCGTCTTGCCATCGACCTCCAAAGCAAAGTTGCTGCTCAAAAGAAGGTCAATGAACTCGAACAGCAACGCAACCATAAGAAGCGAACCCTGTTCGATGCACAGGACAAGATCGAACAGCGAAAGGACTCCCTTATCTCCGATGTCGAGGCTCGCCTCCAGCAACAGACGGAACGTCACGAAGTCTTTACAATTCGATGGAGGCTCCATTAAACTATGCGAGCCTCAATGCCTATTGGAAACATAGCAACCTCTGCGCGAACCAACACACCCGTCGCACCGCTCCTTTGTAACAAAAGTGACGTGCATCAAGGACGGGTTTTTTTGTTTTCAATTTCTGATTCGCATTGCGAGGGCAAACGATGAGCGATCACACCGCCATTCCTCGGCATAGCAAGCTTCCAATCAACCTCGAAGCTCTTCTCCGACAAAGAACCGTCGAGCAAGATCGGATCGAATACAAATCGGGTTGGAACCCAGATGCAATCATCCGAACATTGTGTGCGTTCGCCAATGACTTTGAAAATATTGGCGGTGGGTACGTTATCATCGGCCAGGACTGCGATGATCACGGACAGCCGATCTTTCCGCCAGTTGGCATTCAGGACAATCAAGTCGAGAAGATTCAGCAAGAGCTTTTGCAGTATTGTCATCTAATCCAGCCCTACTATTTTCCGATATTGAGTATCGAGCAATTTGAAGGCAAGACACTCATCGTGCTGTGGGCTCCGGGCGGTCAAACGCGACCTTACTCGACACCGAAGGAAGTCACGTCCAAGAATCGCACTCAACAATACTACATTCGTCGGTACTCAAGCACCGTGGAAGCCAAGGGTGATGACCAGCGTGAATTGCTGAGTCTGACCGCCACGGTACCGTTTGATGACCGAATGTGCCGTGCGGCAACGATTGACGACCTGAGCCTGCCTCTGATCCGGAAGTTTCTCAAAGACATTGGCAGCAACTTGTACCAGGAAAAGCCAAGAGCGTCGCTAGTCGAACTTGCGAGCTTGCTTAATATCATTGATGGTCCCGAGGAGCGACTCACGCCCCGCAATGTTGGCATTCTGTTCTTCTGCGAAGCACCAGAGAAGTTCATGCCGGGAACACAAATCGATGTAGTAACGTTTCCAGAAGGAGCAGGTGGAGACCAGATCGTCGAAAAAATTCTACTCGGACCGATTCACCAGCAGATTCGGGATGCATTGCGTTACATCAAAAACAGCATCGTTGTCGAAAAAGTGATCAAGCATCCTGACCGTGCGGAAGCCACTCGGTTTTTCAATTACCCGATGGAAGCAATCGAAGAAGTTCTCGTGAACGCGATGTACCATCGCGGATACGATCAACGCGAACCAGTCGAGGTACGAGTTAATCCAGAAAGTATTGAGGTGATTTCGTACCCTGGACTCGACCCCTCAATTCGAGCATCCGATCTCAAGAAACGAAAATTTGTCTCTCGCCGCTATCGCAATCGACGCATCGGGGAGTTTTTCAAAGAATTGGAATTAACCGAAGGCCGGTCGACAGGCGTTCCTAAGATCTATCACGCGATGTCACGCAATGGCTCGCCTCGTCCGAAATTCGAGGCCGACGATTCTCGATATTGGTTCCGAGTGGAACTACCTATCCACAAAGCTTTTCGGGACGCCACTGATATCAAATCGGGACCAAGTCGGGACCAAGTCACCGACTATGTAACCGACTATGTAACCGACCATGTGAAGCGCTTACTGATCATCCTTGAAAACGGGTCGATGAACGCACCTGCCATTTTGCTTGAATTGAAGATAACACATCGACCGTCTTTGCGAGCCAACTATCTGCACCCAGCGTTGGAGATGGGGCTTGTTGAAATGACTTCACCAGAATCGCCGCGCAGTCGCCAACAGCAATATCGACTGACCCGGGCAGGTCGCCGACTGCTATCCTCACTGAAAACTGAAAACTGAATCACTGAAAACTTCCTATGGCCAAGACGAAACTCGAACTAACATGGATCGGCAAAGACACTCGTCCCAAGCTGGAACCTCGTATCCTGCTCGAAGACACGAGCTTGTCGCATCATGCGGCACAGCGAGTGACCGACAACGATATCTTCGATAACCGTTTGATCTTCGGTGACAACCTACTCGCTCTCAAAGCATTGGAAGCCGAGTTCACAGGCAAGATCAAATGCATCTACATCGACCCGCCTTACAACACAGGATCAGCATTTACGCACTATGACGATGGAATTGAACACTCGCTTTGGCTTTCCCTAATGCGGGATCGATTGGAGATTCTTCGACGTCTCCTTCGTGATGACGGCTCGATCTGGATAAGTATCGACGACAACGAGCAAGCATACCTGCGGGTAATGATGGACGAGATCTTCGGACGTCCCAACTTCATTGCAACCGTGATTTGGGAAAAAGTCTATTCACCGAAGAGTTCAGCAAAGCATCTTTCGGAAAACCATGATTACGTGATGTGCTTCGCCAAGGATTCGGCCAAGTGGCAGCGGCAACTCTTGCCCCGCAGCGAACAGCAAGACGGAGCGTACAAAAATCCCGATAACGACCTACGCGGGCCTTGGAAAGCAAGCGACCTCTCTGCACGCAACTTTTACGGGGCGGGGACTTACCCCATCACGACACCGTCAGGACGAGTCATCGACGGCCCGCCGCAGGGCCGATACTGGAGTATCTCAAAGGACCGTCTCAAAGACCTTGATGCAGACGATCGCATTTGGTGGGGCAAGACGGGAAACAATGTCCCGTCGCTCAAGAGATTCCTGACTGATGTTATGGAAGGCGTTGTTCCTGAGACGATTTGGACTTATCAGGAAGTCGGCCACAATCAAGACGCGAAGCAGGAACTCAAGGCGTTATTACCCGATGAGAAGGAGCTTTTCATAACGCCCAAGCCGGAAAAGTTGCTCAAGCGAGTGCTTGAAATTGCAACGAAAGACGGCGACTGGGTACTCGATTCGTTCGCCGGTTCGGGCACAACCGGTGCTGTAGCTCACAAAATGGGCCGTCACTGGATCATGGTTGAACTCGGCGAACACTGCCACACGCATATCATTCCACGACTTAGAATAGTAATCGACGGTGACGACAAAGGCGGGGTTACCGAGACGATGGATTGGAAAGGTGGCGGTGGCTTCCGCTACTTCAAACTTGCTCCATCGTTGCTTGAGAAAGACACGTTCAGCAATTGGATCATCAACAAGCAGTTCAATCCCGCGATGCTCGCCGAAGCTATCTGCAAACTCGAAGGGTTCAAGTATGCCCCAAGTGAAACGGCATACTGGCAACATGGCCAAGCTTCCGAGACGGACTTCATCTACATCACGACTCAAACGCTCAGCCGCGAGCAACTGGCCCATTTGAGCGAAGAGGTTGGCGACAAACGGTCGCTACTTGTTATGTGCAGTGCCTTCCGTGCCCGCGACGTACAGTCGTTCACCAACCTGACGATTAAGAAGATTCCAAAGACCGTTCTCACCCGCTGCGAATGGGGCAAGGACGACTACAGCCTTGAAATCAAGAACCTTCCTGCGGCTGCTCCATCAATTCAATCCGAGTTGCCGCCAACGCCTACCACCCGTGCCGCTCGCAAAGCCAAGGCCAAACAAGACTACCCAACCTTGTTCGATATGAACCCAAGCCATGAATAATCACGTCAACGCCATCGGTAACCGTCTCAGTCTTCGCCAACCACAACGCGACGCACTCGATATTCTCGCACGTATCTGCGAAATCATTCCCTTGGAAAAGGGGAGTGACGCTGCGGCGGCACTCAAAGCCATCAAGTCTGAATTCACCACGGTTCAAGACTTCGAACGCGAATTCCCTTCGTTGTGTTTCGCACTTGCAACCGGTGTAGGTAAGACGCGGCTTATGGGTGCGTTTATTGCATACCTCTCTAAAGCCGAAGGCATCCGGCACTTCTTCGTATTAGCTCCCAACTTGACGATCTACAACAAGCTCGTTGCGGACTTCACGGCTGGTACTCCCAAGTACGTTTTCAATGGCATCGCCGAATTTGCGTCCAATCCACCCGAGATTATCACCGGCGACAACTACGAAGCGGGTCGCGGTGTGCGTGGTACTCAATTGTTCGACGACGGCATCCACATCAACATTTTCAACATTAGCAAGATCAACAGCGAAGTTCGTGGCGACAAGGCACCTCGTATCAAGCGGCTTTCCGAGTACATAGGCGAAAGCTACTTCGAGTATCTATCGAAGCTCGATGACCTCGTGTTGCTCATGGACGAATCGCATCGCTACCGTGCATCGGCAGGCGTAAAGGCGATCAACGAACTCAAGCCGATTCTTGGTCTCGAATTGACCGCTACGCCTCAAGTCGAGAAAGGAGCGAAGGCGGATGCATTCCTAAACGTCATCTACAGCTATCCGCTCTCCGAAGCCCTTAAGGATGGTTTCGTAAAGGAGCCCGCCGTCGCAACTCGCGAAAACTTTGATCCCAAGAACTACTCGAAAGAAGGACTGGAACGGCTCAAGCTTGAGGACGGTATCCACGTTCATGAGGAAACCAAAACGCAATTGGAATTGTACTCACGCGAAAACGGAGTTCGTCGCGTAAAGCCATTCATGCTTGTCGTAGCCGAAGATACGACTCACGCATCGGCACTCAAAGCCATAATCGAAGATCCTCTGTTCTTCGGTGGCCAATACAAAGGCCGCGTCATCGAAGTCCATTCGCAGCAAAAGGGAATCGAAAAGGACGAGAACATCCAAGCGTTGCTATCCGTTGAAGACCCCGAGAATCCCGTCGAGATTGTCATTCACGTCAACATGCTCAAGGAAGGCTGGGACGTGACCAATCTGTACACGATCGTTCCGTTGCGTGCCGCAAACTCCAAAACCCTTGTGGAGCAATCCATCGGACGCGGCTTGCGTTTGCCCTATGGCAAGCGAACGGGCGTGCCCGCTGTCGATCGACTGACAATCGTGTCGCATGACCGATTCCAAGAGATTGTCGACGAAGCCAATCGGCCCGAATCCATCATCCGAACTGGGATCATTATTGGTCGCGACATTCCGATGGAGAAATCAAAGGTGGTCGTTGCTGAGCCCAAATCAAGCTATGTAATCAAAGGAGGCACGAATCCCGATGGATTGGTTCAGAAACCGCTTTTCACCGAACCCGAAGAACAAAAGGTCGCTCAAGCAACACTGGAAGTGCTTCGCGAATTCGAACGACTACCGTCGTCTGCTGACTTGAAGAAGCCGGAAGTCATGCAAAAGATCATTGCCCGAGTCACTGAGGCAGTACGCCCAGCACAGGGGCTCTTGCCTGACATTATCAAACCCGTAGACATCGCAAAGGTCGTAGAGCAAACCATCGACGTGCGAAACGATCTTTCCATCGATATCCCGCGAATCATCGTCACACCCAAAGGGGAATCGGCATCAGGCTACAAGCCATTCCAATTGGATTGCAAAGCGATCCGGCTCCAGCCTGTCTCGCAAGAGATTCTCATCCAACATCTACAAAGCAACGAACGCTTCCGTTTGCGAAGTGGCGACGCGATCATTCCTGAATCTAAGTTGGAAGATTACCTCGTTCGTGGGCTCATGGACTTCGACGACATCGACTACAACGAGATATCGGAACTGCTCTACGACTTGTCGGGGCAAATGGTGCGTCATATTCAGTCGTACCTAAAATCCGAAGAAGACATGCTCAACGTACTACAAGCCCACCAGCAAACGCTCGTGAAGCACATTCACACTCAAATGCAGAACCACTTCGAGGAAACGGCTACGGAGTTCGACGTACAGGTCTCACGCGGCTTCGTGACGCTCAGGCCGAACAACTACAGCCAATTGGAGAGTCAAAAATCTCGGCACTTCCGCACCACGGTCGATGACAAGCTGATGATTCGGGGAATGCTGTTTCATGGGTTTGAAAAATCGCTGTACGAAGTATTGCGATTTCAGTCGAACACAGAACGGGTAATGGCTGTCGTACTTGAGGGCGACAAGTCAGTGCAAAAATGGCTCAAGCCTGCCAAAGGTGACTTCCGCATCTACTATGCCCACGACGACGAATACATCCCCGACTTTGCCGCCGAAACGGATTCAATGCGATACCTATGTGAATTGAAGGGTGCAGGACAAATCCATGAGGAAGTTGTACTGGCAAAAGCACGTGCAGCTTCGCTTTGGTGCCAACGGGCAACCGAACATTCTCCCGGCAAGCCTTGGAAGTATCTGCTAATCCCACACGACTCCCTCGACGAATCGATGACGCTAACGGGTTTGGCAATGAAGTGGGAGTTTCAAAACTAGAGCCATGTATGCTACATTTAACAATCCATTCATCATCCAATTCCGCAAAACGATATTATGACAGTAAACACCCACCTAACCGGGCTCGCGAGTAGCCTGATTTTATCGGGCCAGGAAGAGTCCAGCATTACAACTTCGATTAGTACCTTGTCTTCACGACTGATCTCGCATTTTGGAACAAGCGTTACAAGCCAATTCCGGTTTGGTTCGAGCACTCGAGGAACTATTCTTCCCCGCAAAGCGGACGCAAGTTCAGATATCGACTACATGATCGTTTTTAGTACCACAGGCGGAAAGCTAAAACCGCAGTCTTACATTGATCGGCTTAAGAAATTCGCTGAAGCGAAGTATTCGTCGTCTGAAATCAAGCAATCGCATCCAACGGTGGTGCTGTCGCTGAATCACATCAGCTTTGATCTGGTTCCTGCTATCGACGACTTTGGTCTGCAAATTCCCTCCCCAACAACTAGTTGGACCGAATGGATGCGAACGGACCCTAATTCGGCAAATACTCGGCTACAAACGAAAAACATGGACAACAGCTCTCAGATCAAACCGTTGGTTCGACTGGTCAAATACTGGAACGCATTGAATGGACATCCATTTGCTTCATTTTACTTGGAAAACAACATCATCGACAGGTACTACTTTTCATGCATTTCATTGAAAGACTTTTTCTATTCGCACTGGGAAAGCTTTAATTGTGCGTACAACACCCCCCAGTACATAAAGGACAAAGTCGAGCTTGCCAAATCGCGAGCAAAAGACGCGAAATACTATGAAGGGCAAGGCTTGGCTGACCGGGCGGAAACTGAGATAAGAAAGGTTGTTCCACCACTATGAGCAACGTTCCACATCCATCTGATCGAATCGATGAAGTGTCTGACGCTTACGAGCCTGCCAAGAAAATCGATGACGTATGCAGAATACTTTTCTATTTGTTGGTGCCCTTGTCACTCTTGGTTCTCTTCCCAAAGTGGTTTGGCGAGCTTGGTGAACTGATTCTAAAAGTCGCCTTTTTGTTGCTTACTGTTTTGCTATTCGCACTTTTCTTGGTGGCAAAACTGTACTTCATTCCCTCAGCCGAGAGGCTTCGTCGCAAGCAGTTGCTTTCGGATGCGTTTGAAACCAGTTTGACGCCGGCGGTCACCAAGCGATACTACAACAACAGTTACGAACCATCGCACCAGCGACTTGCCGCAAATATCATGGAAAACGCTTTTTTCGGGAGTAATATTACGAGTTCGATGCTTCGTCGCGTTCGCTTCAGGTGCGGCACTTATCTTCTAGTTTGGTTAGGCGCACTGGCGTTTCGGCAAACCTCGATGGACATCGTTCTTTGGATAACTCAACTCGTGTTTTCCGTCGACATTATTGCGTATTGGATGTGCCTCGAAGTTCTTCGAGTTCGCCACCAACGAGTGTACGACGATCTTTATCAGCACTTCCTTCACGCCCACGATCAAAGCACTTCAATAGGCATCGCATCGATTCTCGATATTTTTGCAACTTATGAATCAAACAAAGCGATCGCCGGGGTTTTGCTCGATTCAAAAATATTCAACAAGGAAAACCCTCAACTGAGCGGTCAATGGAAAGTTATTTGCGGTAAGATCGGTATTCCACTTGAATGAGTAACAACTAATTCGATGCTTTCGTCGTCATTCACTCATAGAACGATTCTCTCAATCTCGTCGAGCGTGATGTCATCGTTGGAACGATCATAGAGTTTGGTCGTCGTGGGTGATTCGTGGGCTGCAATCTTTTGGGCGGTCTCCAATTTTCCTCCGCCTTGCATAAACGCTGTGATACCAGTTGCTCGAAACGTGTGGCAACATATCGAAGACGAGATATTCGCTTGTCGGGCTCGGCGTTTTATCATCGCTAACGCTTCACGTCGATCAAGGCGTCGATCGGTCAATTCGCGGTGGCAATCGATCGTGCGGAACAAGGGTGTTTGCTTGGCGGCTCCAATGCCTGCTGCTGCCAGGTAAGCAACCATGTACAAATCAGCGGTGTGATGGGTTGGGACTTCGTGATGTTTGCCTCCCTTTTCTTTGAGTCGAAACCAGTACCGTCGTCCCGACGGATCTAGATAGAAGTCTTGGACGTTCATCGCTAACGCGGCTCCGATTCGAGCGAACGAGTAGACCATCATGCCGATGAGTGCTCGATCGCGTAGTCCAGAAATAGTGTTGGTCTCGATGCAATCGATAAGCCAACGTGCCGTCTTGCCATCAAGTACCGGCGTCTTGCCTTTCTTGACGACATGCTTAGGTCCACGCACTGCGTCCGATGGATTGAACTCAAGCACATGACCCGCAACGAGATAGTCCAGAAGCATACGGATCGCTGCAAGATGCACTTTGACGCTTGGCGGCGACAGTTCCTTCATTAACTGCTCGACATACAATCCGACGACGATAGGTGTTACCCGATCAAGCGTCAGTTTCTTCGACTCGCACCAATCGGCAAATCGCCAAACTGATCGAGCGTAGCTCATACGTGTGTTTGGATTTCGAATCGTCGCAACGAAGAACTCGATGAACCGATTGCGACATCGTTCGCCCGCGTCGTCAAATATTCGAGGGATCATGCCCGACCGGAAGTCGGAGAGTTGCCGTGGTCCTGGAAGCGACGGTAAATCGATCATAGATCGAGCTAGGAAATGCTCTCTCCAATGCTACCCCATTAAATGGGTTATGGGATAGCTTAACAAGATTGACGAATACGGTTGATGCTCAGTTTCGACTTCGGATGTCCACGATGCAAAAGAATATAGAAATTACACAAATCTGTGATGGAAGCCGTTTTCAGCGTCCTTCCAAAGTATTACGATATGGGATTGCCCCGTGCAAAGTTGCCAGATATCGGGCGTGACTGGTGAATTTGTATCGGGGTATTTTCGTTTTCAAAAGTCACCCTGCAATTTGCAAACAAACCGCTCCGATCAATGTGCCTGTATTTCCCGGAGCGGCACTGTACTATCTCACCTCATGAGACTTCTTTCCTCGATCGATGGGGGTAGATGGAGGGACGCGGCTTGATACCCGCATCAAGCACTCTTGAGCGAATGCACAGCGTTGGGGAGGCTATCACAACATTTCGGTTCGAGCGATTGGGCGTTTCAGCCTCACACGTTCACGAAGGAACCCTGATGTGGCTTGGTAGTTGACCAATGACTGCCAATCGCCCAAATGATCATTGAAGATAGGATGAGTCACGGCCAACGTATCGCTAAGATAGTTGTCTTGAGTTGTCGCATAAACTAGTCGTCGATCCTTGATAAATGCAAGTTCATGGGCGAGCCAAAGCATGTGATTCGCTCGGTCGGAACCGATTGTTAGAAATACCACTCGAAAACTCGGCCTTGGACCAATCCGACCGGATTTTGACCACAATCCAAGCACCCAATTTTGGTAAGTCTCGTATCCCAATAATTTCGAACGAATGCTCTGTTCTCGTTTTGAATCAATCGGTTCGGTTGCGTTGTCGATTTCAAATACTAAATTGAAGGTCTTGCCAGATTTGCGCAACTGAAAATGAAAGTCTGGCAATTGTCGGTGTTCTCCTACTTCAAGGACCAAACGACCATCTCCGAGCGAACGCATGATTTCAACACCGCCAACATGACAACAATTGATTGTGTGTGTGATTGCATCTGCTGTTGCCATTGCGTGACGAACGCGAGACGGAGCAACTTCATTGAAATTGGTTCGAGGAGGCGATTCGGTCATATCTGGATAGGCGGCTCGATATCCTTCGGATGTGAGCCGATAGTACGACATCAATCCCCCACCGTTGGATGCCAACGAAAAGTTTTTAACGAGCCCTGCATCACCAAGTGCTTGAAGCCGCTCACGTACGCGACGTTCGTCTCGAAACACGTCGTCGCCATAGGTGGTGCTTACCTTGCGAATTTGAGCTGCGGTTGCGGGGGTCAAATCGAGAAATGACAGAATCGCAGAATCACGCTTGCTGATGATTATTCCTTGAGACATGCTAACGTTTGTGAAGATAGCAGGTCTCGATTTCGTTCCCAAGTTTTTCATGAACAAACCAGGTGGATACATCGACGTCGATAAGCTTCAAGCTGAAACAACGCTCGAACAAGCGGCTGCCAAGTGCGGAATTTCGCTTGAGGTAAAGGGATCGGGTTCCGAAGTCCGCATCGACTGTCCATTTGGCTGTGCCGGTGATCATTGTGGTCGCAAGGAAGTTGCAATCAACACAGAGAACCCACAAAAGGTTTTTCAATGTCACGCATATTCATGCGGCTTTCGAGGTAACCTACTTACGCTCATGCATGGATTTTTGGCCAACAGCAAACCGACCGGCGATAAACTCAAAGGAGACCAGTTTCAGCGAGTGAAAAAAGTATTGGCTGGATCGGGCGAGCCGCTTGCCAGCCAACCGGCCCCAACTAGGCCGGTGGCTGCGAAACCGGCGACGGCCCCGACTCCCCTACCGTCCAATACACCGCTCATCGACTCAACAGAACCGCGAGTTCGCGAGCTTAGTAGCATTGACGAAAAGCTGAAACGCGACGTTTCCACAATGAATCCGCCCGCTGCTTCGTATATTCGTCGACACCCATGCCTTACGGCTGAATCTATGGCGAAATGGCGATGTGGATACCTTCCCAATGACGGCGGGGGTGACAAACGAGGTTGGTCACTTAGAGGCAGCATCCTATATCCAGTTCAGTCCGAACAAGGAAAGGTATTGGCGTGGGTAGGCCGTGACGTGCAATACGAGCAGAAGGAACGGGAATATCAGTTACTAACTCCTGCTGAGCGATCAGGCCAAGAACCTCCGGCCAAGCATAGATTCCCAAAGGGGTTTCACCGGGGTATCGAGTTGTTCGGTCAACAATCGAGCCGACTACGCGAACCTGGCTATCGCGACTTCATTGCCGAAAACGGATTGACGATAGTTGAGGGCTTCAACGACGTCATCAATCTCGACAGTCTTGGCGTCCCAGCATTGGGAATCATGTCCAATCGCATGACTGACGCTCAAGGCGAAAAAATCGCAGCATGGGCCAAGCAATTGGCGAATGACCGCGTCAACATAATGTTCGACTGCGAACCGTCGGGCGTCGAAGGAGCAAAAGAAGCTTTGTGGTTTTTCGCAGAACGAAAACTGGATGTGCGATTACTATGGTCCCCTGCTATGCACTGCGGCAAATTCCAAGGCTGGCAACCGGAGTCGTTGAATTCGGCTGCCATAAGCGAATTGTTCTCTTGTTGACGCCAATTTGAGAGAAGGTAGATGAGTCGTTTGCCGTTTGGAATTAGGCGAGTGACTTTTTACGTGAGTGGAATGTTACGGATTCACAAGTAGGACACAGATTACTTAGGTCTTCTTGCATTTTCGCTTCGCTTTCCGGTTGTTGTCGAATGGTTTCACCAGACAAAAGCTTGCGTATTTGCCGATCAAATTTCGATCGGTTTACGCAATACATTCCCCCACGCGCCGCATCGAATGAACAATTCCAAGTTGCCAACGCTTGACCGTAACGCAACGCTTCATAGAGACTGTCCGTGGTGACACGCTCAAGTCCTCTCAAACCGCCAGCGGCAAGCTTTCTAATAAGTCCAGCCGTGCACCAATCTCCAGAGCCTGCAGCGTCGCGCAAAGTCGTAACAGGAATTCCGCTCAACTTCTTCCAACCGTTAGCCGAATTGCGCATGTAGCTTCGAAAACGCAACCCATCCTCGCCAAGCGTCTCAATTTCCAAGAGCAGTTGGCCGTCTTTTTTTGTGCTTTTCAAATTGAGGTCAGCGATATCACGAATTCGCTCATTGGAATACTTGACGATGTGGGCCAAGTCCCAAGCTTCTCGAAATAAACGCGGTTCACCTATCCCCGATGGCTCAAAAATAATTATGGCGCCACGTTTCGCACTAGCGTTTGCCAGGTTTAGCGTTCCTCTGGAAACACGATCAAAAAAGAAAACTTGGTGTGGTGGTAACTTTGCCGACACCTCGTCTGCAACCGTCCCTACAATCGACTTGTATCCTGGAAGGTATGCACTGCAACAAGGACATCTCATTGAAAAAGAATGTGTACGACGTCCAACCGAATTTTCTCTTATGTTTTGAATAATAACCGGTGTACTTCCATCTTCGGTACGCGAAATGTACGTCAGGTCAACTCCCCATCTTGCAAGGTCATTTAAAAGCCATTCGGAAGACATGTCATTCTTTAACCGACTCACGGGCTTTGCGTCCCATCCCAGAAAACTCAAAATAGTGAGAACGTTCCCGCACGTTCCACCTGCGTAGTGCTTCGTGTCGCCTTCGCCAACAGTGTTGACAACAACATCCAGGGCGACAAGTCCCGCACCAACGATGGTTGGTTGTAAACGATTGATGATCCTATTTCCTGGACTATGCCTCATCGTCAAACTTCCTGATTTAACCCCTAGTTTGATATGCTTGCCCATGTAGCCACAGGTGAACAAGCTCAGCAGAGTCGCTCTTGGGATTCGACCGCTCGACGATATGATACTCAATTGTTTCCGCCGAGACGACGGCAAATCCTCTCTCTAAGGCTGCCAATAACAACCCAATCGCTACAGCTTTACTTCCAAGTGGCGAAAGAACCAATTGTGATCCACCAGTCTGTGAGAAGACGCGATGTCGAGCATCGGCAATTCGAAGAACCGCGCGATAAAGATCGAGTGGGTTCTTTTCGTGAGCGTAAACAATGTCCCGGGAATCCACATTCCAAGCAACTGTCATTGGATCTGTGAGAGAATCGAATAAGTCTCCATACTCTTCAATCAAATTGTCGCTAGTCCTTGGGTTCGTCGATGGGAAGGGTAGGATCGGACAAACTGCGTGCGGCTTCACTTCTTGATAAATAAGGTTGAGAAATTCCCTTCGCCCCGTCCCGAGCTGCGGAAGCCAAAGTTTTGCTGAGTCGCTATTCTTATCGAGTGTGAGCCCGCCGGCAAAAGTATGTAATGCAGATGCTTTTCCACAAGACGTCGATCTGATCGATGCATCCGTTTCTGGATCGTCAAGTACCATGAGGTGAAAGTTGAAAGCAGTACCCGCACGCTGGCTTGCCTGAAGGCAATATCTTGCAATAGGAAATAACAATCCTGTCGAAAGTGCGCTGCAGTCCAAAACCAAATCGGTGACACCTGCAAGGTTCATCCGTTCGTGGATTAGTTTTGTTGCACTCGTGCCTCCGATTGGAGCATTGTCGATGTCAAAAACCGGAACTGAAAAGATTTCAGCGGCTGGAATTAGCCGTCGAATCGTGACGTCATTTTCGGTTGCGAGCGAGTGAAGACTAGGCGAGGCATTGGGTCGTTCCTCTCGAATAAATAGTCCCATTACACGGTCACTACAAACATTGGAAAACAACTCTGAAACGAACTGGCTGCGGGGATCGAAGCCAGCACCTCCGATCAAAAGAATTTTACGATCCTTTTGATTGAAGTAGTCGTTGGAAAACTGTACAGCAGCTTCGCCACGATGCTGGATACACGGCTCCCAGAAGGGCTTACCTGTCATGCGGAATCCTCTTCTAGAAACCTGGCAACATCGTCAACGGTCGATTCAATGAAACCGCCCCGCTTCAATGTTAGACCATAACGCAAGGCGACCATGCCGCCGACTTCAAGCAAACACCAAGTTTTCAATTTGCATGAATGCTGTGGGACAAGGCTGATTGCATTATACGCGATAGCGAACTGCAAAACACTGGCTAGATTCGGATGAGTCTTTGCCACTTGATCAAATTCGTCCGCAGGAACGCCAATTGCGTTCGCAATGACAGAACCATTTGGCTCGTTTGATTTCTCCAAACATTTTTCCGAAATACACTTGACTAAACGCCGAACCTTATCGACATGCGGAAAATTCCAACCATCAATAACTTCCTTGCCTTTTTTTCGAAGTAAAGAATCTTGTTTAGCAGGCGTTAACAACGATTCTTTTCCGCGAGCAACCTGAGTAACGATTTCTTCAACAAGCTCAGCAGCAAGCTGCAAAAACTGCTCTGCATTCTCACTACTCGCATCGCATAGGTCATTTATTCCATAGAAGTATGGACGGCCGTATTTGTGATGCAACTTAAACAATGCCGCAGCATACACATCGTTATTCGCGTCCACACTGATCGATGAAGCTGATTCGTCTCCGAAATCAGACGCGCTGAAGAGCGACGGTTCACTTTTTCTTCGACGGTTTGCGAAACGATGCAACATGATTTCAAGCATCTGCAGTATAACTTCTTCGCTCTCTGCCTTCTTGAATCCTGCGATTTGCTCCTTTAGCGTGGACATGTCGATATCGCGTACACTTAGTCTCTTTTGAGTACTATTGACACTTTTTTGTAAGGAATTTACGGCTGCTTTCGTCAGATTTACTCCTGTATCTCCAAGCAAGTTGGCTATCGTAGTCAACCCACGTTCACTAAGAATCGGCATACGCCGCAAATATCGCGATGACATATCGCGGGCCATGTTGCGAAAGCGCGTCCGATCGGAACCTCTCCGTCCAGTACTTTGGAGCAATATTACTTCAGCTTCGCGATCCGCAGATATGCCAGGAAAATTTGCAACTTCGGTTGCGCCCTGCGAGACCGCCTTTAGCGCTTCGTGCGGAAGAAGCACATCGAACCTTGCAATCATCCACCGTGCAACACGGAGTTCACGCCTGAGCAAAAACGTTTGAAGTAACCGAAATTGATCAGGGTGTAGAAACTGTGCATCATCAAAAATTGCAAGCGGGAGAAGTTCGAGCATTTGATCCCCTCCGATGGGATACGGAATTTGAATTCTCTCGATTATGTCAAACGGGCGGTAAGGCTGAGTTGCATTGATTGGTAGCTCGGATTCAGGAGGGGCGATAAGCGAGTTCATAATCTGGTAGATAGCGTTTTCAACCTCAGCTGCTTTTTTCCGAACCGCTGCCCCTTCTGTGCCGCCAATCGTGAAAACGACTTCGCTTGCCTCAGCACGCGAGACAATTGAAATTGCACTCTCATTGATTCCAGCCGACTTCAAGTGACGAAACCAGCCCAAAACTGCACGCGCCTGCAGCAAAGCTGTCATCAAATTGGCTTTCAAGTCGTCCGGGTATTCAAATTCCCAAAAGCCCCTGTAATCCGTTTCTAGTGGCAAACGAAAACCCAGCACTTGGGGAACCGAATCTCGCAATGCCCCACACGACGTCAATGCAGCCGAGATATCTTTGTGCCCATCAAAATTTTGGTTTCGAGCAAGTGTATTAAACGTCGGAAATTCAAACAACTTTGCGAGTGTCGTTTTTCCGCTTCCAGGTGTGCCTCGAAGTAAAACCAGTCGGTCATAAAGGCGCCCCTCCTTGCCTGGTTTCGACAAAAAATAATGAATCGGTTCGGGTGTTACGACTGCAAGAAATGCTTCGTATTCACGCAAGAACTCGGTTGCTCTCCTCCGAAATGGATTTTCCATGCGCTCGATGGTCCTTAAAGGTGACGTTGTTTGCGGCGAAACAAGGGCCGCATTTCATGTGCTTCTCCACTGCCAGGCGTTTCAGCCCATAACAACGCGATCGAATTATTTGGAGTGTTGTGCTCCAGAACTAAGGGTAATGCGCATTCGCCAAATCCCCATCTTACACCGTCTCCACCGACTTCGGTATGTTTGGTTTCCATCGAAGGGTCGTAGTATTGTTGGACCAGTTCCGCGAATTCAGGCTCACCTTCGGCATGCACGCGAATGTCACTAGGAAGTATGGATCCGTAAGTGAAACGCACTATGCCAAACCACTTAGCGTCCGCATTCTCAGCCAACTTTGCTTCATGGCACAGACGAATTGCGTCTACCGCTTGTGCGGTGGCGACATAGTGATGAACCACCAGTTCCCAAGTTGGTTCAAAGTGGGTACTCAACACATCATCCTTTAATAGGTCTTCCCAAAATTTCGCCAACTTTCCTTTCCATTTCCCAGATTCCAAGTCCTTACGAAACAAGGTTTTCCCACTTGCCGTGAAGTCATCAACCAAAACGACAAACTCAAACTTAGCATCTTTGTCTTCCAAGTCTCGTTGCAAATCCGTAAGCATTTCGTCCCATTTACTTTTGTTAATTCGTGGTGCGGTGACGACCTGTTCGTTAGAAACACGACCCTCGTTCGTGCGCCGAAAAACGTCGAGCCTCGCTCCGTCGCTTAGTTCGACAAAAACGGTTTTTCTTAATAGACTTCGGTAAAGTCTGTTTGCGTTCTCGTCCGCCCAGACAAGGTATCGCGGTACTACAGAAAGTCTTGCGGCGGTATCCATTAGAATTGGTTCGACCGTCTCTGGGTAAAGTAATTCTGCCAAGTGACGCATTTCAGGTTCTGAAAAGAAGATTAAGCGTTGACGAATAAACGCGTAAGCATGACGCCGCTTCTCCTGGGGGAATTGCTGAAGCCAATCGGCAAGACTTTCGATGAAACGCATTCCGGCGAGAAATTCTTTGTAGTCATCGTATTTCATTCGCGACATCAGACTAAGCCATGCAAACTCCGTTCTAGCGGTCTCGTCATCCCACTGCATCAGAATCCCAATTGTACGAAGTACGAATTCACGATTCACGATGTTTTTTTCTTTCGAGACGACGCATTCGTAGCCGTGCGGTTCCCCTGCTTCCGCATTCAAATCTGCCCAAATATTCAAGTGTTGCTTGTACGCCGGCGACTCCTGGTGATGCTAGGTTCCAACACGACAATCGGTCAGGCGAAACCTGATCAACACTGAGTGAATATGAGTGACTTAGTAGTAGATAGTCATTTCCCGGCCAGCAACCCATGTCGCCGATTGAAAGAACCTGCGTCGCCAAATTCCGCGATTGCAACTGTTCGACAACTGAAAGTTTCGTAACATCAGCGGGCAATACATCAAATGAATGACTCGATCGGACAAATTGCACACCCGAGTGACCGCTCGCATGAACAAGGTGATTTGCTAACTGCCAACATTCCTCGACCTCTACATTCGGCTTTGGTGAAATTGTGATTTGTTTTCTTCTGCCTTCAACTTTAGCCAAAACAAGGAGACGGGAATTACCAACAAGATCATTAAAAACTTTCTCGAATGAATCAATTACACCAACGGTTCCGTCGGGACATTCGTCGTCGCTGAGGTGGCTCACTTGCCCACCGTTATAATAGCCGACTAAAACTTGCTTCCAAAACTTCTTCGGAATCGTCGAACGTAGAGATTCTCGGACAGATCGACCGCGTCCAGTAGCAACGCCAATCGCAATATCGTGTGCAAGCAACCGTTTTAGCTCGTCAGCAATTTCGGCACGAACTCCAGCGAAGCGCTCGGAGGCATCACAGAGTGTTCCATCGTAGTCGAAAACAACTGCGTGAAATCGCACAGCATCCAGGCTATGCAGGTAGTCTTCGTAGCTCTTTCGCCAATCATCGAGAACACGACGATTAATAACTTGTGAAAGTGATAATCCTGATTTTCTTTCAATCGCTGCGGTCTCTATTCCTTCAATGTCGCTATCTCTTTTCGACATCTTCCCAAAGGCGTTTAGATGATAAATTTCACGACCAAAAGCTGGCACGCCTGGACGACCGGGATCAATTGACCGTGCTGTACCGGCAGCCATTACAATCGGAAAGACATGTGCAAGTGCATAAAGCAGAGAGGACGAATGGTCTGGAAGAACTATTTGCAATCTTGGAATTTCCGCTGGCAATGCTTTGAGAGTACGACGAGCCAATTCTGCTTCCTTTGGTTCGATAAATGCGACGATGGAAGAGCGGTCTCCTCGCTTAGCAAACCAATGATGGCGACCATGCGCGAAATGGCGATAGTCTGCAATCCAGACGTTCGACAACGCGGCTTCACTTAGTTTAGACTCTAAATCTACTGCAGCAGCATGAGATGACTGACCATATAGTACAACAACGGTTTCGCGAGACCAAAGCGGCTCGGCGCAAGTGGCGATTTCATTGACAAAGTTCGTCCAGCTAGTCCTACCAACAAGTCGAGCAAGGTTCTTTGGAATTAGCGTTTTTGACCCACTTGCTTTTGAAAACGCACGAACAAGTAGCACCGACGACGCCCACAATGAATTTGTCGCAAGAAACCCGTCCCCATTCGACGGAACTGAGAATTCCTGGACTGACGCATTTGAGAACTTGGCTGCCTCAGTCGCGAGTTTCGTTCCAGTTCGTGCACATAGAGCCAAAACTCCCCTAGAATCGCTCCTCGCCGCAGTACGGAACGCTCCAATGACGTCGTGGTTTGAACCTCCTGCCGTGGCAATAAAAACGGACGAATTACGCAGTGAATTTTTCATCGACGACATTGTCAGCGGTGTCATCGCAAAAGAAGGGTGGATTGATGCATCACGAAAAAGTGAGGACGCAACAGTTGCCGTTGTAAAAGATCCGCCTGAGCCGACAGACAGTTGAGGTCGAGACAACATTCTCGCAATTGAATCTGAAAGATCGTCGACGCTAACCTCACAAGCCCACTTGTGAGTATTCTCAAGCTCTTCGATTTCCTCGGCGAACGGTCTTCCCACGGTGCAGCAACTCAGGCAATGGAATAATAGATTTGTTTTCGGATGCGTATAGTGTCATCTCGAAAGGTTCCAACACAACGCTACCAAAGCACCCAGTTTAACACATGTGCTATCAATTGAGAATGACCGCTCGGCATCCTCCGAAATCCGGGGCAACCGTTATTGCCAGAATCCAATTACGCCTCTATCTCGACTGTATTGATCGTGATTCAAAGCGTTGCTGGGACGCATGCCGTAGTGTCGTTCCGCTGCGCGGTTGCCAAAGGCCGTAGGGCCTTGAGTTGTGTGGGCGAGCGTCGGGGTTGGACGATAGTCCAAGCCGCGACAGGTGGGGTTACGCGGAGCGTCGGTTACGAGGCACGAGTACCAGCACGTCGGAAGCCCACCTGTCGCGGCGATAGCCGATGACGCTCTGCCCATAAAGTGTGGCAGGGTTTTCGGCTATCCTTAGCCGAGTAGTAGGTCGATTTCAAATCGCCGAACGCTCCTGTTTAGATCGCCTGTGGGGGCGATCGCTCGGCGACCGGCTGGCGAGTCTCAAAACGACACATTCGGCGGAACAATTTCAATGCGAACCGATCCTCGATTGCGATCGAAGCAGGATGCTTCCTCTTGAGTTGATTTGTTCGATACGGACCGCTCCGCCGGTCCGTACTTATCGTATTTCTTAAAAGCAGTCGTCCTTTGCTTTAACAAGTAACGCTTTGATATACGCTTTGTAGGCGGTGGAGCGATGATCGATGGTTGGCTTTGGGAAGCCAATGTTTGGATTGGATAGATTCGAAAAGGTCCGGTTACTGCCAATGATTGGTCCGGTAACTGCCAACGGTCATCATGGAAAAAGGTCCGGCAAATGCCAATAGTGACTTGGCTCTAGGACTGGCGATTACGACTCTCAAGTAACCAGACGCCAAAGTCTGGGAACGCGAGATGTTCGTTGCAAATCTTATTGATCGTTGCACGCTTGGCACTCTCATCCGTTTGATGCGGATCAACGGTTCTGTAGAAGTCATGGAACACGCGATAGTAGTCGCGATAGTGACGACTCCCCTCTCCCGTTTTTAGGAACTGATCCAATGCCGAAGCTTTTGCTTCGTCGTACTGCTTGCGAGTGGCCGATTCATCTTGAATCGAAGAAGCTCGCTCAGCTTCCCATTGGCGACGCTTGGTTTCACGCTCGTGTTCGTAAATCCAATCCGGCGGAAGTCGGTTGTTCTGAACCGCATCGACGAAGAACGCGGCGGGGGACGTTCTGAATCCTGGGAATCCGCGTGGGTGTTCGTTCATCGCCACTTCCGTGACGTTGATCCAACGTTGTAGCAATCCCCTACTGCACTGGTTAAACAATCGACGAATCCCAGCATCGTCGACGCCAATCGTTTTCAATGGTTGATACAAGGAGTCTTCAAAAACTGATTCTTTTGCGTTTTGGGACCGTTTGGTTGTCGGTTGGCGGAAGTAGGCCCCTTCGAAGAATTGAACGACGTAGAGCCCCTTTCCTCGCTTAATGAACAAATCCTTGATGTCCGTCTGTCCCCTACCGAGTTCAATGATGTTGTGATCGATGAGTTCTTGAATGCAGGCAGCAAGATCGAACTTCCGTTTCTTGAGGGGCCGCGATGCTGCAAACCCAAGGCCATTGATCGTGAGGTCATCGACATTGAGATAGACCGTCTTGGTACGCCAAAATCTATCTTTCAATTTTAAGAACAATCTGCGAGCAGCGGGCGAAAGGTCGCGATACAGGTCGAGGTCAAACAACAGTGTGCCTCCGGTTGCCTGACACATTTTGAAGAACGTTGGCGACCATTCGATTTTCCAGCAGCGTTCGGTATCAACGCTCGCTCCCCTATCGCGGGTCGGAAGGAAGGAACTAAGGAAGTGAAACGTAACTCTCTCATGTTCCTGAGTGAGCGGGTTATAGAAAGCGGTGTTCTGATATGCCACTGACGCTAAGCGTTCAATGGAGTCACGGAGTTGAACGTACTGCGAACCACCCATCGACATGCCGAGTTTCTTGATGATCCAGTATGGTGTTGCTAGAAGTGTTGGATTTGGATTCTTGTGGTTGAGGCTCAATCCCAGTAGTCCCCATAGGACATATTCGTCGATCGACTCAAGCCCCCTCGGGGCATAGACACTTACTTGAGCATCGCGTCGTTCGCCGTCGACTTTGTGTTTGTATTGGGTATCGAATGTGAACGTATCTCGTGCCCCACCTTGAACGGGCCAAAGGGCTGTCTCAAGAATCGACAACTGAGCAATCCCCGCTCGCTCGATGCCCGGCATTCGGTATCTCGTCGTCGAGTTTTTTTCGTTGCCGGAATGGATCGCGTTGGGAGTCACCGTTTAGAGTTAGATGATCTTCATGTGCAATAACTTTTTCCATCGGGAGATTTTTGGAGTGGCTCCACTCCCCTCTCGTCCAGAATCTCTCGTATTGGATTCCGTTGACGATACGTCGACTGTGTTCGACTTGGAACGATTGCCATCGGAGAGTGCCAATTGTTGCTGGAGTGTTCCCATAAGGATGTTCCCCTCGCGGAGTCTCTCGTTCATATTCGCGATCTGCTGATCCTTGATGTCGAGTTGCTTTCGAAGGATGTCGATGATCGCGTCGGATTGGTTATCCCCTATCGGCGATTGTTTCGATTCCGATTTGGTTTTGTTGCCCTCGGCGGATAGTACTCGATCTAAAAGTTCCTGGGAGATTTTCCAAGCGAAGTTGTCCCCTTTCGCACGAAGAGTTTTGGCGGTTTCAACGTCGGGTTCTATGTGATGCCGATCGACGTGCGAATCATCCTCCAAAATCGGATAGATAATTCGGCGGATTGACGATGGTGATTTCGCCGTCACCTTGGCAGCTTCTTTGACCGTTAGAAAGTTGGTCATGAGAATTGGGGTACGAATCGATGCCGACAGTACATCCAACATGGTTACCAACGGAAGGGGATTTGGTAGGTTGCCGTGGACATACCATGAAACTGTTTCGCTACCGTATCGCGATGTTTCCGGTAGGGGATTGATCGGCTTCCAAAGCGGTTTCCGCCCGTTCCGACGGTAGGGGAGTGGTGCCCTACCGAAACCTACCAACGGCACCATTTCGGCATGATCGCGAGCAACAGATTTTGGAACCCTTTCGGAAGGGTTTCACGATGGGTTCCAAAGAGATACGATGGAAGGTTTTCGGTACCCTTTCCGGTAGGGGATTGAGGGTTCAAAAAATGGCTTTCAACATACGTTGCAACGGTTCCAAAAATTGCCTTCCAAAATAGGGTTTCGGAACAGTACCGAAACCTACCATGACAACCCTCCAACAAGCCCTAACTTGCGAAGGCCGATTAGGAGGGAGGGGAGCGGGCAAGAACGACGTGAATACCGAAGCCAGATTGGGATTCATTTTGCCAATTAAGCTTGGTGTAGGGCAGCTATTGTCTATGACTCATAATCCAAAAGAGGGGACTAGCCCGGACTAGCCCCGCGATCTCGGCGATACATTTCAATGCCTCGTCCTTTAGCGAACTGTATTGCTCCTTGTGTTCAAAAATTTCCGCCTCTCAACCCTCGCCAAAAATGTTTGAAGCCTTCGGTGTAGTCGTTAAGTGCTGCTAACCGGTCGTAGCAAACGGTAACGAGTTTTCGTGCCAAAACGAGTAGCTCGGATGCCTTCGCAACGAGGTTAGCGTTTGCTCGGCATACTTCGATGTCGCCGTTGTAATCCTCGGAGGAAAACACGTTAATGATGGTTTGCCCAACACCGTCCTTTAAGTGTTCGATATGGATGTAGTCTTCGATCTCGGAATAAATATTCCACGTTCCTGTGGAATGCGCCGTTGGTGTAACGTCGGATTGATCGAAGTGGTCGATATGCGTTCCCATTCGAAATTGGGGAAGGAACTAAAATAGCGTCGCCGCCACGGGTCGCCACCGACGATCGTCAAGGTGGAGCCGTAGGTCAACCTTGACGGAGTCGGGAATATTGACGGACGTGAGGCGATGCACTTTGATCCGCACCAGATCGCGTTGTTCCGCTATTTCTTCGAATCGAGCTTGGCACAATGACTGCACAACGGCTTTCCACCGGATCCGCTAATTCGGTTCCTGGATTCGATGTTGTTCCCCTCCGTACACGCTGTATTGTCATGGTGAACAGATTGCTCTTTAGAATGCCATGGCGAAGTTTTTGACATACAAATACCCTTTATAAAACGATTTTGTGGCCTCCTCTGGAGTCAAAATGACGCACCATAGAGCCACATAGTTGAGCTATGCAATCGTCGTGCCATCCCCAAGGATTATCGATTCAAGCCGATGGAAGAAAATCCACGAATCGACCCACTAATGCACAAAACTTGCGACCGGAAGACGATTCCGCTAAATGTGCTCCTATCAAAGCTCAAGAAAAACGCCGGTCTTTGAAGCTAGGACAAAGCTCCGGAGCACCGCATTGAATTTATGGAATGAACGGTTTCGGATTCGATCCCAAACCGCTTGTGCCCGTCCAAAAATCTGACACAAATCTGACACACAATTGGCCATCCAAAGCCAATTTGGATGCAGTAGGGTTTACACTGGTGGCGTTCCGATTTTCCGTGTTTTCCCAGGGAATCAAACTAAATGTCCTACAAGGCCCACACTAAACCAATAGTCATTTTTGACCTTGGGGTGGTAGAGGTCGTGGGTTCGAATCCCGCCGGCCCGATTTTATTCCGCACAAGCCCATCGTTGTTTCGACGGTGGGCTTTTTGCCTGGAATCACGGGCCTTTCACCCGGTAAGCCGAGTTCAAACGGCGTCCTGTTCCGTCAGGGTTGCCGATGCAAGTTCGCTGCAAGTCGTCTGCCTGGTTCAGATTCTCGTGGTTCAAACGGGGGCGTCCTGATGAGTTTGGAAGTCGTTTCCGATAGAATTAGGCGGACATCAAAGGAAGTACGACGATGACCGGGTTGATTGAAAGAACGGACTGCCGACGTGAACGACTCAAATCCCCTCGAACTGACTCAAGATTACGAAGGGAACCTCATCCCCAAGGATCAAGGTAACCATATCAGCCCCGCATCATCGAGCGAGCCAGCTTTCAAGTCGGACTCGGACTCGTCCGTTCACGGCCGCTTCCTACCGGGTACCAGGATCGCCGAGCGGTATCGCATCGTGTCGCTTGCGGGTCGGGGCGGAATGGGCGAGGTCTATCGGGCGGATGACCTGAAGCTGGGCCATCCCGTGGCCCTGAAATTCCTGCCGCGCGATGTCAAGGAGGGTTCTCGGAGCTTCCAGCATTTCCTGGGCGAGGTCCGGCTGTCGCGTCAGATCGCGCATCCGAACGTCTGCCGGGTCTATGACATCGCCGAGGTCGACGGCCAGCAGTTCCTCTCGATGGAATACATCGACGGCGAGGACCTGAAGGGCTTGCTCCGGCGCATCGGTCGGCTGCCCAAGGACAAGGGCATCCAGATCGCCCAGCAACTGTGCGCCGGTCTGGCCGCGGCTCATGAGAAGGGGGTGCTGCACCGAGATCTCAAACCGGCGAATGTCATGATCGACGCCCGAGGTCAGGTGCGGATCACCGACTTCGGTCTGGCGCGTCTGGCCGACGGTGAAGCTGGTGCAGGCGAAATCGCGGGCACGCCCGCCTACATGGCGCCAGAGCAACTGGCGCGCGGCGAGACGACCATCCAAAGCGACCTCTATTCTCTCGGTTTGGTTCTCTATGAATTGTTCACCGGCGAGCAGGTGCATAAAGGAAAAACAATCCAGGACATCCAGCGTTCGCGCGAAGAGTCGTCGCTGACGCATCCCTCGGAACTGGTGCCCGATCTCGACCCGGCTGTGGAGCGGGCAATTCTGCGCTGCTTGCAGCAGGAACCGGACCAGCGCCCGAAGTCGGCGCGAGCCGTGGCGGCTGCCTTGCCGGGAGGCGATCCCTTGGCGGCTGCGTTGGCGGCAGGCGAAATACCGTCGCCTGAGATGGTCGCGGCAGCGGGCGGCCAAGGGGCTATCGATAAAAGGCTAGGCCTGCTTTGTCTTGCGGGCGTGGCGGTCGGTCTGGCCCTGGTGTGCTGGATTGCCCAGCGAACCTATTTGGTCAACCAGTTAGGCCTCAATCGGCACCCGGAATCGCTCGCGGATGGTGCACGTCTGATGATTCAGAGATTTGGGTACACCTACGCGCTGGCGATTCAGGCTCGTGGTTTTCGCAACTCAGACAAGGACACCGTCCGCTTTTGGTATCGCCAAAGCCCAGTGTCGATGTCGGCGGATCGTTTTTACGGCGACCAGTCGAGCGAGGAGAGCTTCGCGATTATCAATCCGGAGAATCCACGCTGGGTTATCCCCGGCGAAATGGGGGTGGAACTGGATCCGGCGGGCAGATTGATCCAGTTTCGTGCCATCCCCCTGCCGGAACCGGGCCACCTAAACTTTCAAGCAACACCCCATTGGCAGGAGTGGTACCCGAAAGAGTTCACGGGCATTGACCTGAGTGCGCTGGAATCCATCGAAGAACGAGGCCCACCACCACCGGACGCCTTCGACCAGTTGCAGGTCTGGAAAGGTACGCAACCGGGGATGGGCGGCGACATCTACGTGCAAGCGGCGGCGTGGGCCGGAAAGCCAGTCTATTTCCGCATCCTCAGTCGGTCCGAGTTCGAAGGACGAACTCCGTCCATCGCGATCGGGAGGCTTTACCAACCCCAGAAGTCCGCTGGCGAGAGCATCTTTGTGGCACTTTTCTTCCTGGTGTGGAGTGGGGCGATCGTCATGGCCTGGCGCAACGTTCGGCTGGGACGAGGTGACAAGAAAGGCGCGTTTCGAGTTGCCTTTTTCCTTTTCTGCACGGGCATGCTGGCATGGCTCTTCGGTGCGAGCCACAACGCGGCGAACGAACTAGAGATTCTGGGAATCGGGATGGCCCGGGCCTTGGGAAAGGTCGCCTTCTTCTGGCTCTGCTATCTGGCGCTCGAGCCTCATATCCGGCGACTTTGGCCGCAAGTATTAATCTCCTGGAGTCGGCTGGTGAATGGGCAATGGCGTGACCCGCTGGTCGGCCAGAATGTGCTCCTGGGCGTCCTGGCTGGCGTGATTACCGCTGCCATGAATCAATTCCAATTTCTCGTGTCGACCTGGTTCGGATCGACCCCGCGAACGTTTACATCATCGCATCCCATGGCGCTCGACGGTCCCTTTGCCCTGGTGGGGTTGCTTCTCCGCCTGAACATGGACGCAACTTTCAAAACGGTATTCAATCTGATGATTCTGTTCCTGCTCCGTGCGGTACTTCGGCGTAGAAACCTGGCATCGTGCGCCTACATCGGGGTGATGACAATCGCAGTCAGCCTTCGTTTCGAGAATCCGCTCATCGGTTGGATATTAGTCGCCATGGTTCTTTCGATCATCTTGTGGGTGTACCTTCGCCTTGGCTTTCTTGCCGGCATCGTTACGTGGCTGACCTTCGACGCGTTGCAGATCGTACCGCTCACCACCAACTTCTCCGCCTGGTATGCCAGCAACGGACTCGCCGTGGTCGGACTCTTCTTCGCACTAGCCGCCTTCGGCTTTTACACCTCGCAAGCTGGCCAGCCGATCTTTCAATGGGACCCTGGGGAGCCAGCCGCGTGAAAACGGAACGGAGATCGACGATGATCGAGGACCATGACGAGATTTCGTTTTTCCCGTCTTTCAGGAATGTCGCGGTCCCGAGTCTCGCGGGTGCCCGGTTTGGGTGCCAGGATTCAATTCAAGCGGATGGCCTGCAGAGGTGGGGATTATTAACTTCGACGGCTTAGATCTGCGCTGACTTCCAATTCGGTACCGCTGGAACCGTTCCAGGGCAGATCCCGAGAATGCTATGAGCCTTGTAGGAGGCTAGTCAGCAATCGTATCTGCTTACTCTAATTGCTCTTGTAATCGGATCCACCGCCGCAAACCGGCTTCCCAACCCTTGGCGCCCTCCCGAAAAAGTTCAATAGCCGTCTTGTCGCCCCGATTTGAGAAAACCCTGTAATTCCTTCGGGATTGCAGGGTTTTTTCGTGTCTTCATCGCTCTTCCATTCGTCGTCGAAAAAGTCAGGAATGGACTCAATTTGACCATTATGGACTGAACCTGGTGCAAGCATTGGTGCAAGCGTTCGATTTACGTCTGCTTTGAAAGCTTGCGACAACTGCGATTCGGATTCGGGTTGAGGGGAAACTGACCCACTGAACCCACCTAACCCACTTTCTTCGTCTAGTCGGCTATGCTTCAAGACCGTCATAGACTCAATTGCCGTTGCCGTGTCTAAGAGCCGAGCATCGGTATAGGTGTTCATCGTCAGCGAGTTGTTGCTGTGTCGCATCGCCGCTTGTGCGGTCCTAGGTGCGACGCCAGCCAACGACAAATGAGTTCCGAAGCTATGTCGCAAAGCGTGAACGTGAACTACGCCACCATCCGCGTCTCGTTTGGCAATCCCCGCTGCTTTCAAGTCGCGGTTCATAATCCGAAGTAGGCCAGCGGGAACCCCGAATACCCTATCCCCACGATCCTTGCCGCTCGACCATTGCTTCAACTCGGCAGCCAAATCGCTTCTCAGAGGCAACGTTGAGCCCTTGCGGTTCTTCTCATTCGAGGAACGCAATCGAATAAATGGAACATCACCAAATGAAAGATCGCTGTTTATAAGGGTTCGAAGTTCATTTAATCGCAGCCCCGTAAGAATTGCCGTCTTGTAGATCAACGCTCTTTCTTCACCCAGTCGCAGCAACTCCGATTTCCGGTCGTCGCTAACTCTGGCAAGCTTTTCTCCTTTCTTCGGTCCCTTACGAATCATGAGAGCGTCATCGAGCGGACGTTGCCGAGCCGCTCCAAGCAAGCGTTCAAGCTCGTCGTCGGTCATCGCTCTTGCTTTACGTTTGGGGTCCGCCTTTTCATCCAGCTTGCCCATACCTTCGAACGGATTGTGTAAGAATCGCACTTCGCCTTTCATGGTGGTCCGATTCCCATGGATTCGTTTACCGGTTAGCCAGTTGCCAAAAGAAATCCAAACTTGAACGAAACCATTGTGAACGCTTGCAGACATTTTGCGTTCTCCATGAACCCGTTCGCCGAGCCAGCGTTGCAGCTTGTCGGAGTTCATGTCTCTCATGAATCGAAACCCGCATTCAGTGGCCGATTCCTTGTAATCGTGTCTCGGTGTTCTTGACTCGATGAGGATGAACCCGACGTTCAGTCAGATGACGAACGTAGTCGGCAATATGATCGGATAGCAGTATGTCGGCAAATTGCTCGCCTATCTTGGCTTCAGCGCTAGTAACAATGTTGGCCTTAATGCGTTCGGCCATTGATTCCAAGTCGTTCAAAACCGCCATTGCCGCCTGCTTGTCTCGGCATCCAGTAGGAACTTCTCGAATGACTCCATCACCATCTCGATATTTGGCAATGTAGGTATCGGTTTCGCATCGGATACGGTCACCATTCTCATTCAACTCAGCCGTCTTAACCTTACCACTCCGATTAGTCCATTGTGCGAGTCGTCTACCTTTGCGAGTAATGATCTTCGCATCGGTGGGAGTTGGCTTTGTGAATTGCTTCTTAAACAGAGTTCCCATTGTGATTCATCCTTCACGTTCATCATAAGAATTAAAAGTGCGACGGCGGGCGAGTGATGAAGCCCGGTTTCGGATGTACGGTCCTAGCCGTCGCATCCTCATTGTACCGAATCACCCTAACCGAAGCGATTGTTGTTACTGTGTTACTTCGACAAAAGATCGAAGCTCCCGATACCGCCTCTTGGCTACCGTGTACAAGAGTCTCGCCACATGCCGTCCAGCTCTCGCATGATCGCCCGCCATGTGAATACTTAGCCCCGCCGCTTGCCATCCCAGTAGCGAACCGATAACCGCTTCTTTGGTTACCTTACCTCTCCATTGAGGCATTGCGGGTTCATGTGACTCGATCGCCTCCCAAGTGCTCTCGATTACAAGGACACGAATTGGAAATGCCAACAATCGCGATACTTCACGTTCAAAGCGTTCGCGGTCCGAGCCAACACAACCAACCAAGCCAGAAAGACTCTTGCGTTCGATCCGTACAACATCGGGACATGAGGCTAGGCAATAGTCGCCAGTATCCAGCGTTCCACGTTCTGATCGAAGGGGCGTCAGGTCCAAGGGGCATTGTTCTCGACTGTCAGTTATCGCAACCACGCTTTCCGGTGCTAGTGTCGCGGGTAGTGGATTCATGCTCATGACGCCCGCCTATCCAAAAACGAAGTCTGAACAAGCGGTTGAACCCGCGTAACACTTGGAAACGCCGGCATTACCCGACGACATCCAAAACACTTGTCACAACTTTGGCATTCGAAGTTCTCGAAACCATCAAACGTCGGAACGGCCAGTAAAGATCCTTGGCATCGTTGGCAAACAAATCGCCAAGATATACCCATTCACTCCCGCAGCCGTCGCTTGCTAGGTAATCCATCAGTTCATTCGCAGTCCGGCCTAAAACGTCATTTTCAATCATCGGTCATCCTTTTCAGTGATGTGGTCACAAACCAACTGTGTGAAAGCCGGCGACGGATTCACCGGCCCATGAAAGCTCATCGACGTTTCGGGAGAACCTAGTCGTTTCGGCGTTCCCAAGTCACCGTTGAACAATTTGAATTTGATGTTCCGGTCAATTCGCACTACGATCGTAAGATGAGTTTCCATCCTGACAAGCATATTCGAGAGGCGATTGAATTCGCGGAAAGCCTCGGTTGGACTTTCCAGAAATCAGGCCCTCGTTCTCATTCTTTTGGGATTCTCTATTGCCCGTAGAATGAACGCGGGGCTTGTAGGATTGTGGTCTACTCCACGCCCAAGACACCTTTCCTTCATGCCCAGCGAATCACCCGGGCGGTTATCAAATGTCCTCATGGAGAAAATCAAAATGGCTAACCACTCATTCGAAGTGGTGCTAATCGACGTAACGGAAGCGACGGTGGAAATGGGAGACAAGCTTTTTGAAGCCGGTGGGGACGATTGCCTTGCATCGAGCCGTGATGGAATTGTCTCCATCGCATTTGATCGGGAAGCGAGTTCGACGGAAGAAGCAATTCGATCGGCGCTTCAAACGATCCACCGAGCGGGTTATTCAGCCAAATCGGTCATCTTTGAACCCGCCGCTTTTCAGGTCTGAGCGGTTTCAGTTGACCAAATTTAGCAAATCAAATCGACTTGCTAAACTCGCCGAATCTTTTTGTTCGGAAACGTTTACTTCGGCTTTAATCTCAATTTGCAGTGGCAGTGCCATCTTGCGAAGCGTTGCCAACATCCTAACGGCCTTCAAGTGCCTCCGTTCCGCACGTTCAACCCGTACGGCGTCATATTTTGCCAATTCGATTGGGCGATTCTTCGATTGAGTGTCGGCCAATTCCAGCCAATGGAGATACAACCAGGTCTGACAGACTCGTTCAATCAAGATTCGTTCGAGCTTTGGCGACTCATTCCAGCCAAGTTCAGCCCGCATTCGGTCCAATTTCTTTAAGAGAACTAACCGTGTCCCTTGCTGTTTGTCCCCAAGCATCACGTTTAAGGTCGATTGTTCAAGACTGCTTACAAGGTCGCCAGCAATGTCGAGCAGCTTTTGCGCGTTATCGCCAGCAAGTTCCCGTCGCAGAACGGCTAACGACTGCTCATCGCCAGTGTTGGCCTTTCGTACAACGTCAACGAAATCGATTTCAGCCTTAACAATCGCTTGCGTTTCAGTCTTGCTTCTCGAATCGATTCTGCTTCAAGCAATCGCGATTCACGGTCTATTTCGTCAAGCTTTGCCGCCAGCTCTCCCACCGTTCCACCTCCGACGTATTCCCGCTGAATCTTGCCGCGTTCGCGACGGCTACAAGATCGCGGTTCATGATCCGTAGCGATCCATCGGGAACCTCGAAAACGGTCTCCAAATGGTTTTTCCCCCGCGCCCATTCTTGTAGGTCTTTAGCCAAGTCGGAACGGAGCGGTATTGTGGATCCAGCGATCTTGCCACCGACGAGCAATCACAATGGCGGTGTGAACGCATCGCGTTGCGATGGTTCAGTTGCCTTCATCAGCCAAAGCATCGATACAGGTAACTTGGCTGCTCCGTCGACGATTGCTGATGGCAACGGTGGGCAGAGCCCTTACGGTGTTTGGGGTGCGCTTGGTCCTAAGTCTGGCGGTGAAGTCGGTGCTAACATTGAGAATTAAATAGAGTTTTGAGCCTCAATGCGCTGGCACGAGGGCCGGATTTGCAGGTGATTACTTGACTTCCGGCCCGCACGCTAGCGCGTTGCGGCTCTTCCGGCCCGCACGCCAGTGCGTTGCGGCTTAAAGTGGGTACCATTTGGCTGTCGCCTCGCCGCTCACATCGCTATTCATTCCGCTCAGTATGCAACTCGGTGGCATAGGGAGACATGCTCCTATGAGCCGATATGTACTTACGGCTTGAGCCATGCTGCCGCTTGAAGGGCATAGTAGCTCAAGACACTCGTTGCTCCAGCGCGGCGAAAAGCGAGCAGACTTTCTAAGACGCATTCGCGTTCTTGTATAGCGCCGTTTTGACTAGCGAATTTGAGCATCGCATACTCGCCTGAAACTTGGTACGCGGCTATCGGCACATGAAACGTGTCGTGCATTCTGCGAATAATATCCAAGTAAGGCATGCCTGGCTTGACCATGACGATGTCGGCCCCCTCCTGTAAATCCAAAGCGACCTCTCGAAGTGCTTCATCCGTATTGGCGGGATCCATCTGGTACGTTTTCTTATCGCCCTTGCCAAGAGAATTTGCAGAACCGACGGCGTCTCGGAACGGGCCGTAGAAGGACGATGCATACTTAGCCGCGTACGACATGATCAACACATCGTGATAGTTTGCATCGTCTAGTGCTTTGCGGATCGCGTTAATACGACCATCCATCATGTCGGACGGTGCGATTACGGTTGCGCCGGCTGCGGCTTGGTTGATCGCTTGTTTGCAGAGCACCTCAGTCGTTTCGTCGTTGGCAACATAGCCGTCGATCAATAGTCCATCGTGACCATGAGTCGTGTACGGGTCTAGGGCCACATCGCATACGATGCCGATAGAGGAACCGAGCTTTTCTACAATGGCGCACGTTGCTCGACAAATGAGATTATCGGGATCGTAAGCATGTTGGCCATCTTCCGATTTTTTGTTGGGCGGCGTGACGGGAAAAAGGGCGATAGACGCGATGCCGAGCGACGATGCTTGCTCAGCTGCCTGCACCGACAGATCGACACTCATTCGCTCAACACCCGGCATGCTCGAAATGGACTGCCTTTGGTTTTTGCCGTCGATCACAAAGATTGGCCAAATGAGATTGCTGGCGGAAAAATGCGTTTCGCGGAGCATCTCTCGCAACCATGGCCAGCGGCGATTTCGCCTCATTCGCGTTTCTGGAAATGCACCGAAGCAATTGAATTCAGTCATTGGAGTTCGCTGGGTAGAAAAAAGAGTCGGAGAGGGATAAACTGATCTTTAGAGAATCTATCCTTCCACGTATTGCAAGACGAGGTCCAACATGGTCCGATCCTTTTTGAAGTATACCGCTTATTTGTGCCTAATTTCATGTGCAATCTGGGGGACAGCCCTGGCAGACGAACCCAAGGCCAAGGACCAAGCAGTTGTTCGCAACACACCGAGCGTTCCGAGCGGAGAAGGCTGGACATCGCTGTTTTCCGGAAAGGACCTAACCGGCTGGACCCAACGCAACGGTTGGGCGGTCTATCGGGTCCAAGGCGATAGCATTCTGGGGACCACCTCCAAAGACAGTCCCAATTCTTTTCTATGCTCCAACACCGAATATTCCGATTTTGAACTGCGTTTTGAGGTGAATGTCGATCCTGCTCTCAACTCAGGCGTTCAGATCCGGTCCAAGAGCATCGCAGACAAAGACAAGGGCCGCGTCCATGGGCCGCAGGTAGAAATCATGCGAGGGCCTGGCGAGTCGGGTTATATTTATGGCGAGGCGACGGGTCGGAATTGGATTTCTCCAGATCAACCCAAACACGAACATATGAAAAACAATGAGTGGAATCAGTACTATGTTCGCGCCGTAGGCACCAGGATTCAAACTTGGATCAACGGAAAATTGGTGGAGGACATTACCGATCCGCAATCTTTTTTATCAGGTTTCATTGGCCTTCAAGTGCACGGTATCGGCAAAGACCAAGGTCCGTTTAGCGTCAAATGGCGGAAAATCGAAATTCGCGACCTCTCGAAAAAATAGAGACAATTGAATCGTTATGAAAACTTGCTCGTACCATTTTATGCTCGTCGGTTTTGTATTGTGCTTGCCTTGTATGCTTCCAGGCTGCAAACCAGCGACTTTACCGTCAGCATTGCATGAACCCAACTATTTGTACTCGCATGCGTTGGGAATGAAGCAAGATGTTGCAATGGAACAGCCACTTTCGGATTCTCAGGATTTGCTGACGGAGTGGTTTGGGACTCTCGACGAACCCAAGTTGCCGCCTCTTTTTGGTGAAGATGACTACAAAGAGCTTCTGTCATTGGAAAAAGTCGAGAAGGCTGCGGGGCCACCAGCAACCACGGCGGAACCAGGGGATAAGGGTTTGTATCGACAGCTATGCGCTTCGTGTCATGGAGAATCAGGTCAAGGAAGAGGGCCGGTCGCAGCCTCCCAAAATCCGTACCCTCGCGAGTTTCGCCACGGGGTGTTCAAGTACAAAAGCACGGCGAGAAAAAACAAACCAGTCAAGGCCGATATAGCTCGAGACCTTCGCAAGGGTTTGTCTGGTACGCAGATGCCTTTGTTCGATAAACTGTCCGACGAGAAGATCAACGCTGTGGTCGACTATGTGGTCTTCCTATCGATTCGGGGTGAGTTTGAACGCAAGTTGCTTTACACTGCCGCGTTTGAACTCGATTTGAATACCGACCGAATTTACAGCGTTGCCTACAAGAAAAGCGATGACGCAGAAAACAAGAAAAAGTTTAAAGGTCAATTAGATACGGCAACGGAAATACTCACGGGCATCGCCGATGCATGGGTTGAAGCGGCCGATGGCGTTGAGGAGTTTGCAATGCCTAAATTTCCATTATACGGATCTGAAACAGTTGACAACAAAAAGGAATTGGACGCATCCATCGCGTTAGGTAGAAAGCTCTACTTGAGCGAAGAAGCCGCTTGCGCCAAGTGCCATGGAGAGTCTGCACGGGGCGACGGCAAGCAGCTCCCCGACTACGATGACTGGACTAAAGACTGGACCTCCAAGATCGACATTAGCCCCACCAAGCTTGACGATTTGTTGCCTCTGATGGCTCGGGGTGGGATGAAACCTCAACCGCTGCTACCGAGGAATATTGTCGAAGGCAAGTTTCGGGGTGGACGCGAGCCGATGGATATCTATCGAAGAATCCGATACGGCATTCTAGGAGCTCCGATGCCTGCGGCTGCTGTCATTAAATCGAGTGATGAGAAGGGCATTCGTGAGGAAGATATTTGGCATATCGTGAATTATGTACTTTCAATCGTCGAACCTGAGATCGTAGCCTCGAAAGAAGTAGCATCCAAAAATCTTTAGTTATTAATTCGCTGTTCGCAAACGAAAAAAACGCGTTCGAGCAGCGTTCCAAAGCGCAAGCCTAAATTTTTGAATAATTCGACTGCTAGTCTGACTGCCCTTACCATTTATGACTTTGTCCTAATTCCAACGCTTTGAATTTTTAAGACAAAATCATGTGAGGTAAAATCATCAGGCAATTACTGGGAGACCACCGAATCAATTTCTATTCTGCCAAAGCTTTTTCGATGACGGCAACCATTTCTTTTGAATCTGGCTTGGCATTGCTCTTGAACCGGCCTACCACGTTGCCTTTGCGATCGATTACGAACTTCTCAAAGTTCCAGCCAACAGGCCCCTTGCCGGCTGGCTTTGTGTCTTGCTCCGTTAGGTACGCAAACAACTCACAGGCCTTTTCTTTGCCATCATTTTTGACATTAACTTTTTCTAGCATGTCAAAGGACACTTTGTAATTACTTGTGCAGAATTCTCGAATCTCCTTGCTACTGCCGGCTTCTTGTCCGCCGAACTGATTGCATGGTACTCCAACAATGACAAGTCCTTTGTCTTTGTAAGCATCATACAGGCTCTGTAGAGCCGTATATTGAGGCGTCATGCCACACTTGCTCGCAACGTTTACAAAGACGACAACCTTGCCCTTGTACTTGCCTAGGTCTGCCGGTTCGCCTTCGAGTGTTTTTACTTTGAACGAAAGTACCTTTGGCAAATCGCTCTTGCCCGAGTCTGCAGCTAAAGCTGCTGAAGTTGATGAAAGCGGATTCCCCGCATAGCTGGAAACAATTGCCATAGCTGCAATCCCTGCCAAAAGAGTTTTTCGATACATCGACATTTAATAGTCCTCAATAAGTGGAGGTGGGAAACGATCTTGGAGCGTAGTAAACACGTTGCCAGTGTTCCGCGATTATACCGGCAGGTCAAGCCCGTGTGGGCTAGCGCAGAGCCCGTATCCCAGCTGAACCCTTTCCGCGTTTCTGTCGTTTTCACTCCTGAACAGTTGGGACAACTGTTTTACAATGGGATAACTTCGCCTCGGATGAGGTCTTCGAAGGTCTCTCTGGTACGAATGCAATGCATTTTACCTTTTTCGAGCAGTATCTCTGGGACTCGATAACGACCGTTGTAATTGCTTGCCATGACGAATCCATAGGCTCCCGCGACTTCCAAGATCAGGAAGTCGCCGACCGATGCTGCAGGAAGCGATCTTTTCGCCACAAATCCTCCTTCTTCCTGAGTAAATATATCCCCTGATTCGCACAGCGGTCCGCCTACGACAACGTCGACCATTTGCTTTGAAACTCGTCCGTTGCGATGAGAAATGGAGATAGGATGGTAAGCCCCATAAAGAATCGGTCTGGCTAAATCATTGAAGCCGGCATCGAGAAGATAAAACGTATTCTCGCCCATCGATTTGACGGCTCGAATCTCAGCGATCAGGAATCCGCTTTCGGCGACCAGGTATCGGCCCGGTTCGATCTCCAGACTCAATGGATGGCCAAATGCGCTTTCAAGGCGTTTGCGAGTCGCGTCCCAAAGGGAATAGTATTGGACCAAGTCCACGTAGGTTTGTCCGGCACGATAAGGCACGGGCAGTCCGCCTCCCGCGCTGATCGTAGTCAGCGTGCGCCCAACTTGAAGAGCGATGCCCTCCAAGGCAGTGCAAACCTGAGACAGGTGTTCGAGATCAGTGCCCGAACCAATATGCATATGCAGGCCAGTTACGGCGACGTTGTACAAGTCCGCTTTGCGCAGGCATTCGACAACATCTTCATGCCATATCCCGTGCTTGGATTGCGGGCCGCCAGTATTGGTCTTTTGGCTATGTCCATGCCCAAATCCTGGATTGATACGCAACGTAACACTCGCTCCAGGTACTGCATTACCCAATTGTTCGATCATGTCTGGCGACCCGCAATTGACGTGGAGCCCAAGTTCTTTTACCAGGGCTAGCGCCTCGCGATCGAAAACGTCGGCTGTAAATACGATTCCCTGCGAGTCAAATCCGGCGGCAAGTGCGCGTTTGACTTCGCCAACGCTAACTGCATCAACCACCACACCCAATTTCATCAGTCGATTTAGAATGCCGATGTTCGAGCAGGCTTTTTGGGCGTAGCGAATGACATCGAATGCAACCAAGTCACGAACCCGCTCCTCAATGGTTGCCAAATCGTAAACGTAGGCGGGCGTACCGAACTTGCGGACAATTTCACTGATCGGGATCCCTGCGATCTCGTGGCGGATGGTTTCAAAAGTCTTAGTTGCAATTGCCATGTTTCAAAAAAGTGTGAATGCGAGTGAATGGAGATTGTTAGTCCTAAGTGGAGCGTCGCATAACTAAGGTTGCTGTTTCTTTGCCCTGACCGATCTCGAATACTTTTCAAGAAATTTTCGTTCCTTGGCCGAAAGCGCATCTTGTCCGAATTCATGAATTTTTTCCAGGATTCTATCCGCTTCGTCGGCGTCTTGAGGGCTGGTGGATGCCGACTCGTTATGTATCTTGAGTTTCGGACCAGCATGCCTTCGCATCCACCTACGCCAAGCTCCTTTTATATCGTCCATGAACCGAAAGCTAAGGCCGAGGAAAAAATAGGCCACGGCGCATAGTATGCCTGTGAGATGAACATCGGTGGCGATGCCCGTCGGACTCGAAGCTAGATTCATCAATACGAGCAAGATCCCCAAGACCCAGGCTGGTACAGGAAATACTAGGAGATATACCCGCGACGTCGGAAAGTTGAAAACGAAGAGCATTTCGATGCAAAGCACAGCTCCAGACGCTCCTAACAAGCGTCCGTTCGTGCCCATCGTAAATTCCTTAAGTAGCCAAACTAAACCGCAGATCACCATCGAGATCAAGTAGATCCGATAGAACTCCATCTTTCCGTAACGCTCTTCGACGGAACGACCCAGGAAATAGAGGCCAAGCATGTTGAAAAGCAAATGCGAGATTCCAGTGGCATCGTGGCAAAAACCATACGAAACAATGTGCCACCACAAGAATGGGTGTTTAATGTCTTCGCCGGACAACAAGAGTCGCTCGTTGACTGCACCTTGATGCAGCAGAGTTATACCTTTGCTTAGCAAGGCGTTTGCAACGAACACAACCACATTGATGATAATCAACGTACTTACGGCCGAGCGCTGGTCCCAATTGGGGCGAAGATCTAGTTCGTTTTCTTCGCGATAGTAATTTCGATCGTAGATTCCCATCTACATCAACTTATCCGAGTTGCTCATTCTTGAGAATCTGGATTTTCCAAAGTCGGAGCTCGCTTCAGCAATTCTTCGTTTTTGATTTCTCCCGCTTTCGTCGGTTCGGCCTTGGGTTCGACGGCTTTCACGGCTTCGGTTTTAGCTGGTTCCGACGCGTTTTTGTTGGCGATGGCGAGGGGTTCAATGGTCGTGATTTCTTCGCCCCGACTCTCCGCGTCCAGTAGTGCTTTGGCTCTTTTATTGATGGCGTCGATTTTTTCGTCCGCATCCACTCCGCGATAACTATCTTCTTTCGCTTGGCGATAATCTAGGAAATCGTACAGAATGAATTTTTCGTCTAGGTCTTCTTCGATCAACCGTTTGTACCTGCCTACGGATTTGATAACGTCATCGCCCACTTCTTCCGAAATCATAGCTGGGTAGCGAGCAAAAACCTGAGCCCATCGAGTCCAAGCTTTTTCGTAGGATTCTAGAGCACCCTTGACGTCGGCTTGGTTGATAAATTGGTCCGCTTCGAACATTAATCGTCGAGCTTCGATCATGTCATCGCGTTGTTCTGCTTTGGCTCTATCTTCCCAGTACCCATAATTGACCTGACTTCGGTAGGAATCGGTTTCACGAGCGAAATCTCTCAAGAAGGCGATCTTTCGTCCCAGTTCGACTCCCTCCAGCTGCAAATTGGCTGGAAGCTGCGCGGAAATTTGCTGGGCGTTAGGGAGAAGCCGAGAGCTAACACTTTCGAATACGACATCTTCTTGCGGAGTGCGTTCGTTTGCTGGAATATCAAGAACTTTTAGCATGGTAGCGGGAAAGCCTTTGCGTAGAGCCTCGATTGCTTTTTCCTTTGCACCAACCGCGATTTCGTCAAACTTTTTCAGAAGCGAATCGATTTCCGCATAGGCAAGCTTATTGCTTAAGAGGGTCAAATCTCTACTTTGACGATACTGGTACAGGGATTTCGTGCCATACACTGCCCACTCAACTCCAGCTTGTTTCCAAGCAAACTGTGCGCTCGAGTCAAGAATGCCCTCCGATTCGATGGCCTCTGCATAGTACATTTGCCATAGTGGGCCGTAGCTCATGAGCAAGTGTGGTGACTTTTTGATCGTGGCTCCTGCTTCATACAGAGCCACAGCTTGTTCGAACCATAACTTGCCGGTTAGCCAATTGTCTGGGCGCTGATCGTAACCTAGAGCGCTCGTTTCAATGCCTGAAAGGCCCTGGTCTCTCAAGTACCTGTGGAATTCAGTATCTTTAGAATACAGTGCACGATATTGAACGTGTTCATCCGCCTTGCCTAACTTGTTTCCCAAGTAATGGCCAAGATCATATTGCAGTATGGGCTTTCTGTCATTGTACTTCGTTCCTCGAATCAGATAGTCTACCCCTTTTTTGATCCATTCGTATCGCTGTCGATAGTCCTCAAATTCTGGGGCTACGTTGTAGCTCAAGTTGTGGGCCTGGTGCTGCCAAACACTGATAAAGTGCGGTTGAAGCAAAGCGATTTGGTTTAGGGTTGCAGAGAATCGGTCAAAGTACTTTTCTTCTTTGTAGTAATCGGCCCTCAACCAAAGAATTGTGGCTGCAATCCCCTTCATTCCGAGTGACGCCAAACGCATGCTCTCGCTCGTCGGGTCCAATTTGCCCAGATTGGCTTGGCCCATTTTGTACTTTGTCCGAAGCTGCCCAATCATTCCAGTTTTGGGACTGCCGAGCGCAAACAAGGGACCGAGCAAAAGGACAATTCCTGCAATGTATGCAATTTTGCGAAACAAACTGTTCTTGTTCATGCTGCCATTTCTCGCGTCTTTAAGAAGAAGTAGCTAATAATTCCGGTCATCAAAAAATACCCAGCGCATATCGTTAAATGCCTGGATAGTAGACCTTCGAACAAGTTAACTCCATAGGCCACGAAGTCGGCTGTTCCGAGTTGAATAAAGTTGGGAATGGCCCTCGAAAGGGTTTGAACGCAGATCAAAATGCCTTGATCGACTACACGAATCGACTTTTCTAACGTCGTATTTCCCAAGTCAAGTTCGGTACCAGAGCCACTTTGAAGCGGCATTCGAACGAGAGCTTCGACCGGTCCACCACCTTGGATCGTACCCTTGACTATGTCATCGACGAAGAAACCAAAGAAGCCCAAGACGATGACGGAAATGGTTGCGACGATTGCCACAGGACCAGAGAGAAACGTCGAAAACATAACGCCAAAACAAATCACAATCACCATCTGCAACCAAATACTGATATAGCCCTTAATGAAATTCAACCAAAAAGGTTTTGGATTGGCCCTAAAGTACAAGTCTGCAGCCGCCATGCCCAGATATTGACTCTTGTCTTGGCAACGGATCATGACTTCGAATTTGCCTTCCGGTGCGATGTCCTTAAAAAAGTCCAATTCGGTGGGTTCGCCTTTTCGAAACCCTTTCAACCCTTCGGTCGGGATCGAACGTTGGTCGACTTGGAACTCCTTCACCTTGAAAGGGATTCGCTCGCTCTCAACGGTTCCGTCAATGCTTCGGAATATCACAACTCCGCCAACGGGTGTTACGATATCACCTTTATAAGTTCGGAACGCGGAAATGGTCATGTCGTAGTTCAATTCACTCCCAAAACTGGAGGAGTTTAAACCTTTGAAAGTCCAAATCGCGCTGGAAAGCGAGTCTCCCTCAATGTACTTCTGATATTCGGACATGTAGCCGACATTCATACCGGTAGTCTCTTCGCCGTCTCGACCAGTGAATCGCAAGAGCCCATAAATTGGTACTCGAGCTTCCAGGTCTCCCATCGATTGGCCTACGATGATTTTGTCCCCTTCTTTCGAAACGATGTGCCGGTGCCCCTTGGTCTCGTTTGTATACCCTTCGCCAGAATCATCTAGCGTGAAGGTATGCGAATGAAACTGTTGATTGGTCGTGACACCTGAACGACCATTTGAAGCGATTTCCATCGCCTCGTGCTTGTGATCCACGCCGCGTACGACGAATAAGTAGCTCATTGCTCCGAGCAGTAAAAGAATCATGGTTCCAACAGCCGAGAAACCAACCACTCGCCCCAAAAAAATCTCCGTTGGCCGGACTGGTTTGGTCACAATTGTGTAAATAATCTTGCTTTTAATGTCGCTAGGGAGACTAAAGCAACTTAGGAACAACCCCAAAAGAATTACCATGTAATTAGTGGTTGTAAGAACGAACGAAATATAGAGCCGCGCTGGGTATTGAGCTTGTGGATCCAAATACCAACCCGCAAACATGATTGCAATGATAAAGACCGCCACTACCACCAGCACTTTTTTTCGAATCGCTTCTTTAATCGCTAACCGGGCGATTGCCCCCACTCGACGAACGGAGGTTTGCGGGATATCGACCGCAAACAGCTCACGTATCAGCTTGGAAACATGTAAAAAGCCTTCGGTCGGACCGTGCTTAAGCAAAGCAACCACAAACCCTAACACGAATCCAACGATGGCTAGCACCAACACCAACAAGAAGCCCTGTACCAGGGCAAAATGTTCAAAAAGCCATTCAAAGTAAGTCCAAAACTGCTCTGGTGATAAACGCATGTTTCCTAAATTTCCCTTTCAACGATCGCGGTTTTTTGAATCTTCCGGTGGATGCTTGTCATGTTTTAAGCACCACTACCGCGACGCCCTGGTCGTTGATCGCTTTCGCGAACAATGTCGAGGAACAGTTCTTCCATCGTTGTGGTTGGGTTGTCCATTCGAAGCATTTCGCCGCTCGAACGAGCAATCAATTCCTTGATCTCTTGTTTGGTCTTCTCGTCCAATCCCTTGGCGTGTATTTGGGTTACATCCTGGACCTTCAACAAACTGTCGACCCGGCCAAGTTCCTTCAATTCACCTTGATGCAAAATAGCCACTCGATCGCAAACATCTTGCACGTCTGCCAATTGGTGAGAGCAAAGCAGAATTGTCTTGCCTTGGTCGCGAAGCCGCAAAATCAAATCCTTCATTTCGCGAGTTCCAATTGGGTCCAAGCCAGTCGTCGGCTCATCCAAAACTAAGAACTCAGGCTCATTGATCAACGCCTGTGCCAAACCAATACGGCGTGTCATCCCCTTGGAATATTCCTTGAGCTGTCGGCGCCTCGCCCGCTGAAGTCCGACCATTTGAATCAATTGCTCGCTTCTTTCTCGTCGTACATTCGCTGGCATATCGAACAATCGTCCGTAGAAATCCAAGGTCTCTTCGGCGTTCAAAAACTTGTACAGGTAGGATTCTTCCGGTAGATAACCAATCCGCTCATTTTTAGCGACGTCGGTTGCATCCTTGCCGAACACAAACGCCCTGCCGGAAGTCGGGAAAAGCAGACCCAGCATAAGTTTAATGGTGGTCGATTTGCCCGATCCATTGGGACCAAGCAATCCAAAGATCTCTCCGCGGCGGACTTCTATATCCAACGCCTTTAAAGCATTTACCTTTTTGCGGCCCCAGAAATCTCGGTAGATTTTCCCGAGGTTTCTTGTTTCCACAATCACATTGGTCGGGTCCGGTGAACTTACGGACGTTGCTGTAGGTACCGTTGTCGTTGCCATAGGTAGGTTCGATAAAGCGAAGAGCAGACCGAAAAACTGCGGTCGCCAAGGAGCAAAAAGGAAATATAAGATGTCTTGTTGTCTGTCAAGAGAAGCGCTCAAAGTCGAATTCCCTTAACCATTCTGGGGGCCATTACGCCAAATCGATCCTATCGGTTCAATGTAAACGTAGTCCAAATCAAAGTGGAACGTTCGCCATCTTGCCATCGATAAAATCGTCAAATTTGAGTAGGCGAATTGTCAAGCGAGCACTATAAATCCGAAACATTACCTCGGCAAGCGACTCTACCCCTCCCACAACCCACTTGTCTCCAAATAAACTAATGCTGCGTTGACGACCAATTTTAGTAGGTTAAGCGTAAAGTAGTTAGCTAACGGTATGGAAAACCATCGGTAGCTACCGCCGAATGGCATTTACTTTGTAAATTTTGAGCGTCGATGCGGTAGCATGAAGGCCGGATTTGCAGTTGATCACTTGACTTCCGGCCCGCCCTAGCGCGTTGCTGCTCAAAGTGAGTGCCATTTGGCTAGCGCTTCGGCGCTCACGAACGGATTGGTCAGTGAAAACCGGACCCTAACGCCACAACACACATTGTTCTCTGCAACTCGAAAAAGCCTCTGGAACCGATGGATCGGCTTGACCAAAACTACATCAACGCGATCCGTTTCCTTTACGAACGCATCAATTACGAAAAAACCGTCGATCCCCCATACGATAAACGGGCCTATCGATTGGCCAGGATGGCGTTTCTACTAGAACAGCTAGGGAATCCTCACTTAGCCGCTCCAGTAATCCATGTTGCTGGAACGAAGGGAAAAGGGTCCGTCTCGTGGTTGATCGCTGAAACCGTGCGTCGCTCCGGCTTTTCCGTGGGCTTGTACACCTCCCCCCATTTACTTCATTTGGAGGAGAGGTTTTTAGTAGATGGCAAACCTTGTTCACCATTCGAACTTGGAGAATACATCGAGAACTTGAAAGCCGCGGAAGCTACTACGACACGATCGTCGCACGGTTCTCCAACATTTTTTGAAATGACCACGGCGTTGGCATGGACACTCTTCGCGGCCAGAAAGACGAATGTCAACGTGATCGAAGTAGGCCTGGGAGGACGGTTGGATAGTACAAACGTTTGTCAAAGTGACTTAGCCGTCATCACCTCGATCAGCTTCGACCACCAGCAACAGTTAGGCAATACGATTCCCCTCATAGCGGCGGAAAAGGCCGGTATCATCAAATCTCGGGTCCCGGTTATCAGCGGAGCAAAAGACCCTGAGGCGCAAGCCGTCATTCAAAGCCGATGCCAAGAGATGGGAAGCGAACTTTGGGAACTCGGAGTCGATTTCGGTTCGGTTATTCGCACGCAACCCTTGCTGATCGACTCGGGCAACCATGCAACCTGCCCGGTTTCCAGCCGAATGGATTTTGTTCCGATGAATCAGTCGTTAGCCCGCCCCGCTTTTCATGACATTGCGCTTCGCATGCCAGGCAAACATCAATCGGAGAACGCCGCCCTAGCCATTGCTGTCTGGCATCGATTGAACGCAGATGGATGGTCTCTGCCGCGAACGGCCGTTGTCGATGCCTTGGCGGAAACGCAGCTGAGTTGTCGCGTCGAATTGGTCAGCAAATCTCCCGCCGTAGTCATCGATACGTCCCATAACGTTGCCTCGATTGGGGCTTTGTTGGTCGCCTTGGACGACCATTTTGAGCCCGCCAAAAGGACGATTGTATTTGCGTGTTCTAAGGACAAAGAATATGAAAAAATGCTGGAGCAACTTTTCAATTTCGCGGATCGCTTGATTTTGACTCAATTTCACAATAACCCTCGGGCGGTGCCAGTTGAACGCCTCGAAGAAATAGCTAGAGAAAGAGCAAAGACTACTCGAACCGTCGAAATTCTTGCGGCTCCAACGAGTAAAATTGCATTAGAATACGCTTGTCGAACCTCTGTCCCAAGAGAAGTGATTTGCGTTACAGGCTCCTTTTTCTTAGCCGCAGAAACGAGACCGATGTTTTCAGACGATTCCGACCATTCGAAGCAAAAGGAATAACCAATGGATCGCTCGGTCAAGGCGGGAAACAAATCGCTGTCGCTCGCAGCTAAAGCCAAGAACAGCCACGTTCGCAATACCGATGGTGCTTGGATCTTTCAGTTGTCACGAGACGAGTGGAGCCACTTAAAACTGACCGATTCGGCCGGCTTCGAATATGTGGACGTTGCCGTCGTTCCCCTTTTTCCAATTTCTGCGAGCAAACAATGGGTCTCCATTGTCAGCTCCGAAGGTGAAGAAATCGCATGTATGGATTCGATGCTGGGGCTTTCAACAAGCAACGTTTGTTTGCTAGAGGAGGAGCTGGCACTTCGAGAGTTCGTTCCGATAATCGAAAAAGTTGTTAGCGTCTCGGGTATCATGGAGCCTTGTGAGTGGTTCGTTGAAACCAACCACGGCCCGACAAACTTTGTGCTCAAAACCGAGGAAGACGTTCGACGAATCTCGGCCAAGGCCGTCAATATTATCGATGCCAATGGCATAAGATACCGAGTCGATGACATTAAGAAGTTGGATAAACGTTCTCGATCGTTTGTGGAATGGTATGTGTAGAAATCCGACGATCGATCGTATACTCCAGTCGGCTCGAGACGCAAATGGGCGTCACATTCGCGAAACAAGGGATCGCTCAGCGAAACACTACTTTGATCAATCAGTGGTTCACGGAATACTCGCACGCTATAGAACGGACTCCCACTGTCTTAAGGGTTGCCGTTCGGAGCGTTGAGTTGATTTGTTCGTTGGTCGGAATTTATTCCAATGGAACAACCATAGGAACATGCCGAGATCAATCAACAACCTACCGTGTGTTTGCGGGCTTCTTGTCTAGCGGTCGTGCGATAGGATGCGATTGCCGTGAGTCTCGTGGTAAATCTGCCTGCCGACATACGACAGCCTTTCTTTCATTCCTTATCGAAAACCTGGCCAACCTCCATTCCGAATTGCGACGTCGTGTGGTCGATGGAGATTTCGATTCCGGCGAGCCCGATTACGATTCCTTTAAGCCTAGTCTATACCAACTAGAACTTGACGCGCTGGATCGCGTGATTGAATCACGCACGCGATGCATCGAGCCGCCGGCAGACGAACTCAGTTTGCGCCTCGATGCGACTACGGCCAGAGTGGCTTGGAATTTTACGCTGGACGAGGGGAGGTTGATCGTAAAGTCGTGGCAGCAATCGCAAAGCAGCAACAAAGAGAGCTGGATCAAGGGACGACCGCTAACCCTTCCGATCCAATGGTCGCCTCAGCTCCTCTTCACCGGTGCAGATATGGAGGTCCAACGATTGGCGATGATCGACACGGAAGAGACAGACCCAGCCGCGGTTGCTTTGTTGCTGGTCCAACAGTCCAACACTCTTTTCGAAGGAAAACCAATTGCGCTCTCCGGGATCGAGATCCTGCTTGAGCTTCGTCGCTCCGACCAACGCATTGCAATTCGCCCAGTCGGATGGAAGCCCGAGCATATGATGTTTCTCTCGGACCTGGGCGGTATAGTCATCATGCCGAACGAAGGTCTGATGCACGTTTTTAGATTGACGCGGGAACAATCCGAAATCATGCGAGGGCTCGACTGGATGCGCGAGCTACCATGCGACCCATTCGAACCGGCGCTGTTAGAAAGAGCCCAATTCCTTCAGACGCTGTTGCATCTTCGATTGCCGGATGATGTGGCGGGGGAATTGATTCCCGAACCAATTCGGATGGCGCTCTTGCTGAGATCGCATGGCGACGGAAAGCTAGACTATGGTTTTCGTATTCGCGACTCCGATGGTCATTTGCGGCGGCCGGGTATCGGCCCCAGCGTGCGCTCAAGTCGAATCGCGAATAGGCCTGTACAGTGGTTGCGCTCTAGCGCTGCCGAACATCAAGCGGTCGCTAACTGGGCCAATCGTTTAGGCTTAGAAAGCACACAGGTCGAGGGCAAGGTCGAAATTCTCGACGCATCCTTGCAGTTGATCGAAGCCCTGCAGGTGCTTGATAACGAAATTGAGTTGTTGTGGGAGAAAGGGACCGAAGCTCCACTCGTGATGGCAGGAATTTTGAAAACAGAAAACGTTCGAGTCGAAGTTGTCCAAAAGCGGAATTGGTTTCAACTCGAGGGTTCGTGCAAGCTTGGTGAGGAGTCGATCGCAATCGCCAAGCTGATGGCGAGTTTGTCGAATCCTGACTTGCATAGCGAACTTGGAGAATATATTCGCATCGAAGAGGTCGGCTGGGTACGAGTGGCCGAACACTTGAAGTTGGTATTGCAGAGGCTGCGCGATCAGCTCAATGAGCAGGATGGGAAGATGCAGTTCGATGAAACGTCGACTTCGGGACTACGTTCACTTCAAGACGAGCTGACCATCGAACCGAATCAAGCTTGGCAGAACTGTTTAAGTCGACTGGAAAATGCCGAGCAGCTCGACCCGGTCCTGCCCGTTGAGCTGAAGGCTTCGCTGCGAAGCTATCAGCTAGAGGGGTTTAAGTGGTTGCGGCGCTTGGCTGAGCTTGGAACAGGCGCAATCCTGGCTGACGACATGGGATTGGGAAAAACGGTTCAGACGCTAGCACTGGTACTCGATCGAGCTTCGCTTGGTCCGACATTGGTTATCGCACCGACCTCAGTGGGATTCAATTGGATCCGAGAAACTTCAAAATTCGCGCCCGGGCTTGAAACGATTTTGTATCGTGAATCGGAGCGCAGCGAAGTGCTTGAATCCGCGTCAGCCAATCAATTGGTTGTTTGTACTTATGGATTGGCGCTACGCGATGCCGAAAAACTAGAAAAAGTACAGTGGGCTACGATGGTGCTCGACGAAGCGCAAGCGATCAAGAATAGTCGGGGCAAGACGTCGCAGGCCATTCGGAAATTCAAAGCGAGTTGGTCAGTCGCGCTCACCGGCACTCCGGTCGAGAATCATTTGGGGGAGTTGTGGAGCATTTTTCACGTGGTCGCACCAGGCTTGCTTGGAAGCTGGCCACAGTTTCGCATGCGCTTTGCTGGTCCTATAGAAAATCACAACGATGAACAGCGGCGTCACGCGTTGTGCCAACGAATCCAGCCCTTCGTTCTGCGACGCACCAAGCAGGAGGTGCTCAAGGACCTACCGTCGCGAACGGAGATGAATGTCTATGTCGTCCTTAGCGAACCTGAACGAGCCATCTACGATCGCATTCGACTTTCCATCCTTGGTGAAGTCGATGAGGTCGCTAAGATTCCAGACATCACCGAACTTCGATTCAAGTTGCTTGCGCTAATAACGCGGTTGCGGCAAGTCGCCTGCCACCCAGGCTTGGTCCATGAATCCTGGCCCGAACCTTCTGCGAAACTGATTCAGTTGCGAGAAACTTTATTGGAACTTCGCGAGGAAGGCCATCGAGTATTGATCTTCAGCCAGTTCACAAAGCACCTCGCGCTGATTCGTACGATGTTAGATACGGAGGAGATTTCGTATCAGTATTTAGATGGTTCGACACCTGCGGAAGAACGGCAAACGCAAGTGGATCGATTTCAAAACGGGAATGCGATTGCATTTCTCATATCGCTCAAAGCGGGCGGTACCGGCCTGAATTTGACAGCAGCCGACTACGTGATCCATATGGATCCTTGGTGGAATCCTGCGGTGGAGAACCAAGCGACGGACAGAGCGCACCGCATAGGGCAAACGCGACCAGTTATGGTTTATAGGATCCTTTCCAAGGATACGATCGAGGAAGAAATCCTTAAGCTGCATGAAACCAAACGCGACCTAGCATCGGCTGTCTTGTCCGGAACGGAGACCGCGGGCAAGCTGTCGACTGCTGATTTGATGAAGCTCATTCGCGGATAGCTATCCAGGTGCAAGACGCGCCCGATGTTCCGAAGCATTTTGACGCTGGGCTGGCGGCGCCAAGTCACTCTCGGCAAGAGTGATCTATGTAAAATAACGGCATTGCTGCAATGGTTGCGGAGGATACTTGGGCCATGTATCCGGTGTGTCGCCCGATTGGCAAAGCATAAAGACGGAGCCTTTCCCTGAAACGACCGTCCGATGACTCTTACACTGCAAACAGATGGAGCGACCTAAGAGAGGGTCCAATGCGGCAAACGCGTCTGCCGCTTTGGCTTTGCTTTCCTGCGATACAGCTGGCTCTATCATGATGAGGTGTTGAGTGCGCGGAGTACCTTTGGCAATGGGAAGTACACTTTTTCTTCTCGCACTTCCTGCTCTTCAACCGTCGCATCGAATCGATCCTTGAGCCACTGGATGGTGTTTTGCACAACCAGTTCCGGAGCGCTTGCCCCGGCGGTGATCAATACCGTTTCAACTCCATGGAAATCCGCTTCCTTGAGATTCTGTGGACCGTCTACGAGGTAGGCTGCACGATCGAATTCTTGTGCAAGCTCTCTAAGTCGCTGTGAGTTGCTGCTGTTTTGACTCCCAAGAACGATGACGGCATCTGCTTGTTGGCATAGAATCTTCACGGCTTCTTGCCTATTCTGAGTTGCATAGCAGATATCTTCCTTGGGAGGACCGACAATCCACGGGAATCGGTTTTTGAGCCGGCAAATGATTCGATTCGCATCGTCCACGCTCAAGGTCGTCTGAGTTAGATAGGCTAATTTTGTGTCCGAATCAAATGCAAGTGCGTCGACGTCATTGACGTCTTCGACTAGAACAATGGCTTCCGGAGCCTCTCCCATCGTTCCGATAACTTCATCGTGCCCCTCGTGCCCGATCAAAACAATCGTATAGTGTTCCTTTGCAAATTTAATCGCCTCCAAGTGCACTTTGGTAACAAGAGGACAGGTTGCATCAATGGCGTTCAGTCGACGTTCCTTGGCAATACGTCGAATTTCCGGTGAGACACCATGGGCGGAGAATAGTACGGTCGAATCGCTAGGGATTTCGTCGAGAGAATTTACGAAAACAGCACCTTTGCCTTGAAAGGTTTGGACGACATGTTGGTTATGAACAATCTCGTGATAGACGTAGATGGGCGCGCCAAAGTGCTTGAGTGCTAGTTCGAGGCTTTGAACGGCCATATTGACGCCGGCACAAAATCCACGAGGAGCTGCAAGAATTATTTTCATAGGACATTTGGGTCAGTGTAGGCTCAGAGAATGTAGACTCAGAGAATTTCACGTTATGATAGCGATATGTCATCCCCAAGCGAAGCCATTTCCGCTACCAAACACCCCGTGAGAGCTGGCGGAAATATAGTTATTGCGGACCTGCAGCTGTATGGACCGAGGTCCACCAATCCGCCAATGGAACGGGAGCTTGCAAAAAGGTACTGCAAATCGTTGGTCCGCCGCCACTACGAGAATTTTTCTATCGCGAGTTTGCTCGTTCCAGCCTTGATCCGACAAGATTTTTACAACATTTACGCATACTGTAGATGGTCGGATGATTTGGCTGACGAAATTGCAAATCCCGCAGATTCGCTTCAATTACTGAAATGGTGGCGATCTGAGTTACGAGATTGCTTTTCGGGGAATGCAAAACACCCGGTATTTGTCGCCCTCAAAGAGACGATTGTTAACCATTCTCTATCGATGGAGAACTTCGAACACTTACTCGATGCATTCGTTCAAGATCAAAGCGTGACACGTTATCATTCTCAACTAGAAGTTCTAGAATACTGCCGCGGCAGCGCCAACCCTGTCGGCCGAATCCTCTTGCAACTAGCCCGCGTCAAAGACGCCAAGGCGATTACGCTCAGCGATCGCATTTGCTCGGGATTGCAAATCGCCAATTTCTGCCAAGATATACGCCAAGATGCGCTCAAAGGGCGAGTTTATTTACCTAAAGACTTATGGAAACGATTTGAAGTTACAGAATCGGAGATCTTGGCTGGCAAAGCATCCGACAATCTACGCTTCGCTGTTAAGGTTTGGGTCGATTTGGCTCGAATCAACTTGGTGAGTGGACTACCATTGGTTCAACTGACTCCACGGTGGATGGCTCGGGATATCCAGCTTTTCGCACGCGGCGGATTGACCATCCTCGACAATATTGCTCGTGCCCATTTCAACGTCTGGGATCAGCCCATCGAAGTCTCCAAGAAACAAAAGTTAGCCTTGCTCCTTCGCGCGATTATGTCACCTCGCTCTATCTATGCTGCCGAACTTGCTAGGCCTCGGAAATCCATCTCCGCATGACGATTTCACTCTCCGATTCCTATACCCGGTGCGAGCTTATCGCGCGCAAAAGTGGGTCAAGTTTTTATCGATCGTTTGCTCTGCTTGGTCGAGATCGACGCAATGCGATGACGGCCCTCTATGCCTTTGCGAGACTTGCCGATGATGCAACCGATGATGCAACCGATGATGCAACCTATGCAACCTATGCAACCTATGCAGCCGATGACAAAACCAATGAAAGAGCACAGGTCAGCCAATCGAAGACTATGTGGTCCGCAACCTCGTGGCATGAATGGCTTGATTCACTTTCCTCGGAAAAATTGCAATCGGTTGCATCACCGGCTTGTTTAGCTCCGATTCGTATGGCGTTGGCGGATTGCGTTTCGAGGTTCGCGATTCCCATCGAAACACTTCATGACATCGTTCGAGGCGTTGACACGGACGTTGGGCGACAATCGTCAGAAGGCCCTCCGCAGACCGTTGAGGCGCACCCAGCGATTCGAATGAAAAATTGGGAGGAAACCTCGACGTATTGCTACCGAGTCGCGTCGAGCGTCGGAATCGCTTGCTTATCTATTTGGGCAAAAAATATCGGTGAACCGCCAACACCATCGTCCATACAAGCCGCCACGGATTGCGGCGTTGCGTTTCAAATGACGAACATCCTTCGTGATATTGCTGAGGACAGTCAACGCAATCGAATCTATCTACCCCAAGATGAACTAGCTCGGAACGGGATCGATTCGATGCGATGGCTCGGACTTCAGAAATCTCCAACGGTTTTTGCACTCAACGAACTTGGCGACTGGCGCGGACTGATTCGAGTGCAACTCGAGCGGACCAAGGCGTTGTACGAAAGTGGTTGGCAAGTCGCAAATACATTATCGCTCGATGGGCAGCGTATGTTCTCAATGATGTGGCATTCGTACAGACAGCTTCTTGCGACGATCGAAAAGAAGCCGGAATTGATTTGGCAGTCGCGTTTGCAATTGACCAAGCTGGAGAAATTTCAGCTTATCTTCGAACATCTCATTACACCTTTATTTCAGCGACTGCTTGCGGCCAAAAACGAATTGCAGGAAAGCAGTGTATGCAACCCTCGATTAAAATGGCCGACTGGCGGAACTCGAATTGCTGTTATTGGTGCCGGACTAGCTGGCATCAACGCGAGTCTGCATCTTGCTCGCCATGGATGCAAGGTGACGTTGTTTGAGTCGAAGCACCGTATCGGTGGCCGGGTTGGATCGTTCGTTGATCTGGAATCGGGACAATCGGTAGACTACTGTCAGCACATTGGAATGAACTGCTGTTCGACGTTTAAGCAGTGGATCGACGACACGGACCAGTCGCCCTGTTGGACGGAGCAGAATTTGCTCCATTTTGTGTCTTCAAGCGGAAAGCGTATTCGAGTGGCTGCGTGGCCCCTTCCTGCCCCGCTCCATCTGTCCGGACTATTATTCCGATGGCCGGACTTGCAGATTTGGGAACGAATTCGAGTTGGCATCGGTTTGCTTCGACTAAAAAAACTCAAACGCACAAAGGAGATGTCGTCTCAGTTAGCAACGGATTGGTTGCGGGCGAACGGTCAAAACGAAAGGTGCATACGCAACTTCTGGTCAACGATTCTTGTGAGCGCGCTGGGCGAACAGGTTGAGCGCGTTACGTTAGGTGCTGTACACAAAGTACTGATCGATGGATTTGCAGCGAGTCGGACCGCATTTCATCTGCTGGTTCCAAACCGTCCACTCTCCAAGCTATTGGATGAGTCCGTGATTGGTACATTGCGCGCGTTAGAAGTTGATATCCGTCTTGGACATTCGGTCAGTCGATTGCAGTTGCAGCCTGACGGTACGCTGAGTCTTGAGGTCTCGGAAGACGGCCAACGATTAACGGATCTTTTTGATGCTGCGGTATGCGCTGTTCCATGGAATCGAGTATCTGATTGCATGCCATCAGAACTGATCTCAGTCACAACTCCCGCGGCATCTTTGAAGTCGTCTCCGATAACAGGAGTACACACTTGGTGGGACCGTCCTTGGTTGAATAGTCCCCATGCAATTTTGATCGATCGACTCTGCCAATGGATTTTTCCAGCTCCGAATTGTGATGCGTCACACGCGCCTGACGCAAAACAAAACAAGGAGCATTACTACCAAATTGTTATTAGTGCTTCACGTGCTTTACCTCGCGGTGATAGCGAGTCGATACTAAAAATGGTAAAGAAGGACCTGGCCGAGATCTTTCCTGAGTCTGCGGTGGCCACGATGTACCGAGGCAAAGTCGTGACCGATCCCAATGCTGTGTTCTCCATAACGCCAGGATCGGAGTCGAGTCGTCTGCGCGTTAACGCCTGCGCGGAGCATAGGATTTGGTTGGCCGGCGATTGGACGCAAACGGAGTGGCCAGCAACCATGGAAGGAGGGCTTCGATCGGGAGCCATGGCTGCTCAAGAATTGTTGAGCCATTTTGGACGCCCAGTGAGCATTATCGAGAAAAGCCAATAGCGTGGCGGATGCTGCCAGCATCCGAACCGACGCTGGCAGCGTCCGCCACGGTATCGAGCCTACTTTTTGACCGCTTTCGCCAGGAGGAACAAAGAAGGCATCGCAGGGATTCGTCGAATCACTCTCACCTCGAATAACTTGGACATCTCGCCGAGTACATCGTAAATCGTCTGAAAATGATACTCGCCAGTGAAGCCCACGATCTTTCGCCCTATGCGATAGGCGATATTCTCAGTTGGTCCTGTTACTAAGATGTCGCCATTCGGTTTGAGCAATCCGTGAAGCTGGTTCAGGATGCCATCGAGTGATTCGAAATGCTCCAAGACGTCCAAAGCCAATATGAAATCTACTGACTCAGGAGCCAATTGGGCATCTTCTAAACAGTTCGTTATCGATACCGTGTTTCGGTGGCCACCGTAGATTGCATTCCATCGGCGCATAAAGTCTCTCGCAAGATCTGGTACGAGATCGACACCGATCGTCTCTTGGAAATGCTCGCGTAACCAAGGCAAAGCCATCCCAAATCCACAACCAAAATCGACACAGATGCCATCTTTGCATGTTGGGATTTCCCGCAATGCCAACTTGAGTCTCCGCCAAAAAATCCATCGACTCAATCCTAAGCCACCAAAGTAAGCGGGACCTGCTTGTTCGTCGACATCCGAAGTATTGCGATTTTCGTAGACTTCTTTGCCAATTGCGCGGGATTGTTTCAAGTACGTGTTGGTTGAGTTCATTTTGCAAGGATATTTTGAAATCGATTACGAAGCGGGCTCTTTGGAACATTTCCCACGTCGAATGCAAAGAAGGCGAGCAACGCTTGCCAACCCAGAATGATCGGCAAGGCAGCGAACATCACGGTGCCAGCCGATGCGAGCTGATTGAGTTCATACCCTCGAACCCAGTTCATTAAACCGAAACACGATCCAAATCCAATCAACCCAATACTCAACACCAAATTCAGCGAAGCAATGTTGAACTCGCGAAGGAAGTAGCCATAGAAGATACGCTTCATAAAGTTGAGCAAATGGAAGACAGGAAACTGAACGATGGCAGCAGTTATGGATAAATTGCTTTTCTCCAGACCATATCTTGATTTCATTGGAATATCAACTACGACTGCCCGCAGTGCGTAAAGCCGAAATAGCAGGTCCGACTCAAAGAAGTATCGTTTGTGAATTTTGTTCCATGGCAACCGGCTAGCGGCACTGGAATGAATGGCAATGAAACCGTTTGTTGGATCGAAGAGGTTCCAATAGCCAGTCGAGAGCTTCGATAAAAACGAGAGGCCAGCATTTCCGAACATTCGAAGGATGGGCATTGCCTGGAGGTCCTCCAATTGAAAGAACCTATTTCCCTTGGAGTAGTCGGCCTGGCCGTTTTGAAGCGGTTCGATTAGCCGTGGAATATCGTTGGCATCCATCTGGCCGTCTCCATCAAGCTTGACGACGATGCTTGCGCCATGGCTCAATGCCATTTGGCAACCCGTTATGAACGCTTGCCCGACACCGCCATTGGTGGCGTGTTCGACAACACGGATTCGAGGATCGCGTTTAGCAGCCTCTGCGGCTACTCTGCCGCTCCCCTCGGGACAGCCATCGATTACACAATAGATGTCCGCAACCTCTTGCCCGATGCTTGCAAGCACGGCTGACAAAAACTGCGCCACCTTGTAACAAGGGATGACGACAGCAATCCTGCTATTCAAAGGCTGGCTGCTCATATGCAAATCTATTTAGAAATATGGATCGACAACGAATTCTAGGACGAGCGTACTAGACGAACCTGGAGGAAGCAATTTGCGTTTTCGATTGCCTTTCTGTTCGTTTCATTCCGCACTAAGTCAAACGACACAGCCCTCATAATCGATACGACCACGCGTCGAAGGTCAGGATTGAAATCCTCGCGTCGAAAATGCGATGGAATGCTTGCCGCCCAGTGGTGCAATGCGCAAACTAGGAGTCGACACAAAAAGCACGCGTGAAGAAGTATTTTGGCATAACATGTAGCCGACGTCGCTCCGCGACTCGGCAATTCAGTGTCGCGGAGCGACACTGCCACAACAATCGAATCAAAGAACTTCTGCCGTAGTGCTTACGCGTCCCGTTTTTGACGAGCCAGCCGTGTGCAGCGCACTTCGGCTGGTTCCCGAATTTATGCCCGAGGTCGGTTGACGACAGTGACACCACCCTTTTCTTGAAAAAATACCGAATGCCGGAAGCGAAGCCTAACCTTCAAAGGCCCTTGTTGGCGATTGCCGTTTCGTCGCTTATTGCAGTGGCATGCGCACTTGCCTACTCCAACACGTTTGGCGTGCCCTTTCTTTTCGATGACTTGCAACGCATTCGGGATGAAGTCTCGATTCGCACCTTGTGGCCGCCAACAGTTGCGATGCACAAATCAAATCGCCCCTTTGCACAGTACACCTTCGCCATCAACTACGCTTTACATGGGTACGACGTTTTTGGATACCATGCTGTCAATCTATGCATCCATTGTTTGGCTGCTCTATGCTTGTTCGGACTCGTAAAGCGAACCATGTTTAAGTGCAGTCCTGTCTTGAGCAATTCAGCTCACTGGATAGCGTTTTCAATCGCTTTGATTTGGGCGGTGCATCCACTCAATACACAATCGGTCACGTATATAGTGCAACGTCTCGAATCGCTCATGGGATTGTCGTATTTGGCGACGCTCTACTTTTTTGTACGAGCACAGGACTCCAAGGCTGTAACATTTTGGTTGAGCTGCTCACTCTGCGCCTGCTTCTTTGGGATGGGATGCAAAGAAGTGATGGTCACCGCACCGATGGTGGTGATGTGGTTCGATCGAGCCTTTATTGCGGCAGACTGGAAGGAGCTTTTCGAAAAGCGCAAGTACTATTATGTGCTACTGTTTTCTTCGTGGAGCGTCTTGGCCTGGTCCATGCTTCACTATCAAATGGATTATCGGGGCGGCGCGTTGATTCAGGTGGCAGGATTGACCCCTTGGACATATTTGCTAAGCCAGTCGTCCGTCCTAGTTCATTACCTGTCCCTGGCCTTCTGGCCGAGTGGTCAATGTATTTATCCCGATTGGCCAGTTGCGCATTCGATAGGAGAGGTATGGCCTCAATTTGTATTGATAGGTTTCTTGCTGGCCGGAACCATTTGGAGTATTTTTCGGCATCGGAAATGGAGCTTTTTTGGGGGGAGTTTCTTCCTCATTTTGGCTCCCACCTCGAGTATCTTGCCGATCAAGGACCTGGCGTTCGAACATCGCATGTACTTGCCCCTTGCAAGCGTGGTCGCGCTGGTGCAAATCTTGCTATTTGTGGTACTAGATAGGTTCACTTCATTACAACAACCAAGGAGCAAAAAGTTCCATTGGCTGCACGGGCTGGTGACCGTTTTACTTGCACTGGCGCTTGGAATGACGACATTTGAACGCAATAAGGTTTTCCAAAATGAAATTTCGCTATGGAAGGATACGGTCGCGAAATCTCCCCGCAATTTGACGGTACTGACCGGCCTAGCGTGCATCTATGCAAAAGAGCGGAACTTCGATGAAGCCAACTTGTATTTCGCGCGAGCGCTCGAAATTGCGCCCAATGATCCAAAAGCCAACGCTAACTATGCAGGGCTATTGATCGAACAAAAAGAGTTTGAGTTGGCCGGCCAGCATTTGGAACGAGCTTTTCAAAGCGATCCGAACGACTTGGATGCAATCACGAACATGGCGCATCTTCAGAACCGGCTCGGCAATTTCCATGAAGCTGTGATGTACTACGAGGTCGCGGTAAAAGGTGCCGCCAATGACGAAGACCTTCAAAGCAGTTTCGTTGCTTCGCAGATTTGCAGCGGCAAACTTTCGGACGCGTTGCTGAACAGTCAAGCGAATCTCAGATCCCGACCGAATTCGGCCAAAGCGAATGTAGATTACGCGTCTGCATTGATCGGGATAGGAAGAGTAAGCGAAGCTATCGCGTATTGCGAAAAGGCCATCGGTATAGATGAGCGTCTTGCGAATGCTCATGGTACCCTAGCAACGCTTGAGACAGACTCAGGGAAGGCAATCGCGAGGATGACGAGAGCAATCGAGCTCGAACCATCTTCGTTCGACTTCCATCGCGCTATGGGGGACATGTTGATAGCAACGAAGCCCGAGGAAGCAGTAAAACATTTTGAGATGGCGTTAAAGGCCGATGCAGATAACGTGGAGGTTTTGCTGAAAATTGGAGTTGCCTGGGATGCCTCGGGTCATCCGGAAAGAGGCCTGCTTTATCTTGAACGGGTAACTCAATTGTTACCGGATTGGGCCGAAGCCCGCGAGAGTCTAGATTTGCTTCGGAAAACGCTTGGGCATCAAAATTAATCTCATCCGGCGTTCCGGGGAGGTCTCTTTGTTTGGTCTGATCTCAGGTATCATAGCGGAATCGAGTGAACCCATGTTTTTGGGTTATTCGCGTTCCTTTTTACCGATGGATGCCAAGGATGGCGCTTACTCTT
>JAYVPJ010000036.1:0-163008 GCA_043757445.1 Pirellula sp. | reverse complement strand
CTGGAGGGTAGGCGAATGGCTAGCGGCTTCATTGGAAATGAAGTGCCCCGTAAGGGGTTGCGGGTTCGATCCCCGTGCCCTCCGCTTTGACAGTTTGTGACGTAAGCCGACTTTTGACGTCACTTCTCGCTGATCGCCACCAGATCGGCATTCCGTCGGATTTCATCCGGCGGAGGCTCAACTGGCTGTTACACTGCTTCATACTCAAGACTTCCGCGAAGTCCGTCCGGCACGGCGACGCCGCGCCGAACGGATTTCATCGGAGGATTCGTTTTGGAGATCTATGTAGTCGTCAGTTGCGGTCCCACTGCCGTAAAGCCAATGGAAACGATTGCATTCGCAAGAGTCGCACATTGGCGTTGAGCGAGAAGTGCCGATTTTCGAGCGATTTATCTCTTCGTACTTTGAATACAACGTCTCCTCAATTCCGGCTCGAAAACTTTATATCGGTTTCCGCAAGACACGCAGCCTGGGGGAGGAGGAAATGGGACGGGTGGCTCGAATACCAAATTATCCGATCGGTAGTAGCAAAGCCGATTATTGCGAAAACAGAAACGAAAAATGGATACCAAGTCGGAAGTGGAAATGGATGCGTCGAATGTGGAAACGCTGTCCAGGTTCGATCGACGATTGATAGGCAAGCAAATTCGGGACAAAGTTCCTAGGTCCAATCACGCAACATGGAAGCCATTTGCAAATCGACCAAAAGTCCAAGACTTGTTGATCGAATCGAATCGGAGTCGGTTATCAAACTTGGTACCGATTCGGCATGGCCGAATGAAACTATCTCCGCTTGCCTTTTTTCGTGGCCTTGCCTTGGCGATGGCCAAAGATATTGTCAACACTCCCAACTCGGGCATACTCCTTCCTATATGCGGTGACTGCCATCTTCAAAACATGGGATGGTTTGCAACGCCAGAGCGCAATCTCGTTTTTGATCTTACCGATTTTGATGAGACTACGACCGGATGCTGGGAATGGGACCTCAAGAGACTTGTTACAAGCTTTGTTTTAGCGGTACGAGAGTTGGCTTTAGGACATTCGCATCAACTTGCAATAGTTCATGAAGTTGCCAGAGCTTATCGAGAGAATATGGCGATTTACGAAGCGTTCGAACCACTTCAAATGTGGTATCAAAAAATCGATGCCAAGTCAGTGCTCGCACATACCAAATTACCTGATTCGCAAGCACGACTTGAGAAGGCGATTGCTGCAGCGAAATCACGCACGGTCGAAGCTCTACTTCCGAGGATAACCCAGGCCGATCCCTGTAATCCGGCAAAGCGACAATTCGTAGACCAGCCTCCCATTTTATCGCGCCACCCAGAGGGCGAGGGCGTTTTCGCTGAAACGGAAAGCCTGATCCGAGCCTACGCGTTGACTCTGTCGGATGGTCGGTCGGAGTTGTTTCAAAGGTATTGTCTGTCAGACGGGGCAATGAAAGTAGTCGGAGTTGGAAGCGTTGGGCTCAGGTGTGGAATTCTTCTATTCGAAGACCCCGATGGCGCGCCTTTGGTACTTCAAATCAAGGAAGCTCGTCCAAGCATCTTTGCAACTTTTGCTGCCGACGCAGAGACCAGCCACGAGGGCTACCGAGTGGTTCATGGTCAGCGATTGATGCAGGCAGCTAGCGATTTGTTTCTTGGTTGGACTTCCGACTCTAAGGGCCGGCACTATTACTTGCGTCAACTTCGTGACATGAAACTGTCGATCGATTTATTGCATTTGGATTCCCAGTCGCTTCTAGATTACGGTCAGCTGTGTGGTTGGGCATTGGCGCGGGCACACGCAAAATCTGGCAAAGCGTCTTACATCGCAGGATATATGGGTACCGGCGATCAATTCGACTTTGCTCTGGAAGCCTTTGGACTTGCATACGCGGATCAAGTGGAATCGGACTTCCTGGAGTTTAAGAAGCTTGTGAGTTCCGGAACGATTCCAGTCGAGATTGCTTGAGTGGCCGCCGAAACGGACAGGTTTCGAGGCCCCTACGAAAGATAATTCTTGATTCAGTGGCTTTCGAGTGCTTCGTTTCGCCAAGACGGCTAAGTTACGCGGGTGCAATAGCAATGGTTGATATGAACTCGAAATGGCCGAAGTTATAGTGGTCAATCGTCAGTTGACTTCAAAATCTTACTCACGTTCATGCCGAGGGACTGAAGTCGATGTCGGAAAGTGGTTCTCGAGATTCCGAGAATTTCAGCTGCTTGGCTTTGATGGCCTCCGACTTGGCTGAGCACTTGTTCGTAGAGAACTTTGTCGACCTCCGCATAAACAATGTCTTGAATGTTTGGCTGATGGGTATCAATGAGTTGCTGAATCAAGGCTCTCAGTTCCGGATAGCGCGCTGAGTCCGGTTCAGAAAGTGGCACTGCTGCCGAAACACCAAGCTTGAAAGGATTTTGCTTCACTGAGTCCGGCAAGCAGTCCATCGTGATAACATCGCTGGTCGTACGTACAATCGCATATTTGATAGCGCTTTGGAGTTCACGAATGTTGCCCGGCCAAGTGTGCTGCATTAGAAGTGCCACACATTCCTCCGAAACACGGAGATTCTGCTTGTCCAGATCGATCCCGAACCGATGAGTAAAGTACTCCACAAGTCTCGGAATGTCTTCGGCTCGTTCGCGCAATGCGGGCAAACGGATGGTAAAGGTGTTCAGTCGATAAAACAGATCTTCCCGAAAAGCTTTTGCGACAATGGCTTTTTCTAGATTCGAATTGGTAGCGGCAATGACTCGAACTTCGGATTGAATGGTCTCACTACTACCAACGCGTTCAAAGCAACCATCCTGAAGGATCCGAAGAACTTTTGCTTGAGCCGCGATACTCATATCGCCAATCTCATCTAGGAAAAGTGTTCCACCATGGGCTTGTTCAAACTTGCCGATCCGTTTTCGATCGGCGCTGGTGAAAGATCCTTTCTCGTGCCCAAACAATTCGCTTTCCAGAAGGTTTTCCGGGATGGCAGCGCAGTTGATCGCCAAGAATGGATTCTTTGCTCGCAAGCTGTGTTGGTAAATTGCACGCGCTACCAGCTCTTTCCCTGTTCCGCTTTCCCCAAGTATCAGCACATTTACATTGCGAGGGGCCACACGCCCTATCTCCTTATAGGCATGTTGCATGGCCTTGGAATTCCCAACAATGCGATCCGCAACGATCCCATCGGAGTCCGTAATGGATTCTTGGTCTTGATCAAAGAGAGCAGGAATTCGGCTTACGAGACTCAGCTCGATGGCTTTCGCCACGGTAGCTTTCAGTTCGTCTAAGTTGTATGGCTTGAGCAGGTACTCAAATGCGCCTCGCTTCATCGCTTCTATCGCGGTATCTGTTGTGGCGTGCGCGGTAACAATGATGACGGGCAATTGCGGATCAATTTCTCGCATTCTCTGAAAGGCATCTAGACCAGACATGTCGGGCAGCCGCACATCGCATACGACTGCATCTGGACGATGGTCGCGTACCGCCTGAATGCCTGCTTTGGCGGTCTCCACCGATAGAATCGTGAGATTTTTGGTTCGGAGACCCTTTTCCATCGCGTAGAGGACACTTGGTTCGTCATCAACAAGCAACAATGTCGGCATACAGAGCGTTTCGAAAAATCGGCTGCACTAAACTGAAACGATTATACACTCGGCAGAAGGCAAGTGCACCTTAAAAAGAGCACCGCCGAGAAGTTGATTTTCGGCTGTTATGGTCCCGCCGTGTTCTTCGACGATCCGCTGGCAAATCGCTAGGCCGATCCCAGTTCCTGTTTCCTTAGTGCTGAAGAAGGGTTCGAAGATGCGATCGATGACATTGGTATCGATCCCTGGTCCAGTATCACCAACCAAAATCGCGACCTGGGTTTCGTTAGCGGATAAGGCTGCTGTTTGCAAACGAATGAAAACCATTCCGCCGTTCGGTTGAGCATCGATGGCATTTAGCACCAAATTGAGCAGTACTTGTTGGATTTGATGCGGATCTGCATTCACGGTCAATTCGGGAAAGGCCGGTTCGAACTCCAGTTGCAAATCTTGTCGTTCGGCTCGATGCTTGGTCAACTGCAACGTTCGAAGCACGATTTCCGAAATGTTTACACGGCTACGCATGGGAGTAGGCGGCCTCGCAAAATCAAGAAAGGTTTGAACGAGCTCATTCAGACGTTCAATTTCCGTGTCAAGAACTTCGATATCGCGATTGTCTAGAGCCGCACCCCCGCCTTGCGATCTAGCCATTTGGACGAGCGAACGCATCGCTGTCAATGGATTGCGAATCTCATGTGCCAGACCAGCTGCCATTTGAGTTAGAGCTGCCAATTGTTCCGCTCGAAGAATCTTTTTTTGGCTCTCTTGTAACCGCTGAACGGTTATGCCAACACGATTCACCATCTTATCTAAGGACTCTCGAATCTCAGGAAGATTGCTCTCTGTACCTAAGCTCAAAGGACCGACCACCTCATCCAGCATTCCTGATGCAGCATGCACAGGAATATTTAATTCGATGATAGATTGATGCACATTGCGTGCGATCGCAATCCCGGCGGCTAGACCGCCAATTGCGCCAAAGGTTACTAGCAACAGCAGCGTCAAGCTAACTCGGTCGGCAACTCGTTCACTGCTTTTGCTTATTTCTTCTAGACTACTTTGCTGGGCCTCTCGATGCTTAATGGCCTTTGGAATGAGATTTTTAGAAAGGAAGGTTTGAGCTAATCGAACTGCCACAGGCGGCTGGGGTACTGTCTCTTGGATGAACTGGTCGAATTGTCGTTCGAATACGACAAACTCACGATGAATCTCGGCGACTTTAGGTTGACCGCCATCGTGGTCGTTGGAAAGTTCAATCTTGCTAAGTTGAACTTCCATGTTGGTTATCGATCGCTTGGCAGCAACTAGATGTTTCGCATCGGCAGTGATTCCATACTCATGCAGGTTGGTGCGCAACTCCCGAAGCCCGTCCTCAAGCGACTGAGATACGTTGGAGGTCGCGATACTTTCGCAAATCAGTTCTGTCGCTTTTTGTTGCATGGAGTGCACGTACCAAGCTGTAAATGCCCCCAGCAAAAGCAACAGTAGGCTGACACCCAACAATGGAGCTGTAACTCGAAACACAAAACGAGTCGACATAGAATCAAGCCTTCGAGTACGCAACATTCAAAACCAATCAACGCCAGCCGGCGGAATACGATTGTCTCTCAAAAATCTTGGTCGTTCTCTTATTCTTTCGAAACGTCGGCAAAAAAAGAACGCAATTGATTAGAAATGTGAGAATCTACGGCGGCGGGAAGCACGGTCGTTGACGGCGTTCCGAAGAAATTGTCTAAGTTTTCTCAAGGCGACGCATTCAAGCATCGTGTTGGTGCCAATAGTCGAGTTGCTTGGCCTGATCCTCATCGTCGATTTTTATGGGCTCGGAAAGAACGGGCCCGACAGGACCACTACCTATGCCAACTGCACTCGACGAGTCGAGGTCGAATGATGTTGCGATCGAAGCAAACGCGACCAAACGAACGACTGCGCAGACTTTACCGCTAACCGATGAAACGGAATTTTGAATATAGGTTTCGATTGCTAACATGATTTTGCTTGACTCAACTTGAAGAGTAAGGATTCGACGCACAACATTGCCTGTTCCGCTTGTTTCGCAAATTACATGCCGAACTGATTTTTGGGAAGGCGTGACCTTGTTTCCTTGATTTCAAACAAAAGGATTGCCTTTCTTGCCTTTTCGAGAGGCTGATTCTGACCAGATTTGATCCTCTTGGATAAGAAACTGCCCAGACACATACGGACTTACTTTGTTAGCCGTAACCCTCTCAGCTCAAAGGGCGAACATACAAAGGCACCACTGGCCTTGTAAATTTTGAGCCTCATTTCGCTAACTAGAATGAGGTCCGGATTGGTGGTTGATTACTTGACTTCCAGCCCGCAGGCTAGCGCGTTGCGGCTCAAAGTGAGTGCCATTTGGCTAGTAGCGCCGTCGGCTCAAATCAAGTTCCCTAAAACCCTCCGCCACCTAGGGCTTGGTAAGTGTTGACGATCGCAGTCAGTTGCTGCAGTTTGGTTTCGATCAAGACCAATCGGACTTCCTGGAGGTCGCGTTGCACTAGAAGCACTTCGACATATTCAACGCGAGCTAATATAAAAAGCTTGTTGGCCTCATCAACCGAAGATTCTAGCGCTTTCAGTTGCTGCTTTTTGACCGCGATACTCTTGCCGTAGTTATCCACCTTGGATATGCGATTGATAACCTCCGTGTAGGCATTTAAGATCGTACGTTGGTAGTCGTAGACAGCCTGCAACTGCTTGGCGTTTGCGGTGCGATAGTCGGCCTTGATGGCTGCTCGATTGATCAACGGCCCGACCAAGTCGCCAGCCACGTTGTAAATCAATGAGTCTGGAGTCGTCAGCAGATATCTTGGATTGAAGGCTCGAAAGCCGATACCAGCACCTAGGTTCAAAGCTGGATAGAATCGGGCGCGAGCAACCTTGACGTCGAGTCCAGTGGCTGCCAACTCACGCTCCGCTTGACGGATGTCTGGGCGGTTTTGCAGCATTTGCGATGGTACTCCGAGACTCAGCGCATGAAGGTTCAGATCGATGTAATCCGATGACGCTCGCTCGACAGGCTGAGGGTAACGACCAACGAGAAAATTGATTTTGTTCTCGACCTCGATGATATCTTGCTGGATGATCAGCTTTTCACTTTGGTTCTTACGAACCTCGGCCTGGAATCGTTGGACGGCTAACTCAGTTCCTCGAGCGTTATCTTTTCTAACCTTGGTTTGTACAAGACTTTTTTCCTGAATCTCAATGGTTTTGTCGAGGGTTTTCAGTCGGTTATCGAGAGCCAACAGCTCGTAATAATTTTCAGCAATCTCGGCGACCAGGCGAGTCACGATGTAGTTTCGTCCATCGTTGGTACCCAAGTAGCGCAGCGACGCGGCGTCTCTCGCGTTTCGCAATTTCCTCCAGATATCCACTTCCCATGTGATGTTGGTGGCGACCATGAAGTTGGGGAGCGGATCTGGGAAGGACTTGCCTGGTAGAACCTGCAGTTGGTCCTCGACGGCACCTTGAGTTGTGAAGTGACTAGATTTCTCGAGCCCCGCACCCGCACCCCAGTTCAGAAAGGGGAAGTAGGACCCTCGCCTTGCTTGCACTTCGTAATAGGCGATCTTGATATCTTGTTCAAGGATCTTCAGTTCCTGGTTTCCAATCAACGCCTCGTTGATTAAACCCGTAAGATTCGGATCATCGAAAAACTCGCGCCAACTGAGTTTTGAAGAGTTCTCGAAGGTGACAGTCGATTCGTCGAAACCTAATGTCCCGTGCAAGTCGGGCGGTGACGGTGTCGGGCTTATGGAACCATTGGGGAGATCCGAAGGTTTTTTCTCTGAGGTCTTGGCGTCCCCTAGTGCACTGTCGTCGCCTTGCTCGCGACTAGATGCATCTGCGGAGCTCTTGGTATCAAGGTCTATGCGCTGAGCTTCTTGGACTTCCCTAAAACTTGCGGATTGAACTTGCGAAACCAACGTTGGAGTCTCTTCGGTTACAACAGCTGGCTTGAAACTGGTTTGCCTTTGAAATGTGGCTGGGAGTGGTGGTCCACATGTCGCCCTTTCAAGAGGCGGAATTTTGCATCCTGGCGCATGCAGAAGCATGCCCGCGACAACTGCTGTTGCGAGAGCATGTTTTCTACTCTTAGTGTTTGATTTTTTCGCTAAGTGGTTCAAAATGTTCATCCTTGATTAATTTGCGTCCGTCGGCCATCTTGGCGAACAGATAGTAAAGACCAGGAATCACTAAGACCCCAATCAACGTGCCCATCAACATCCCGCCGACCGCGGTGGTTCCAATCGTTCGGTTACCAATCGCCCCTGGGCCGGTGGCGCGGACCAGCGGAATCAGACCAGCGATGAACGCAAAGGAGGTCATTAAAATCGGCCTGAATCTCAATCGCCCTCCCTCGATGGCAGCATCCCTGATACTAACTCCTTCTTGGCGACGTTGCACGGCGAATTCGATGATCAAAATCGCATTCTTTCCGAGCAATCCCACCAACATGACTAGACCAATCTGGCAATAGACGTCGTTAGCCAACCCCATCGCTTGCAGGAACACGAAGGATCCAAAGAGGCCAACCGGCAACGAGGCAATAACCGCAAGCGGCAGAAGAAAGCTTTCGTACTGCCCTACCAGAACCATGTAAACAAAGATCACGACGATCAAGAAAATGTAGATGGCAGTACTGCCTTTCTTTGCCTCGTCAAACGAGAGGCCTTGCCAATCGATACTATAGCCATTTGGAAGCGTCTCGGCGGCGACTTGCTGGATCGCAGCGATCGCTTCACCGCTGCTGTAGCCGGACGCTGGTGCTCCTTGAATAGGTGCAGTGGGGTAAAGGTTATAGCGACTGATTTCGTTGAGTCCCTGCTTCTTTTTGATCTGCATGAACGCCGAGTAGGGGACCATGGCCCCTCGATCGTTCTTGACGAACATGTTATCCAAATCTTCCGGGTACCGTCGAAACTCGGGCGCGGCCTGGACGTAAACCTTGTAAAACTGGCCGAAGCGAACAAATCCTTGTTCCCAAGTGCTCCCGACCACAATGGAAAGGTTTTGCATTGCGTCCCCGATCGAAACCCCTTTTTGCATGGCTATGTCATTATCGATGATGATCTCATATTGCGGGTAGTTTCCAGCGAAGAACGTGAACAAACCCTTGAGCTCGTTTCGCTTCTCTAGGGCCGCCATGAACTTGTCCGTCACCTCTCCCAGCGCTTTGTAATCAAACGAGTTCGTTTTATCGAGCAAGTTCACTGAGAAACCACCGGCTGCACCGAAGCCAGGAACGGCGGGTGGCTCAAAAAATTCGAGCTTCACGTTGGCTATCCGACTGGCTTTTTCCTCCAATTCCACGATAAGCTGTTTCGAGGTCAGCTCTCGCTCAGCCCAAGGCTTCAAGTTAATGATACATGTGCCGGCGTTCGAGCCCCGGCCCTCGGTCAGAACTTCATAACCGGCCAGCGAAGAAACCGAAGTGATCTCGTCGAACTCTTTGCAGACTTCTTGTAGCTCGTGGGACTTGGAATTGGTGTATTCCAGTGTAGAGCCAGGGGGCGTTTGAATGACCCCGTAAATAATACCCTGGTCTTCGAGTGGGATGAAGCCGGATGGGAGCACTTTGTTTACGACAAAAATACCATAGCAGAAGCCCCCAATGACGAGCAGTGTGATCAACCGCAACGTAACGATCTTGCTGAGGATCGCTGCGTAACCAAAGGTAACCTTTTCAACGCCTTGGTTAAACCAATACAAAAAGATGCCCAGCGGTCCTCGCTTCTTTGGGTTACTCGCATCGCTTCCCGACAGCAGCGATCGCATCGTGAAAATAGATAGCAACCCAATGATACTCGATATAATGATCGAGTTCCTGTCTGTAAGTGGCACTTGCTCACTGACAAGGTGGAATACTACCTCGACTTTTAGAAGATAGTAGATTCCCAAGCCTATACCGACTCCAGCCAGCACGGCTAAAACGCCTCGTAGCACAAAGGCGTAGCGGCCTGCAATCTTGGTCAACGAGTAATTTAAAAACCGAAATAACCATGCAATCGGACCAGTCTCTTGACCATGACTCGAATGGGGCTTGAGCAGCATCGCACAGAGAACTGGCGTCAGCGTTAGAGCTACCACACCCGAGAGCACAATCGCCATGGCCATGGTCAGCCCGAACTGGCGGTAGAACACACCCACCGGGCCTGTCATGAACGTGACTGGAATGAAAACGGCTGTCATCACCATGGTGATCGCGATGATCGCACCGCTGATTTCATGCACAACCTCCTTGGTTGCCGCGTAAGGTGAAAGGTGCTTCGTCTGCATTTTCTCATGGACCGCTTCAACCACCACGATTGCATCGTCGACCACGACCCCAATCGCTAGAACCAACGCAAAGAGCGTAATGAGGTTGATGGACATTCCGAACATCAGCATGAAAAAGAACGTACCGATCAGCGAGACCGGTACGGCTATTGTGGGGATCAACGTACTGCGAAAGTCCCCTAAGAAAAGAAAGACCACCAAGGAGACCAGCACAAAGGCCTCAAGCAAGGTGTGCAACACCTTCTCGATGGAAGCCTCTAGAAACTTCGATACGTCGTAGCTGACTTCAAAATCCATGCCAGGCGGAAAAGATTCCTTCTTGATCTCTCTAAGCTTTTCTTTAACTTTTTCGATGACCACCGTGGCGTTGGACCCAGGGGTTTGCTTTAGAACAATAGCTGCTGACGGATCTCCATCAATGTCTGAGTAAAGGTCATAGAACGATGAGCCTAGACTTACTTTGGCGACGTCCTTGAGTCTTAGGATTTCACCTTCGGAACTGGATTTCAATATGATGTTTTCGTATTGATCCGGCTTGTCGTATCGTCCCACCCAAGTCAGAACGTACTCGACGGTCTGCGATGTCCTACCGGTCGCTTGGCCGAGTCGTCCGGGCGAACCAATCATGCTCTGCTCAGCGATCCTCTTCATGACATCTTCGGCGGACACGTTGTAAGCTCGCATCCGCTCGAGATCGAGTTCGACTCGCATGGCATAGGCGCGGTTGCCGAGAATATTGGCTCGGCCGACCCCTTGAATCCGCTTGATCTCAGGGAGCATTTTCGTGGAAGCAAAGTTGTAGAGAAAATTCTGGTCTACGTTTTTGTCCTTGCTGAAGACATTAACATACATCAACATGCTCGACATATTCTGCATGACGATGATTCCCTCGCGTTCGACGATCGGAGGGAGGTTGTTCTTTACTGCTTGAATCCGATTGTTGACATTCAAGACCGCTACGTTCGGGTCGGTTCCAGGCTCGAAGATAATTTGAATGGTTCCCTCGCCGGCACTCGTTGCATCGCCGATCATATAGCGCATATCCTGCACGCCGTTGATCGATTGCTCCAAGATGACGAGAACTGAATTGACCAAAATTTCTGCGCTGGCACCGGGATACGAAACAGAGACGACCACGCTCGGAGGCGCTACGGAAGGGAATTGCGAAATCGGCAACGTGCTTATCGCCAGACCACCCATGAAAAGAATGAGCAGCGAAATGACAATTGCAAGTGCTGGTCGATGAAGGAACTTTGCGAACACGAATGATGGTTCCTATTCCGCTTTGTTCTTGAGATGGCCAAGAACTTCGGCTGGGTCGCGGAACTCGTATTCCACTTTCTCGCCGTCACGAACTTGCCGAATTCCTTCAAGAACGATTCGGTCATGTACAGCAACGCCGTTTTTGATCACATAGATGTCATCCAGTTCTTTCTGGATCGCAATCTCACTCTGTCGGATCAAGCCGTCTTCATCAACGACGAATACGTATCGCTTGTCGAGAATCTCAAATGTAGCCCGCTGAGGGATGACGATGGCGTCGCGTAAAGTTCGCTTGACCAGTACATTTCCAGTTTGGCCATGACGCAATAATGCATCGGGATTAGGGAAATCGGCACGAAACGCAATGGTCCCAAAATCATTATTGAAATCAGCTTCGATCGCGTTGATTTTGCCAGAATGCGGGAATGTACTGTGGTCTGCCAACACCAACTCAATGCTTAAATTGGCTGTTTCCTTTTCCAAGTTGGCCTTGTAATCAAGATAGCGGGCTTCGGGCACGTTGAAGTAAGCCCACATTACGCTGTTATCGGACAAAGTCGTTAGGATGTCCCCTTCTGCAACGAGGCTTCCTTGCTGGCAACGAAGGCGGTCCAGAATGCCATTGAAAGGTGCTTTGACATTTGCAAAGTTCAATTCCGCTTGCGATAGTTTGACTTTGGCCTGCGCCTTGGCCAGTTTGACCTCGAAAAGCGCTGCTTCTTTCGGCGAAACTGCGTTTTGCGCGGCCAAACTTTTGGAGTAATTGAACTCCAGTTGTGCTAACTTCGCTTCCGCTATTTCGGCGTCCAATTTTGCCTGCAAAAGAGCTGGATTAACTTTGAACATCGAATCACCCTGCTTCACCGATTGCCCCTCCTTCACCGTGATCTCCTCGAGGTAGCCACTTTCTAGAGCGCGAACCTCGATGTGGCGACAAGAATGGATTTGGCAGACGTAAGGTTGAGCGATGGTAACGTCTTGGGCGCACGGGCTGGTCACCACGATCTTTTGCGGCTCATGATGGTGCTCCTCCCTGGGCTTATCGCAAGCGGGAATAAATAACAATAGGCCCCCCAGGATGCTAATATTCATTGGAAAGTTCTTGATTCGTGACCGATTTCCTAATGCTTTCAATTCGGAACGACCGCTGTAATCCATCGATCTCGTACATAAGTCCTGATCCATTCAATTGGTGCTTTCGGCAGTTAAGTTTCGAAATATGAAAAATTCTGATTCGCATAGAATTCTTGGGTAGTTTCAGGATTTCGTTGCAAAACCCCCGAGCACAAAAAATGTGATCTTCACTATGACCAAGCCCAATGCATAGAGAGAATCATCAAAACATCACGCACGCAAGTACGCGAATACCGTACCAACACCGAGTAGATGGCACGACAAGAGGGAAGTCGTAGAGGCCAGTCGCCCATCGAGTCGCAATGACTAACTCTCTTGACATTCGCAGTTGTGAGGCGAATCGCGTCACAGGAATCACAATGGCGGAGCGATGCGCAACCTTCTTGACGAATGCCAATTGGTAAACTGGATAGCACTTTAGTTTTGGTCAGCAACTCGAAAATTGAAATTCTCAAGACCATTCGCGAGCAACGAATTGCCCAGCTTGGCAATTTCCTGTCCACGATCGCGAAATGGGAATCGCGATTCCGGATTCATGTGACTCGCAAGGACTTGGATTTTTCGCCCGCCCGGACCCGCTGTTTCAACTCCTCAGCAATCAAATCGACTAACGCTTGGTTGCGAAGTGTTTCCGGGCACTCGTCGAGTAACTCTTCAATTCGAATTGCCAACTTGATCGATACCGTCTGCGTTGGCATAAATGGAGCCTATTTTCAATAGGCAAATCCAGCGCGAAGTACGAAGCTGTTTTCTAAATCGAGGCTGCTTGACGATCGCACTCTGTAGAGCAACTCCCTATTGAAAGCGTATCCAGCTTCGATGAATCCTAAACGAAAGCCTTGGCGAATTTGGTCGGACTTGCCAAATTCTAAGCCGAGCATTAGTCGAATATCGTTGATGTCGATTTCATCGTGAGTCCCGTCGGTCTGTTTGATCGTCCATGCTCCACCGCCATAGTACCCGGTCAAGTACCACCATACATCCGAATTGCCGAGGGTTGCCACGTAATGCGCAAGCTTTGGCTCCGGAAAGAAAAGATCGAATCGCGTATCTTGATTCGGCATCCACAACAGCCCGAAAGCTGGCAGCAGTTTGATTCGGTTCCTGTCGAGATAAAAGACGCCTGCTCGAAGAGTTGAGGTCGGTGTTAGTCGAAGTCGACCAAGAGCCTTACCTTGAATTCGAATGCTATCCGCATTAATCGCATCGAACGCCGAAAAGACGCCAACGCGAACCCCTAGTTCCACGCCCAAGGTCTGCTGGGGATTGGTCTCCCAGCCCGAATCCAAGAAGCCGCTAAAGGCCGAGCCCGGTAGGTCCGTCCCAGCCACCCTGGGTCCGTCCCATTCATGCTGCGAATAGGATGGAATGATATACAACGGCCTAGTACTGTTAAGAAAGTTGGGAATCGCAAAGACGAGCGAAACATCGCTGTCGTTGGATTCTAATGAACTCGGTTTTTTTCCGTCGAAGCCGGCCGTGCCTGGTAGCCATGTATGCCTAAAACGTGGCCCCTGGAAGAGTCGAATCACCTGATTCGTTCCAGCGTTGAGGTTTGCCCCTGTGCTATTCCACCAGTTGTTCCAGGCATAATTGTTCTGCTGAAACCCGAACGGATTGGTCTGGAAGGGATTCGACTGGTAAGGATTTGCCTGGTATGGGTTTGCCTGGTATGAGTTTCCTTGATTCCAAATAGAGTTACTGGGAGGCGGCAAACCCGTTCCAGGGAACAGTACACCCGGAGCACTGTTAGGATAAATGTTCGGTGGAAATGTCGAAGGATTGGGATTGCCAAAGGTCGAGAACGACGGATTCCCATAGGATGGGGCACCATAAATTGGGTTGGGTGGTTGGTTCCAACCCAATAAGTTTCCGAGGTTCCAACCAGAATTGGGCACTGTTCCGTAAGGATTCTGGGGAGCCATAACTGGTGCTGTGCTTGGCCGAAATGGTGCAGCATAGGGATCGATAGCTGATGGTCCCGCCGGAAACATTCCATTTGGCTGTGGATTTCCTTGCCAAGGGCTATTTTGGTAAGGAAGTTGCGCCGTCAGCTGTCCTAAACAAACTATGGGCGCAGCAACGATCCATAAGCAAATCGATAGCCCCCAATAACGTTGGTTTCGTGTTGAACCCACAGCGAATTCCTGAATATTCCGAAAATTGAGAGCTCCAGTTTCCGACTCCCAGTCCTGAGTGAATACTTCTTTGCAGGGACCGCGGTCAAGCTTTCTTGAATAAATCCAGCAATAAATGCGGAAATATCGGGATTTTGTGTACAGGCACAGCCTCCTCATTTCGCCCATTTCTCGCAAATTGTTGCTAATGGCGAGGATCGCAACTATCCTAGGTACGAGCGGCAAGGAATAATTTCTCCCGCAAGGCTTTTCATTTCCCAATCTGCTTCGCAACCCAAGGGTCCTTTGGCATGCGTCTTCAAACCCTAACTAAGTTTTTCTTCACCATCGCGTTTGCGTGTTTTCTGTCGATCCCAACGAGTTTTGGGCAATTTGGCGGAGGTGGTCAAGGTGGCGGTGGCCAAGGTGGTGGTGGCCAAGGTGGCGGCGGCCAGGGTGGGGGTGGCCAAGGTGGTGGGGGAATAGGGGGGGCAGGCTCCGGAGTCGCGGGGATCGATATCGATGCTGCAGGAGTTCTTCGCGTCTCTCAAATAGACCCTTCGCTTGCGTATGCACAACGCCAACAAACCCTACAGAGCAAACCACGTGGCTCCGTTCGTACCTCTCCCTTGCGATATGTTTCTTTGAACCGTTTGGAAGCTTTTGTTTCGAAGCAGATAGATCAAGGCAATCCAATAGGCGACGAAGTATTAAGCCTGGCCGGACTTAGTCGACTCGAATACGTGTTCTATTTGGCTGACTCTAAGGATATTGTTATTGCAGGGCCAGCCGATCAATGGCATTTGGATGCAAACAATCGCCTTGTTGGACTCACGACTGGAAGACCGACATTGAGACTAGAGGATCTCATCGTAGCATTGCGAGCATTCGCGTCGAACGACGAGCCGGTAAGCGTCATTGGTTGTTCCATTGATCCGACCAAAGAAGGGCTCAAACGATACAACCAGTATCACGCGTCGTTTGGTGGGCAATTGCCACCAGGTGCCGACCCTCGACAAATCGCCCTGGGTTACAAAGAATCACTCGGCCTCCAAACGATTACCATTAAAGGCGTTCCTAAAACAACCCACTTTGCGCAGATCCTTGTAGAAGCTGACTACCGAATGAAGCTGATAGGCATCGGTCTACAGGACCCTATTATCCCACTCCAGAGTTGGATTGAAAGAACTTCGCCAGGCGCCAACGCAAATGCGTTACAACGCTGGTATTTCCAAGCTGATTACAGCTCGGTTACCACCAACGAAGCTGGAACAGCTCTGCATCTTCAAGGTCGCGGGGTTAAGTTAAGTGGTGAAAAAGAGAGCGTCCAGAAAAGCGGTGACAGAACGCGTACTGGAAATACAGGCGACCAAGCTAGCAAAGGCTTTACCAAAGAGTTCACGGAAAAATTCGATAAGCTCGCTGATGTTACCCCCGTGTTTTTCGAAATGCGAAACTTATTCGACATAAGCATTGCAGCCGCATTCATTCAAGAACGCAACCTCTATGAGAAGTCAGGTTGGAAGCTTGGGATTTTTAATGACGAAACCAAGTGCCGTGTTAACACGGCCACAGGCGTAAGCCAAGTTGAAACAGCAGTTAACGCGGTTTGGAAAAATTCCCAGCTCGTCACCCCCATCGGAGGCGGTGTTCACATTGCTGCCAGAAAATTGGTCGACCCATCTGCCACGAAAGTCGATAAGGAACTCGACACTCAACGTGGAAAGAAATCTGCACCTGCTGATCTCGCAGCTGACCAGTGGTGGTGGGATTAATTAATCATTTGGCAACTAATCTAAAGCTTAAATGAAGGCAACTATCAACGGACTACGAATTGCGATAGTTGCGCTGGTTGGTTATTGGGTTCTCCTTTTCATTGGAACGCACTTACCACCCAATGAGCTGCTCTCTCAATTGCGAATGAACGACAAAGTTATTCATGGATGTGCTTTCGCTGGACTTGCGTTTCTAATGGCATGGGCAATTCCAACGAACATGTCCAAGCTGTATCAAAACACTTTCTTTGCAGCTCTGATTGCGGTCATCTACGCCGGGTTTGATGAGGTCCTTCAAATCCCAGTCGGCAGAACTGCAGATTGGAAAGATTTTGTTGCCGATTGCGTTGGCGTTTGTATAGGATTGTCGTTCTATACCATTGCTCGAGCCGCAATCCTCAAGGCCGACTGGAAACTCTTTCGCGATCCAATACAATCGAAATGAATCGACCGGCTGGGTAGAACAAATGAGGTCCGATAATCTCAATCTGTAGATATCACCTGCGATTGCTCCAAATCTCGTCGTCGAAGTCTTGAGTGTTGGGAACACACGAGGCGAAATGAATCGAAAGCGATTGGAGTATTTCCATGCCGGTGTCCAATTGATTTGGATCGTCGATTTGGCCAACCGCACCGTCGCCATTTATCGTACCAGTTCTTCGTATCGGCTAGTGGGCGAAGAAGACCTGCTCAACGGTGAAGACGTACTGCCAGGCTTCGAGTGCAAGGTTCAAGATTTCTTTGTGGACCTGGATCAAATCGAAGCTCAATATGGTAGCAAAAACAAATAGTGCCCCTCGACCTCTTTGTTTACTGACGGGATCGACAGTTTATCTTTCACATACGCTCGCATCGCATCCTGCAACTCGTAATTGCACCGTGCAAGTCCCTCGATGGTATAAAGCCCTTTAAAAAAGTCGGATCGGCTATTGATAGCGGACAAACCTTGGTTCGACTCCCTATCGAGGTAGTCGTACTGAGATTGCACAAGCTGCTCGAGCGCTCGAACTTCTGCCGTGAACGATTCCATGATGTTTTTTCGAATTTCCAGCTCTGTCGGCGCTATTGCCTGCTGCCACTTCGCAACCCACTGTCGTCGTTGCTGAAGTGAACGTTTGATGATTTTGAGCATGCGTGGGTCTGTACTAATTGCTACGTGATCAAATTCATGTCGCAGGAGTTTTGACTCCCAAGGCAGTGCAGGCGTAAAGGTGGACTGAAAGAAAACTTTATGATCCAGTCTTACTTTGGGCTGTTCCATCCAAGCGACGATCTTTGCCTGCCAAGCTTGGGACTCATTGTCATAGCCAAGTAGCTGATGGCGGAACTTAAAATCATAATCTATGGAAAACTGAAAAACGGTCAGAGCAGTCTTGCCAGCTTTACGTACGCGATCATCATCGACAAGAATATTGACGTTTGCAAGATCGATCAATCGAACGAATTCACCAGGGGCTTCTGCCAACCAAGGATGCGGCTTTCCCGGTTGAGCAAACAGCTGACCAGTTGTTGCTGTCAACAAAAAGCCGACAGCGAGAAGCACAGCCCTCCTACTCAATCGCGGATCGCTGTAGGATTGCATTATCCATGCATCTGCAAACGGATTTGGTCCACCATTCCTTGGTCCAACTTCATAGCTTCACGAAGCTGGTCCAAATAGGCTCGTTCAACCGGACTCGCTTCGTCGACAACCGACCCAACCGCCAGAAGCTTGCCCGAAAGTTTGCGACCGGACTTCGTACCAAAAAGCATCGCAGCGAGTCCTCCCACCACCGCACCCTTGCCAAGATTCCCTAGCATGGCGTCACGGTCGTGGCCTGGTTTGGGAAGTCCGAGGTCGCGTCCATAAAAACCTGCCTATCAATCAAGAATTAGTTGTTTTGCAATCGCCCGCAATGGCTCGCAATAGATTGTAACACCAACACCGCGATTGAATCAACTTGAGGATGATCAGTAATGATCCTGTGAATAATCCGGGCTAGCCGATCTTTCAAAAGTTCGTTCAGGACCTCTACCGGCGACGACTGATGCTCCATTATTGGTAGAATCAATCTAGGCAAAAAAATTCCATTGATGCAAATACGTAATTATTAAGTGACGGTATGATTAGACGCACCATTCCCCCCTGGCTTTTTTGGCTCCTTGCCGTTGGTGGCGTTGCGGTTCTTTTGGGAGCCTATGAACTCGTCTCAGCCCGACAAACACGCATCAACCCACTGCAGTCGACTATCCCCTCCTTTGAAAAACTGGGGGAAGGATTGAAGCGAATTTTTAGGCCACAGGGGCTTCCTGAAAATCCGAAGCCACCCATGTTTTGGGTGGACATGCGGGCAACGCTATGGCGTTTGATGGTAGGGATGTTCCTAGGCGTCACGGCTTCGGTTTTTATTGGAATCTTGATGGGCGCTTACCGATGGATCGAAGCACCGCTGGGTCCCGTCGTCATGTTCCTATCCAAAATACCGCCGACTGCCATGATGCCTATCTATTTCGCGCTTGTGGGAACCGACCAGAGAATGTTCACGTCGATGGTGGCATTGGGCATCTTTTTCTCGATGACACAATCGATATATCAAGCAGTCCGGCAAGACGTAAGCGACGAAGCAATCAATAAAGCGTATACACTTGGCGCTTCGGAAATCGAGATCATTTACGAAGTCATTTGGAAGCAGATTCTGCCCAAGATTATTGATAGCATTCGGTTGCAGATCGGGCCGGCTATGGTCTTTTTGTTGGCAGCTGAAATGGTGGTAGGTAATGCGGGCTTGGGGTACCAAATCCGTATGCAGTCTCGCATCCTCAACATGAGTATAGTCTATGTCTATTTGGCGATACTCGCTTTCGTTGGGTTGATTGCAGAGTGGGGACTAGCGACTTTGCGTCGAAAACTTTGCCCGTGGTACGTGGACTAGTTCGAAAGAAACAGGATCACTTCGGTGAGCGAATTCGCGTTAGAAATAAAGTCATTAAGCCACGTTTTCGGTTCCTACCGAGTTCTCGACAGCATCAACCTCCAGGTTCTGCCGGGCCAAATTGTAGCGGTGGTCGGCCCCAGCGGTTGCGGCAAGAGCACGCTGCTCAAAGCCATCTTGGGAACACATCCACCTAGCAGTGGTGAGATTCTTACCGACGGAATGCCGGTACGTGGGCCCAATCGCAATGTCGGGATCGTGTATCAGAATTATGCTCTGTACGATTTTCTGACCGCTGAAAAAAACGTAAGCTTTGGCCTTAAGATGGATGAAACCTCCATGTGGATGCGTTTTTTTGCAACGAGAAAGTACTTTGCTAAGCGCAGAGTCCACCTTGAAAAATCCCTCGAGTTTTTGCACCGAGTTGGTCTATCCAATGCGTGTGGTAAATTCCCAAGCGAAATGTCCGGTGGCATGAAGCAGCGAGTTGCGGTCGCTCAAGCTTTTATCATGCGACCCAAGATTGTGTTGCTCGACGAGCCCTTTGGGGCGCTTGACGAAGCCATGCGAGAAGATTTGCAAGTAATGCTCTTGAAGTTCTATCAGGAGAATTTAATCGCAAAACAGGCAGGCCGCCGTCCGGAGTACACCATTCTGATGGTAACCCACGAACTGAACGAAGCGATCTATGTTGCCGACAGAGTCATTGGTCTATCTCGCTTTCACACTCAAGGCGAACAGGGTGCGGCCATCGTTTACGATCGTCCATGTCCTGTGTTCCGCCCGGACGATCCTCGCGACTTTTCCAAATTCGTGGAGCAGCGCGAAGAACTTCGTAAGGCCGTTTTTGATGAACACTATATCAAAGATAGAAACAAGTACGTCACGTTTTGGAAAGAACTAGGCTCGCTTGCGGACAGTGTGGCCGCGACTGCTAAGACAACCGCCGCAAAGGATTGAACCATGCCGAAATTGTTGGTCATTTTGTTAGAAGGGATCCTCGTCCTGGTATTGGTACGCATGGAAGCCTTGGCTGAGTTTCGGGCGGGTGCAGTAGCCATCGACATAACACCACTGTCCTTTCCGGTGTTCATCAACGGAGGAATGACCAGCATTTCAGCCAGTGCAGTTACGACACCCATCCATGCTCGAGCCGTCGTGATGGAAGATGACGGAGAACGCGTTGCGTTGGTTGTCGTCGATAGCTGTATGCTGCAACGCTCGTTTCTTGACGAGGTGAAAGCGATGGCATCTCGAAGAACTGGAATCCGAACGGACCATATGCTCATATCAGCGACACATGCGCATTCGGCACCAGCTGCAATGGGTTGCTTGGGAACGGACGCTGATCATGCTCATCAATCGCTCGGCGATGCGCTTGGCATGGTTGGACAAGGGGAAGACGCGGGCAAGCTCATTTTCCAGTCGGCCAATCGCCCTTGGTTGATAGGAAGAACCGCCATTCCTCGCTGGACCTGGACACAAGTTCAATTAGCACGCGATGGGGATTTGGTCCAAGTCTATCTCAATCAGAACGCCAATCCCGAAATTCAAACGAAAGCAAAATTCGATCTCCCATTGGGACAGGAAGATCTTTTTTTCGGCGGTCGAGGAAGTCGAGAGTCGAGTTGGGAAGGACGCATCGACGAAGTCATGGTGCATGTAAAACCGTGAAGGGTCATAGAATCGTAACGCCCATCGCGTGCACTTTAAACATCCAACCAAAGAAAGATTCGCCGGCATGCAGGTCACGGTAGAGCTTTTTGGAATTCCTCGGGCTCGGGCTGGCGTAACACAGACCGTTGCCAACGGTGCAACTCTTGGAGACATCATGGTGGATCTAGCACGGCAATTCCCCGCACTAGGGGATGCTTGCATCCAAGGACAGTTTCTGAAAGCGGGTTACACCGCTAATTTGAGAGGCGAGCAATTTGTGACCAACCCATCAACACGATTGAAAGAAGGGGATGCTATTCTGCTCATGTCATTGGACGCGGGTGGTTAGACTCACAATGCAAGCTACTCCTGGTTACCACGGCCGATATCTTCGAGTCGATTTATCAACGGGTCACTCGACGGAGGTCATTCTCGATGCAACGTTTCTTCGTGCATATCTCGGGGGAAGTGGACTGGGAGTCGCATTGCTACTCCAAGAGAGTGCTGCAATAAGCGATCCGCTTGCTCCAGAAGCGGTGCTAGCTTTTGTGTTTAGCCCACTCGTGGGAAGTCCATTAACGACATCGGCCAAGTTTGCAGTGGTCAGCAAAAGCCCGTTGACACAAAGACTAAACGATTCGCTTGCCAGCAGTGGATTTGCGTTGGCTGGTAAAAAAACCGGCTATGATGCGATCGTGCTGGTAGGGCGGGCAGAACGATTGTCGGTCGTTGTGATCGAAGACGATCGGGTCCAGATAATTTCGGCAGAGGAGCTTGTAGGCCTTTCAAATCAGAAGACCCAAGAGAGTCTGCGAAGTCGTCTCGGCTCAGAATTCAAATCCGCAACGATTGGTCCGGCCGGAGAAAAGCTTGTTCCATACGCAACGATCTCACATGATGGTCGACACGCAGGCCGCGGCGGCAGCGGCGCCGTGCTGGGCTCGAAGAACATCAAAGCATTGGCTGTTCGAGGAACTCGGCGGGTGGACTGGGCGAATCCACCAGCCTTGATGAGTCTCGCAAAAGAGCTGTCCGCGAGATCTTTCGGACCTGCGACCGCAAAATATCGCGAGTTGGGGACCGCATCGAATCTGCTGATGTTCAATCGACTCAACGTCTTGCCGACTCGCAATTTTCAACAGGGGAGTTTCGCCAACGCTATAGCAATATCGCCTGAGGAACTAAACGTCACTCGCGATCGGACGCGATCTTCATGTGCCGCTTGCACGATTGGTTGCGAGCATCTTTACCGTCTAAAAAGCGGCGATGGATCGGTACGACTGGAGTATGAAAATCTGTTTGCACTCGGGCCGTTGTGCGGCATTGATGATCCCGAAATCGTACTGGAGGCAACAAGGCGTTGTGATGAATCGGGGCTGGACACAATTAGTGCTGGAGGGACGATTGGCTTTGCAATGGAATGCGTCGAACGAGGCCTACTTGCTGCTCCCTGGCTGCGGTTCGGAGACGGGCATGCACTGTTGCGGGCATTGGACTCGATTGTTAGCGGCGAGGACGTTGGGCTACTTCTGGCAAAGGGAAGCCGGCGCATGGCCTTGGACATTGGTCACAATTCGATCGACTTCGCCCCCCAAGTCAAAGGTCTCGAAATACCAGGTTACGACCCTCGCGGATTGCAAATGATGGCACTCGGCTTCGCAGTCAGTACGCGGGGAGCTGACCACAATCGCTCCGGGGCATACGAGATCGATTTTTCGGAAGCGGTCGATCGGCGAAACGTGGGACCGGAGTCTGCTTATTTGGCCGTGGAAACGGAAGACAAAGCCGCCCTGATAGATTCGCTCATTCTCTGCAAGTTTTTGCGTGGCATCTTTGCGGACCTCTTTGCAGAGTCTGCGGAAATACTGCAACTAGTCACCGGCTGGGATGTGACGGCCCGGGAACTTCGCGAGACAGCTCAACGCATCGTCACAACAAAGAAACGCTTTAACATCCTTGCCGGATGGACGCCCGCCGAGGACACACTCCCATTGCGAATGCTGCAACAGGCGCTCCCCGAGGATTCTCGATCGCAATTGTCTGCAGAACGACTTGCCACGCTCATAAAAGCGTACAATCTCGCTCGTGGATGGAGCGAGGATGGCTGGCCACGCATGGAATAGGCTTCCAGCGTAGCTATTGCTGATCATTCCTAACTCCAAGCGTAAGCGAGGACTTCCCTTACGAATCCTCGTTTACGCCGCACAGGTAGCCTGTCCTACAAAAGTACAAAAGGATTACTAGACACCATTATGCCTGAAACATTTATTCTCATTCCTGGCCGAACGACGGATCAAGGTTGCGGCGTAAGCGAAGGCAAATTCAAGGAAAAATACCTAACCGCGGTAAGCGTTCTGCAGGTGGCTCCTGGCGATATGGATCGGCTTGGACTTTCCGAAGGCGACCGAGTGCGGCTGACCGGAGAGGGGGGACAGTCCGCCGAGGTCTGCATCACGGCTGCGAAAAAGGACGAGTTGCCTGAAGGCCTCTTGTTTATCGCATATGGGAATATTTCCAGCCAGTTGATGACTGGCGATACCCACGGTTCTGGAATGCCGACTAGCAAGGGGATGGAAGTGACGATGGAATTGTTACAGAAGGCCGCCTCATGACGTACGCGGCTACTCAGGTTTACGCGCCCACTCCCAGTATTCCTGGAGAGTTGAAAGTCATTCAAGACGCTACGTGCACGTTCTGCGGTTGCGTTTGTGACGACATTGAACTTACCGTGAAAGACGACCATATCATCGAGGCCAAGCGGGCCTGTGTGTTAGGCAAAGCTTGGTTTTTGAATCATAGCGTTGAGGATCGACCAAGTTGTCTGGTCGATGGCAAACCTGCAACGCTTGAGCAAGGCTACGATCGAGCAGCCCAAATCCTCACGCATGGCAAGTATCCGATCGTCTACGGTCTGAGCGATTCTCCATGCGAAGCACAAAGAGTGGCCGTCAGCATTGTCGATTGGATCAAGGGCACGATCGACACTACGACTAGCGTTTGTCACGGTCCTTCAGGGATGGCGTTCCAGGGGGTCGGCGAAGTGACTTGCTCGCTTGGCGAAGTGGCCAACCGTGGCGATTTGATCATGTTTTGGGGCTCGAATCCGGCTGAAAGTCACCCACGCCATTTCACAAAATATAGCCTAATGCCCAAAGGCATGTTCCTGCCAAATGGCCGTAAAGATCGCACTTGCGTGCTAGTGGATGTTCGGAAGACTAAGAGCGCTAAGGCGGCCGACATCTTTATTCAGATCAAGCCAAAAAAGGACTTCGAAGCCCTTTGGACGCTTCGAGCTCTAGCCAAGGGCCTTGAGTTGGACCCAGAATTAGTGAAAAGGGAAACCGGTGTTGAGTTCTCCGTTTGGATCGACCTGATGGATCGCATGAAGGCATGTAAATTCGGAGTGATTTTTTTTGGAATGGGCTTGACCATGACTCGTGGCAAGCACGCCAACAGTGAGGCACTGCTTGCACTAACCCGCGACATGAATGCCCACACTCGATTTGTAGCCAAACCGAATCGTGGGCACGGAAATGTGACTGGTGCCGACAACGTTGTTTCATGGCGAACCGGTTATCCGTTTGGTGTCAATCACTCTCGAGGTTATCCTCGGTTCAATCCAGGTGAATACACGACGTCCGACACACTGGCCAATCGAGAAGCTGACTGCGGCATGACCATTGCGTGTGATCCGATGGCCAATTTTTCGCAGCCTGCGAGAGAACACTTGGCACTAATTCCTTTTATTGCTCTCGATACCAAAGAAACACCGACGACCCGAGCCGCGGCAGTTGCATTCACAGTGGCGACGTACGGGATCAACACGGGAGGAACCGTCTATCGCATGGACGACGTGCCGATACCACTTCGTCCTGCGTTTCCCTCGCCGCACCCCAGCGACTATGACGTACTAACGGAAATAGAAGAACGAGTGAAGAAAATTTTGGGGGTGACTGGGTAGATCGTAACTCCCAATCCTGCCTCATCCCATTCGCAAGCGATCTCCGATGACTACTTCTGAATTCATAAAAATCTCACAGGGAATTATCTACGATCCGTTGCATGGAATCGATGGCGAAGTTCGAGATCTCTGGATACTTGATGGCAAGATCGTCTCACCACCAACAGATCCAGCCACACCAGCGTCGCGAACCATTGACGCTAGCGGTCTAGTAGTGATGCCCGGTGGAATCGATATGCATTGTCATATCGCCGGACCGAAGGTCAACGTGGCTCGCAAAATGAGGCCGGAAGAAAAACGCCGTGGCGAGCAAGTGCCTCGAACAAATATCACTCACAGCGGTTCTATGGGAAGCGTGCCAAGTACGTTTGCAACAGGCTACAAGTATGCGGCGATGGGATATACAACAGCCTTCGATGCGGCTATCCCACCGCTTGGAGCTCGACACGCTCACGAAGAATTTGAGGACACGCCTTGTATCGACAAGGGCATTTACGTGCTCATGGGCAACAATCACTACGTGATGCAATCTCTTATGAGAAACGAGCCTCAAAAGCTGAAAGCATTCATTGCTTGGTTGCTCACTTCGACGAAGGGATTTGCTCCCAAACTGGTTAACCCTGGCGGAGTCGAAGTCTGGAAATCCAAGCAGGCAGGCAACGTCAGCGGTCTAGATACACGCGTCGATCATTTCGAAGTAACACCCCGCCAGATCATTACCGGAGTCGCGCAGGCGGCGGCCGAACTTGCATTGCCACATCCGGTTCATATTCACTGCAACAATCTCGGCATGCCTGGGAATTGGGAAACGACGCTTGAGACTATGAGAGCCCTTGAAGGCCGTCGTGGCCACATCACCCATATTCAGTTTCACAGTTACGGCGGTGGCGAGGGGGACGAAAACACTTTTAATAGCAAGGTTATTCCCCTAGCGGAATACGTGAACGCGAATCCTAACATTACGATCGATGTTGGGCAGGTGTTGTTTGGCGAAACGACCAGTATGACTGGCGACGGCCCGTTAGGCTATTTCCTTTCAAAGGTGTATGGCGGCAAGTGGTTCAGCAGTGACACGGAAATGGAATCGGGTTGCGGGATCACGCCGATCAAGTATCGCAACAAATCGCTAGTGCATTCACTGCAATGGGCCATTGGTCTAGAGTGGTACTTGTTGGTAAGGGATCCATGGCGCGTGGTCATGAGCACCGACCATCCGAATGGTGGCTCATTCCTTGCCTATCCACAGATTATTCGATTCCTGATGGATCGAACGTATCGAAAGGATATTCTTAAGACGTGCCCACCTGAAATCCTTCAACGATCGTCTCTGATGGATATTGATCGCGAGTACACGCTCAACGAAATTGCGATCATTACGCGTGCTGGCCCGGCAAAGATCCTTGGGTTAAAAAACAAAGGACATTTAGGCGTCGGTGCCGATGCGGATATCACGATCTACACCCCGCATGAAAACCAAGAGATCATGTTCGAGATGCCTCGACTGGTAATCAAATCCGGACGAGTTATCGTGGAACAAGGTGAGATTCGCGAGACGCTCATCGGAAAGACGCTGCATGTTCAGCCGAACTACGATCGCGCGGTCGAGTCGGATATTCAAGAATGGTTTGAAAGGTACTATTCCATTCGATGGAGAAACTATCCGGTGGATTTAAGCTACCTGCATGAATCGTGTGTCATTCCAATTCTATGACTCAGACTTGCCTTTACCGCGAGTTCCTTAATGACTGAGACTCAGACTACACCCCTGCTACTTCACGGTGTCGAGATCATCGACACGTTTGCGGAAGCGTTTCCGATCAAAGCAGTTCGACTGATTATCACGGCAGACAGCATGCGTTGGGCAACTATCGCTGCGACGGTTATGTGCGGCAACGCTACAAGCGTCATTGCGTGCGATGTCGAAGCAGCCATCGAACGCACCCTTGCCCCCGAAGCGACTCCTGACGGTCGCCCCGGTGTATCAGTGCTAGTATTTGGTTTTAGCATCGATGCATTGGCCAAGGCACTGCAAGGCCGAGTAGGACAGTGCATTCTCACCAGCCCGACATCAGCATGCTACAACGGCCTGAGCGATTGCCCTCGGGAAAAGCAAATCCGAATCGGCGGAGCCATTCGCTACTACGGCGATGGCTTTCAAACCGCAAAAAAATTTGAAGATCGTCGTTATTGGCGAATTCCCACGATGGACGGTGAGTTTGTCTGCGAAGACTACTTTGGGACCATCACCGGCGTCGCTGGGGGAAATCTCATCATCTGCGGTAGCAATTCCTTTTCAGCGCTGACTGCAGCGGAAGCAGCTGTTGCGGCAATCGGTACCTGCAAAGACGTGGCCTTGCCATTTCCGGGTGGCATTGTTCGTTCTGGGAGCAAGGTCGGCTCGCGTTATCCCAAGCTGAAAGCGAGTACCAACGATGCGTATTGCCCTAACCTACGCGGGCTGACGAAAACGGAGTTGCCAACAAACTGCCACGCCGTCTACGAGATTGTAATTGATGGACTTTCGTTCGAAGCAGTCCAGTCCGCAATGAAACATGGTCTGCACGCGGCTGCCGCATCACCAAATATCATTCGCATCACCGCAGGCAACTACGGTGGCAAGCTCGGCAAATATCATCTTCATTTGCGAGACTTGCTATGAAGAGGTGAGATCGGCTTCCAGCCTGTCAATTCTGTTATGACAGGCTGGAAGCCTATCCCACGGCTCAGTGGCGAAATAGGATTTCGCCGCGGCCTAAGGAAACCATGTCGCCATGATAGAGGTCATACTCGGAAGTCATCAACGCGTTGTCAACGTCGAATCCCTTGTCCATTAGTAATCGGAGCATAAGCCTTACGGTTTGCGGCTGGTAGGTGGATGCATAGCGAAAACTGGGGAGTAGAGGCGGCGGGTTGGGGCCCAACAGCGCAAGCGTTCCGCGGCGCATTCCAGCCCCGGGTCGGATACCGCATTCGCCAAAGACGACGACCGTTCCAGCGATCATGTTAAAACCGATCATGTCGCCTGCACATCCACCGATTGCGATCAAACCGCGACGCATCGTAAGTCCGACTTCATTGCCTGCATTTCCGTCTACCAGTATCACCCCTCCAGTCATTCCTTTTGAGGAACCTCGATAAGCTGCTCCCGTGAGGTGGCCGGCATTCCCTTTGATATGAATCAGTCCATTGTGCATTTCAGCCCCGACCCAACCGCCGGCGTTACCATCGACCACAATCTCACCACCCCGCATTTGGCTGCCTACATGCCGCCCAGAGGGCCCGTGAACCGATACAACGCCGCTGGCCATATGGGCGCCGATCCAATGGACTCCAGACAGGTTTCCTTCGAAGTCTATTCGTCTGTCTTTCGGATCGCCTGAAACGGTGAACATTTCCGCCAACGGAATCTTACAATTGCCATGAAAAATTTCGAATCGCTCGATCTCTGCAGTTGACTTGTCGAACACCCAGTCTGGCGTAAATCCCTCGATTTCGACTGGGACTAAAGTCTCCGCGTTGTAGGTAAGCCTGATCGCCATTGGTTCGATTATCCGATAGAGTGTGTTCCATTCGCATTGGCAAATTGGCAAATTACGACTTGTACATGAGACTAACTTCAATATTCCTTTTTCACAATTGGCAGTCTGCATAGAAATCAAAGACGGTATGGAAATGAAACGAGGTGCGATTGTACTGTGCGGTGGAAAGTCCAGTCGTATGGGGCAAGACAAAGCAACGCTGCCTTTCGGGCCGGAGCTGATGCTACAGCGTGTAGTACGGATTCTCAGTCAAACCATCGATCCGGCGTCCATTGTCGTTGTGGCTTCCTCAGAGCAAATCCTGCCAGAACTTCCGGAACCTGTCATCATCACTCGTGACCAGCGTCCAAACCGTGGACCATTGGAAGGAATTGCGACCGGACTTCGATCGATGCCCAACAGCGTTGATTCCGTCTACGCGACGAGCTGTGATGTTCCGCTCATGAACCCGCAATTCGTCGCCATGATGTTTGAGCGACTAGGAAACAACGACATTGCTGTTCCCTATGACGGCCAGTATCATCATCCGTTGGCGGCAGTCTATCGGCCTCGGGTTCTGACGGAGATTGAATCGCTGTTAGCAGTAGACCTTCTTCGCCCTCGGTTTCTATTTGATAAAGTCTCCACAAAGGAGGTGCAAGTCGACGAACTTCGCCAAGTTGACCCCACACTTTCGACATTGATGAACCTGAATAACCCAGAAGACTATCAGACCGCGCTGGATAGGTTGCCATGAGACCTCACGTTCTGTTTGCTCTTGCAACTCACTTGTTGGTATTGCCATGTAACTCCGCGATGGGTCAGTCGGTCACTCCAGGATTGAGCCCTGAACAGTCGGTGGCTAGCATGACAACGCCAGTGGGAATGGAGGTTAGCGTGGTTGCGGCGGAGCCTCTTGTGCGGCAGCCCGTGGCTATTGAATTTGATGACCGCGGACGATTGTGGGTTATTCAGTACCTGCAGTATCCAAACCCGAACGGACTGACGCGCGTATCCGTCGATCCGTTCTCTCGAACCAAGTATGACCGGGTCCCGGAGCCACCTCCCTATGGCCCACGCGGATCGGATCGGAGTTTAGCGCCTAGCAATCAAACGCTCATGCAATTGTGCATTGCACTACGGCAATCTGAACCCATTTCAGCAGCGGTGCGGGAGGCCTTCGATCCGAAGTCGGAGATCGCAAGACGCGTCGAGTTACTTGGGACGCTTAGCCAGATTGGCGATCCTAGTCTCATCGCCCCGTCGTTGGCTATGCTTTCCTCTAATGAAGCAGAGTCCGTACGAGCCGCGGCATTGCAAGTGTTAGCTCGTTTCGACGAGCCACGAATAACGGAGAGCTTAATGGGTTACCATCAAAGTTCGCTATCGGAGTCACTGAATTCGCAAATACGTGACGTACTTCTGGGGCGACTGTCCTCAGCGCAAGAATGGCTGTCGGCCATTGATCGAGGGGAAATAGCTGCCACATCTACATCGATGGAGCAGGTGCGTCGCGTAATGTTGCTCGGAAACGCGCAACTCGATGCAATCGTGTCGAAGCACTGGGGAAAGCTGCACAGCAAAACTCGCGAGGAGAAACTTGCAGAAGTACGCCGTCTCAACAATGATTTGAGAGCGGCCGAAGGAAACAATCACTCGGGCCACGAGCTCTTCAAGAAGCATTGTGCAGCATGCCATCAACTCTTCGGTGAGGGAACGAAGGTAGGGCCAGATCTTACATCAGCCAATCGACAAGATAAGGATTTTTTGCTACTTAGCCTAGTCGACCCTAGCAATGTGATTCGCAAAGAATATGTTTGTGTCGTAATCCGGACGACCAGCGGCCGTATTTTGACTGGATTGGCGATCGATCGGAACGAAGCGTCCATCACGCTGGTAGATTCGAAAGGCGAAAAATTCGTTGTCACCCATTCCTAAATGGAGGAGCTGCATGATTCGACTGTATCGTTGATGCCAGAAAACCTTTATCTTCAATTGAGACCTCAAGAATTGCGAGACTTGTTCGCATACTTGCAATGGAAAAAATAGATAGCCAAACAAGGGGAAACCTCGATGCGATCGTTCTCTTTTTTTCTTGTGTGCGTTATTGCGATGTCCGCTTTTTCGGATGAGCCTGCGACTCGCATCTACCAAAACCAGCTAAAACCGATTGCGAACCCGTTGCCTATTCTGGCCGACTATCCGGAGTACTTTGAACCGATTCAGGAAGAAGCCCGCTATGAAGCGTCCGCAATTATCGATGATGAAGGTGCAGATCTGCATGTACGCGCATGGCGTTTTTCTTACAATGCACGGGGCATCATTGAGATCCCAAATCATCTTCGCTTGAACGAGACGGCCGTCATCATGGTACACCCGTGGGCAATCGACGATGAATGGGGTTGGAAGAGCCCTGAACCGAACGGTGTCGCGGACTTCTGCACCCCGAAAAAGAATGCAATCGCAGCCGAACATACGAAAAAAGTAATCGACCCGTTCCTGAAAAAACTTCGACCGAAAGCGGCATTCGTTATGTACAGTCTGCCTGGCACTGCGGACGCCGTGCGGACAAAGGTATATCGCTCGATGGGTTACAACCCAACGGCAGAAGAACGCATTGCGGGCGAAAAGGAGTTGCGAAATGCACTTGCTGCATATGATTACTCAGGCAAGCCCCTCACAGAAAGTCTATCGTTAAACAAGAATACGCCGGTGGTCGACTACTTTCGTCTGTTTCCCGGCCTGGATGCGGGTGATCGCTACAATGGGGCGGGATTCTGGAAATTGCCAATTCCAGTGAGCACCTCAGTCAGTGTCGATCCGAACGACATGGTGATCTTTGATAGTGACGGATATGCTCCATTGCGTGACTTCCTGAAATCCAATGGAGTGCGACACGTTCTGCTCACTGGCTACGCTACGGATATGTGCTATTGCCGTACGACTGCAGGTTACGAAAATTTATCGAAGGACTTCAACGTATTTCTGGTTGCGGATGCGTCTCTCGCAACCTTCCCTTCCAATTCGTCTCCGCGTTTCGCGGTCAATGCAGCCATCTCCTTTGCAGCCCTGAATCAACTGATCACTCAAGTCTCTTGGGTTGATCTTGAACGAGGACCGAAGTGATGTTTGTATCGGAAGGCTTGATGGGCCGCCGCACATACTTGCGATCGGCAGTAGCGTTGTTGGGCGGTCTCGGAATCCGCAGGCTAGATTCGTTTGTGTATGCGGGCCTACCAGGCGAAAGTGCGAGTGGCAAAGCCCAGATTGCAATCACGTTGGATCTCGAGATGAGTCGCAACTTTCCTCTTCGGGAGGATTTGCACTGGGACTATGAGAAAGGGAACCTCGACGACGCGTCGAAGAAGTATTCGGTTGAAGCGGGCGAGCGAGTCAGATCGCGAGGCGGTTGTATCCATTACTTCTGTGTGGGCCGAGTGCTCGAACAGCATGATATAGGATGGTTACAAAACTTGTCGAAAATGGGGCATGCGATTGGCAACCACACTTACGATCATGTCAACGTTCTCGCCCGAACGAATGATGAACTGCAGTTTCGTTTTCAACGTGCGCCATGGCTGATCGAGGGTCGGACTCCAGCTTCCGTCATTCAAGAGAACATCCGCATTACTACTCTAGCCCTGGAGCAACGAGCTTCGATTGTAAATCGCGGCTTCCGGACGCCTGGCGGTTTCAGCAATGGCCTGAATGGGCGCGAAGACCTACAGACGATGCTTCTCGGTCTTGGGTTCAAATGGGTCAGTAGCCTTTATCCAGCACATGCGAATACACAGCCAAAACAAGAGCCGACAGAGGCTGTCTATGAGAGTATCGTCCAGGCGATGTTGGCTGCCCAACCATTCGTATACCCGACAGGTCTAATCGAGATTCCGATGAGTCCCATCAGCGACATTGGAGCTTTCCGAACAGGACAGTGGAAGCTGGTGTGGTTTCTCGAGGCCGTTCGTCGCTGTATCGCATGGACGATCGAACATAGAGCAGTATTCGATTTTCTGGCACATCCCTCATGTTTGGGGGTGGTTGATCCTGAGTTCAAAACGATTGAATTGATCTGCGATCTAGTCAAAGCCGCGGAAGGCACCGCGGAGTTGGTGGATCTGGATAGAATTGCCGGCAATATATAGCCAATGGCCTCGAATATGCCTCGATGATGGGCGATACTAGGTTGGTCAATGTGACGATCGACCAGCAATCCTCAGGAAATCTTCAATGACATCTAGAACGACGGTCTTATGGCTTTCCTCAATGCTGGTCCTTGGAATTGCCGCGTCAGGCATGGCTCAGGAAGCGACCGTCGAATATGTGCGAGACATCAAGCCGATACTCAGAGCTCGCTGTTACGCATGTCACGGTGATCTGAAACAAGAAGCCGATTTGCGTCTAGATACCGGGGCGATGATTCGCAATGGAAATAGCACTCTTTCCAGCTTGATAGAACGCGTTGCTGCGGTTGACGAGTCGAAGCGGATGCCACCAGAAGGTTCGCCACTCTCAGCGACACAAGTCGATTTGATGCGAGCTTGGATTCGTCAAGGAGCGCCGTCGCCTGAAGATGAGCAGCCAGACCAAGACGCTCGCCGACACTGGTCATTTCAACCTCCGGTACGGCCCGAGGTCCCAGGACTTCTCGATTCATCGCATTCGCATGGAAACGGTTTCAATCCGATCGATGCTTTTCTGGCCGAACAACGCGTTGCAGTGCGCGTTCAGCCGATGCCACCGGCGGACCGTGGGACATTGCTTCGACGACTTTACCTCGACCTAGTGGGTCTACCGCCGAGCGCTGACGAATTGCAAGAGTTTATTCGCGACGAATCGGATATGCCATACGAGAATGTCGTAGATGCATTGCTAGAATCACCAGAACATGGCGAACGCTGGGCTCGGCATTGGATGGATGTTTGGCGCTACAGCGATTGGTATGGACGCCGCGCGGTACCAGATGTCATGAACAGCTATCCGATGGTGTGGCGCTGGCGAGACTGGATTGTACGTTCAGTCAATGAAAACAAACCATACGATCAAATGATTGTCGAAATGTTAGCGGCGGATGAGTTGATGCCCGGGGACGATCAAAACACCGTAGCCACGGGATTCTTGGTGCGAAGCTGGTTTAAATGGAACTACGAGACCTGGAAAAAAGACTTGGTAGAGCATACGGGCAAAGCATTTCTCGGATTGACCTTGAATTGTGCCCAATGCCACAATCACAAATTCGATCCGATTGCACAAGAAGAATACTTTCGATTTCGAGCTTTCTTTGAACCGATGGAGCTTAGGCACGATCGCATTCGAGGCGAAGCCGATCCTGGGCCGTTTGTAAAGTATGTGTACGCACTATCGTACGGTCCGATCAATAGCGGGATGGTCAGCGTCTTTGATGAGAATTTACTTGCAGAGACTTACATGTTTTCTAAAGGGGATTCGCGTTTGCGAATTGAGGGAAAACCGCCTGTTAGTCCGGGCGTTCCGTCCGTGCTCGGGTGCGACCAAATGCAACTTGAACATATCCAGCTGCCAATCGGCGTGGCGTACCCCGGCATGAAGGAGTTTGTAAGAGCCGAGGAACGTGCCAAACGAAGCAAAGCCCTGGCAGCCGTTGAAATAGAACTCGCCGATTCCAGTCATGGGTTGGAAAAACCCGCGGCAGCTATGCGAGACGCGAGATGGCAAGCTGCGCAATTGGAGCTAGCAAGCCTTCAACAGCGCATCGAGGCCGATACTGTCCGCTACTCAACAGGGCTCCTTTCTGAAGATCGTCAGAATGAACCTGCTGTCAAGGCAATGATTCATGCAGCCTGCCAGGCCGAGCGGATGGCAGCTGTAGCTTCGGCTCAGTCACTTTTGGTATCAGCGGAGTATGCAATTGCGACTGCAGAAGCGAAGTTGGCTGAGGCGACGAAGCTTGTAGAGCAAGTGGCGATCGATTCGGCCAGCAAAGCGTTGCAGTCCGCAAAGAAACAACAGGCGACTGCAGTCGCTTCACTTCATTCTGCCAACGAAGCGTTATCCAAAGAACTAGGTGAGTACACACCTTTGTCTCCCAAGTATCCGCAGGTTACCTCTGGGCGTCGCGCTTCACTCGCGGGCTTGATCGCAAGCAAAGACAATCCGTTAACGGCACGTGTTGCTGTGAACCACATTTGGTTGCGACACTTCGGACAGGCGCTCGTAGATTCAACTCAGGATTTCGGGCGGAATGGTAGTCGTCCCACGCATCCTAAGTTGCTGGATTGGTTGGCATGTGAGTTGATGGATTCGGGTTGGTCGATGAAGCACATTCATCGATTGATTGTTACAAGCCAGTCGTATCGCATGGCGAGCACAACGCCACGGTCGCTTCAACAGACTAACAGCGATGCTACACATGCATCGGTTATCGACCCAGACAACAAGAGCTACTGGAGGTTCCCAACATCCCGCATGCAGGCAGAGGTAGTTCGAGATAGTCTGCTTGCCTTGTCCGGAGAGCTCGACTTGACTAAGGGCGGCCACGAGATCGATCACAAGCAGGGGATGACCTCGCGACGTCGCAGCCTCTATTTTGCGCATCATGGCGAGGAAAAGATGGAGTTCCTGGAACTGTTTGATGGCGCCAGCGCATGCGACTGCTATGCTCGTACGTCGTCGGTCCAACCTCAGCAAGCCTTAGCCCTAATCAACAGCGATTTGACAAAATCACTGAGCCGTCAATTGGAAAAAAGATTATGGAAACTGGTGAGTTCCGAGAAATCGGAATCCAACGTGCTCGACATGCATGATCGCTTTATACGCATTGCATTTTTGCAAGTGCTCAATCGAGAGCCTCGCGAACAAGAGCTAATGGCATCGCAACAGTTTCTCGGCGATCAGATGAGCCGATTGCGTGGATTCAGCGGGGTTTCATTCAGCGGGGTTTCATTCAATGGGGTTTCATCCGAATTCGCGCCAGACGAAAGGGCGCGAGAGAACTTGCTACATGCTCTAATGAATCATAATGATTTTGTGACGATACGTTAAAATAGTTCTGTTCCTGCCGATTGCCAGAAAGAAAAAGTAGAAAGGCAAGATGAAGACGACAAAATACTCTTACTGCGGTCGATCGCGAAGGACATTTCTAAACAACCTCGGCATGGGTTTCGGGGGCGTGGCTCTCAAATCGTTGCTGCACCAAGAGGGACGTTGCGCCGGCAAGCCACATTTTGCACCTCGTGCCAAGAACGTGATTTGGATCTTCTTGTCGGGCGGCGTTAGTCACATGGAGACATTCGATCCGAAGCCTTTGTTAAACAAAATGAGTGGGAAGACCTATGATGAAACCAGTCTTGCAAATCCCCAAAAGCAACCCATGTATCTTGAACGCTCTCGATCGGTGGTTGGGATTGAGCGAGAATTGCACTCGAAGATTTTCCCGTTGCAAGTAGGCTTCAAGAAGCACGGTGAAATCGGGCTTGAAGTCAGCGATTGGCTACCGCACCTAGCGAGTTGTGCCGACGACTTGGCGGTGGTTCGTTCGATGTGGACTACGGACAACGATCATGCGGCTGAGTTTCAGATGCACACTGGGCGTCACAAATTGGATTCACCCGAGCCGGTAATCGGGTCTTGGATCAACTATGGACTAGGCACATTGAACGAGAACATGCCACAGTTTGTCTTTCTCGGAGAGTTCAAGGATCCTCGCGTCAAGGAAAACTTCGACGCGCACTATCTTGGCCCAACCTATGGCGGCGTGCAACTACACCTTGATCCGGCCAATCCGCTCGCGTTTGGTCGACGTGCATCGGACATCAGCGAGATCGAACAGCGAGGCGAGTTTGAGTTTTTGCAGCAACTAAACCGGTTAGCTGCCGCTGAGTTTCCAAACGATTCCCAATTACAGGCACGCATCCATTCGTATGAACTAGCCTTCCGCATGCAGCAGTCGGTACCCGAAGCGCTCGACCTGACTGACGAAACGCAAGAGACTCAAAAGCTCTATGGTATCGACAATCCAACCACTGCCGTTTACGGTCAGAGATGCCTAGCAGCACGGCGACTTGCCGAACGTGGAGTCCGATATACGCTTGTCTATCTGAGCGACTACGGTGAGTGGGATTCGCACAGCGATCTACAAAAGAATCATTCGCGGTCGTGCGAGCGAATTGATCAGCCGGTGGCTGCCCTGCTAAAGGATTTGAAACGCCGCGGCCTGATGGAGGACACGATCGTTGTCTTTACGACCGAGTTTGGCAGGACCCCTGGGGTGGAATTTGGCATGTTCAACAAGTCTGCAACGGGCCGCGATCATCATCCACACGGCTTTTCGATTTGGCTTGCCGGGGCGGGGATTCGACCAGGTATCCACGGGGCAACGGACGAGTTGGGCTTTCATGCCATTGAACATCCGCATTATGTCACCGATTTGCATGCAACCATTTACCATTTGCTCGGCTTAGACCCGCGGCTCATGGAAATCCCTGGGCGGAAACGTTTGGAAATGGACTATGGTAACGTCATTCATGAAATACTTACTTGAGCTTCTGGGCTCAGTTGTTTGATTAATCCGCGCAACCGGTATTTTCGTCACGCAAAGTCGCATCGAGCAGCAGGGACTCGGGTAATTATGGGGCTATTACCTAGCATTTCCCCCCTCGAAGTTTGACTGACTCTTCTTGTAACCTAACTTTTATAGGCGGACCTGCGAAAGGAATGCCTGCTGTTGACGCAGCAAGAGTGCCCCGGAGTTATCTGAAATCATGGCGATGAAATTGGATGGATTTCGTGGGAGTTTATTTTGTTCATCACGTTCGGCAGACAGCCGATATACCTGTTGGAGGGTAACCCCATGAAGAATTTCGCCATGAAATTGAAACGCTTTTTGAAGAGTGAAGATGGACCAACCGCTGTTGAATACGCGGTCATGCTGTCGCTCATTATCGTCGTTTGCTTAACAGCTGTTACAAGTATCGGCAAGAATGCAAGCAGCACGTTTACCAACGTTGCGAATCAGCTTGGAACTGCAAGCTAGTCGTGTCACGGCACATCCTGGTTGTTGTTCTTTTCACGTAGCTTCGTCTCTCTGAGACGAAGAAATCCGCCTCGGAGAGGCAGATCTGAACTGCAAAGCATCGCTGGAAATGGACCGCAGAACTCTAGAAGTTCTGAGGTCCATTTTGCGTTTTCACCAGTGGGAATACCTCAACGTCAACGCCGCGCGAACCAATCGCATGGTCGAACGGCCGTTGTATCTTTGGCAGCCCATTTAGTTCGAACAAGTCTGTTTCGGCTATTTGCATATCCACCTCACAAAGTGGATAGGGAGTATGGTGCACCTGCCCGCTGGAAATCTGCTGCCGACCGTTCACGGAAAACAGCAAGTAACGCTCTGCTAAAAAGAAGTCGAGCGTCCCCGGTTGAGCAAACGAGACTTCGTTCGCATACGAGTAATGGAACCGACTCTTCTCATTACCACTGCCTCTAGACAACCGCTGCGAACGATAATCGATCAACGAACCGTTCTGACTGGTAGCACGCATGGAGGCATGTTGATACGGCAAATGAAAAAGGGTACGGGCGGCCCAGACTGCCAAGGGTTGATTGCAATCGAGCGACAAGAACCAGACGCCGGGCCTGCCTGCATGATCATGCACATACGTTCTCAAATTAAGCTCCATAAAATTCGAGATCCATGGCACTGCGGGAGTCCCACGAAATCGAATATTCTTCATGAAAAAGGGAACGACGCCTACGAATGCGTCTCCCTTAAAGCAGTCTACATACAAGCCTGCAGGCAGTACGACTTGAATAATATCAGGATCGATACGCCAATGCAAAAAAAGTAAATCGGTCCAACTTTGGTACATCATGGCTGGTCCGCTAGGTCGTTGTCGGACAGCAAGTCTTTGTTCATCGGTTGGCGTTTGCATGTGAGTCAATGTCTCTTACTTGGCAGCCGCGACAAGACCATACCCTACGAGTCCGTTTGCAATAGCTGCGGCGGCGATCGAGGCCGTCAATGCAATATAGAAACTCGTTCCGCGTTGGAGCATACCTGCCATCAATGCAATGAACAATAGTGTCGGCAAGATGAACCAAAAGGTTGCCATCAAGTAGTCGACCAATTCGACCGAGGAGGCATGGTCCATTTGGTGACGAGTGATAATCACAAGCAATGTGATCCAGGGTATGGCGCTGATCAGCCCTCCCCACCTGGGAGAGTTTTTGGACAGTTCTGCGACCAACGTAAAGACAACCACAGCGATAAATATTTTCGCCAAATACAGCATAAAGTACTCTCACGTTTTTTGAACAACTTCGATTCTCGGGCTAATGCCCATGTGGCTCGGCAGTCTCCGCCGCGAATGTATTGTAACAGTGCCGGAACCGAATTCGATTCGTTGCTTAAAGTCAGGCAATTGAGTTTTTCAGACGTGCAACTGAACTCGAGTCTAGCTCGACAACTTGTATCGCTCGTGCCCGCATTGCCTAGTCAACACGCGTGACAAGTAGCAAGCAATGTACGATGACGTAGTCAGCTTGAGTTCAAAAGTGGCAAGATGAGCCGATACGATCGAATCGCATTTTCTACTGTGGCATTGCTTAGTCTGTCGACTGGCTATTGTGTAGCCATGGGTTGGCGACGAGCACGAGAACGAAAACGAAATTTCATTAATCATCGCTATTGGATGACCCGTTGTTTTGTCATGCTATGTTCGGCTGTAGTGCTGCGCCTCATATCAGGAGCGGCAACAATAATAGATGCAGATTCCGTTTTGACATATCCGCTTGCAGCCTGGGTTGCTTGGATTGTGCCACTTTTCTGACTAGAATTCTACGACTATTGCGATAGGAGAGCAAAAGGACGCTGGCAGCGTCCTCCACGTGGATGACGCTGCCAGCGTCAGTATTCCTCAGAACCATCTTCGCTGCACAATAGCTCAGATTCGCCATCCTCAATAGTCGGCCAAACCATCAAGTTCCCCACCATCAATGGTGATGAACCCGCGGAGGATTTTCGGCGACACTCGTGACGAAAGAAATCGAACGCTGCCGTCGCCAAAGCAAGCCGTGCGGCCTCCCGTGTGTGCTGTATTTGGATTTTCGTCGGAGGCAAGGAACATGGCTTCGTCTGCATCTCGCGGACTCATCCAATGTACCGTGTATGCCGGCGGCAATCGCCGATAGGTGCTTTCGTAGCTAAGCAGCGCTAAGCCGATCTGCTTTAGATTGTTGGAGCACTGCATTCGATGAGCAGCGGGTCTAGCCCGGCGCGTTGCTGGCAATAGCAACGGCAAGAACACTCCAATTGTCGCAATGCAAATAAAGAGTCTTACCCACGTGAACGCTAAGCGGCTTTCAGCAGAAGCAGGCCGCGGCCATTGAATATCTAGGGAACTTTTGGACATACCTCAACTCCTCCCCCTTCGGTTGCTAGGCCATTTATTCAGTTGAGTAAGGGATTTGCTGTGCATCCAGCCAGCCAACCACAATTTGTTCCATAGCCTCGCTCTTAAATTGAAACCATCGTTCCTCGATTCCTCGTCGACCCTCAAGCACCTCACGAATTTTTGGCAATGCATCTCGTTGCCATTGCGGCAGTGAGTCGTCGTCCGAGTCTTCTTCGAACAAGGCAGCATCTTCATCCGACAGAAAATACACTTCGCCCGTACTTCGATTTAAATACCCTGTCCATTCGTCCGGGAATGAATCAAGCTCTTCTGCGATTTTCTTGATGATACTAAATGGTAACATTTGCAATCTTCGATTTGGTTTTTCGGGATCGATTGTGCATCGGACTGATCCATGACGTCTCTAACATTTTCGATATTACTGCCAACCCTGGTCCTCTTGCTAATGATGGCGGGTCGGAATTTGATACATTTCTTTGCTCGCCGCTTCGCGTGTTAATCAATTCGCAAGAATGTTGAACCGATCGTAGCCTGCTCGATCTACCATTGACCGCGATCGTACTGCTTGGGCGCGATGCCTGACTTGCCCGTGACCTTTAACGACTTAGCTTTCCGGCCGTCGATTCCATCCACCGATTCGAGGGTGATCTGGAACTGCCAATCTTCTCGGAAATCGTAATGGAAAATCATCGAATCGCCGACCAAAATCGGTACGTCGCCGACTCGAAATTCCTCGGCGAAACAAGTAGCGTCATTGATGTGCGGCCCCACGATCTCGATCCTGCATCCTTTTGAGTCACGCAATTCAAATTGGTACAGATGCTCGTTATCAAAATGGTAGGCTGCCAGGATTGCATCGGCTAGCTGTTCGAGTCCCACATTCGCAGGCGCAACGATTCGACGCCAAGTCTGCCCAAGTGAAACCTTGAACGTGTGCCGACCATCGCGATACTCGGCTGTTGGTTGCGTCAAAGTCTCTTTCCAATTTGGAAAGTATTTTTGCAACGTCGCTTGAAATGCTTGCGTAGCTTCTTCTCTTGTCGAATCGACTTTACGCATCGCGACAAACATCGCATCGCCAAAATCGGTCCGCTGAATCTCCCTTACGTTTGCAGTACTGCCCGGTTTCGACTTTGTTTCGTAGGTTATGCGAATCCAGCCGAATTGATGCAGCAGATCCATAGACACTGACTTTTCGACTCCGTATACCAACCCGAAGCGGTCTTGGCCGAGGGTTGTGATACGATCGTCGAGCAACAAATAGGTGTCTCGAGTTTCATAGGACATCCCGCTGTCCGTGCGACCTCGCTGTCCGACGCTTTCCCATGTGGCGTCATACAACCAAGACGCCATCAACGTAAAATACTGTTCGGTCGGATTTAACAATTGCCATCGCGCCAACATGACCGAGCGGATCAGGAGAGATCGCTTGGGCTTAACCGCACCAATTGCCAATCCAGTGCTTCTCAGCAACATAAACAAGCCCATGAGCGTGGGAAAAGAGCGCAGCTGCGGACGCTTCAAGTCATGCTGCAATGGATCGACCATCGATGCATTCAACTCTGCGAGCATACATTGCGGCAGAACGAAGTAAGAGCTGGTTGTTGGCACGCCGGTACCGATTGCTTCGATCAATCGAGCGATGTTTGTTAGGAGCGGTCCAGGTGAAAGCGAATCAATCGTCTGGCGTTTGAGCACAGACGCCCTCGCGGGTGTGATGTCAGCGTTAAGCAATTTTAGGATGCTGTTTGCTATGTTCACTAACGTGTTCCGTCAAGGTGTGATGGGCTCGCAGGTCATGCAGTGTCCTTTGACCAGGATCTCGCTGATGCGCGAAATGTTGAGCGCCTTTCTCATTTTGTCATCCGGCAGGCCAATTCCGTCCATGCAGGAAACCGTTCCGCATTCAACGCAAACAAAGTGAGGATGGCTGCTACGGTCGTGGGAGGGATCGCGGATCTCGAATCGCCAAACATGGTCACCCAACTCGGTTCGACTAACCAATTCTGCGTCGGTCAGATCGCTGAGGTTTCTAAATACCGTAGCCTTGTCGAACCCGATCGGAACAAGCTTGTCGGACAACTCAGCGTGCGTCTGAGGCTTACTCCCCTTGCGAAGCGCTATTAGAACGGCAATACGAGCAGGCGTACTTCTCAAGCCCGCGGTGCGCAAAATCTCTCGCACTTTTTCGATTTCGTCAGTGTCCTTTTTGTTCATCATTTTCCTTTGCCACGCATTGTGAGTTGCTAGGCAGTCTTTTTTTCGAGGAAGCGCGTCAAGCGTTCGTGGGTCGCTGGTTCAGAGTACTGTAACTTTCCAAAACCGTACTCTGCACCCTCAGCTACCGCAGCAAGCTGCTGTTCGGGATAATTCGTGATAATCATAGCAGGAACGAATTTGTATGCTTCGTCTTGTTTTAAGTGTCGCAATAGTTCGATCCCGTCGCTATAGTCGATATCGAGTTTGCGATTGATTACGATAAGGTCCACTTTGGTCTTACTGAGGATCTGCAATGCATCGCTGAGCTGATGCGCCCGAAGAACGACGACGTCATATTGACTAGTTAGCATTCGTTGGATCGCATTGTGGTCCGGATTGCAATTGCCGATGTCCAATACCGTTTTGGTCATTTTAAGCTGTTGATTTCGTTTTCTAGAGTTCGCACCAGAGTATCCTGAAGGTACTTTTGTATCAGTTGGCGAGTCGTATCGAGCATCGAGTTGATTTTCTTCATCACTCCAGTCAGTATCGAGCCACGATCGATGGAAAGAGCCCGTCGCTGTATACCCTCCACTTGCTCGGACATCCTTTCAAATGATTTTACTCGCTTTAGTTCGTCGAGCAATTTCTCGGCTTTCACAAGATCTTTTTTTCGAATCTCTTGCTTGATACGGGATTCCAAGACCTTTCGGCGGATTACTACATCAAGGATTTCACCTTGCAAGCCTTTTAGGAACGCTTCGGTTTCCAATCTACGTCGATCGTCGGGTAGGTCGGCCTGTTCGATCGGCCGGACTCCGTTTACAATCGGTAATCGTGCCAGAAGTGTTTCGCCGTTCTTGACATAGTAAAGATACAGCGGGAGGTTGATTTGGATAAAGCCTTTCGGCTTCTTTGCAGGCGTTGAGGTACTTAGTTCGGCATCTTCCGATGTGGAAGCCTCTTTTCTTGATTCCGCGACTGGATTACTCGATTGCTTGCCCGCCTCCTTTACTCTTGCGAGCGATTCTAGATTGGAGGTGTTGTTCGATAAAACGGTAGCCGATGGTTCGCTCAGCTTGTATGTGGGTGGATCAACGAGTCCACTTCCAATTTTGCGAGCATTGGCGATGGCTGCAACTTTGCTCTCCTCTGGCGGATCGTATTGAATGGTTGGCAGTTCATGGATTCCAACCGGCAGTATTCCTCGCCAGTCGGTTCTACCAACCATTTGCAGGTCTTCACTGCCCGGAGTACGTCGGTAAATTTCTGCGCCAACGACAGGGCTACCAGGTGCGCGTTGCACGGCCAGTTTGAGACTGGTTTCGAGATGGCGAGGATTGATCTTGAGACCAACTCGCTGCGTTCGCCGATTCTTAGCCGAGGAAAGCGATCCGCGACTCGCCGTAAAGATCGCGCCATAAAGTCTTGATACGTTGTCAATTCTTTCCGTTACTGCAACGAAGGTAAACGGGATCGCTTGCAAGACTGTTGGATTGCCGTTGGCATCGTCTCGACGAACGATCGGCATTAGCACGTCGCCAGGGAGAACACGAATCGGATGCTCTTCCTTTGTCAGTAAGCCTGCAGCCTTAACTCGCAACACGGCTGTCTTGAAATCCGTTTCTTCGATGCGCACAATAGGCGAGAAGGCTTCTTTCGCGAGTTCAGCGATAGCCCGTGGGACCTGGTGTTTATAGACCACTTCGGTCGATGCGATTTCGCTCATTCGTCGAACAAACGAGTCGAGTTCCTTGACTTGGATCCGAATAGCTTCGCCGACCTTATCGACGGATGCAAGGAAAACTTTATCGTTGTCTCGGAGCAACGCTTCTGGTTGCCATGGCAAACGGGAGGGAATCTGTCGTGAGACCTTCTTGTATTTCTCGAGATCCATTCGTTGAATCAGAGCGGCTGTGATTTCTCCAGAGGCCAGTTTCTTTTGCAAGTCGTCGCTGCTTCCAGGGAATGGCTGGACGATCTCTTTGAAATCGGACCATTGCTTTTTCCCAAGGAACGGGAGAATGTCCCGTTGCATCGCGGAATATTGCAGGGGCTGTATGGCAACGTGTTTTATGCGTCCAATTGCTGATTCAAAGGTCCGTACACTTTGCAAGCTGGCGGACCGAGACTCAAGGTCAGCTTGGAGTTCCATTTCCGCTTTGCTCATCTTCTTGGGTAGCGCTTTGGAATCCACGTCCCGCTTTGGCAGGGGCGGGTTGATTTTGAGGAATGCTTCTTTCGCTTCTTCCGATTTGCCAACAACCAAAAGCAGCTCGCGGGCGAGCAATTGTTCGACTGTTAGCTCATCCAAGCGATAGAGAACTGACCCGAACAAAGCTTCCGGTGTAGTTTCCACCTGAATGGACCATGTCGGACCAAAATGAATCTCTGCGTACTCTGCAATCTGCCGGTGGATTTCACTTTCAGACTCTGCGCTAAGGGACAATGTTGGAGAGACGCTTAGCCATACTTTTACTTTATACGGCGAATATTCCCAAATCTCCTGTGCCGAGAGACTTCCAATCTCAAAACCGAACATTGAAACGATCGATAGCAATAGTCTTAAAAGGAAAGGTCGCGATGTTCGTAACCGAGGTTGTTGTGTCATCGTGCTTGAAGCCTCCACTTCTGGACATCTTGATACAATCCAGTCGGCTTCTTGACGATTCCGAGTAAGTCTCTTCGGTAGGCAAATGTTTCGTTTACTTGCCATAGTGGCAAGATTGGCAAATGGGCTGCGACCAGCGCGTGTAAATCATGGCAACCCTGTCGAACTTCACGCCAATTTCTTGCGACGCTTAGCTGTCCTAGGGCATACGCAATATATTGGTTGTTGGATTGTGCAGGACCGCCAATGCCGAATAGACGTTCAGCGTCGGTTGCTGGTTCCCAGACAGCCGCCGAAACATAAAGGAAGTCCAGTTCGGAACTTTCGTTCTGGCTTGGCGTAGTCTGTAGCACAACCAGTTCGGCGGGAACATCGATCAACTTCCACGCTTGCACGATCGCTTGCCCAGCGACCTTTGCAAACTCATAGTCAGGAACTCCCAGCTTGAGCGTGGGAATTGGGGCGAAAACTTCCTGTCTTTTCTCGGCCTGATTTTTGAGTTTTGAAATGGTGAGCATCATCAAAACCTTGGCCAGTTGTGGATCGTAGGGGAAGTTTTCGATGCTCTTGTTATATGCATAAGCGATCGGATCTGCCTCGCTAACTCCCAATGGAAATGGGCCACTGATTACTTTGCTTACATCGGAACTGGTACTGCCTAAAATCTCACCATTCAAAATTCCTTCACGATTGATAGCGTAAAGCAAAGCTCGACGAAACTCTCTATCATCCATATAGGCGTTTTTGGATCGGGGTATTAGCATATGAACCATCGGTAATGCATATTGATCCGTTATGACGCTAGCGACGTTTCGGAGTTGAAATGCATCGGCAGGAAAAAGCCTGTCGATCATTTCGATGTCGCCCCTTACCAAATCCGCTATGGCTTTTTGGGGATCGGAATACAGTATCTCCTGAATCTCTTTGGGTTGGTAATCCACAATCCGTTTGGTGTCAGCCCAGTCAAATCGTTTCAGTCCGGGTTCGCTGGACTTCAGTCGATAGAGTGACCGCGCGGCTTGATCACTATTGTTTTTTAGCTCCCACTGAAGGAAAGCTTCGGGCAAAACGTGTGGCCGGCGTAGTTTCAGTTTCAATCGCTCTGGCCCAAAGACAGATATTCGGTCGATGATCGCTGCCCAGGCTGGAGCATAATTAGAATTGCCTACCGTCGCTCGATCGAGAAATGCCTGAGACAGAGCAAGACTATCTGGCACACCATCTTTTCCAGGATTCTGAATCATCAAGTCGAATTCCGTTTGGTCATCGCTATGTTGAAAGGAGCCATATCGAAATCGGTATTTCCCGCCAGCAGGACTAGTGTTCAGGAATTCAAAAAGTGGGCGCGAAACCAATTGTCCAAACCGGTACGAGGGCCAGTCTGCTAACGACGCAGTATCCGGTTTATCCGACATCTGAAAGACACCCACGCGTACCATGGGATATGCCAAGATCAGTTCATTGAGGAGTTGCTTTCCTCCCTCGATGTCAGGTTCAATCGCTAGCATCCTCAAGGCTTCTTGCCTGGCTTTGCCATAGTCACCCGCGTCCCGTTCACGTATTGCCTTTTCTCGGAAGCTAATGGCCAACTCAAGGAATTTCCCTCGCCACTTGGCAACCACCGGAAGCGGATCCTTGTAGTCTTTTTCCAAGCGGATGATCATGGCTCGTGCTGTCGCAAGATCATTGACGGCAAAATAGGACTCGATCAGTTTGCTCGAAACGTTGGATATTGCATTGCGAATACTATCCTTGTCGCGATCGTCAGGGAACATTCGCTGAAACTCTTCAAGGACTCCAAGCGCATGGGGTAATTGGCGTTGCCCCATCATTTCAGTCGCGCTACGAAATAGAAAGTCGCGACGAAGCTTGGCAAGTCCTTGGGTTTGAGGGTAGTTCCTTAGCAAGAAGTCCAAGTGCTCGAAGGCTTCGCTAAACTTCTTTTGCTCAAGTAGGCTTGTGGCCTGCTGCAAAACCAACTCTTCAAAAAGAATGACCTTTTCGATGTCCCGCCAAAGGATCTCGTAAGTGCGATCCGGAAACAGAGGAAAGGTGACGCGAAATCGTTCTGTATCTTTAGGGGACTGAGGGACCTTGCGACTAGGAAACTCGATCGGGTTTACCTTGACGCTTCTGACTTTACCTTGTTCATCCTTTTTCATCGTGATAATGTCGAAGGGAGCTTCGTCGAGAACTGAACCAGCGACGCCAATCTCGTCCAAGAGTTTGTCTTGTTGTGCCTGTGCTCTGGCACCGAGCGTTGTCATTAAAAGCAGGCACAAACAAATCTGAGTTCGGGACGCTCGAAGAATGAGCGATTCATCGTGGCGGATGCTGCCAGCATCGGGGCCGACCCAAGCAACATCGGCAACGCGATTGCAAAGTCTCGTCATCGACTTGCACCTGAATTGTCGTTGGAAGCTGTAGGGATTGGTACAGTCATGACGATGCCTTCATCACCTGGGATGAGCAAGCCTTTCGATAGTACGAGCGGCGGACCACAAATCGGTTCGCCCACCTGTACTCGGGCCGCGACATTACCGTCTGCAAGAGAAATGCGAATCAATTCGCCGCTAGTTGATGCCAACAAACAGTCCGAATCGACTAAACTCGGTGTCCCGACTAGAACCGTTTTCCCCAATGACTTGGTCCAAAGTAGCTTGCCTGTCTCATCGCATGCAACCAATCCGTCAATATCGCTCAGAGCCAGCAGGTAGCTCTTCGATTCGCTGTTCAACGTATAGGGCCCCCAAGTAAAGCGGCCTTCGACAGGAACGGATGTAAATCGCTTGAGCTCTGCGGATTCGTAAAAGTCCAATTGGTCACCTGACGCGCCGCCAGAAACACCAACGATGGCATCTTTGATAACCGACAGCCTCCCTTTGAGGGGTTTTTCAAGCGTTTGAGAAGTAATACTTCGCAACTGTATGCCCGTCGATAATTTGTACATGTAGTGTTGTTGATCCGCGACAATAACCGTTTGGTTATCAGAGAGGACTACCGGGTTCAACCATTTGGGTCTTTCACCGGCCTGAACGGAGGGTTGGAATGGCGAACCAATCTTCTTACCCTTATCCGGATCGATCATAGCAACCTGACCATTGCTGAGTGGTACGATGATACTACCTTTACCGATTGCTACCGGTTCGCTACTTGGAAAGGCATCGCCTAAATCTAAGGGCAACATCTTGGTCGGTTTTTCCGTGCGGCGCGAAGGATCGACCAATAGCATTTGATTTCCCTGCAATTGATTGAGAATGACGACCCGAGAATCCTTCAATTGGAGCGGAACGGTAAACATCATGGTACGTTGATTTCGACCAAGATTTTCAACTGGTCCAACAGGGGTTTTATCGGAAAAGGATTTGGCATCTAAGGAATAAGCAGCTGCTTGCGAGGTGATGGCCAAAAAACCTTTACCGTCCGCCGAAAGGGAAGTGACAGGCACACCGATATCGGTTTCCCAAGCGACATCACCTGTCTTGAGCGTGATGGCTGTCACGCGGACACCAAGATTTCCACGTACCACCCTCGAATGAATAACGTAGTCATCTGACTTCATCGGCTTTGAGGTGAATTGGTCCCCGTCATCCTTTAACCATTTTTGATTGAGTTTTTGGGAAGTGGAGGGAACTTGGTAAAGTGCAAGTCTGGTCGAGGCTAACAATAAATCGTTTTCGACCATCAATGGCCAAGTCAACTTTGGCACTGTTTCGTTTTCAACCAGATTGACGTGTTTGAATACCTTGTCCTTTGAATTGAGAGCATCCACTTCCAAAATCGCGACTTCGCCCAAATTGGTCACGACCGCCAGTCGTCGACGATCTACCTGAGGCGGGATCACCACATGACCACGGAATCGGAGCGACGTTGAACTAGCTTGAATATCGAGTCCTTCGTCGTTGGTTTGAAACAACCGCATCCTACAGTAATCCGGCCCCTCATTCTCAAACAGAATCAATTGGTTTTGGATCCAGATCGGCGGTACAGCGATAGATGAGTTGGCATGGCCTATATATTCAACTTCTTCGCACTTGCCACTGGTTCGGGACAGAACATAGAGATTGGAGTGGTTGCCTAAAACATATCGCTTCTTCTTGTCAAAAGCTCCACCCACGCCGACATCGATAGCCTGAGGAATTTTTTTTCCCCATCGCGAATGCCCGGTGGTTGCGTCCAAACAAAAAACGTCGCCGGCAATTGTCGTTACAAAAATATCATCGCCATCCATTGAGGGCTCAAGGATTCGGCCAGAGAATTTGGCCTCCCATACCAGTGCACCATCGGTCGAAGCTAGCCTTCGAAGCTTTCCTTGTTCAGGAATGGAAACCAAAACGTCACTGTCCGCAACTGGCGTAATCCGCATTGGTTCGCCTGACCAATCACCTGCAATATGCTTCCTCCAAAGAACTTGCCCAGACGCCGCGTTCATTGCCCAAACCGATCCCTTGCACCGCAAGAAAACAGCCGAGCCCAGGCTATTGAGGGCACTGGCTTTACGACTGACCAACAGTGCGCTCATCATACCCGTGACGGGTTCCGCCTCGGTGCTGGTAGTCGGCAATTTTGTGGCGGCGACCACCAGTTCTTGTTGCTGGTTGGTAGCCTGATTAAGCAATTCACCAATTTTGGAATCCGACTCCAGTTGAGGGTATTTTCGCAAGAGCTTTCTTCGTAATTCATAAGTCATTGAAACATTCTTTGCTTCGACGGACTTTGTCATTTGGGTGATGGTCGCAGTCAATTCCTCGCCACGCTGAATGTCACGCACCAATCGATTCTGGTTTTCCTCGATCGTCTTGATTCGCAGTTCGTTTTGGGTCCGTTCCAGAGTGCCAACATACCTCGGGTCTCGAATGAGTTCCAATTGTTGATTCATCTTCTCGATCAAGGCCTTGCGATCGGAGATCGAAGGAGTGTTCTCCGTTTTCACCACAAACTTTTCGGCAATTCGCAGCAGAACATCCGTTACATCTCCTCTAAGTTTTCCTAGCGCTGCTTCATTTGCGATGGTCGGGAGGATATCTTGGCAGGATTTCAGCGCAACCGCTGGATCGGCTAATTTCTCGGCATCTAGGCGGACACGTGCCAACGCGGAAAACACGCGAGACGGACTCACTCGCTCGTCATTTGAAAAATTCTTTGCGAAGTCATTGAAGCTCTTGCTTGCCCGTTCATAGTCTTGAGACTTGTAAGCAGTCTCAGCTTGCGTAAACGCTTCATCTGCGGACCCTTTCAGGAACCAACCGACCAAAGGTACAAAAATGATGATCAGCAAAAGCACCAAAAATCCATAGCCAATGATCCGAAAGGATTCCCAAGCGCTCTTCTTCTTGACGATTGTGTCTCGCACCACCCGTCTTGGAATATCATCGAAGTCTGTGTTCACACTTCTTGTTCGAACAGTCGGTTCACGCATTGGGGCATGAACCACCTCGACATCGTCTTCCATAACCTCCATAACCTCGACAGATTCCACCGCATCTGTTTCTTCCACCAGGTCCGCTGGCAGCAAATCATCGACCGAATCATGTTCTGTGGCAGGTGCTATATCTATCGGACGTCCACCGCGTAAAGCTGCGGATGGGTCCGCCTTAGCACTGCCGAGCGATTCATTGAGTTCGGTGACCAATTTCGTTGCTTGAAAACGGGTCAGTTGCCCGTTTTCGACCAGCAGCTTTGCAATTGCTTCCGGAGTGACACGGACTTTCGACTGCTCGACCTGTTTATGGAGCTCAACGATGATTTCAGGGTCGAGCAGACCTCGACTCTCCAACAGGGCTATAAATTGCGACGCTGCCATCGATTAATCAAACTCCTCGACCACGGTCACTTGGATACTACTGAAACCTTTTTCTCGCCCTGCATCTATGGCTGCGACAACCGCCACATGAATGGATTCGGTATGCGCTTCGATCGCCAGCTTCAGCGAGTCGTCGTTAGCTCCGGTTATCAATTCTTTGCGAGCTTCACCCAGGGCTATCAACAAATCTTGCTTGCTGCTCGCCGGATGATCTTCGCCGCCCGGCAAAATGATGGTGTATGCATTGAACTCATCGATTTGAACTCGCACGGTATCTAGGATTTTGTCAGGTTCTTCCCTCGCGTTGGTGCTGGCTCTATCTGACAAAGGCGGCGGCTCTTCAAGAACCTTTTCGCTGGAAAACGAAGCGGTAATCATAAAGAAGATCAGTAGTAGGAAAGTAACATCCACCATAGGCGTCATGTCCATATCGTCTTTAGGAAGCTCGCGTTTTGCGAACTCGACCTCACCCAACTCTTCCTCATCTTCTTGTTTAATTTGTTTCGAGGCCCGTTTTTTGGAGGTTCTTTTTGAGGACTTTGAACCGTTGGGATTCAAGGAATCAGCGACCGATATCGGCTCGACCTCAACCGGTTCAGCGTCAACGAAATCCGTATCGGTTGGTGAGATCACTTCTACAACGAAAACCTCCTGCTCCCCTTTGCCATTCGAAACGCTTTTCAAATCCGCCGGAACTTCGATAGTCGCATCGCAAACGGGGCAACGCATCGAACGCCCCAGCAATCGCTTATTTACCGAATGGCTTGAACTGCAGTTCTGGCATTGAACACGTAGCGACATTTAACTCGCCTCCGACACGGCGATATTAATCATCTTGCCTTCTTCGAGCACCTCGGCGATGGCTTGCTTTACCTTTTTCATCTGCCCGGAAGTCACATTGCCCTCGGCTCGAACCAAGACTTCGCTTCGTCGGCCTGAATCCAATTCACGCTGGATGTATTCCGCAATTTCGGCAGCTTGCAATTCAGGGTCGTCGGAAAAAGTCGTGCCGTCTCCCCGGGCCACAATCGGTGTGCTTCCCGAACCTCGACTAACCAATATCGAGACACAGTTTTTGATGACCACCGCGCTTCCATTTTTCGCTGGTGGAACGGTATAGGACTTTTCTGCCGTCATCTTTGACGTAAGGATGAAAAAAATGAGCAAAAGGAACACCATATCGATCATCGGCGTGATGTCCATTTCTGCGTCCAAAGGCGGACGCTTGCCCAAGGAGACCGGTTCAAGGTCTATATCTTCCGCAAGATCAGCCGACAAAGGAACTGGTTCGAAGGTTTCATCGATCATAATGAACCTGCTTTCTGGGCCATTAGATACTTTGCCGCGATCGTCGTTGTTCGTCTCGAGCAAGCCCCACTTTGTAAGCTTCGAGTACCCTCGTCAAACCGGAGGCAACCAAATCTTGCATATGCTGGATTCGATTGCTAATACTGGCCATCGCCATCACCAAAGGAACAGCAATCGTCAGACCAATCGCTGTCGTTTCCAGGGCCGTTCGGATGTCGCCTGCAAGGTCCTGGGGATTCATGTTTGCCGCAGAATTCAATTTGCCAAACGCCCCCATCATCCCCATGACTGTTCCGAATAGCCCAAGCATCGGGGCGGTCTTAATAACGGTGACAATCCATGCAATACTGTAGTCCAGATCCGAGATAACGTCTCGCTGGAATCGATCCAGCGTTAATTGACGCACTTTGTTGAAGCCAAAAATACGATTCTTGCAAGCGAAGACCAGCATCATCGGTAATGCTCTAATGTCCCCCTCGCAGGCACTTATTACCGCGTCGAAATCTCCGCGTTTCAAATCGGGCTCAATCGAATCGAGAAATGAATCCTGAGCCTCCTCGGTCTTGAATCGTTTGCTTCCAATCCTCGTTATCACCAACACGACGAAATAAATCCCCCAAAGGGCTACGACAGCAAGTGCAACATAACAAGCGTTGCTGACAAAATTCAAGAGGGCGGTTTTGTCCATAAACGAAAAGATCCGAAAAAGAAAAGCGTTGGTAGATGGCCATGCCTAAATTGAAAGTCACTTTTATCATAGCCACAGCATCCGCTTTTGGAGATGGCCAGATTGGATTATTCCATCGGAATTGCCCCATTCAACCACAGGCTGCAAGGCCATAGGCATACGCTATTCCAAGTAAGTGGTCCACAGGGCTGCCTGCACATATTGCTTGATTAGCAAGTCCCCTTTTTCTGCTGGGCAGGAGCCCGCCTCGATCGCAGACCTAATGCGTTTACTGAATGCTTCTTGCAAGTGCGGAACATCGTATCGGGCAAAGGAAACCATATCTTGGATACGACTGCCTGGCACAATTTTTGAAACATGAAATCTACCGTCGGACTCCATGAAGATTTGTGCCTCGTTCGGTAGCCCAAACAAGTTGTGGTACGAACCCATTACCTCCTGATAGGCACCCAGCAAGAAAAGACCTAAGTAGTAGTCCTCGTTCTCTCGCCACTCTGGCAATTCAAGCGTTTCCTTGACATCTTTCAAATCGACGAACTTATCAATTTTTCCGTCCGAATCACAAGTCACATCGACTAAAGTTGCAAAGTCAACTTTGGCTTCCTGCAAACGGTGCAGCGGAATGACGGGAAATAGCTGGCCAATCGCCCAGGAGTCGGGGGCGGATCGAAACAACGAAAAGTTGCATAGGTATTTCGCGGCTAGCACACGCTTTACATCCTCAAATTCTTCGTTCGGAGTTCGCGATTGCTCGGCTTCGCGAAGCGCCCTCGCGCACACTTCCCAATACAGCACCTCACCCTTCGCCCGATCCTCTAGCGAAATCAATCCTAAGTTAAATTGAGTGTGCAGCTCGTCCTTTAACTCGACGGCATCATGGTAGTACTCGAAGTAGTTTTTCCCATTGATGTCATCGCAAAGTCCTTTGAGCTCGGTGATCACTTGCGGATCGTCTGCGTCGATTGAAACCTCGGGTTGGTCATCCGCAAAGGTCTCAATTTCTTCTCGTATCGAAACGACCAAGACCGTATGGTAGGCGGTCATCATGCGACCACTCTCGGTGACTAAATTGGGGTGCGGAACATTCTCCTCGTCGCAAACAGTCTGAACCGTGTATACGACATCGTTCGCAAACTCTTGGACCGTGTAATTCATTGAGGACTCGAAGCGGGTTTTCGAACCATCGTAGTCGACCCCCAATCCTCCACCGATATCCAAGAAGTCGACCGGCAATCCTAGCTGATGGATTTTCGAGTAGACGCGAGCCGCTTCCTTCATGGCATTCTTCACACGCTTGATGTCGGTGATCTGCGAGCCAATATGGAAATGGAGCAATTTCAAATACTGCTCCTTTTTGTTTTCACGCAACAATCGAACGCATTGGATGATTTCTGAAGTTGTCAGCCCGAACTTGGCCGAGTCGCCACCCGAACTCGCCCACTTGCCAGAACCCCGAGTGTAAAGTTTTGCTCGCAGACCGATCCATGGACAGACGCCTGTTTCATTGGCCACACGCAACAGCATCTTCAATTCATTCAACTTCTCTACGACGATTACCACACGCTTACCGGATTGCACTGCGAGCGAAGCCAGTCGACAAAACGCTTCGTCCTTAAAACCGTTGCAAATCAGCAATGATTCGGCGGTCTGCTCCTGAGCAACGGCAGCATAGAGCTCCGCTTTCGAGCCGCATTCGAGCCCCACTCTGCAACGATCGCTCTCCTTTAAAAACTCTTCGACCACCTCCCGTCGTGGATTCACTTTCATAGGGAATACGGGGTAGTGCTTGCCTTGGTAACCGAATTGTTCTACCGCATCCCGATAAGCTCCCGTCAGGATTCGCAATTGATTCGTCAAGATCTGTGGGAATCGCAGCAGGATCGGAAGTTGCAACTTTTTTTCTTTGACCAAGTGGTCGACCAGATGCTTTAGGTCGACATTGCGAGAATCCTGCGCGCTCGGCCGAGCAATGATGTTGCCGTCATTGTTGACATCGAAATAGCCAGCCGACCAGTTTTCGATTCCGTATGTTGACTGAATACGTAGAATCGTTTCTTCGTTCATACCGAGCGGCTTTCCAAGGGAAGATGGACAAGTGCGATTTAGCCCACGAATTCTAACGGTTTCGTGGTGCCGCACTAGTGCTTCGCCGAGCGGTCTAATCAACCAACATTGAGATTATTTTACGGTCAGAGAGTGCGACAAATCAATTTCCTCTTGCATCCATTGTTGGCTGTCAGCCGCTGCAGCCAGAAGCTGATTCAGCTTTGCTTGGGCGAGCGGCTCTCCGGCTCCCTCCAATCCTGGACAGCTTCCCCACAAGAATTTTGGACCTCCAATGGTATGTATCTCTAGCAACCACTTGGTTTTTGCTGATGGATTCCTAGGGTAAACCTGCACACTTGAGATTTTAACGGCTTCTCTCATTCGGGTAAGAAAACCGCAGAGGCGAGCAGCTTCCTCAACGCGAGGATCGCCAAACCGTTTGCCTTTCATCGCATTCGTTTCTACAGATGCACCACTTGCATAGATAGCAATATAGCGGGGGACATCGTCTCTAGCGAAGTTTTCAGAATCCAGTAAGACGCCATCTGCATCTACAGGTAAAAACAGGGGCCGACCGTCGCCGACTGCCCTTTGAAGCGCGACCATTGCAACAGGCATACGGTATTCAAGATCGATTTTGACCCCACCTGCCAACCTCTCAACCCGGTGGGCCTTACGTACGCAGGGATGTGCATCAAATACACTAGCCAAATACCCCGCGGTCTTGGAGTCAAGCAACGATTGTCGAGCCAGCGCACCCCCTTCGAAAACTTCGTCTAGTACATTAGTTTTCTTTAGCCACGGCGGCTGATCAGTTATGTGGATGTTCTCTTTCTTTAGCCCATAGTAGGCCATATCAAGATTATGAGCACCATAGTAAAGCCAGCCGAAATAACCGATTACACAAAGCAACGAGGGCCCAACCATGCTCAAAATCGCAGCCCGTGGAATCGATCGAATCCACAAAACCAAATGATTCCAGAAAATGGGTTGTTGCCGCGGTTGCGAATTCACTTCCGCTGAAGCCATTCGGTTTCTCTCGCCCCGATAATATTGCGATATTTCGTTAATCGTTCTTGCCAAAGTCTGGCGTTTGACCGTGAACTTACCAAATCTGAAGATGCAATTGCAATTGCACTCCTGTCCTGTCGCGAACACCGTCAATGACTCGTTCCGCCAATTTTAATACCTGCGTGCATGTGGCTCCCTCATTGGCGATTAGGTAGTTTGGGTAGCTTGAGCTGAGCCGCACCGCGCCTTCAATCGCACCGCTGAAACCTGATTGGTGCAATAACTCTGATGCCTTGTAGCCATCTGGGTCAACGAATGCGATGGCCGCGCGCTCAGGAAAACTAGGCTGTTTACTTCGCTTAACTATCCAGAATGTTTGTTCACGCTTTGTCAAGCTTCGAATGTCACCTGGCTCAAGGCAAAATGTTGCTTCCAAAATAACCAATTCATCCAAACTGCTAACACGGTGGGAAAAGGCCAATTGCTTGCCGCTTACCTCCACAACTTGTCCCCCCTTGGTCATCAGTCTGGCCGACTGAACAACTTGTCCAATGTCGCCATCGTCCGTGCCAGCATTTCCACGCAAGGCGCCACCCACAGTGCCAGGAATACCGACGAGATGATCCAAACCACCAAGTCCAGCTCCCACGCTAAACGCTATCAAATGTGATAACTTTGCTCCGGCTCCACAAACAATAGAATCGTCGAACCGTCTCATCTGGCCGAACGCTGGAGAGGTCAAACTAAATGTCGCACCGTCAAATCCGGTCTCGCGAATTAAAAGATTGGATCCGCCCCCGATTACCCTCATGGGAATGGCTGCCGACGAACAGATTTGTACAACCGCCAAAAGCTGCTGCTGGTCATTGGGCTCGACTAAATATCGGGTCGGTCCTCCAATTTGAAGCCAAGTAAACGGAGCAAGCGATTGGTCTTCCCGAACGATTCCGCCGAAAGAGCTCAACAAACTCATGTTACTGGACCCCATTTCCCACCTTTTCTACCGCCAACGCGTTCTAGTGCGACTTCATGTTGTCGGTTTTAACGTGGAGAACCTGATCGTGAAAGAGTATTTGAGGCCAACAACCTACGTACCTCCTTCGTTTAACCCCGTTCAACCCCGTTTAACGGGGTTAAACGATGGCACTCACTTTGTAAATCGTGTACAACCTATCGCCGCAAAGGAAGCGCTTCGGATGCTTTGCGAAGCAGTTCTTTTACTCGCCGTTCGCTCTGCATGCCCGTAAGTGAAAATCGCTTCCACCCTTTGTCTCCCTCGCAAAACACAACAAGCTGCGGCAGCGTATTTCCCTGCATCACTTGTTGAGCGACCTCGGGATGCATGTCTTTGTCCACGTGGGTAAAGACGACCCCTTTGAAATCCCCAGCATCCTTCATGCTATGGATTGTTTCCGACTTCATTGTTCGACAAGCCGCACACCAATTGGCGCCGACCAACACAACCAATGGTTTCTTCTCTTCCTGCGCTTTACGATAGGCTGCATCGTATGGAATCTGCTCTTCCGAAGTGGTGGGAGCATTCAAAACAGCCAAAAGCGTCAATGCTGCAACGTGCAACATTTTGGACCCCTTTCCTTGTTAGGCAATACGAAAATCATCACCTGAAGCTGCGAGGTCCATCTCGCCGCTCGCGAATATCCGTTCGCGAACGTGCAGGCAAGTGCGTTGTCGCCAGTTGATCCCAAAGCAAAAAGTCAAGGATGAGAATCGAAGTACTAAGCCCAAAGTTGTTAAACTGGAAGGCCTAGGCAAGATCAACCGGCGTCCGATAAGTTCGCAGAGTATAGGCCTCCAGCCCGCACCTGCAACCGCTTGACCCGCGTGATGTTTACCGAAATCGCCCAACCTGGTGTCGCAACTTGTGACAATTAGTCGCACATTGGATATTGACTATCTCAACTGGCAAGATAGCTATCAAATCCGGTAAATCTTTGCGTTCGCAAGACTTAGGCTTCTCTCGAAAACAGTCACAGCGAGGGGGTTGATACCCCTCCTAAAGAGGAGTGAAAAACTTTTCGGCTGGCCACACTTTTTGTTGGTGAATTTATTTGGATTAGGTCTGAAAACATTAGCTAGCGTTACTCGTTTGGCTCTTACGAGGCAAAAAACCCACCAAGAAACAGCCCATCATAATGATCCAAAACCCAGAACATTCCGGCCTTCGGAAGTCATGGAAATCAAGCAGTTGCGGCGCGCGCGCGATCGGTCCGGCCAAGTGTTCGGACATCCCCAAAGGCCATTGCGTAACCAGCCAGTTTTCATAGGAGTGGACAAATCCTAGCCGTGTGTTTTCGAGCGACTGAAACCAAGGTTGCCATGTGCCGAACCAGTTGTACCCGTGAAAACTCCAGTCGCTATTGAATGCCCAATCGGCCAGCAATTTCACTCCAATCACGGTCACCAAGAGATAGGCAGAAACCTCAAACTTAGGATATTTCTCAAGCAATTTAACGAAGTAGACGGCTGCAAATCGCATTAGGATCAATCCGAGTACCCCCCCCGTCACCACGACCCAAAGTTTGTTGTTCTGGGACCCGGCCAAAGCCATTGCAGCCAAAATCGAATCAACCGCGAAGGCAATATCCGTCAACTCAATCACCAAGACCGTTTTCCAGAACAAGGCAAAACTGTGCGATTCGATGTCGCAAGCGGTTCCATCCGCATACGGCTGGCGTGGTTCGAGAGCCATGCCGTCCTGGGTGACCAAATTGGCGGCGATGGGAACACGTTGCTCGATTTCGATATTCTCTCGCGCAATGTCTAAACTTTCGCCGGTCTCCGCATCCACAATCTTTGGGTTGCCCGCATCATCCAAGACGAGCTTTTCATCCCCGCCGTCGGAATGTTCCCAAAACAGGTGTTTGACCGCAATAAACACCAGATACGCACCGCCAATGAACTTGACGAAAGTATACTTAAGCAAATAGGCGGACAAGCCAATTGCCAGGACTCGAAAAAATACGGCGCCGATAATACCGTACGATAAAGCCCGAGACCTCAAATGCTTGGGCAGTCGTTTTGTCAACATGCCGAGTACCAATGCATTGTCGATCGATAACAATCCCTCCAAAACTACGAGCAATCCAACGATTACTAGGTCGGCCGGAACCATATCCTGCCCAAGCATAGTCAGAGCAAGCAGACCTGGTATTGGCATTTCAATCATTAGCTGACTTCATTTCGGCTAGGGGCCTTAGCCCGCATATGGTTCGTATTCAGAAAGAATATCGCAGTCGTCACTTGAGGAAAGGCACAAGACCCCAGGATCTAAAAAAAAGAACACCTTACGCCAACCCAAGCCGAAGAACTATCGATAAACCCTAGAATGTTGGGTTAGCGTTGGTACACTAAGCCGCAGCGGTGTGACCTGCCTCTGTGGCTTTCCAATTCGTTTTACTCCAAACCTCAGTCTCATGACCGAATCGCAAAACCCAACTGACCCCATTTCAGCCCCCGAAATCCCTGCAATGCAACCAGTCGCACCAGCATCGTCGGGCGGCGGGCCGATCAATCTAGAACAGATTCGATTGATGCGAGAGTCTCAGCAGTTACGGATACAACAAGACCAAAAGAGACAAGCCCGCGAGAAACCGTCGCCCAAGCCCCGCCCCGCGCGAGAACAATCTGCCACCGGCGTAAATCCTCCGGCAGGGCCACAAGAATTGGCGCCAGAGAAAATTGATGCGGAAGCGCCCGCCGCTCGGTACCGTTCAAACAACGATTCAACACCGACCGCATCGAAGATCCCAGTTCCTAGCCTGCGGGCCCGAGGCAGTCAAGAAGAACAATCGATGCTCGACGCCGAACTGGAAGGCGCCGACCTCGATGGATTGATGATTGGCGATCGATTGCTCCGCGTCGGCCGATCGCTCGAAGATGGTTCACGACACCAGGGTAAAGTGATCAAGGTTCACAATGCGAATGTATTCATTAGCCTTGGCGGACCAGACGAAGGTGTAGTCCCGTTGCTCCAATTCGATACACCGCCAATCGAGGGGCAGGCAGTCGATTGTCTGATTCGCGCGTTCAATCTAGAAGAAGGCCTCTACGACCTAGCAATTCCCGGCGAGACAGTTGCCGTCAACGATTGGGATGACCTAATCGAAGGCTCGGCCGTCGAAGCTAAAATCGAAAGCGCAAACACGGGCGGAGTTGAGTGCCTCGTGGGCAGCGTTCGTGGTTTTATCCCGATCAGCCAACTCTCCGAATTCCGAGTCGAATCTGCGGCAGACTATATCGGACAAAAACTCATTTGCATTATTACCGAGGTAAATCCGAGACGAGGCAATCTAGTACTGAGCCATCGAGCTGTGCTGGAACGGGACAAGGCGGCAAAACGCAAGGAACGACTAGCAGCGCTCGAAGTCGGTGAAGCCTGTGAGGGAATTGTTCGGAAAGTCATGGACTTCGGTGCCTTTGTGGACATCGGCGGCCTCGATGGCATGATCCACATCAGCCAACTTTCTTGGGATAAAATCAAACATCCAAGCGAAGTGGTTAAAGAAGGAGACAAGATTCAAGTTCGGGTCGAGAAAATCGATGTCGAAACCGGCAAGATCGGCTTGTCCTATCGATCGCTTCAAGACAATCCATGGACGGATGTCGATGCCCGATTCCCGATCGGTACTCTCGTACGAGGAACGGTTACTCGCTTAGCCAATTTTGGAGCCTTTGTTCGACTTGCCACCGGTATCGAAGGGCTCATCCATATTTCTGAGCTGGCACACAAACGCGTCGTTAATGTCGCCAACATCCTGAAAGAAGGCGAAGAAGTTGAAGTCAAGATCCTAACCGTGGAACGCGACAACCAACGAATCGGTCTGTCGCTTCGCGCAACGCAGGCCAAACCGGAATCGGCCAATGCAGCGGCACAAAAAGCCGAACCAGAGAATGAACCGAAGCGTGAGTCGGCCGTTCCTAAATATCAAGGTACACTCAAAGGCGGTACCGGCATGAACAACGGTGGACAGCTATTCGGCCTCTAGTAAAGTGAGTTTCACCGCAAAGCATGGCAATGCGACGGCTCCCAAGGTCACCTATTCCAAATCGCCTAACTGCTGACGAAGTCTCCGCAGGATACGGCTTTTGGCTTGCCGGATCGCTGACGCCGAAAGGCCCAACTCGTTGGCCACGATCGACGTCTCGATGCCATCCACGACGGTCCGTTCAAACACCCTCCACGACTGCGCGGTGAATTCGCTTCGAACTTGTTCAATCGCCCGCCGAGTTAATGAACTGACATCCAATGGCTCGGTTGGTTCCTCTCGCATCCACTCGGGTTCAGAGGCAATGGATTGCATCGCCAAGTGCGCAGTGCTGCCGCCCGACGCGAGACCCTGACGGCTCGCGGCTCGAAATAGGTCGATCAACTTATTCCGGGAAACGCTCCAAAGCCACGCTCGAAAGGCTCCGCTCAGGCCTGTTGGACGAAAGGTATCCAGCCGATTGACTAGCACTAGAAAGACCTCCTGAATGCAATCGCCCGTCATATGCCAGTCAGCCCCAGATCGTCGGCACCAAGTTGAAATCAAGGGCCCGTAGAGCTCAACCATCTCCTGCCAAGCTCGTCCATCGTGCATGGCTGCCCGCCGAAGTAGACTGGATTGGGTCGAACCGCTGGAGCCCATTTTAATTGCCGTCTTCATTCTATGTGAGCCTGAAAACCAATACCTAAAAGGACGCATCTCGCTGAACACCACCTAGCTCATCCGTTCGGGGCTTGCCCCCGACGGATACGTTTTGGCGTTCTACAATTGGGCGTCCCAACTCCCGTTCCGCGAGTGCTGGCGGTTAGAACGCCAAAACAAGGTTGGTGGGGGACAAGCCCCCGACCAACCTGCGGCTCTGCCTCGGAACCCACTGACTTGCAGAGTATTGTTCCGCAAGAAGTGGCTAAAAAAAATCGTGTCACACGTCAATCGTATCTCTATCATAGCTCAATAACTCATCCATTTACTAGCGAGTCCTTTGATGATAGCTTCGACACAAAACTCCCATGTCTGCCCGTCCCCAGAAACCGTGCGAAAGTATCTCGATGGCTGGAGCGATGAAGCCGCCTCGCAACAAATGGAAGAGCACCTAAGTCTTTGCGAAACATGCGCTGGTTTGATTGAATCGGATCGCAACCTATCCGACCATTGGCTCCGAGCGATTCGCTCCGAAACGTTGCCTATTTCCAACGAGGCAACTCGCGGCGCCGACGAACGTCCCTCCGAAGAAATCGATCCGATTGCTCAGCAAGCGATTGAACGAAGCAAAAGACTGCTGCAGAACGACGGCTCCGATGTACCCGCCATGCCGGATAAACCCTTTACACATTCGGTTACGGCCTTGGGCGAGATTGGCCCCTACGAACTAGTTCGCCCAATCGGCCAAGGGGGCATGGGCTACGTGATGCTCGCCCGGCACAAGCACCTCGATAAAGAAGTGGCCGTGAAGATCCTGCCGAGTACCCCTTGGCGTGTTCCCACCGAAGAAGCTCGGTTTCAACGCGAAGTACGAGCCGTCGGCAAACTCGAGCACCCCTCCATCGTCACAGCCCTTGACGCTGGGGTGTATCAAGGAACTCACTTTTTGGCCATGGAGTATGTGGATGGACTTGACCTAAGTCGACTGACCAAGGTGCTCGGGCAACTCTCAATTCCCGATGCATGCGAATTGATTCGGCAAACGGCCTTGGGGTTGTCGTATGCTCATGCGCAAGGGATCGTTCATCGCGATGTGAAGCCTTCGAATCTGATGCTTGATCGAACAGGCAAAGTGAAAATCCTCGACTTTGGATTGGCTCAACTGCAACCGTGGGACGATGGCTGCGCAGATCTGACCAGCGTGGGGCAACTCATGGGTACACTCGACTACATGGCACCCGAGCAAGCCGAGCATGGCGGCGCAGTCAGCTATCGCGCCGACCTCTATTCGCTTGGGGCAACTCTGTTTCGACTCTTGGTCGGTCGAGCACCCTTGGCCATTACTCCCACTCAAACACCCATTGAGAAACTGCGTCTCCTGTCGCATCATCCGATCCCTCGCCTTAAAACGATGCTACCAGATGCACCGGAGGGACTGTGTTCCATCGTCGACAATCTGCTTGCTCGTGACCCAGGTCAACGACCGCCGAGCGCGGCCCATGTGGCTGACTTGCTGGAGCCTTGGGCGAAAGGTTCCGAATTGGTAACCCTATTGAAGAAGGGGCAAGAGATTGTCAAGCAAACATCCGAATCGATTGTATTGAATCCAAGCAAGCTGACTTCGCAGTGGCTAGCATTCTCAGGCGATGCTGGGACATCGAGTATTCCTGAAGATCAATCATCACGAGGTCGAGGTCATTGGAACTGGATCATTTGGACTGCAGCTGGGATGTTGGCCCCGTTGGTAGCCTTCGGTGGATTCCTGCTTTACTTCGAGACGCAAAAGGGGCAGGTCGTCGTCGAATCCGAGGTGGCCGAAGTCCGGGTCCGCGTTGTGTCGGATGGCAAAGAGGTCGATGACATCCAGCTCTCGCAAGGAGTCAATTCCATCCGATTGCGAGCGGGCAAGTACGAACTTCTTATCGATTCGCCGACCGATTCGATCACGATGTCGAATCAAGCGTTTGTGTTAAAAAACGGGGAGACAGTTGTGGCTCGCATTCGTAGAGTGGAATCGTCCATGGCGCCCGATGCTGGTGCTCAAGCGTCGCCCGGAACCCGTCCAGACGTTCCAGTGTACAGTGGAAAGTCGCTTGATGAATGGCTCGCAATCCTTGATCGAGAGCGAGCTTATCCTCAAGTAAAAGAAAGTCTTGAAGCGATCCTTGGACTTGCTACTAAATCGGATCGCGACATCATTCGCAAACCGCTCGATGCGCTGGTTCAGCGTTTCCTCTATAATGGCGAGATTATTTCGCAAGCGTTGGCGATCGAGAAGAAAATTGCGACCGACCGTGAGTTTGAAAACTTTGTTCGAGAGGTATTGAGAATCGCGCAGGACCAAGCGTTGCAACATTTACTACATGCCCAAGAACTGAGAGGAAATTTGAAAGACGACCGGATGTTCGCGGAGTCCATCATGTCGTTAGATCTAAGGGAGAGAGGTCCGGAAATAGCAGAAAGCATTTCACGGAGCCTTGTGGTTTTACTACAACGACCATCGGATTTCAAACCCGAAGAACTGCGTCGCTATTGTGAGCGTGCGTTTAGCTCAGAATCCGCACGAGCTTTTTTGGTCGATCCGTCTCAAAAGTTGCCGGACGAAGTTTCGCTCATCATGGATTCATTGGTGCTCCGTGCTTTGAATTCGGAGGATTCCACTCCAAAATTGAAAGCTGATTCTTTGAGATACCTGCTCAATCCCGAATCGTTGGCACGCGTCCGAACCGAAGTAATGTTTGTGCTCGAGAAAATTCTCAAATCGATGTCAAATGATGATGGTCTTCGCTCTGCTGAAACACAATGGAACCCAAGCAACAAATTTCAAAGGTCTAGCGAAAGAGTGCTTGCGTATGAAAAAATATTCAGTAACGGGTCTGATAGCATTCCATTTAGTATCGTCGTACTTCGATTCATCTCTGCTGCAAATTTCACTTCGGATCTGGCGTTGCGTCTAAAAGAGTTGGCGAACTCTTGTTTGAAATCGCTTCAGCCGATTGCACCTGAATTGCTGGCTCTGCGAATCAACACTATCGACATGACAGTATGGGAAACGGAACCAGTCATTTATTCTTTGCACAGCAGACCACTTGAATGGAAAAAAACCTTCTGTACTTTTCATTCGGCACTTCGACTGCTGCAATCAAACAAACAAGCGGATATCAAGGACTTTGTTCCCGGCGAACCGACAGCATTTGATAAAAATAGTTGGAACCAAGTGACAAATATTATGATGCGGCAACGTGACTCAGATCACAGTGGCGATTTGGACAAAGATGAATTTGCCGGCCTTGGTGATTTCGCCGCTGTGGATATCGATCATGATGAGAGACTAACGGATGTGGAGTACTATCGCTACCTGGTCGAAGAAATGAAGCAGAGCATAGTCGCTACGGCGAGAAATCAGATTCGTGCGTTTGCGAAGTTGGTAGAGTCAGTTAAGCAGTCCTCGGGTGCTTTTCCAAAAACTCTCGAGGCACTTCGGAATGAGACAAAAGCGTTGACGCCAGGAACAATTTCGGATCCGTGGGGTACGCCTTATCATTTCAGCACAGACGGGACAAGTTTTGTGATCCGATCGAATGGCCCTGATCGAGTCGCTGGCACAGACGACGATTTATCGAGCCAAGAATAACTAAGCACCTGCACATTAGATTCCGAGCCTTACTCACCGGAAGGAACTTTATCCTAAATGCTCGACACAATTGGAGAAACGAACATGGATAGACAGTATTTACAGGATCATCGTCGATCCGACTTACGGTTTGGAAGAATCACCGAGAAGATCATCGGTTGTGCGATCGCTCCGGAGCACCAGGCCCAGATTATCAATTATCCGAAGGCGACTGGAATCGAGGTCGGCCTACTGATCCATTTTGGCAATCCGAAACTCGAATACTAATGATTCACACGACACAATTGAATCGATCAGCGACTTGACAACATCCTGCACATCTTGTCTATCGATGTTCATTTTTTGTTCGAAAACTAATGCGTACGTGCTTATATCGCCATGTCCTCGAACTACGAAAAGTTGACCCAATGGCCATCGATCCATCGCTCTTGTGGTGTGAAGCGGGCTTTGTAGCTCAAGTGCTGATTCTCAGACACAACCATTCCTAGGTATGCGTATTGTCGTCCGCTGTCGCGAGCAAATTCCATTTGTTTCAGAATGGAATAGGTCCCAAGCGATAGCTTGGAATAGGCAGGGTCGAAGTAAGTATAGACCGCCGAAAGCGATATGCGACCACAGTCGACGATCGAGACTCCAACCAACTTCTCATCCAGCCAAAACGCCAATTCCAAGGACTGTGTCAGGCAGGTGTCAATCAAAAAACCTTCGTAGTCGTCGATGCGGTATTGGCCATCCGCGGCTCCCAATCCACGTTGGGTTCGATGAAGATTGAAAATTGCCAGCCGCCGCTCGTCCAATGTTGGTCTGGAAACACTCATCTTTAGAATCCGGTTTCCTCGCTTTAGCACTCGCAGAAACGAATCTCTCCAAATGAATTTCCGCACGTCGACTCGGCATGGTTCGCACTCAGAGCATTCGTGACAAGCCGTATGGTAGAGGAAAACGCCGGACCGACGGAGGCCGCCTGAGAGGGCTTGGTCGAATTCGTCGAGAGTCAAAAGCCGCGATGGGAGTTTTAAAGGCAAATTCGCAATGCGATTATCTAAATACGAGCACTCATGGACGTTGGGAATCGTATCAGCAATGGGAAGGGTACGTGGAAACCTGGACGACTCAGGGGACTCGACCCGATCGATTGGCCCCGAGGATTGAAGTTCATCTGATTGGGGTTCATCCATTTGGTTTTAAATGTCCAATTGCCTAACCGATTTTGGTTTCGTTTGACGATTTGAACCAGCGCAATCACAACCCGTAAATCCCTCAAACCGCACATAATCGTATCAGAATCGTCGCGCCGGGAAAGGCAGCACAAAAAAGTAGCAAGTTTTAACGACTTTTCAGACCGGTGCCACTATTCTTAGGGTGGACGAACGCGAACACTTGCACATCCTCATCCACAAATCGGTGCGGTCAGATTCGATTAGACTACGCTGAGCCAAGACCGGTGTTATACTTGCGTCAATGGCTTCAAAGTACCTCGAGCAATTATCGCGTGGGAGCCTTCCAGATGTCAAAACGACCTCATGAGTCCAAGAACAAATTGAGAAAGGTCGAAATGAGTTCGTACAAAGGCCTTGATGGCATACTTCAAAATTGGGAGTTCGACCCGCACTCCTTATCGGTGCGCCTCGTCAAGGGAGAGGATGGCAGAGATGTCATTCAGATGCGAGTTGATCTTGGGGTCCTTCAGATGGAAACTCAAGGCCGGCCGGACGGACTAACTCCCGATGGTTTTTCAACTTTCCTCGATAGCATGCTTGATATCGAAAAAAGCGATCAAGATTTTGTCATGGATGAAGATCAGTGCTTTGAAGCCGATCGTGAATTCGTACAGTTCTACCATCGCCGAATCTCCTGGCTCCGTTTACAGCATTACCATCGCGCTGTCGAAGATGCCGACCATACCTTGTCCTTGATGGATGTTTGCCGAGACCATTCTCCAGAAGAAGAGTGGACCATGAGCCACGAACAATACCGCCCATTTGTATTGTTTCATCGAACTCAGGCTTCAGCGCTAGCCGCGCTTGAGGGCTCGGATGCCGAAGAAGCCGTTTCGGAAATCGATACCGGATTGGAATTGATGCGAACTGTTTTCGAAGAACATGAGGCAGAGGAGGAGTTTGAGCAGGACGAGATGGTCATGCAGCTTCGAAAACTTCGCGATTCGCTCAAAGAGGAGTATCTCGGGCCGAGTCTCGAAGAACGATTGGAACACGCCGTGAAGTCTGAGGAATACGAACTGGCTGCGCGATTGCGGGATGAGTTGGCTAGAAAACAAGAGAATTGAATTCATAAGCACGCGTGACGAAGTATTTTGGCATAATATGTAGTCGACGTCGCTCCGCGTCTCGGCAATTCAGTGTCGCGGAGCGACACTGCCACAACCACTGGTTTATGACTGTCTAAGGAGAAGGAGAAGTTCTTTCGATCTCCACTAGCTTTGGGCTTTGTTGCTTGGTATCACGAGCTCTGTTTGCTGTAATAGCAAGTTGCTCCAGCGAGGGATCGACCAGTTGGTACCGGACATCGCGTTGACGCGCTGAGTATCCGTACTCTTCGATGGCAGCACGGATCTGGTCTAACGTCAAAAAATGGACCGTACCGGCCTCGGCAACGACATTCTCCTCTAACATGAGAGACCCCATGTCGTTTGCACCATAAGCAAGCGCTAGTTGTCCAATCTTAAGACCCTGCGTGACCCAGCTACTTTGGATATTTGGGATGTTGTCAAGGTAAAGTCTCGCAACCGCCTGTGTTTTTAAATACTCAAAAGCGCCCGTTGGAGGAATCTTGGAAAGGTCTGTGTTTTCAGGTTGAAACGTCCAGCAGATGAATGCGGTGAAACCGTGGGTCTCGTTTTGAAGCTGCCTCACTCGTTCGAGATGCTCAACTCTCTCCTCCAATGTTTCGACATGTCCAAACATCATGGTAACCGTGCTAACGCCTCCAAGCTCGTGCCAAACTCGCATGACGTTGAGCCAGTCGTCGGTCATGACTTTGCCGCGTGTAATTGCACTTCGAACTCGGTCTACCAATATTTCCGCGCCACCACCTGGGATGCTACCAAGTCCTGCCTCCTTGAGACGCTCCAGCACGGAACGAATAGGAAGCTTATTGACCTTGGTAAAGTGATGCAGCTCAGGTGGGCTGAAACCATGGATATTGACGGCTGGAAATTCTCTCTTGATGTCATGCAAAAGCTCTTCATACCACTCTAAGCTCAAGCTAGGATGCAACCCACCTTGCATGAGGATTTGGTTACCACCCAACTCAACAGTCTCCCGAACCTTATCAAGCAATTCGGGTCTCGGGAGCACGTAGCCCTCCCCGCTCTTCGGGGACCTGTAGAACGCGCAAAAATCACACACAGCCGTGCAAATGTTGGTGTAGTTGATGTTGCGATCAACGTTGTAAGTGCGGTACGATTCGGGGTGGAGCTTCTGCGTGATCTGGTTCGCAGCCGATCCAATCGCCGCTAGATCGCGGCTTTCAAGTAGGATCAGCGCTTCTTCTTGAGAAAGGCGATCGCCATCTAGGATGCGACTTAAAATATTCGAAACTGTTGGGTTGGTTGTTACCATGACAGAAATCCTTTATTGCTCGATTCGAATTAGGCCCAAGGCGTCACAACGGCGACGGAACTCACAGAGCCCAGCCGACTCGTCTTCGTTCAGATGGAACCGAATGTAGTTAGTCAGGTAGTCTTCGCATTGCCCATTGGACAATTGATACTTCTCGGATGCATCATCGGCAATCTCGCGAATGTGCCTTAGCCCGTCGTCGCGTGCTCGTTCCAAAGTCAACTTCCAATGGTCATTCGCAAAGATACTCTTCCTCGCCACCCACATCGCAAAAACGAATGGCAAACCTGTTTCTTCAAACCAAACTTGTCCTAGATCCCAGTCGCTTTGGAAAGCAGGACGAAAAAATTCCGGATGCATTGCTCGATCGCCAATTACCAGGACTGCATCTGCCGAGACTTCTTTTGGATCGTCCGTCATCTTGAGCGGGATGGTATCGGGAACAAAGCCAAATCGTTGATGGAAAAGAACCTTGCTCAATGCGACACTGGTTCGAGACCCCTCATCCAAGGCCAGCGTTTTCACTTGAGAAGGCTCGCATCGAAAGAAGATACGAACCGACCAAACGGGGCCTCGGCATGCGATGACAGCATTGGAAACGATTTGAAACTCCGGGTGCTGGAAATATTCAACGACGGGAATAAGTCCAATATCGATTGCCCCGGTTGCGAGATCGGTTGCGAGTAGACTCGGCAACGCTAGGCTCAGGACGTCGCGACTACCGATTAGCGCCTCCAGCCCAAAAATCAGAGGCTTCGTATTTAGGTAAGAAACCGCACCAATTCTCACAGAATCGAAATCCGCTGCAGCAGGATCCGTTGCAGATCGACCGAGTAGGCTATGGGTTTTATGCATAAGTGTTTGGGCCATGAAATTCTCCCCGACTTTTCTAACCGCATTGCGAGAGGTTCCTTAACTCCCGAAGCACTACGGCAAAAGTTCTTTGATTCGATCGTTGTGGCAGTGTCGCTCCGCGACACTGAGTTGCCGAGTCGCGGAGCGACGTCGGTTACATGTTATGCCAAAATACTTCTTCACGCGTGCTTATTCGATCTTCTGTCATGCCTTCCACAAACAGCCTGCCCAGGACCATCCAACTCCAAATCCGACTAAGACATTTTGACTTCCGGAGACTAGCTTGCCTTCGTTTCGTAGGTCTTGTATGAGGATTGGCAGAGTACTCGAGACGGTGTTGCCTCGATCATGCAAACGGATAGGCAACTTTTCGTCGTTTACGTTTAACGCCGTTTGCAGGTGTTCCAGCATTTTTCGGGTCGCCTGGTGCATTAAAAAGTGGTGGATATCTGAAAGTTGCAAGTTGGCCTTGCCGACCATATCACGAACCAATTGCGGGATGGCGCCAATGGTGAAGCTCATCAAGCTGGGACCGTCCATGTAGAGTCGACTGGACCAACGTTTGCGATGCCGTGGGGCGATTGCCTCTTCTTTGCATCGGGCTCCTCCATCGCCGACGATGAGCGTGTCCGCACCGCTGCCGTCGGTGCCAAATTCAAAACGAGAGAGGGCAGGCTCATCGCAGACCTCAAGGAGTGTGGCAGCGGCTCCGTCGCTAAAAATCGTCCTTAGAGATCGATCGTCGGGGCTAATGTACTTGGAGTAAGTCTCAGCGGTGACCAACAAAATGCGATTGCACTGCCCGCTCGCCATAAGCCCTTGTGCAAGCGAAAGTCCGTAGACAAATCCAGAGCATCCCAAATTGAAATCGATCGCGCCGCAACTCGTGCTCAATCCCAAACGGTCTTGAACCAAACAAGCTGTGGTTGGTAGCGGGTAGTCAGGAGTTTGGGTACATAGCATTAAAAAATCGATGCTTTTGGGATCGATGTTCTGCTCCGCAAACAACTTTTGGCAAGCTTGAACGCCCAGGTCTGAGGCGGTTTCATTCGGCGCAGCCAGGTGACGCAACGAAATGCCAGTCTTTTCTGCGATCAAAGCCACATCCCAGTCGGGGTTTTCCGCTTGCAGTTGTTCGTTTGTTTCCACTCTTTCAGGGAAATGAACGGCGATGGGACCGATTTGAGAATGGGGCACTTTTGCCATCTTCGACTAGAGAGTAATGGATCGTCAAGCCGTGAGATGATAACCATTTGCTCGAATCTGCGAAAGATCGCACGGTGTCTGCATTTTCGTTGGTTCAGTTCCTTCGGCTGGCGAAGTAGAAAAAAAACCCACAGGAAGTCCTGCGGGTTTCAGTTCAATCATGGAAATAGGGGCTTACACTTGGAACTACCTTGCACATTTACAAGTGGACGCGGCAGGGCCAGAAATGGCAGCACCGCAATTACAGCCATTTGATGGACTACTCACAGGTACACTGGCTCCACATCCACATCCGACAACCGATCCATCCATTGTCGTACCGACGGTTGAGCCGCCGATTGAGCCACCCACATTTGCACATGGGTTGAATGTGTAGGCGACCAATTTTGGAACCATCTTGCATATTTGTATTTGAACTTCCTTGGTCGTTGGCACTTGGACGCTTACAACATATTCCTCAACTACATCTTCCGACACGGTCTCGTAACGAGTTGTCTGGAATGGTTCAACCGTTTGAGTTGGAACGTTTACCGTAAAGGAAATATCTTTTGTCTTCTTCTCGGTTCTGTAGGTTACAACTGGATAGGTCTCTTGCTTTGTCTGCGTCGTATAACTCAAAACGCGGCGAGTTCGAGTCCGCTGTTCGTCCGTATACGAGACGACTTTGCGACTACGGGTGCGCGGCTCAGACACGTATTCAACCACCTTTTTTGTACCGGTTCTTTGTTCTGGTCGATAGACAACGTAAGCGCAATCGTAAGGAATTTGAGTGCTCTGTTGTTCATAAACCGTATAAGCAACTTCTTCGCTAGAAACCGAGTCGGTAACCACTGGAACCTCTTCGATTACAACGCTTGGAACCCAGACGCGACGAGTTGTCGTGGTGGTAGCTGGTGCTGCCGCAACAGCTGTGCCGCATCCGCATGAACTTGCAGTTCCGCACGAACCGGAAGCTCGAGCACCGCAACCGCATCCGCTACTCTTGCGAGCGCAACCACATCCTCGCGATCGTCCGAAAATTCCGTTGCCGCATCCGCCGCCTGAAACCGTCGTTGCCATGACTGCGTTGCCACATCCATTGGAATACGACATGGCCGATGCCGAATAGTTCATGGCAGGCGTTGAATAGTACATGGCAGGTGCCTCCGAAACAACTTGAGCTGCTCCGTAGCAAGAGCCTGCAACCTCTTCCACCACTGTTTCCCAGTGACCGTAGTCCTTGGTAACGGATTGGGTCGAGTAGCTAGGCACGGTTCGTTGAACGGTTCGAGTCTTAACCACAGGAACTGCATTGGTTACCGTTTGCATCTTGGTCACTGTCTCCGTTTGAGGAACGAAGACGTTGTACGTGAACGACTCGTCTTTGAGTCGAGCGACATTCACATTATACGTTTCAGATACATCACTGATGGTCGGTACTTTGACCGTGTAGTTTTCAGAAACTTCATTCCATACGGGAACGGTAACGGATACATCAACCGTCTTAGTCGATTGCTCAGGCACCAATACGGTATACTCTATCGTCTTGTTTTCCGTCGTCGGCACCATAATGGTCTTGGTGCGGAAGTCATCCACAGTTACAGGTACGGACTTTGAAACCTTCTTAACTCGCATACGCGTTTCTTGCTTTGTTTCCATTGCATTGACGTATTGCGTTTCGGTGACAAATGTAGATTCCATTACGGTGCGATATCCCGTGACCGGTTCGCAGACCACCTGTGGTGCAATGGCCATGGGCCCTTGCATGACCGTTTGACACGGTGCTTGCATAACGACGTTTGACTGTGATTGTCCATAACCCATCGACGGTGCGGCTATGACCATAGGGGCGTAAGCCATCCCATAGGAGCCATCGGCTCGGACTGCGCCACACGAAGCGGGACTCGCTTCAACGACGGAGTAACCTGATGCGTATCCGCCACCGCAAGATCCCGCAGAACCACTGCCGCAACCAAAGTGCGCGCGAGCTGGACGACAAGGATCGCTGCATCCACCACAACGGAAACCCGCGTCGGCGAGGTTTACCATAGCTAGGGCCAACGGCAATACTGACATCCATATAACACGATGTTTCATCAAAGAAGTCTCCAATCAAAGGAAATACCAATGCAGCTCTCGGGGCTCACATACAATAAAATACGGAAAACCGGCAAATCCGATTTAACAGAACTTTAGTCACCCCTCCAGTAGCGTCAATCTGTTTCCGCCTTTTTTTGACTCAATTGAGTTTTTAAGGATTGACGTTAACCGACGGTGCTAATTACCAAAAAAGCCTGTGGTGAGTTTGATACTAAGGACGAATGAGGCCGCAAAAGTCGGCCTCATCATGGTTTGGTTAGCGTAACAGGGTCCACATCCCAAGTCGACAAATGTAAATGGGTCAGGGGACACTGGCTCGAATGCGGGACGAAGACTGCATTGCCCGAAAGCCGTTTGCGACGTTTTCTGAGAAGCAGCCGAAAAACGGCGAAGATTTTACGCAGTTCTCGAATTCGGGGTAAAATTGGCATCCGTCTGACGTTCAGTAGTTCCGGACCGACAAATAAATAGCATGGGTGTAAAAATTCCTTCCCCAATCCATTTGGTGTTTTTCTTGACCCTCCTAGCATTCTACGCTCCGGCTGCCAACTCCCAGGAACCATCAACTCCACAAGCGGGCTACTCCACGACGCCCAAGCGACCAGAAAAAATTTTCGTCGAACCCATGGTAGCTCGGGTGGAACTGCGATTAACCATTGGCGATAAAGAAGTCGATGTCATTGAAAAGGGGGACTTGCTCACTGTTCTTGAAGAAAGAGAGAGGACTTTTTTAGTCCGGACATTCCGAGGTGTCAAAGGAGCGATCGAGAAAGCAAACCTAAGTTCATTGGCGGAATCGGTTGAAACGTACGACGAAGTTATCAAAGGCAATCCAAACACGGGACGATACTACACCTTGAGGGCAGGAGCTCAATGGGCTCGCGGGAACAGCGAGAAAGCTTTGTTGGATTTCGATGAAGCTATTAAGTTAGGCTACGATTCGGCTAACGCCTTCACAAGCCGCGGGCTATTCCTCACAGCGTCACATGAGTACGAAAAAGCAATTTCCGATTTCTCGAAAGCCATCGAAAAAGGGGACATGAGCGAAGCGATTTATATCAATCGCGCAGCAGCTTACTTGCAGATGAACATGGTAGATGAAGCCATTTCTGATTACACCGAAGCGCTCAAGCTCAATGACAAAAATGCGGGCGTATTGCAGCAGCGTGCAACTGCCTTTAAAGTCAAAGGCGATCCAGACAAAGCCATCGCAGATTTCGCCAAAGCCATGGAGCTCAGTCCTAATTTCATTCCAGCCATTATGGGACGTGGTTATGTTTATTTTCAAAAAGGGGACCACGTCAAAGCAATTGAAGACTTCGGCAGGGTGATTGAGCTTAACGATCGCGCCGCCGTGGCCTTCAACAATCGAGGATACAACTATCAACAAATCGGCAAAAATAACGAAGCGCTCGCCGACTTCAAGAAAGCGATCGAACTGACGCCTGATTATGCGCTGGCCCACCAGAATCTCGGATGGTTTTTGGCTACCTGCAAGGACGAGTCGCTTCGAGACGCGAAAGCGGCTGTTGCTTCCGCTTCAAAAGCCTGCGAGCTTAACCAATACAATGACTTGAGCGATCTCGCCGCGTTGGCCGCCGCTCATGCGTCGGCCAAGGAATTCGCTCTTGCGATCGGCCTTCAAGAAAAAATAGTAGAACGCGCACCGGCACCCCAAAAGCCGCTAGCGGAAAAACTTCTTGAGTTATACCGAAACGAAAAGCCTTTCGATCCCGATCTAAAAATAGAGTCGGAATTGGAAAAGGCAGTTTCGAAGGACGATTCGAAAGACGCCACGAATGCGAACGCAAAACGCTAGACGTTTCAACTTATGAAGCAAGTCATCGCCATTATTCGGCCTTACCTAGCAGAGCGTCTGTTGGAAAACCTAAGGCTTTCTCCATTGGAGGCGCTGCAGGTTACCGAGGTGAAAGGTTTCGGTCGGCAAAAAAGCTATCTCGATCAGTATTTGGCAACCGAATACTCACTTGCGTTTCTACCGAAAGTTGAAATCACACTTTATGTTGCCGACATCCGAGTCGAAGAAGTGCTCAAAACCATCATCGACACCGCGAGGAGCGGGCGGATGGGGGACGGTAAGATAATGGTTTTGGATGTCGCCGAGGGCATCTAGCAAATCCTTTCTTGTTCGAACGACTTTTCGAATCCAATGGGTTGCTTTACACTTGCCAGTTCAGCGTGAACCTGGACCGAGAGTGAGCACAACCGAGGCAATAGCCGATGCGATTTAGGCAATTGGACAAGATAACGGAATTGGTTCCAGGTGAGCGAATTAGTGCAGTAAGGCATGTTCGAGCCGACGAAGACTATTTGCGAGATCACTTTCCCCTTTTCAAAGTGATGCCCGGTGTTCTCATGCTCGAAGCGATTTTCCAAGCCTCCTGCTGGCTGATTCGCGCGTCCGAAGGCTTTGAGAATTCGTTGTTGATCTTGAAAGAAGCAAGAAACGTCAAATTTGCTGACTTCATGGAGCCCGAACAAACATTGAAAATATCTGCAGAGATTCTCAAAATAGAAGCGAATTCCGTGTCGATTAAAGCGAGTGGAACCAAGGGGGATTCGCTCGCTGTTTCCGCTCGCTTGGTGATTGCAAAGTCAAACTTGCAATCGAAAGACCTAAGCCTAGCACCCCTCGATGAATTTATGCGAGAGAGCATGCGAGTACAATTTGAGCAGTTGACTGCGGACTTGAAATTTATCGCGTGATGCTGAGTGGCTCGGATGAGAATTGAGCTAGCCGCCTGCTCGGACGTTTGAGACGGTCGAAAACTGATCCAACATGCGCTGCGTTGATAGTCGGAATCCTATTAGCGATTGATCTTGAAGAAGATGTCCTTTGTTGGCCTTGAGAATAGCGATGGCCAAGGATTGCTTGCGTTGCCAATTTTCCAGGGTGAAATTCCGGATATCCGTATAGGGAACGTCAATTTTTGCCGCAATTTTTGGGATGAGGTGGAATCCATCCCTCGCGCGAACTAACGAAAAGTGCATGGTAATGTACAATCCCAAAACTCCGACGATCAATCCTATCGCAAAACTGCTTACTCGATTCATCTGCTTGTACTCCATTTTTCCAGGTGGGCCGTTTCGGGCTGTGTTTACTCGTTTCCAACGGTTGATGTCTAGATCAACGATGGATCCATTGGTTCGCCCAACCGCCGAGATGTTTTCACGAAAGTTGTATCCATGCCAAAACCAGCGATTTCGCAAACACCCAATTCCATGCAATGGGACTGGAATCTTCCTAAATTGTTTCTTCAACGCTGCCGCGAAAAAGGGGCGCGCATCAAGATATCGGATTCGACCGGCGCCCAACTGAGCGGTCACGATTTGCTTATTCGAACCCTTGTTTTACGGCGAATCTTCAATCGCGCTGTATTGAAGCGGGACGAAAAATTTGTCGGGGTTTTGCTGCCACCCACCGTTCCTGGTGCGATCGCAAATTTTGCCTTGAGTCTGTCTGGCCGAGTTGCCGTGAATCTCAATTACACAGTGAGCAACGCGATTGTCAACAATTGCATTGAGCAGGCCGGTATTCGCAACATCCTTACCAGTCGCAAAGTGATGGAAAAATTTGATATCCAGCCGTCTGCGAATTTAATCTACATCGAGGATATGAGAGAACATGCGACTGTCGGCGACAAACTCGCTTGTTCGCTTGCTGCAAAGTGGTTGCCACTATCGATCGTTGCGCATCAACTCGGGCTGAATCGGATCACGAGCGAAGACCTTCTGACCATAATCTTCACATCGGGTTCGACTGGCAATCCAAAGGGTGTGCCGTTGTCCATGATGAACGTCGCGTCGAATGTTCAGGGCTTCGATCAAGTGATACGTGTTTTAGACAGCGACAACTTTCTCGGAGTGCTGCCTTTCTTTCATTCATTTGGCTTTACCGTTTGTTTATGGGGAGCCATGACTCTACCATCCTCGGGGTGTTACCATTTCAATCCACTCGATGCGAGACAGATTGGCAAGCTGGCTCAACATAATAAAACAACCGTAGTGCTTGCGACTCCCACTTTCTTGCGCACCTATTTGCGCCGCATCGAACCCGAGCAATTTAAGTCGGTGGAAATCGTGGTAGTGGGCGCAGAGAAGATGCCGATTGCATTGGCGGATGCGTTTGCAGAAAAGTTTGGTGTTCGTCCCATTGAAGGCTACGGTACGACCGAGTTGAGTCCGGTGGTGGCGGTGAATTTACCTGAGTCGCGTGCCATAACTCCAGACAAAAAAGCTGGCTTGAGAGAAGGCTCGGTAGGCAAGCCGTTGCCTGGAGTATCGGCTCGTGTTGTTTCGTTGGAGGATGGATCTATGCTCGAAACCAATGTGCCAGGAATGATACAGGTGTCGGGCCCCAATGTGATGACCGGTTACATGCATCAGCCCGAATTGACGGCCAAAGTCCTAAGGGATTCATGGTACGAAACCGGTGATATTGGCTACATTGATGACGATGGATTCGTGTTCATTACAGGGCGTCAGAGTCGGTTTTCAAAAATAGGGGGTGAGATGGTGCCCCACATTCAAATCGAAGAAGCAATCATTGAAATCGTCGGTGAAAGTGAAGACGTGCTGAACATCGGAGTCACCAGTATCCCCGACGAGAAAAAGGGGGAGCGCATTATTGTCTTGCATACAAGACTGACTAAGTCACCAAGCGAGATCGTGAAAGGGCTTACGGCAAAAGGCTTCCCCAATCTATTTTTGCCCTCGGAAGATAGTTTTATTCAGGTGGACGCAATTCCATTGCTTGGGACGGGCAAATTGGACTTGCGAGGACTACAGCAGCTTGCCAAAGAAAAGACACAGGCTTAAAGATGCTTCATTCGCAAACGAGTACGGAAACGAAATCCGCGGGGATCTTGAGCGATCGTTCTTTTTGGGGTCTCGCGGTTACTCAGTTCTTCGGCGCATTCAACGACAACTTGTACAAGCAATTGATGTTGTTGCTGGCCATCCCCGCCATTGGAGCGAATATCAGTGAGGATACTCAAGGTTGGGCGACGACCGTCTTTAGTTTGCCTTTTGTTTTGCTCAGCAGTTTGGCAGGCTATCTTTCGGACAGACACAGCAAGAGCCGTATTATCGTATTATGCAAAATCGCTGAGATCGCGATTACGCTCTTGGCGGTGGCTGCCTTTCTTTCCTATGCTAAGCTCGGCGATGCAGGGACGTGGACAGTGTTGGTTTTGATGGGCGTTCACAGCACTTTCTTTGGGCCGGGCAAGTATGGGATTCTTCCTGAGTTGTTTCACAAAGACGAACTTCCCAGGGCAAATGGACTCATTCTAATGTCAACGTTCCTGGCGATCATTTTGGGTGTCGTAACGGCTGGATTTCTCAAGGATATTTTGATTGTTAAAAATGCAGATGGTACGGCCGACTATAGAAACTTGTGGATCGGATCGTTGGTTTGTACCGGCATTGCAGTGATTGGCGCAATGACCTCGCTCATGATCCGATACACGCCCCCCGCGCAACGCAACGCACAACTTTCATTTGCAGACCTCGGACTGCCTGCCCCCATTCGACAGCTGCTTAGCCAAGATCGACCGTTAACATTTGCCATTATCGTATCCAGCATGTTTTATGTCGTGGCTGGGATTGTGATGCCCACCGTAAATAGTTTGGGGCAACTCCAGCTCCGACTTGAAAGTAGCACGTACATCAGCGTTCTTACCGGCGGTTTAGCGATTGGGATCATTGTTGGTGCGGTCATGGCAAATATCGTTTTCAAAAACATCCCGCCGGGTAAACAGGTAACTATCGGCACCTGGGCCATGATCCTTTCGCTGGTTGCCCTGGGATGTTGGCGGACCGGCGGAGAACATCTTGAACATCTTCTCGGTTATTGGGGGGCGTTAATTGGGCTGATCACGACGGGATTGGGTGCAGCCGTCTTTATCATTCCTTTGCAAGTCTTCATTCAAAAAAGGCCCCCGACAGAGCTAAAAGGCAGGATGATCGGAACAATGAACTTCGCCAATTTTATTGGTATTCTTGTGGCCGGACCGCTCTATCAAGGCTTTTTAAGCTTGGCAAGCGCACTGGGTTGTCCGGTGTCTTCGATTTTTTGGATGCTAGCTGTTTTGTTGCTGCCAATTGCGTTTCTTTACAGGCTTCCCGCCAACGAAACATAATAAGCATGTAGACAATTGGACTTTTGTAACCAATAATATCGATTACGCCTCTATCGAAACAAAACAGTCTTTCTGCGCCTTGTTTGGGACTAGCTTGGCTGGATTATTAATGGAGAGAATTGATTATGCATAAGTCATTTGTCCTTTTTGGATTCACTGCGGTGCTACTTCTTTCTCAAGGATGCGGAGGGAAAAAACAAGTTGCCGATGCGCCTCCGCACGTGGCTGCTTCAACTGCAGCGCCTCCCTCGACTATCGGTATGGACGATATCTCCTCAAGCAATAACGCCGGTCCATCCAGGAGCAAACAAGAGGACGGCTTCGAAGAGCAAAGCAGTTCGCAGGCCAGCACACAGGGCGGCATGCAAGGATACAACCCTTCCCAATCCCAAGGCGGTCCTCCTGGAAGCGGTGGCCCATCTGGCTACAACCCCTACTCACAACAGGGCAGCTCTGAATACGGTCAACCGGGTGGCTCTGATTACGGTTCCGCGATGGGTTCGAGTCAATCGTATGGAATGAGCATGGGCGAATCTGGCCGAAACACTCAGAACTTTGGCAGTCCACTCCAAGGGACTGGTGCTCGAAATCCAAACAGAGCAAACCGGCCGGCAAAACCTAAAACGTTTAAAGATCAAGCGGTTGCAGCATTTCAATCTGGGAATTCGAAAAATGCCTACACGCTTTTGCAGGCCCACGCGTTGAATGTTTCCGACGAAGACGCAAACGAGATTCTTAAAGACTATAGGTGGGCGGCTCATCATAAGCGTCCTCAATTGGGAATCAACATTGCAGTTGGGGTAACGCTCAAGAATCCCATGAACTCTACCGACCTATCGCCAATCGGGACTGCATCGCAAACCATGAATGGCGGCGGTGGATCCGACTACGGCATGTCTTCGAGTGGTATGGGGATGGGAAACACATCCAACAGCTCATCCAAAGCTCGAACGTTGACGGAGACAACAGGCGACTTTGGCAAGAACTTGGTCGCTGCGTTTAAGGAAAAACATAGTAGCGGGGCTTGGGCTCCCGCGTTAAAGGAATATTCACTCGCTACCGGTCGAGGCAGTGGCCCGCCGCGTGGTGGATTTGGGGAAGATGGATTTGGGGGTGGCGGATTCGGAGGGGGTGGATTCGGCGGTAGAAACTCAGGTGATCTCGATGAACCAAGCTCTCCAAGTGGTGGCGGATATCCAGCCGGATATGGCCAACAGATGGGACAACAATCAGGCTTCGCCAACGCCCAAACAGAAGATCAGTTCGAAAACGCAAATCCACCTCCCGCGCCGAAGAGCAAAGGCGGAATGAGTTCCGGAGCCCTTAAGTTCGTTCAGGGTAGAGGCGGTTTTGGCCGAGGCAGCGACGAGAATACGACGACAGGGCCTAGTTACTCCAAAGACGTTTTGCCTATTCTAAAAGCAAACTGCTTCAACTGCCATCAAGGGTCCAAGCGAATGGGTGGTTACTCGATGGGCGAATTCGATGTGATGCTCCGCGGTGGCGAGTCGGGCTCAAGAGCAATCGTTCCAGGTAGATCTTCTGAAAGTGAACTGATGCGTCAAATTATCCCGGTCACTGGCAGAGCAGAAATGCCCAAAAAAGCAAAACCACTTAGCAACGGCGAAATTGATACTATCAAACGATGGATCGATGCTGGCGCGTTCAACGATTCGCAGTCAGCGGGTCCTGGTAATGTAGGTGGGCCAAGAGGCGGCGGTGAAAGTAGTCCAGCTAGCAGCAGCCTTTCACCCACGTTTGTCGCGAACGTCACACTTCCACCGGGCACTTCGCCGCTGGCTCCGTGTCTCAATTACATCGGTGTAGATGAAACTTCTAAGTTAATCAAGAAAGCTGCGCAGGAAGGCTACGACGGACTAATGATTTTCGAAGTTACGATCGGAATAAACAAGGTTCAGCGAAGGGTTTCAAACGAGACTTTCGTACGCATAATCCAGCCTAATTTGGTACCCAAGGACGCGAAGAGATTTCATAGCTCGAAGACATTCATCAACCTAATGGTAGCGAGAAGTAGACTCAAAGGCGAACCGGACGGCCTCGAAGAAGAGATCGATAGAATTGTCAAACATTTGGAGGAGGCGTTCCCATTGCAATCGATCCCCACAGCGTTAACTCCAGAGATTATTGCAAATAAACGCCTTCCTACCTTAATCAAGGACACGGAGACTTCCACCATCGATCGACTTAGCGAAGTCAATCTTTACTACAACAAAGGGCTGCTGGACGAGTCACAGAAAGCAGATGCATTTGAGCAAATTGCAGGCGCATCTGGTAAGGCCATTGCAATGGGTTCGCCAACAGAAAAGCTTACCGCCATCGAAAAACTACTTGAACACGAGTTCAAGTAGGTGCATTTTCGGGCGTCGATCATAAGTCGGGCTGAACCGCACGCTAGCGCGTTGCGGCTGATTAGCCGAAGGGCGCTAGCCCACGGTTTGCGGCCCATGTTGTGATCGACGCCCATTTTCGAAAGAGAGGTGGCCTTTGCCTGTTTCATCTGCATTTACGATGGGTGTCAAGGTACTGACATTCCTGTCGCTTGTGGCTGTCGGGATAATTGCAATCGCTCAAAACTCCGATGACACGAGTAGCGAGTTTTTTGAAAGGAACGTGCGACCACTCTTGGTCGCACGTTGTTTAAAGTGCCATTCAGCGGATTTCGAAGTCAATGGTGGCTTGTCTCTTGATTCTAAAGCGGGTTGGTCCATCGGTGGTGATTCGGGACCGGCGATCGATCCCTCCGATTGGCAAAAAAGCCTCTTGTGGTCAGCGGTCGATTACCGAAATCCCAAGCTGCAGATGCCTCCGGACACGAAACTCTCGGAGCGAGAGACCGAAGTTCTTCAAACTTGGCTCAGCACAGGTGCCTTTGATCCACGTATACCGAATGATCCATTGGCGAAAAGAAAGTCCACCGCCTTATCGGTTGATGAGGCGCAGAGTCACTGGGCTTATTGTTTACCGAGGAGAACACACAGCCCCGATGCCGCTGGACTCAATAGAAATGCAATCGATGCTTATTTAGCCAAGGCTCAATCCGAACTTGACTTAGTACCTAGTGATATTGCTATGGAATCGACACTCCGGCAGCGGTTGTTTGTCGACCTGCATGGAATGCGTCCAAGCGTCGACCAAATAGATGGTTGCGATCTGCCGTACGAAGAATGGGTCGACTCCCTGCTAGCATCGCCCCGTTTCGGCGAACGCTTTGCCCGACATTGGATGGATGCCGTTCGATTCGCGGAGTCGATTACCCTACGAGGGTTTGTGTTGCCAGACGCGTGGCGCTACCGCAACTACCTCATCAACTCGTTCAATGAAGACAAACCAATCTCCGATTTTATTCGCGAACAGGTGGCTGGTGATCTCATGCAGGCCGACTCGCTCGAAATGCGTCAAAACCAATGGGTTGCCACAACCGCCCTCGCGCTAGGCGATACGAATCTTGAAGAACAGGATAAGAAACAATTAGAGATGGACTATGTCGACGAGCAACTCGAGATGATCGGCAAGGTGTTTTTGGCCCAGACGATTGGCTGTGCTCGTTGTCATGACCACAAGTTCGATCCGATCCCAACCCGGGACTATTACGCGCTTGCAGGAATTATGAAATCTTCAGTCGCGATCGAGCATTCCAACGTTTCGAAATGGATCAGCCTGCCGCTCCCGTTGGATAGCCGCACCGAATCCAAATACAAGGAAGTATCTGCGAGTCATTCTGCTGCCAAAAAACGCTTAGATGATTTGAAAAAACAAATCCAATCGTTCTCCTCTTCGTCGTTGGTCGCTCGCATCGAGGATCTTGAGGGAGTGGTTGTCGACGATGCCAAAGCAAGAAGAGTCGGTTCATGGGATGAATCGACTTCGCCTGCGGTGGCTAGTCCATCGCTGGCGATCAATGCTCAACTTACTAAAGAAGGCTTGGAATTGCTCCGCAAGGAATCGGCATCGATCGAGACGGAGCTTAAAGACCTTCAATCGGAACTCGACACGCGTCCGATGGTCATGTCATTGCGAGCCTCCGAGAAGCCATCCGACCTAGCCATTCACGTACGCGGGAGTGTTCATCAACAGGGGGTAACCGTCCCTCGCGGATTTTTAAGTTGTTTGCCAGCTCTCGCAGCTAAGGTCCAGATCAGCGCTGCCTCCAATGGTAGGCTGGAGCTTGCGAACTGGCTAACGAGCGACGAAAACCCATTGACTTCTCGCGTTTACGTCAATCGCGTTTGGAGCTGGCTCATGGGAGAAGGGATTGTTCGCACCATCGACAACTTCGGAACAACAGGTGAACATCCGAGCAACCTCGATCTGCTCGATTGGCTGACGCTCGAATTCGTTCAGCATGGATGGTCAACGAAATGGCTCGTGCGAGAAATCCTACTTTCCGATGCTTACAAGCGTTCGAGCAAGGCGACCGCGACCGCAATGGAGCTCGATCCCGATAATCGCGTGTTCGCGCGAAGCAGTATACGGCGACTGGATGCAGAATCGATTCGTGACACGCTCATGGGGATGAGTGGCGAATTGGATTTAGCATCGCAAGTCGGGTCGATCGCCCCTGCCAAACTTAGGGAGGACTATGACTTCCATCACACGACGAGGTATCGATCGGTGTTTGGGCCTTGGTTTCGAAACGCGCTGCCCGAACTCTATTCTGAGTTTGACGGTGCGAATCCCAGTTTTTCGATTGGCAAACGCAATCGCTCGACGATTGCGCCTCAAGCGCTGACCATGCTCAACAGCCAATGGATAGCCCAGCGGACTGCCAAGTTGGGGCGACGCCTTGCTGCGGATTTTAGTCTTGGTGATGAACAAAAGATGAACTGCTGCTTTCTTTCCACCTTGAGTCGGCTGCCATCGAGCCGAGAGTTGGAATGGAGCAAAGATCATGTTAGGCACGCAAGAGAATGCGACACGACGGAAGACGTTCTTTGGGGGGCGCTCGTACACGCTTTAGTTGCTTCGATCGATTTCCGTTACGTCGAATAGAGATCTTAACACAATGATACACCGACGCGCATTCCTGCATTCAACCGCCTGTGGATTTGGTTCGCTTGCTGCTGCCTCGTTGCTTTCTCGCTGGACTCAAGCGTCCAGCGGGCTTCACTATCCGGCGAGCGCAAAACGGGTCATTTTCCTTTTTATGCAAGGGGGCGTCAGTCAAGTTGATTCGTTCGATCACAAGCCATTGCTTGCGAGTTGGGATGGGCAGATGATCGGCTTTGACGACGCTCGCGAATTCGCCAACACGCGGGCTCTAGGGGGGCAACAACGGGTAATGAAATCGCCGTGGACTTTTAAACAGTATGGACAATCAGGTCGCTGGGTCTCTGAGCTCTTTCCCAAGATGGCCGAACACGTGGACAGGATGGCCATGGTTCACAGCATGCACACGGAGGGAGTTGCGCATGGGCCAGCCACCTTGTTTTTGCATTCGGGATCGCAAAACTTTATTCGGCCTTCTATGGGGTCTTGGATCCAATACGGACTCGGTTCCGAAAACGAAAATTTACCTGGCTTTGTTTCCATTTCCCCATCGATCGGGAATGGTGGCACTCGCAATTATGGAAGCGCATTCTTGCCCGCGAAATTTCAAGGTACACCCATAGGGAAAGCTGGCCAAGAAGATTTGAGCATTGAGCATTTGCTGCCAGCCCAAGGAGTTTCCAATCGTGCGAGGTTGGATCAGATCCAAGAGTTGAGTCAAATCCAGCTCGAACAACGGGCAAACAGCGACAGCGAACTCGAGGCCGCAGTTCAATCCTACGAAATGGCTTGGAGGATGCAAAGCACCGCGCCTGAACTATTGGATTTTTCGACGGAAACGGCGGAGACCTTGCGCCTCTACGGTTTGGACCAAAAGGAGACCAAGTCGTATGGACGCAAATGCCTGTTGGCCCGACGACTTTGTGAATCGGGAGTTCGATTTGTACAAGTCAACTATGGAGACAATTCGGCAAATCCAGCCTGGGACCAGCATTCCAATTTGCCGAAACACGCAGACCACGCACTGGCCGTGGACCAGCCCATAGCCGGACTTCTAAAAGATTTAGCACAGCGAGGACTGCTTGAGGACACCGTGGTTTGGTGGGGCGGCGAGTTTGGTCGAGCTCCCTATGCTCAACAGAACGGGACAGGACGCGACCACAATCCCGGCGGCTTCACCATGTGGCTTGTGGGTGGCGGCGTTCGACCCGGTATTGCATACGGCCGCACCGATGACTTTGGCCACATCGCGATCGAGAATAAGGTGCACATGCATGACATGCATGCAACGATCCTGCATTTGCTCGGGATTGACCACGAAAAGCTGACATTCAAGCACGCTGGCCGTGATTTCAGACTCACCGACGTACACGGACAAATCGTTCGGGGAATCCTTTCTGACGCATAGTGCTAGGCGTCAACTATCGGTTTCGAAGGATGACGCTTATAGTAGAAAGATGCAAAACACCGAAGTAGATGAATTGATGGGCCTCGTGCCGCCAAAAAACTCCGTAATGGGAGTTGTGCATGTGAGCCGGCCAATGCTCCACCCCAATATCTACCGTCGCCGCATCATTGAAGTTGAGGGAAATCCAGCTCCAGGACAATGGGTAGCCGTTTATCACCAGCAATTGCCGTTAAACTCTAGAAACGGCGAACCCCAAGAGCGAAGCGATTCTCCTTACAAACCGCGAACCCAAAAAGCGCTAGAGCCAAGTGGCACGCCTCAGCTTTTCGCCTACGGGATTTACAACCCGAAATCCGAGGTGGCTGTACGGCTCTATTCCTGGTGGGGACAATGGCCCGACGAAGCGTTCTGGCAACTCAAAGCTCGCGAGGCAGTCTCGTTGCGGCGCGACATACTCCGACTTGACGAAACCACCGACGCCTATCGTGTTTTGCATGGCGAATCCGATGGCACGCCCGGGCTTGTCGTAGATCGATACGGAGATTGCTTGAGCGCCGAAGTCTTCAGTCTGGGTATGTCAAAGCGCTGCGAGCCCATTCTTGAGATGTTGGCAAATGAACTTGGCACAAAACATTACCTCATTCAAGAGTGCCCGCAGTTCATCAGTCAAGAAGGCTGTACCGTACCGAATCGATCTTCTGTTGGCTTGCCGCAAGTCGTTACGATCACCGAAAACGGCGTCAAATATAAAGTGCATTTCGGCACCGGCCACAAGACTGGTTTCTTTTGCGATCAGCGGGACAACCGTCGCAAGCTTGCCGAACTTTGCAAGGGGAAAACGGTTTTGGATCTTTGCTGTTACACTGGTGGCTTCGCAGTCCAAGCCGCCAAGGCCGGACAAGCTTCCGAAGTGACCGGTGTCGATCTCGATGCCGAACCTTTAGCGTTCGCCAAGAAGAACGCCGATATCAACCATACGCGAGTTCGATTCGTTCAATCGGATGCCTTTGCATTCATGCGAGACATGCAACGCATCGGTCGACAATACGACGTTGTCGTTTTGGATCCGCCAAAATTGATCAGGTCCAGACTAGAGCTTGAAGAAGGGACACACAAGCACTTCGATCTCAACCGCTTGGCTATGCAAATGGTCAAGCCGGGTGGGTTGCTGCTAACTTGTTCGTGCGCTGGCTTGCTTGACAACGAAGCTTTTTACGGAGTCGTGCGCTCGGCCGCCAAGGCGACTGGATTCGACGAGCATGGAAATCCTCATCCGCCAAGGACACTTCAAATCATCCATTCCAATGGAGCCGCACCAGACCATCCCGTCGTCGCTCATTGCCCAGAAACGAGCTACCTCAAAAGCATTTGGGCACGGGTCTTGTAGTCAGGCCAGAATGAAAGGAAGCCCGCGATCATGAACTCCGTTGAGCGATTTAATGCCTTTGACTTAGACAGCCGCTTCAAGCCATCGGGCGATCAGCCGCAAGCTATCGCTGAACTGGTTCGTGGATTGAACGTCGGCAAAAAACACCAGGTCCTCATGGGCGTTACGGGTTCTGGCAAAACGTTTACCATGGCAAACGTCATCCAAGCCGTTCAAAAGCCGACCTTGGTCCTAAGCCACAACAAGACCCTCGCGGCACAGCTTTATGCCGAGTTCAAGGAGTTCTTTCCTCGCAACGCGGTCCATTACTTTGTCAGTTATTACGACTATTACCAGCCCGAAGCGTATATTCCTCAGCGCGATATTTACATTGAAAAGGACGCTTCGATCAACGAGGAAATCGATCGCCTGCGGTTGGCTTCGACCAGCGCCCTCGTCAGCAGACGCGATTGCATCATCGTCGCCAGTGTATCCTGTATCTATGGCTTGGGTTCGCCGGAGGAATACAAGCGCAGCGTCGTACCGATCCGCGTTGGTGAGACTATCCATCGCGAAGATTTGCTGCTTCGCTTGATCGATATTCAATATGAACGGAACGATATCGCATTTGAACGCAGCAAGTTTCGTATACGTGGTGACACCATGGAGTTGTGGCCATCGTACGAGGAGTTCGCCTATCGGATCGAGTCATGGGGCGACGAGGTCGAACAGATCTCCATCATCAACCCCACGAGCGGCGAAGTGATCTCCAAGCTAACTGAAGTCTATATCTATCCGGCGAAGCACTTCGTGACCTCCGAGGAGCGAATCCACAACGCGATCAAGGTGATTCGAGCAGAGCTCGAGTCGCAGCTTGAGAAGTTCAAAGGAGAGGGGAAAATTTTGGAAGCGCAAAGGCTCAATGCGCGAACTCGATTTGACTTGGAGATGCTGCAACAGGTTGGGCATTGCCCCGGCATCGAAAACTACTCGCGACCTTTGTCCGGTAAAGAACCTGGAGCTACGCCTGACACGTTGTACGATTTCTTCCCAAAGGATTTCTTGTTGATGGTGGACGAGTCGCACGTCTCGGTCCCTCAGGTCCGAGCCATGTACGCAGGCGATCGAAGTCGCAAGACCACCCTCGTGGAACATGGCTTTCGATTGCCTTGTGCCTTGGACAATAGGCCCATGAAATTCGACGAATGGGAAGCCAAGATCAATCAAGTAGTCTTTGTCTCGGCTACGCCAAGCGACTACGAGCTCGAGCAAACGCAGGGTGAGGTTGTTGAGCAGATCATTCGCCCCACGGGTTTGCTTGATCCGATCGTTGAGGTCGTTCCGGCCCGCGGCCAAGTCATGCATCTTCTTGGACAAATTCGGGAACGCATCGCAATGGGGGACCGTACGTTGGTTACTGCCTTGACGAAACGTCTGGCCGAAGACCTGTCCAATTTCTTCGTCGAAAACGACCTCAAGTGCCGATGGCTGCACAGCGAACTCGATGCGTTTGAACGCGTTGACTTGCTGCGTGAGTTGCGCGAGGGGCGGTGTGATGTCTTGGTTGGTGTCAATTTGCTTCGCGAGGGGCTCGATCTTCCGGAGGTATCCATGGTCGCCATTTTGGATGCGGACAAAGAGGGTTTCTTGCGAAGCGAGACTTCATTGATTCAGACGATTGGTCGCGCAGCAAGAAACGCGAATTCGAAAGTGATATTGTATGCCGACCGAATGACGGCTTCGATGCAAACCGCAATTGAGGAGACGCAACGCCGGCGTAAACTGCAGGAAGCTTACAACTTGGAGCATGGAATCACACCGGAGACTGTTCGCAAGGGAGTTACTGCCAGCATTCTCCAAGCGGCCGAGAATCGCAAACGGGCGCGGGACATGGTTCGGATAGACGCCACATCGGAGCGCATCACGGAAGACTATCTCAAGACGATGGAGGAAGAGATGCTTGCAGCCGCGGAGAATTTAGAGTTCGAGCGTGCGGCGGCGTTGCGAGACAAAATCATGCGGATGCGAGACAAAATCGGTGAGCCAGTCGAGTCCGATTCTACCGATGAGCGTATGGTTGGTGGCCGCCAGCGCAAGCGATCGACCAAAGGCTCCGGTTCACGAGTCCCTCGACCTAAACACAAATAGTCTGCCGGTCGCCTTAGCGACGTGTACCTTTTGCATTGGATGCATTCATTCTAACGGTGTCAATGCACCGTGTTGTCTCCCGCGTTCCCGGATAGTCGTTTTTTGCTACGTTGCAACTGCCCTCCGTGAAGGCTTGCGAACTTTCGCTTCGGCTGCGTCAATCCCAATTTTGCGGCTTGGCGTCTTGACGTCTTGACTTGACCCGTGAGGCTTGACGTCGCTCTGCTGGAACGCTCCTTAGGCTTGGTGGCAACGACTTGCTCTACACGCTCAGGCGACTCAGTTTAGGTTTTTTCTTTAGGTGCCGACACACTGGATGCGTTCTGGGCTGTTTCGACTCTTGGCTCGCCTCCTTTGTACCACGAAGTGACTTTGGCCATGATGGCTGGGTCCCAGTCTATCTTATTGAGAAGCATGGCCCAAGCAACGACCACTAGCTTACGAGCCAAAGCGATTGCAGCCTTTTTCTTGCGTGTCTTTGGGGAGACATGTCGCCATGGGTTTTCGAAACGAGTTGATGTGCTTGCGACCTTCCTTGGTCCACGCTGTCGAACCGCGCGCAATCGAAACGCCTTGATTGACAAAAATGCTTTAAATGCAACGCATCTCCATTGGTTGAGCAAACGAACGTCTTAAGTCCCAACTCTTCATGTTTTTTGACTTTGGCTAGTGCTAGTAGGCGGCGGTCTCGACGGATTCTGCTCTCACCGTAAGAGTTTGGCAGAAAAATGGCAGGTGAAAAATGGGCCCATGACAATGGTTGTTTTGTATCCGGTCAGCCAACACAATTCATTTTTTACCCAACATCTTTTTGCCAAATATCTTTTTGCCAAATGGATTCCCAATCGAGAACACCATTGCCTTCTCGAACCAATACCAGACCCAGGACGTGAGCATCCTTTACTTAGCGGGATTCTTATCGTTATCGATAGACTTGCTTTCTTTCTCGAGCTGAGACAAAACCGGTGTCAGCTCGAGTTTTCGAAATTCGACCTCGGAGCCCTCTGCTTGCAAGGCAATTTGCCCGTTGTTCGCTGTGCAATGGGTACCCCGGTTGACCATTTCTCCATTGACCCAGACCTCGACGTTGTTTCCCAAACACTCGATGGTCATAGAATTCCACTCGCCCGGCGGCTTCTCGGAGTTGTCGGTCAAGTTGAGAATTCTTCGGCCCTTGCCTTCGGTGACGCCCCAATTTTCCTTTGGTCCACGTCGATTGATCATGTCGGGTACGGTGATGTCTTCGCCGATGCACCAAAAGTCGCCCGCATGCGTATGATTCATCTGCACCTCAATGGATTTGGGAAACATTTTATACAAAGCCCTTGATGTGGACGCGTGGACCAAGACACCGCAATTGCCCGGCTTGGCCGCGAATCGATATTCGACCTCGAGTCGATAGTTCTCATAGCTTTCGTTTGTGATCAAATGACCTTCCGGTTTTCCTAAGCTGACAAGCATTCCTTCTCGCACTACAAAGGTCGGTTCGGCGTCAGGATGATCATCCCGCGGTAAACAGCGAAACAATTGCAATCGTTGTCAGACCAATACGAGTCATTTTGATGCTCCATGAATTCGGGTCGAGAAGTGAGCCATGCATTATACTAGGTGATCGAAGGTTCAAGTGGACTTTGCTGGAGGGACCGATTACATTGACCATCATCCGGCGTCGATTGGTATTGTTCCTAAATGTTCATTTGCAACATGGTGAGTTGTGCACTCGGCAAATGCCTTTTCAAGTTTAAAGAATCACAAATCCCACAGTCGGCGGGGATTCTTGAGCAGTTTGGGAATGGGCTTCGGATTAACTGCATTCCAATCCATCGAGGCTCAGGCCCTGTTAGCGGGCGGACCCAAAAAGCCGGTTCGTTCAATCGACCCATTGAACCCCTTCGCTGCCAAGGCGGCAGACATTGCCCCGCGGGCTAAATCGGTCATTTTCTTATTTATGGTCGGTGGCCCATCGCAGATAGATACCTTTGACTACAAACCGATCTTGCAAGGCCTTGACGGTAAGCCGGTACCTGAGTCCATTCGCAACGCTGTCGAAGCAACACGACATGCGAATGTGTTCCATGGTTGTAATAAGGAGCTGATGGCGAGCCCATACCACTTCGACCAGCATGGACAATCGGGAACTTGGGTCAGCAGCTTGTTCCCTGAAATGGCCAAGCAGGTAGACGATATCGCTTTGATCTATTCGATGCAGGCTGATTCCAATAATCATGCGCCGGCCAGTTACCAATTGCACACCGGTGATGTTCGTGGCGGCAAAGCTAGTTTGGGTTCGTGGGTTACCTATGGACTTGGGACAGAGAACACGGATTTGCCTGGTTATGTTGTGCTCTTTGACGCCGGACCGTTAGGGGGCAACGCGAACTATAGCAATGGATTCTTGCCTCCCGCATTTCAGCCGACGCGCTTACGTGATCGCGGCCTGCCTGTTTTGGACTTGCTGCCACCAGAAGCCTTAGCCAGAGGGCAACGTCAGTCAATCGACTTGATGCAGAAACTCAATCACATGCACCGCGACGACCATCCGGGTTTCTCGGAGTTAGACGCTCGTATCGCGAACTATGAACTGGCCTATAGAATGCAGTCCGCAGCCCTGAATGTCGGCAGTTTCGAAGACGAGCCACAACACATCCACAAACTCTATGGTCTTGATGAAACCGAGCCGCGAAGTCAGAGCTTTGCCCGCAAGTGTTTGCTTGCTCGTCGGTTAGTCGAGCGTGGCGTTCGCTTCGTTCAGTTGTATGACATGCCTGACAAAGATGGTTGGGATGCACATGCTAAGCTAACGGAAAATCATGACCCTAGAGCGCGTTGGACGGACAAGAGTGTTGCCGGCTTGCTCAGCGATCTCAAGCAACGGGGCTTATTGGATTCGACGTTGGTGATATGGGCTAGCGAGTTTGGCCGTACGCCAATGATGCAAGGTGACCGGGGACGCCAGCACAACGCCGCTGGCTTTACCATTTGGTTGGCGGGTGGTGGTATTAAGCCAGGGTTTCGAATCGGTGCTACCGATGATATCGGTTTAATGGCTACCGAAAGACCGGTGCCGTTTCGCGATCTGCATGCCACGATATTAACCGCTCTCGGGCTCCGGTTTGAAGATTTATCGTTCGAGGTAAACGGGCGAGACGAACGCATCACGGGTGTCGCGGGCTCGGCCAAACCTCTTTTCGATTTGTTAGGTTAGGCGAGCGCTATGACTAATCGACGTGGGCCGTTCACCCAGAAGTCTTTCAAACCCCAGGTGTTTTTGCTGTGTTTTCCGTTGTGCATATCCATGGCTCCGCTGGTGACAGCAGACATCATCAACGAGCTGAACACGAATGCCGTTTCCCTATTGCGTCGTGAATGCATCTCATGCCACGGGCCAGAGAAACAAGAGGCGAATCTGCGATTGGATACTCGGCTATTTGTCATCTCCGGAGGCGACAATGGACCTCTTCTCGCAAATTCATTCAGCATATCGCCGGGTCTAAAACGATCGTTGCTCCTGGAACGCATTCAGCATGAAGATCCAGAATTGTTAATGCCGCCCAAACGACGGCTGAGTGAATCCGACATTGCCATTCTTCAAGATTGGGTCAACGCTGGTGCACCTTGGGACATAGATAATTCACCTGTTGAAACGACTGAGTCGGCGATGTTTCAGAAGGGCAATGCATGGTCGGATCCCAAAAATCCGATTTCGGTCCTGTATGGAGGGAAGCGGCTGGATCTGTGGTCCCTAAAGCCGATCCAGCGTCTGGCGATTCCCGCGGTAAAAGGCATCTCATGGTGCCGCAATCCGATCGATTGTTTTGTACTTGCAAAATGGGAACGCGAGGGGCGGATGCCTGCTCCCGACGCGTCGGACAGAGTATTGGCTCGTCGAACCTCGATGGATTTGATAGGAGTGCCGCCTGATTTCGATCAGTTGCAAAACTTTGTTCAAGATGTATCACCCGATAAGTACGATCGCTATATCGATAGGAACTTGAATGCATACTCGTTTGGCGTTCATTGGGCACGCATGTGGCTAGACGTGGTGCGATACAGTGACAGCAACGGGTTTGATTGGGACGAACTGAGGCCGAATGCGTGGCGTTACCGCGACTATGTTGTTCGATCGCTAAATAGGGATCTACCCTTTGATCAGTTTGTGGAACAGCAGCTCGCTGGCGATGAGTTGTTGATTGGCGCTCCTCAGGATGAGGGGGAACAAGACTGTCTCATTGCGACTGGATACTTGCGACTTGGCCCGCAAGACAATGCAGCCGGGCTCTTTGATGAGCAAGATCGAGCACGAGCAGAGTTGATGTCGGATTTGACCGAAACGACTGCCGGAGCCCTGCTTGGTTTGACCATGTCCTGTTGTCGTTGTCATGATCACAAGACGGACCCACTGTCGCAAGCGGATCACTATCGGATGCGCGCGTTCTTCGCAGCATGTCAATATGCCGACGACGTCGCTATCGATTTAAAGTCGGTACAAGAAGTCATTGTCGATCACAATCAAAAGCTTGATGCCGAGATCGAGCTACTTCCAAAGTCAGACAATGCGGATTCGAAAAAGGCAACGGAGCTGATGCCGCTTCAAGAACGTGAACAAGTGGAGCAGGCAGCGTCCAAGATCGAATCCATCAAGAAGTTGAAGAGATCATTCACCAAAGGTCTATTGATGCGAGACGAGGTGGACACGATAAAGCCGATCTTTGTCCTGTTGAACGGTGACCATCGTACTCCGAAAGGCTCCGTCGAACCCGGCTTTCCCTCGGTGTTATTTCCAAACGCACCAGACATAGCAAAACCGGTCAAAGCGAACACAACCGGCAGGCGTCTAACTCTGGCTCGATGGATAACGTCGCGAGAAAATCCCTGGACTGCACGCGTCATCGTCAATCGGCTTTGGCAAAACTACTTTGGAACAGGAATCGTTGCTACACCCAATGATTTCGGTGTTACTGGCGAGTTTCCAACTCACCCAGAATTGTTGGATTACCTCGCAATCGAACTCATTGAAAGCGGATGGTCGCTCAAACATATTCACAAACTTATTCTTAGCAGCAGTACTTATCGTCAGCAAACAATAGCCGACACGGAAACAATAGCCGACGCGGAAACAATAGTGGACCGAAAGGACGCGACGCTCAGGACGCATATGCGGCGAATGAGTGCAGAACAACTTCGTGACTCCGTATTGCACGTATCCGGCCTGTTGCAAGAGAGGGACGGCGGACCTCCGGTTTGGCCCGTATTGGATGCTGAGACGCTTGCGGCCAACCCAGCAGTTTTGGACGACAATGCGACCAAGACCAAAGGCTGGTACCCATCGCCCCCGTCCGACCAATCGGCACGTAGCCTCTATTTGATCCAAAAGAGAACGATACGAATTCCTTGGATGGAGACGTTTGACTTGCCTGAGAATGTGGTTTCGTGTGGACGGCGTGAAAGTTCTCTGGTCGCGCCTCAGTCGCTGGCTATGATGAACGGTAGTTTATCCTTGCAGGCCTCGCAAAGAATCGCTGAGACGATCATGATCGATAAGGAGCTGCCTCGAAAGGATCAAGTGCACGAAGTGTTTCAGAGGATACTATTGCGTACCCCGAACAAACAAGAGCTGGATTCATGCAGGCTGTTTTTGGAGTCAAGAACTCTGGTGGAGCTTTGTTTGGTTTTGTTAAACACGAACGAGTTTGCGTTCATGGAGTAAACTGGACGCTAGCAGCGTCCACCACGTGGCTGACGCTGCTAGCGTCAGCATTGTTGAAATGCCTTTAACTATGAAGTTTTCTTTGCAAACGTTGCTGGTGGTTATGTTAGTATTTGGAGCGTCGCCCCTTTGGTACCAGCATTTTTTGATCCCGTTTTTCCTGATCTTGGCCATTTGTCTTGGGATGTGCGTGTACGCATTTGGTGAAGGCTCCCGAGACGAAAATAATTTCTAAGCTATCGCGACAGAAGCTCTTTGCGGCGGGCGAAGCGATCTTTGAGATTAGTAACGATAGCCTGGGCTTCCGCAAAGTTAGGGGGCGACGTTGCGAGATTGTTGATTTCGTGCTGCAGACGGTCTATTACACCTACTAGATCGTTATCGAGGTCCAAGACTTGCCTAAGCTTTGCTTCGTCTATCTTGGTGCTTTCAAACCAGGATGAATAACCTTCGACAGCAGCTCTCATTTTGGACTGAGTCAATTCAATAATGGACCGTAACTTTTCACCTTGAGTGATGGCGGCGAAGTTCGCTTGATCGACCAGTGGGGTCATGAAGGATTGCAAGTCGCGTTTGCATTCCTGAAGCCGATCCACCAAATATGTCCTAACAGCGGAATCGTCATCACGTCGTTTTTGCTCCAATCGGTACGAACCGAAACCGGGCACAAACTTTACGAAATTGTCCATGATCGATTCAGCCATTTTGAGATCAGAACTTACTAAGCGTTAACGATGTCTCGCATTTTTGGTTCTAGGTAGGTTACGGTACTGCCCATGCTAGCAAGATTGCCGTATTCGCCCTCGGGGATCTGGACTCGATGCCGCTTCCGCAGCTCCATCACGATGTCCAAAAAGTCCATGCTATCCATTTCAAGTTGCTCGCGAAACGATTTTTCGTCGTCGATGGTGGATAGATCTTCGTCCGGTGCGATCTCACTCAGAATGTCCAAAATTTCTTCACGGATTTCCGCGGGTGTCATGGAATCCAAAGCTCCTGGCCAACCTTCGTCCTTCAGATGCATCCGCATAGAGGTGAAAGTTGGCCGAAAAAAGGGGAATGGTTGTGGTTTCGAAGTCGCGCTGGGCTAAAACCGACGAACAATGACGACGGAATTGATGCCAAGCATGCCAAACGAGTTATTCAGAATGTAATCGACGCGGGGCAGCTCCTGCGGTTGGTTGATCACCAAGCCTGGCAACGCACATTCCGGATCTAGATTGTCCACATTTATTGTGGCATGGCAAACCCTGTCTTGAAAGGCAGGCAAGTTTCCGGCCAGTTCCAGGGCTCCCGCCGCACCCATCGCGTGGCCGATGAAACTCTTGGTGTTGTTGAACCGAAGTGTGTCGCAGCCTTGAAAAACATTGCGAAGAGCGATGCATTCCTGGCTATCCCCGGAACTGGTGCCTGTCGCATGGGTGCTCACGATATTAATCCGGTCGGGCGTCAATCCGCCGCGGTCCAAGGCCATTTGAAGGCATTGAGCTTGTCGTTCCGGATTCGGCAGAACGAAGTCGGTAGCATCGGTATTGATAGCGTAGGAGACAATTTCCGCAATGATATTTGCCGACCGAGCTTTGGCATCCGAGAGTCTTTCCAAGGTGTAAAGGCACGCCCCTTCCGCCACCACGATGCCGTTTCGGGCTGTATCGAAGGGACGAGACGCTTTGGTCGGATCCTCGTGTGAAGCCAAAGCTCCTTGCGACTTAAACGAAGCAAAAATACCAAAGGTGTGGATGCTCTCGGAAACACCACCTGCAATCGCTAAATCGCATTCTTTCAATCGAAGCATTTGAACGCCTTGAATAATCCCCGCATTCCCGGCGGCACAGGCGGCACCGATGGTGTAGTGCGGACCGGTAATACCCATATTGAGAGCGATCTCACCAGCGGGATTATTGGCTACGGTGCGAGGATTGTGGTGATGCGACCAATAAGTGGTGTCGTAATCGTATGCTTTGATCGAATAGATCTCGTTCTCGGTTTCGACGTTGCCGTGCTCGGTCACACCGATGTAGATGCCAACGCGAGATTTATCGAAGTTGGGCCAATCCATACCGCTACGTTGAACGGCCTCAGACGCAGCCCAAATGCCAACGGTACCAGCCCGGGTTCCGCGACGCATATCGCGCTTGCTTTGGTATTTCGTGGTCTCAAATTCGCAAACCCCAGCCAATGTATCGCCAACGTAACGAATATTGTACTTTCTGACGCCGCTTTTGCCTTCCAACAACGACTCTCGGAATATCTCCAAATTGTGGCCGTTGGGTGAGGTCAATCCGATACCGGTGATCACGACGCGTTGATCGTCTGGCAATTGACTGGTTCGATCTGCAGCAATCATTCATCAACTCAAAAAGGAGGAAGTCCAAAGAACAAATTGTCTCTGCGAAACTATCGTGAATGCAGAATATTTGCAAGCGCTGCCGCGACGGCAGTTACTTGTGTCCTCCCTGTTCATCGTTTGGACCAATGACTGCAGCTGGACTGCCGTCTAGTGACGACAAGTAAGCCACCAAGTCTCGCAATTCGCGTTTGTTCAAGTATTTAAGCAAGTCGACTGGCATCGACGAAAGACCTTTTTTGCGTTCTTCGATCGAGTCCTTCGCGACAGTGATCATCGCGCCCTGTGCATCCATGAGGGTCAAGTTCAAGTCATCTTCCGATTTAAGGATACCAGATATGGTCCGTCCCTCATCGTCCAAAATCACCACAGTTTCAAAGCCTTGAGCGATGACCAAGCTTGGAGTGACGATGGCTTCTAAGAGGTACTCACGATTCTTTTGCGATCCAAGCGCGCTGAGGACTGGCCCAACTTCTCCACCAGTACTTCCGACTTTGTGGCAACGGACGCAGGAAAGACTACTACGGGTGAAAAACAGCGAGCGTCCTTGGTTGACGTTGCCGCCATCAATGCAATCTTCGAAATGTTTCTTGGGGTCAGATTCCTTAATCTTCTCAAGGTCCGCGAGTTTATCCGCTAATTTCTTTTCTAAGACGGCTTCGAGATTTCCCTTGGCTGCCTCAACAACGTTGATCCAGCAGTCACGGTCGAGCGTACCCGTCAGATAGGCGTTTACTCCGTTGGCAATCAATCCCTTTGCAGCGGCTGTTGACATGCTACCCAACTGGTCCCAAGCAAACTGCCGTTCACGTATCAACTTGGAGCCGATAGCCTGCTTCAAACTTTTTGTCGCCTCATCTGGGGCTTTGACAACCAGGAATGCTATGCTCGCCATCCGCACGTCGACGTTGGTGTCTTGCATCAGGTCTTTGATAAATGGCTGAATCGAGTCCGATGAGAGGCTCGTTAGCGCTCGGATGGCTGAACCACGTCGTGCCCCGTCTGCCTTCGTATCTTGAGCAGTGAGCAGGAGTATCTTGGCAACCTCTGTTAAGCCTGCTTTGGCCCCCACCTCCAAAAATTTATCTCGAACTGCTTGCGGTGTTGCAGACAGTTCTTCGATTCGTTGTTGCAAAACCTTGGCTGCAACCTCTGCGCTTCGGTCTGCCAATGGAAGATGCCGATTCATAACCCGATCCCGATTGCCCGGCTTGGCCCAATTGGCAAGCATATCCAGGGCTTCTATTCGCAAGGAATCTTTGCAACCAGATCTCGCAGCAAAATTCGCGAGCCTGACCGCATCTTGATCGCGTCCCAAACGGAAACTCGCATTGAGAACTCTACTAACGATGGCGTCTTCAGCATCCGGAGCGATAACAAGCTCCGCCAATGACGGAAGTTGGCTGTGCAATTGCGGAACGTCGTGAATTGCTCGAACCGCCTCTTTCTGCACTTTCGCAGAGCTATCGGCAAGGAATGCGAATACGATTGGATTGGCTTGCTTGCGGAGTGCAACCACGGTCGCGAGCCGAACCGCTTCACTCGCGTGATTCTTGAGCAAACCGAGTTTCGTATAGTCTTTCACTCCGGCCAAACCCATGATGCCCGCATGCCGGAGAATGGGATCTCGGTTGTCGTTATGGACAAGTACGTTCACGATTCCCTCGATTGCTTCATCAGAACCTAGTAGACCAATGGCCATGCAACTCGCCGATTTTACAAGCTCGGATTCGTGTTTGAGAAGAGCGGTGAATTGAGGCAGAGCGGCTTTGTATCCTCCGTCCGCGAGCACTTCAATGGCGCGTGACACTACCATTGGGTCGGAATCCGAGAGTGACTTTACCAAGGCACTAGACGCGAGTTCGTCGCTTGGCTGTGCGCGAAGCAATTGCCCTAAACCCCATACGCCATGCAATCGCTTTCGTACCGATCCATCGGTTTGTTGACTAGCAGCAATGAGAACGTTTCGGCTTCCTCGACTTGCGAGTTCCCATTGTGCTTCGAGCCGAACTCGTCGGTCCGCATGGCTGAGCAATGCACTTAATTCGACTTCGGCTCGCGCCTTCATGCCATCGCGAAGGAGTATTCGCGTGTTCTTTACGAGTTCGCTGGCTTGAGCTTGTTCGTCCGCAAAACGGTAAATTCTTCCTTTGTTCTCACCGTTCCAGCCATTGACCCAATCGCTTACGTACATTCCACCGTCCGGTCCAAACTCGACATCTGTCCCGAGAATATTCCAAACAAATTCGTCGTTGCTCGTTACTTCAAAGAATGCTCCTTTGGGCTTCACTTTGATCATTCTAACGCCGCTATTGGAGGCTTGGCCGCGAAAGTCACATAGAAAAAACGCGTTAGCAAATGCATCGGGTTTTCCATCCTTCGAGGAAAAGCCCGTCCCAGGATAACAGGCCAGCCCCGACGGTCCGTCCGCTAAGTTTGCAATGGGCGGAACGGTATAAACTGGGGAATCGTCGTTAAACGGGTACCATATCTTTTCGCGATTGAAAGGGCCTCGGTCGGCAATGTACTGGTACATCATTCTCCACCCAGTATCTCCTCCTCGAACAACGTAGACCCAACGAGCTTTATCTCCCGAGTCCGAATTGTTGTCGCCGGTAAATAGATTCCCATAGTCATCGAATGCCAGTTCCTGTGGATTGCGAAGGCCACTAGCCACCACCTCCAGTTTGGAACCGTCAAGCTCACAGCGAAAAACCGCGCCACTCTCAGGATTGGCGATAAGACCATTGGGGGTTTCAACGTGGTAACCGCGGTCTCCTATGGAAAAGTATAGGCGTCCATCGGGCCCGAGAATGAGGCCATGCATGTCGTGCCCACGAAACGCCACGCGGACACCGTAGCCATCCGAAAGCACAATGCGTTCGTCAGCGACGCCATCTTCATCCTTGTCTATTAGCGCCCAGAGCTTTGGGATATTCGTGTAATAGACGCGGTCTCCACGCACCAACACTCCCGAGCCCGTGCCCTCCTCGAGCCCGTTGAAACCGGACGCAAAGACGGTGGCCTTGTCAGCGTGAAAGTCTCCGTCGGTGTCGATCAGGATGCGAATCAAATCATCATATGTTTCATATTCAGCGGCCTTGTCACCAAGTTGTTCACGATGGTATCGAATTCGGTCCGCCACTGTTTCTGCAGCTAAGTCTGCGGACACCCACTTCTCATCGTGCCCACGATTGTCTGTTACTCCTTTGTTCTGTCGATAGGTCTCGCAGACAACAACTCGACCACGATTGTCGACTGTAAAAGCGACAGGGTTTCCAAGCATGGGCTCTGCAGCAAAAAGCTCGCAAGTAAAGCCAATGGGTTTCTTAAACGAGCCGATGGCGGCAATGGCATCACCCGATTTTTCAGCCAATGGAGTAACCTCCGCCTTGGGTCGCTTGGAAGTATCGTCGGCGTGTACAGAAACCATGGCCGGAAAAGCAATTGCAATTGCCAAGCCAAGCCAATTGCCCTTTTTGCCAGTGCCAGCGAATGAGGAAATGGATTGAAAGTTGGATTGAGTGGCTGCCATAAGCATTTCGTCGTTTGATTTAGATTGATCTTTGAAAGTGATTGCCAAAGGAAATGGTATTTTGTCGGTGCCAAAATGCCAATACACAAAGGCCGGATGCAAGGATTCTTTCGATTGTTTTGAAAAGGCGGAATCCAATGACAAACTGCAATTATATGGACTTCAAAAACGGTAGCGGACGAAAACAAAACTTGAGTCGTGATGGTTCATCTGTGCATTTGATGAACTATGTTTAAGTTGCGGCATGGACGCCAAAATGTAATTCAGCATCCGTTGGGTTTGCTGAGTCAATACCTTTCGAGGCGTCCAATCATGCGTTCAAAGTCCATTCTGTTACTTGTCATTGCACTTGGTTGCGGGGTTGTCGCGTCAGTCGCAGTCAGCCAGGTTGTCCTCGACCAAAAAAATCGCGGGGTGACCCAAACGGTCCCCATCTTGGTCGTAGCCAAAGAGATCTCTGCCGCAACGAAAATCACGGCTGATAGTTTTCGCCTCGAGCAATGGCCAGTTGATCGCGTACCCATGGGTGCGATTGCCGACCCGAAATTGGTGGAAAACAAATTCACTAAGCAACGGTTTTATCCTGGGGAAGCGATCATAGAAGCCAAACTTTCTGGAAAGGGCCGCGACTTTACGGTCCCTGAAGGATATCGAACCTTTGATATCGCTGTTAAGGATGATACCGGTGGTGGCGGATACATTGGTCCAGGAGATCACGTTGATGTATTTGGCTATTTTGACAAAGGGCCTCGCGTCAAAACAGCCAAGAGTGTTAAGGTCATGGAAAACCTAGAAGTCGTCATGATCGACGGCGTTGCGGTTGTGGACCCGGAAGCCACCAAACAAAAGAAGTCGAGCACCATCCAACTGCTTGTTAAGGATTCGCAGTACATCGTGCTCGACACGGCGTCCAATCTCGGCAACGGCAAGTTGCGACTTGCGCTTCGTCCACCCACAAAGCTTGCTTCGGGTGGGGCCGAACAGGACGATGGTCAAAAGTTTATCGACTGGTTAAAAGAATCCGAGTCGACCCCCGTTGAAAAGGAAAAGACCGTGACGGAGTCGCCTGTACTTGCTACCACTGCGCCTCGCGAAAAGACCGAAAAGCACGAAATGGTGATCATTACGCCAAACAAGTCCACCATGTATCGCTTCAACGAAGGGCAGGCTTTGCCACAAAAAGTCGATCTAGATCACCCAGAACCCACGGACACCCCGCCCGCCGGGGGCTATCAAAGCCAGAGCCAAACACCGCCTTTTTACCCGCCTAACTCCAGGCCGCCAAGCCGAAGCCAAGCGTCAAACCCATCCTCAGGGACCGCCGACTCGCTGACAACTCAAACTTCGGAACCCGTAAACCCCTCCAACTCGGTCCAACCTAACTTGACGTGGGATCCCGCGAGCGGAAATTGGCAAACTGGGGGATTTAAGGCAACCTACCCTAGCGAAAAGTGAATTCCCGATACCTTTGTGTCGAATAAAAGAGTTGTGTGTAGTCGGTCGTCGTACGGATAGCCGAATTAGCGATTGTCAGCTTAGCCATGGATGGTGACGGCTTGACGCATTGCTGGCAAAATACTGCTCCTTGGGTGCAGTAAGTCCGAAGATAGTTCACAGGGAAGTGAATCCGAAATGGGACAGAGAAAGAATTGCTTCGTTCGAATCGCATCCTCATTCGCGATTGCATCAATGTTTGGCATGGCTTTCCTACCGGCCACAGCGAACGGTGGGGACGGTGAAAACATCATCCCAACGGGCAGACTCGCGATTGCTAAAACGCAGCAGTCGCTACAGATGGTGGTTACCACCTCGCAGTACCTAACGTTTCCGCAAGCCATTTTAAGAGCTACCGTCCAGAATGACGCTGCGATTCAAGTGCAAGCATCGGGACGGAACGAAGTTTTAGTCTCGGCATTGGCGACCGGCGTCGCGCAAATCGACTTGTTGGGCGCTGACGAACAGGTGTACAACGTTCAAGTTGTCGTGACCGGCGACGCTCGCGAGCTTCAAGCCATTTTAGCTCAAGAGTTTCCTTCAGCGACACTTCATGTGCGCCCGATTCAACAGGCAGTCATCATCTCGGGTCAAGTAACGGCGGATGAACATGTTGAACAAGCTGTCACCATCGCAGAGCAATACTATCCAACGGTAATCAATCGCATTGAAGTAATCGGTGTGCATACCATCATGTTGCAGACTCAAGTGATGGAGGTCTCGCGCACCAAACTTCAGCAACTCGGTATCGATTGGTCCATGGGCTTCGGCAATGACTTCGTAACCCAATCAGCAAGTGGACTCATCGGAACAGGTGCGACCACTTCGTCGTTGATCAACACCGGGAATGAGACGCTCAAATTTGGTATCGTTGACAACGGCAATGCCTTCTTTGGACTTCTTCGAATGCTTCGTCAAAAAAACCTTGCGAAGGTGATGGCTGACCCGACGGTTGTTGCGATCGATGGTCGTCCTGCGAGTTTCAACTCGGGTGGTGAATTCCCAATTATCGTTCCTGCCGGACTAGGCCAGGTCGGCATCGAGTTTCGAGAGTTTGGTACTCGACTCGATTTCGTTGCCAAGGTGCGGGGTGATAGTCGCATTTGGTTAGAAGTAAGACCAACGATAAGCGAAATCGACCCAGGTCGTAGCGTGACCATCAATGGTACGAGCATTCCAGGGATCCGAAGCCGATTCGTCGACACTGCAGTGGAACTGAGAGCGGGCCAAACTCTTGCTCTCGCTGGCCTTCTGCAAATTCGTACCGAGGCCGAATCGATTGGTCTACCCGTTCTATCCGACCTGCCCTACCTGGGTGCCCTTTTTCGATCCAACAGAGAGGTGCAGAACGAAGTGGAATTGCTGATTATGGTGACACCGAACTTTGCTGGCGCGATGGATGCCCACGAAGTTCCTCCTGGTGGGCCCGGCTACAACAGCAACAGTCCACTCGAACAAGAGGTATACGGTAAAGGCTATATCGAAGTCCCACCGGGCTGTGGGCCAACCGGCAACAATCCGACAGGCAACTGTCCGCCCAACACTGGCAAGCCAACGCTTTACAACAGCGCTCAGTCTTCGACCGGAGCACTTTCGAGTGGCCTTGCGACTCGCGGACAGCAACGAGCACCTGCGTCGCCTGCGTATTCAGCGAATGCAGGATCTCAATCCTCGGGTCCAGTTAGTGCGATGGTCCCTCGAACAAATTCCGTCCGTCGCTAATCGGAACATGATTTGTCGAGACGTCCCTTGGCCGTATCCAAAGCTAGCTTGAATTGAACTTATATGAGCAATGTACTTAGAACAGCGATAGTCGATCCAAACGATCAATCACGGGAAAACCTCAAGTCGCTACTGCTTGGAATGGATATTGTCTGGTTGGACGCGGAATGCTCACGCTACGAGTTCTTCACAGATGTAGTCGAGCAATCCAAACCCGATGCGGCTGTCATCTCGCTCGATGGCGGCCCGGACAAAGCCCTGCAATTGATGGAGAAACTTCGAACCACGTCGCCTGACTGTGCGATCATCGCAGTTTCGAAAAGCACCGACGGCCAACTTATCCTGAAAACAATTCGAGCTGGTGCGAAGGAGTTTTTGCCTTTTCCCATCGACGTGGAAGAGCTTCACGTCGCTCTCGAACGGGTCATGCAATCCAAATACGGTAGCGGCGCGGACGGACGATCGCGGGGTTGCCGGATGATTGCGGTGGCGGGCGCGACCGGCGGTGTGGGTTGTACCTCCATTGCAGTCAATATCGGATGCAATCTTGCCCGACGCCCAGAAAACTCTGTCGCCTTAGTCGATTTGGATCTGGCGCTAGGAGATGCCGACGTGTTTCTGGATTCGATTCCAGATTATAGCCTAGTTGATGTGACCGAAAATGTAGCTCGATTGGACTTCCACTTGCTGCGAAAGTCCTTGACCAAGCATGCTTCTGGCTTGTACCTTCTGCCTCGGCCAGTGCAATTGCAAGATCTAGATCTGATCACCCCAGATAGCTGGAGGAAAGTCTGCGGTTTGCTCAGAGCCTCATTTTCACATATCGTGATTGATGTCTCAAAATCCTACTCGCAGGTTGACTTAACTGCGATGGAGTTATCCAACGAGATCGTGCTGATCGTTCAACTGGATTTGCCCTGTTTGCGAAACATGGTTCGCCTTTTGATGAGCCTCCAGCAAATGGATAATATTCGAGACAAGGTCAAAGTCGTAGTCAATCGCGTAGGACTTGAAAGCGGACAGATCAGCCTTAAGAAGGCCCGCGAGACGATCGGACGAGAAGTCTTTTTCCAGATCCCAAACGACTATCGAACAATGGTCGAAATGAGAAACAACGGGCAGCCGTTGAGCGAGCAAGCCCCGAAAGCGGCGATCACCCTGGCAGTCCAACAATTAACGGATCTGCTCGCGGGTGCGGACGAAATCCATTCCGAGGATGCTAGCGCCAAAGTGTCGAACGAAAAAGCTTCATCAAACAACTGGATGAACTTCTGGCCGGGCAAAGCTGGCGCGAAAGCCAAGACAAAATAGTTCGAATCGCTCGCTCACGTTAATTGAGCTGCTTCGATTTGCGTTTGCGATCGGTCGTGCGTGCCGTCGCGTTTTCGCTCAGCTTGGAAATACGCAACTGCCTGCCAACAACCCATGCGCGTCCAAGCACCTTGAAGACTTCGCGAGGCATACCGGCCGGCAGATCTACGGTACTGTATTCGTCGAAGATAGCGATCTGGCCAATGTTGGCTGATTCTAAGCCCGCTTCGTTCGCTATCGCACCAACTAAATTGCCTGGACGCACACCGTGTGCACGCCCCACTTCTACGCGAAAGCGTTCCATCTCATTCGACTGAACGGTGACCGAATCGCTTGGCTTTGAGGATCGATTTCGATCTCTGCTCGACGGCTCGCGTTCGAAACCTTCGCGCGGACGGTTATCGCGGCCGCGACCGTTGTCATCCGCGAAAACGTCTCGACGTCGAGTCCCCTTGTTCGAATCTTCTGTTAGAAAGGGCTTATCTCCCTGGATGATCATAGCCAGAGCCGTTGCAACTTTGGTTGCAGGAATGGAATGCTCAACCATGCATTGTTCAATCAGCTGTTCAAACATCGTAAACTGACTATTCGGCACCGAGTTTTCTGAGCACGCTTTTACCAGTTGGCTCTTGAAGCGATTGACTCGCATTTCATTGATCTCTTTGGCCGTCGGCACCGCCATCGGCTCAATCATTTGGCCAGCCGCCCGATCGATCTCTCTTAAGAAACCGCGTTGTCGAGGGGCGATGAATACGATCGCTTCACCGCTTCGTCCCGCTCGACCTGTTCGACCGATTCGATGAACATATGCTTCTGAGTCAACGGGTAGATCATAATTGATCACATGTGTTACGCGCTGGACATCCAGACCGCGTGCTGCGACGTCGGTTGCAACTAATATATTGAATGAGCCTTGTTTGAGCTGCTCGACGGTTCGCTCTCGCTGCGCCTGCGCGATGTCTCCATTCAGGGCAACGGCAGCGTGCCCCATGGTGTTCAAATTGTCGGCCAACTCCACCGTAGCCAACTTGGTCTTCACAAAGATGATCATTCCTTCGTGGTCAGCCGCCTCTAAGATGCGAAGCAAGGCTTCAAACTTGTGGCTGTGTTCCACAATCACGAATCGCTGCCGAATGGTTTCGGCAGTCTTTTGTTGCGAATCAATCGATATGACGTGAGGGTTCTTTAGGTGTTGGTCAGCGATCTCTCGAATGGCGGATGGCATGGTAGCAGAGAACAACGCGATCTGGCGGTGTTCCGGTGTTTGCTCAACGATCCACTTGACGTCGTCGACGAATCCCATTCGCAACATCTCGTCTGCTTCGTCCAAGACTAAGCACTGCAACGTATCGACACGTAGCCGGTTTTCTCGCATATGATCCATGACGCGGCCTGGCGTCCCCACCACCACATGCACTCCTCGCTGAAGTGCATGAATTTGCGTCGCGTAGGCTTGCCCGCCGTAGATAGGAGCAACTCGCAGCCCACGCATGTGTTGAGCATAACGCTGGAAAAATTCGGAAACCTGGATAGCCAATTCGCGAGTTGGCGCCAGAACCAAAACTTGCGTCGCGGGATTTTGTATGTTGATGCGGCTCAACAGTGGCAAGGCGAAGGCGGCCGTTTTGCCTGTGCCCGTCTGGGCTTGTCCGAGCACATCTCGGCCTTCTAACATGGCAGGAATGGTGGCCGCTTGAATTGCAGTCGGGAATTCGTAGCCAGAGCTTAGCAATGCGCTGCAGATCTCCGCAGGCAAGTTAAAATCGGAGAACTTGACTCGCGTGTCCACTTCCACTTCGCGGGCTGCATCGCAATCGCTCAAGACCTCTTGTTCAACGTCTTGTTTAACGGTGTCCAAGGTTACAGGCACTTCGGTCGCTGCAACCTTTGTTTTAGTACCTTTGGATTTCCGCTGTACTGCCTTTGGCGGCTCGACTTTTATCGGAACTACTTCAGGCCGTGGCTCCGGTGCTTGCTCGTCGAAAGCGTTTGTAGGATCCGAATCGATAATCTGAAGCGAATCGATAAGTTGAGAAGCTTCCTCAAGATCCGCCTCGTGAATGTCACTTTGGTGCGCAGAAATAGCGATCGCGGGCTCTCTTGAGCTCATATGTTCCTCGTTCCAGATACAAAGGGTCGAAAACCTAAATTCCATCGCCTGCGCGGCACTCATGCTGGGCAGGAACTCGGGAAAGTCTGGCTCGATTCAACCTTTGTCGATGGAGTCTTTGAAAAACTCGCAGATAGCGTTGAGAGTAAGAACCCTTCTTTCCAAGCTGTTACAGGGCGAGATATTAGCGAAAACACTGAATATCAGAAGGGGGAAAATAAAAAGATTGCCTTTCCAGCGTTGCTTCCACTCTAATAAAGCGGTAACCCGGGAGCCTAGAATGCATGATTTGAACCCTCCACTTTAACGATAATCGCGTGATCGATTTACGTCTTCTCTTCGCCTACTACGGATTCTGCCTCCCCACTGCTCGCGTTCAAAGGTTATTTCAGATCCAATAGAGTTAAGAACTCAAATGCAAAAAAAAATCGGAGCCACGCAAAAACATCCTTTCGAGCTTGAAATTATTGAAAAACGGTTTGTTCCAGAAATAAAAGATTACGATTGTCGTGAGAACAGAAATTCCATCGAAAGCACGGTGATTTGGATTGGGAAAGATAGCGAGTCGGAATCGATCGAGTATTTGGAAGAATGCAATACGCATCAAAACGGAGAATGATCGCCCGATTCTTTCCCGATTGATGGGGGTAGAAACGGAATACGCGATCCGCAGTAAGAAACACGTTTCGGCCTCCGAGTCTATCGATTTTGATCGTCTGATAACGAGTCTCGGATACGAAACCCCTAGTGCCCGTAGCTTTCGAAATCCATACCGGTTGTTCATTGCAAACGGGGGATGTATTTCACTTGAGTCCGGCGTCTCAAAGAGTCTAAAGCACGTGCTATTGGAAACTGCGACACCTGAATGCTATAGTCCGCGTGAACTTCTCGGCTACCAAATTGCGATGGAACGACTCCTGTCTCACATCGTCAGCAGTACGTTTGTCGAACAAGAAGCCCAATTGCTCAAAGGGAGTGCAGACGCACACGGACATACCTACGGCCAACACGAGTCGTACGAGATGCGTATAGCCAAAGGACCAATGCTCGTCGGCTGGCGAATAGGTCTGGTTATGATGCTTCCCGCAGTGATTGCTTACCGATTCCTCGCTATGTTTTGGTTCCTCTTGATCTGGACCTCGAGCCGCGTCATTGACTATCTAAGGAAGCCGAGCAGGATCATTCGTGAGGCGACTTGCAAAGCGCGTACAAGCGATAGGCACGGCATAGAATCGCAACGAATGCGATTGAATTTGCTTCACCCTCTTGGGGTTTCTATATGTGCTGCCGGGCTGCGCATTCTCCATTATCCACTTTTCTTGATGTTGTCGACCAACATATTCTGCTTTGCATTGAGGCCGCAACGCAAACATGTTTCGGCCTTCCTTGCATCGCGCTGCATTGTCGATGGCGCAGGGTACCTAGACAAAGAGAATCGCTTTTGGGTTAGCGCTCGAGCTTCGACCATCAATTCGATTATCGGCTTCGGGAGTTACGGAAATTCAAGTCCATTGTTCCGTTGCGATTCCTGGCTGCGAGGAATGTGTGTTGGCCCTTTGTGGTCGCTTGGAAACTACTTCAAGCTATTTGCAGATAGGCAACGTGTTGAGATTGCCATTGGTGATTCTGGCATGTGCGAACAATCCCAATACGTGCGACTTGGTGCGACGGCCCTCGTCCTGGACTTGGTTGAAAAGACAGTTCCAACGGTCCCTCGTCTCAAGAACCCAATCGAAGCCATTCGAAGATTTGCAAGAGACTGGATGCTGCTGACAAGCGTCCCAGATCGAGCGAGACGACAATGGACGTCGTTGGAAATACAACATGCATACGCTGCCTCGGTTCGCCAGATGTTGCAGTCCAAACCGAACGTTCCAACCGAAGCCTGGAAAATCCTGGATCAATGGCAGTCCACTCTCAACCAATTGCATCCAACGGACGACGAAGCAAACTTGCCTCGTGCTATGCTCGGGCGAATCGATTGGCTCAGCAAACTCTGGTTGTTGCACCAGACCAATTCCGATGCAACTTGGCAAGCTCGCAAGAAGATCGATCTACGATATCATGAATTGTCGAGCAGCGGTTACCACCGACGTCTGAACGAAACACTGGAACTCGCCCCTATTCTGGATCCGTTTGATATTTCTCGATCCACGCGAACGCCTCCAGTGGGTTCGCCTGCGACCCGTCGGGGCTATCTGATTCGCGAATTCTCGGACAGGGAATGCAATCTGCATGTCGACTGGACTCACGCGGAATTCATTTTCGAAGGCAAGAAACGCAGGGTAGACTTTTAGTGCGATTGAGATTCGAGCACGAGCACCGCCCTATCAAGCTGAACACGCGTACGAAAAGAAGTCTCGCAATTCTTTGGTTTAATCGACGTGTCCAATTGAATCAATCGTCATAGTCGATTCGCTTCTTCGCTTTCTTCGCATTTCGGATCGATTTTTTCACAAGCGGAATGCAACATCACGTCGATCGAATCGGTTGGTATCAGTTTGAAATCGTTACTTGTTGCGCATGGATGTGCTTAGCAGCAAACCATCCAATGCTATCCAATTTTCTTCAAAAACCGATCGGCATAGTCACCATTCTCGGAGCCGCAGTGGGAGGCCCATATGCCGCGTTCGAAACGGACGTCGGAACGCATTTACGAAAGTCGTTCGTGGCCCGGCTATCGCAATCGCCAAGCCCAAGCAGTAGTTCAGCGTCATTTCCTGTTCCGTATCTCGCTAATAGACCTGGGTCAGCATCGGCGATTCCCGGAAAGACCGACCAGCTTTGGGACTATACCTTAGGTACACCGACACTCCACCAAATCCAAGAGCAAACTAATGCAGCCGTCGGTGGTGGAGCTGTGCACGACCTGCGTGAAGTGCTTCGGTTTGACATTGTACCTGGATGGCTACCACAACGCTTTGCTCGCGTTTCAACCGTTACATCCAATGTTCAAATGGACGGTTTACGAGTTCCTCTCATCACCGGCACACAACCCAAGGACATCGCAGGTACGCTTACCTACTATTTTGATTCGAGCCAGGCTCTAAAACGGATCAACCTGCATGGACTCACCGGAGACCCTACCCTATTGGCCAATTTGATGGTTCAGTACTATCAGCTCAAGCCCGAACAGAGCCTAGGTGGGCAGCTCTTCACCACACGGTGGAACAATCGAATCACCAGCGTTTTGCAAATTGCTCCTGCCCCCATTATTTACGCAGGTGCAGACCACTCCAAGTACATTATCTTCCTCGAGCTCAATCAGCCAACCAATCAATATGGCTTGAGCGATGAGGCCAGCGGCGTTTTGAACGCCTCTCAAGCGACTCAGCGCTGGTAGTAGTATCGCGTCGAGCCCGATCCTGTAACAGCGATCGTCTCAAAGTGAAGCGAGCGGTTGTCAGAACCCCCAAGCAAACGGATCTTGCTCATCGATGATGACTTGGACATCCGCGTTGACAAAAGCTCTTCCTGTGATCGTTGGCACGACCTGACCAAGCTTTCGATTTAGCCAACGATAACTCCCGTGAAAGGTACTGCCGATAATACTTTCTTGGGTCCAAACAGCTCCTTCATCGAGCTTGCCATCTGCGGCTAGGCAGGCGAGCTTTGCGCTCGTTCCTGTTCCGCACGGAGAGCGATCGTACATGCCGCCAGGGCAGAGGACAAAGCTGCGAGAATTGCCTGATGATGTCTTAGCCGGTCCAAAGATCTCAACATGGTCCACTTCTGGAAAGCTCCTTCGGCAGGATGCGAGAATTCGGCTAGATAGCGCTAGCAATTCGGCGGTAGGACGGTCCAAACAATCTGCATCCGGCGCCGCGACTAAGCAAAACCAGTTTCCAGCATACGCAATATCTGCCTTGAGCTTCCCGAGCCCATCGACTTCCAATTCCACGCCTGCTTGCCATCGGTAGCTTGGAACATTTTCGATAGCGATGCTAGAATCTGGATGCAAGGTGGCAGTAACGATTCCGGCGACGGTTTCTAGAGGATGAACTCCCGTCGTCAGCTTGCCAAGGTATGCAAGTGTAGCCACGACGCCGATCATTCCATGGCCGCACATGCCTAGGTAGCCAACATTGTTAAAGAAGATGATTCCGCAATGACAATCTGGGTCGCAAGGTGGCGTTAAATAGGCCCCAACCATTACTTCTGAGCCACGCGGTTCATTGACGATGGCTCGTCGATAGCCATCGTGGTTTATTCGCATGTCATTACGTTTCTCGGCCATGGATTCGCCCAACAGTCGCGGGCCGCCATCGACAATCGTTCGAGTTGGTTCGCCACCGGTATGTGAGTCAATTACTCTAAAAGTGCGCATGCTGGTCCTAGACTTTTGAAATGCATCCCGCGACCATTGTAAGTAGGATCGCGTAGTTCGCACTAGCCCGACTTTCCTAACAAGTCGCGTTGGATGTGGGACATGTTCACCCGAGCATCTCCACGGCTTTTTGGAAGAAGTCTAACGTACCAAAGTTGCCGGACTTGAGAGCAAACGCCATCGGTCGTTCGCCGATCGATTCGGTCCAAGGGACTCCGATGTCGATGCGAGGACCGATTCGAAGTGCTCGAACATTGAGTCCCGACAAGACTGCTCCGGACGTTTCACCGCCCGCAATAATCAATCGGCGAAAATCGCACTCGTTTACCATTCGGACGGCGATGGCTGCAAACACCGATTCGACAGCAGTCGCCGCAACCTCCCTACTGTACTCCGCGTGCAAGCAAGAAACTTGGTCTGCCGCAGCCGTCGAAAAGAGCAGAATCGGTATTTCGGAATTTTGGTTTTCAACCCAATCCATAGCGTCGCTAACCACCTTTTCTGGATGAGAAATGCACTTTCGAGCGTCAAGCCAAAAACTTGGGCAACGCGACTGCGTGAAGGCCACTTGCTCTTGTGTCACCTTGGAACAACTACCGGATAGAATCGCAGTTCGACCAACTACCACTGGCATGCATGGAATCGCACGTTCCTGTGACAACAAACCCTGTGTGCGGTATACAGCAGGAATGGCCATAGCAAGGCTGGAGCTGCCCGTAACCAAAGTCATATCGGCACAAGCCGTAGCGATGGTACGAAGATCTTGGTTGGTTATCGCATCAACAATAATGAATCGCCGCTCCTTGGTCGATGGTATGTGCAGAAATTCTTGAAATGGTATACAACCCTGCTGAATCAATTCAAACGGCGCGGACCTGACATGGAGCCGTGTCTGGTTGGAAAGCACTCGCACCAAGTTCGCATCCTTCATCGGCGTGAGTGGGTGACTCTCCATTCCTGACTCGCCGAGAAGCTTGTCGCCTACAAACAGATGGCCATGGTAGACCGTGCGCCCATAATCCGGATACGCTGGGCAAAAAATGGTTTGGGTTGCATTCAATGCTGTGAGCAATGCTTCAGCAACCTGGCCGATGTTCCCCGCGTTTGTCGAGTCAAAGGTCGAGCTGTACTTGAAATAGAATCTTTTGGCCCCCATGGCTTGAAGCGAACGCAACGCAGCGAGCGATTGGCGAACAGCTTCGTCACAGTGTTCGGAGCGTGTCTTCAATGCGATGACGACCGCATCTGCCCTCGCAATCGACTCGAACGATTCAGGTACACCTAAGAACTGAATGACGTTCATACCCGCTTCCGCGAAATTGCTCGCTAAATCGGTTGCGCCAGTGAAGTCGTCCGCAATGGCACCTAGAATCATCAATTCTCCTCAATTGCAATTGCGCTAACTCGCGCGAGTGACATTGGTTAAACATACCAAGTGGCATGGGACCACTGATCCATCATTTTACAAACCAATACAAAACAGTCGTTCGCCGGTCCGCATGATGATCTTGTCGCCAACAATTGCGTAACCGTACTGCGTTGGGCCAGAAAACATGGCGGCTGCGTTGCGGCGCTCTTCTGTTGACTCTTTAGCCCCAGCAGCATTGTCGACGGCGACCACGTTTGGATCCCAAAGTTGATTCTCCGAAAGAGAACGAAACTCGTTACCGGCGGCAACTACTGTTGTTAGCCCATCCTTGCCAAAGAAATAAACACGATCACCGCTCCCAAACGGCGTAGCCCAGCAGGATTGCTTGGCACTCTCTTTGTAATTCAGCTTTCCCGTTTCGACGTCGAAACAAAAAATCAGTCCTTTGGTATTGATCCAATAAGCGCAACCTTGATGAACGATGGGTGAGGCCCAAGAGGGCGTCGCTTCCTCTGCCTTCCAAAGAACGGAAGAATTCAACAGGATCTGAATTCTTGAAGGTGTAATCCCACAGTATTTCGCCATTTTTGGCGGAATAACATAGAACATGGTAGTCATCTTTCTTAGGCCCGTCGGTAGAAGTTAGAAAGACCTTGTCTGACCAAGTAACTGGGCTAGATTGCCCATGCCCAGGAGTGGAAACACTCCAAAAAACACCTTCCTTGGGTGACCAGGTTACGGGCATTCGACCGGGAGTTGTGATCACGGCACCTTGGCCGAGAAAAGCCGGCCATGTTGGTTCGCCATCCGAGATTGCCGAGAACGCAATCAAGAAAAAAGAAAGGAATGCCATTGGAATTCCCAATCGACTGGTAAAAGGTTGGAGACATGAGCGTTTCGCGATTCCGACGAACGTACCGCTCAAGGCATTCTAGCGTTGCGCAAAGGATTTCTAAAGCCGCAGTTTCCCAACACACAGCCGTCGCCTGCGGCTCGGGGTTAAACGGCGTTAAACAAACCAGTCGTTTAACCCCGAGCCATAGGCGACTGCTGAAGGGCAGCAGGAAAGACTCGATAACTTGGATGAATTCCCTTTTTTCCTGTTAGATTGCTCGACCATAATGTGTTCTTAAACTTGAGCGACGAAAACCCAGCATTTTAGCTTGAGATCGACCCATGCCAGATTTTCCTGAAACACGACTGAGCCTGCTCAAGCGGCTGCAGAACGGTCAGGACGAAACGGCTTGGGCTGAGTTTCATGGAATTTATCAGCCTGTTTTGACGCGGATGGTTGTTTCCGCTGGCTTACCGACCTGCGACCAACAAGACGTCGTGCAAGAAATTTGGATCGCAATTTATCGAGGGATCGAAAAATACGAGCCGCGTTCTCATGCTTTCGCATTTAGGGGTTGGCTTGCAAAAATTGCGCGCAATACGGCCATTAACTATTTGAGCCGGAAAAAGATCCCCCAAAGAACGGAGTCACTTTGCAATACCGCCATGCTGACGGATCGGAATTCGACCAAGAAGACGCTGCAAGAGCAATGGGACCGCGAATACCAGCGTCAAGTTCTGGAATGGGCGGCCCTACGTGTCGCTTCCAGAGTTTCGGCCGCAACCTTTAGTGCGTTCTGGCGAACAGTCGTCGACGGGGAAAATGTTGATAAAGTTGCAAAGGAATTGGGGATGACAGCAGGTGCTTTGTACGTATCGCGAGGCCGAATTATGGCAACTCTAAGGCGAGAAGTTGAGTCTCGCGAATGCGCTGAGGAATAACCGCAATGGTCGCAAGTATTTGCTCGAACGAACGAAGAAACTGGCATCGCTTGATAGAAAATGATCTACCAGCTATCGAAGCCCACGCATTGACATCGCATCTTGAAAATTGCGTCAGCTGTCGAGAAAAATTTGAATCGCTATGCGCTGATGCTGCCTGGTGGCAGGGATCATCATCTACGTTGCGAATGATCGAAACCGAATCCGGTATATTCAGAGCAAACGGTGGTCGGACGCGAGACATATCTTTCTCGATGGACGACGACAAAAGAAGTACATCGGATGTCAAGACATCTCCGCTAGTTGTGATCTCAGGCTTAAGGCCGTCGAATGAGTCGGGGGCTCTTGGGGAGTTGGGTGACTATACGATACGTGAGATCATCGGCTACGGCGGGATGGGGACCGTGCTCAAAGCCTGGGATCAACGCCTATCGAGAGTCGTTGCAATCAAAGTCTTGCATCCGCATTTGGCATCGAGTGGCGCAGCCCGCGTTCGATTTGCACGTGAAGCTCAAGCCGTTGCGAGCATCTCCCATCCCAACGTCGTGCCGATTCACGATGTAGCGGAAGACCATTCACAACCCTATATCGTGATGGGTTATGTGTCTGGCGGTTCACTTCAAGACAAACTCGACAAAGACGGACCGCTTTCGCTTGAGGAATCGCTGCGCATTGCCTTGCAGATTGCCGAGGGACTCGAAGCCGCACATTCACACGCTCTCGTCCACCGCGATATCAAGCCGGCTAACATTCTGCTTGAGGCACGTTGGCAGCGAGTGCTGATCACCGATTTTGGATTGGCTAGGGCGCTAGACGATGCGAGCATTACCGCCAGTGGCCATTTAGCTGGTACGCCACAATATATGTCGCCGGAGCAGTCGCGAGGTGACAAGATCGATCATCGAAGCGATCTGTATAGTTTAGGAAGTGTCATGTACGCGATGCTTGCAGGCAGACCTCCATTCCGAGCGGAGAACGCGGTCGCCATCATGCAAAAGGTTAGCCAGGAGCGAGCGAGACCAGTCTATGAAATCCAAGACAACTTACCATTCTGGGTAAATCAACTGATCGAACGATTCCATGCGAAGAACCCGAGAGATCGAGTTTCGACGGCGGTCGACGCCAGCCATCTCATCCGATGCTGTTTGCAACATGTTCAGAATCCCACGACAGGAACACTTCCTCGCGGCTTCACGGCAACCAAATCCAATTGGGTTCGGCCGATGGCTCAAGTCGCAGCTATCGTATTGACGATTAGCTTGTCCGCGATGGCAGTTTTCAATAGGATGGCTCCAATCGTTCCGGCACCATCTTCGCAAGTTCAAGAGTCTCATGATGCAGTGCATCAATCGAACAACACACGGAGGGCCATGCCGCGAACCGCTGGTCCCGAAGTTCCTGGCCAAGAGGATACGACGGACTGGAACAGCTCCATCGATCGAGAATTGGATGTCTTGTTGCTCGAACTTACTAGCGTTGGTTTTGAACCCTTTAAGTGAATGATAACTCTTTTGGAGAAGATGATGAAATTTAATCTTTTTGAGCGTGCGATTACTTGCTGTCTTTTGGGTGCAGGTACGATTGCCATTGCCAGCGGTATGAAATTGACTTCGCATCCTACCGAAGGAGCTGGAGTCGGTTTTGTATGTTCTGACGACGACGATAACAGTGACGACGATAACAGTGACGAAGATCAAGTCGAACGTACGGAAGTCGAACTGGACGATGATGAAGATATGAAAGACGGGGACGATGAAGGCGCGATAGCGAAACTCATCGCGGAAGCCCATGAAGCATCGGACGAGAACAAAGAAGAAAAACGTATTGCGATCAAGGATGCGTTAACCGACACTTTTCGCAAAAGGACACAGGCACAACGAACTCGCATTGCAAGCATGAAGGAGAAGCTTGAGGCTATTGAGTCACAATTGGAACGCAGGTCCAACTTAGAGGATCAAATCGTCCAACGCAGACTTGGCGAATTGTTAGGCGACAAAGACGAACTAGGTTGGGACCACGAGCCAGAAATCGATCTTGAGAGTCTTGGGAATGCGGCTGAACCAAGGCAATTTTTGAGGCGGATGTATGGCTTCGAATTCCCTAAGAATTATCCAACGGAGTATGGGACCAGAATGGCGATGGCCATGGCGACCGATGCAAATCTCCGATCCGACCCACTTGCTCGCGAACAATTGCTTCAAGCAAAGAAGCAAGTGGAACAAGCAGAGAGGGCTGCTTCGGAAGTAAAACGACAATTTCGAGAGGTTCGCATTCCCGATTCCGCGGCCGTGAAAGACGAAGTGTTAAGTCGTATCCGAAGACTAAAGGACTTGGGGAAATTGGAAGATCTTCATACCTTGGAGCGCTCGCTCCCAGACCTTGAGGGAGTCCCAAAATTGCTTGATGGAAGGCAAAAACATTTCGAACAGCTGAAGGGAAACGATGGAGATGTGGTTGCACTACGTGGGAAACTAGAAGCGATGAGAGCTCAGTCCAACGCGATTGAGCTGCAGATCGAAGCGATTGCAAAAAAGAATGCCGAAGCTGCGAGCAGTATGCCGGCAATTTCGCATTGAAAAATGTTGATGTCGTTGTACCGACGGGTGTGACCGGGTTGCTCGGCCCCAACGGTTCCGGCAAGAGCACTTTCATCAAGGCCGTGCTCGGGTTAGTCACGGTCGATACAGGATCTGGCACCGTTCTCGGACAGCCTTGGCCCAAGCAAGTCAAATCGATCCGAGATCAAATCGGATATCTGCCCGAAGACGATTGTTATATCCTTGGCTTGCAGGGCATTGAGTCCGTTCAGATGATGGCCAGACTGTCGGGCTTGCCATCGATCGAAGCCCTCAGGCGAGCGCATGAAGTTCTTGATTTTTGTGACGTTGGACAAGAACGCTATCGCAACGTAGAAACGTATTCGACCGGCATGCGTCAGAAGCTTAAGTTTGCGCAGGCACTCGTGCACGATCCGCAAATGATTATCTTGGACGAGCCAACAACTGGCCTTGATCCAACACAGCGAGAAGAATTTTTGGATCGAATTCACTCGCTCGCCCAAAGGTTCGAAAAAAGCGTTCTGCTTTCGACCCATATCTTGCACGACGTCCAACAGGTTTGCGATCAGGTTATCATTCTGGTTCGCGGTCAAGTGCGTTTGGCGGATTCACTTGCTAACATGCAACGCCCAATTAAATCTGGCCTTCAAGTTCGCGTGGTGCGAGACGCCAGTCGATTGGCTGAATCCATTCGAAAACAAGGCTTCAGCGTCCAGTGCGAGGGTGAAACGGAACTGCTTGTGCAGGGAGAGTCGTCGGCAATTGCAACGGCCATCTGGGCCGCCAGCCGAGTCGAAGGTGTGCTCGTGGAGCGAATGGATGAAGCTCGGAATTCGTTGGAGCATTCTTTTATGGAAATCGTGAGCGAGAAAAAGCATGCCTATACTTGATATCGGGTATCGCAAGTGGACCGGTGATCGGTCGCTCGAATGGCTTCGATGGTCGGTCGTGGCAACCACAGGAATTTCGTTGGTTTGGAGAGGCACATGGCTAAAACGCTTTCTGCTTTTTGCATCTTTTCCGGCTCTGGTAACGATGTTCGGAGTTGGCCTATTTGAGCAAAGCACAAGGGACGAAAACTACCGAAGGGCGTTCAACGGTTTCCTGGCTTCCAGAATCGAGCCGATGGAGCTGCGGAACCGATTTCAGGTTCGCAAACGAGAAAGACAGCCGATCATTTCCGAAACGGCTGACATCGCCAGTCAACGGCATTTAGCTTGGTCGCAAATGTTATTGTGGTACTTTCGGTACCCGCAATCACTGTGGATCGTTGTTGTCATTGGATTGGTTGCGCCACGGTTGATCAGTTACGATTTGCGAAGTCGTGGTTACCTTCTGTATTTATCGCGCCCCCTTTCTCCGACAGGCTATGTATTAGGCAAGGCGTGCGTTCTTTTTTTCCTGTTGGCAATGATAACTACATTTCCAGCGATTGCCGTGTATTCTGTGCGGTGCGGTCAGCCTGGTCGGGTTCGGCATTGCGCGTTGGCGTGTCGCTAGAATGCTGAAGGTCTAGCCATGGATCGACCCATTATTGAGCTGGTGCATGCGACCCGGCTGTATGGAAATGTGATCGGTGTCAACGATTTGAACGTTGAACTTCCCAAAGGAGCTTATGGGTTGGTCGGACCCAACGGTGCAGGGAAATCGACGTTGATAGGTTTGTTAACTGGAGCTCTTCGGACAACGCTGGGGTCCGTTCGCGTATTTGGCGAAGATCCTTATGTGAATCCTCGAGTCCTAAACAACGTAGGCCTGTGTCCGTCAAGCGATATCTTGTTGCCTGGTGTATCAGCGAGACGATGGATCGAGCAGTTGCTCGCGTTGAGTGGATGGAATCCTAGCGATGCGCATACGCGAACGTGCGAGGTGCTAGAACAGGTCGGTATCAAAGAAGCCATGGATCGGCCGATCAATACCTACTCACTTGGCATGCGACAGCGCTGCAAACTAGCGCAAGCGATTGCAACTGAACCTCAGCTGTTAATTTTAGACGAACCATTCGATGGCTTGGATCCGGTTGGGCGGCATCAGATGACGGATCTTTTGATCCAGTGGCCCAAATGCGGTCGCAGCCTTTTGCTCGCAAGCCACGTATTGCATGAAGTAGAGCAAGTAACTGACTCCTTTATTCTCATTTACGGTGGTAGACTATTGGCATCAGGAACCGCAGGCGAGCTCCGTGGAATGCTGGCAGACTTGCCGCAAGAACTGACGGTCGTTAGTCCGCAAGTCAGACAATTGGCTGCCCGATTAGCACAACAAGTTTGGGTTGAATCGCTTCGGATCGATCACGCCACGAATAGTACCGTGGTTGCGGTTCATAAACCGCTTGAACTTTATGCCGCGTTGGCCGAATGGTCGGCGGATGGAATACGAATCGAACATTTGCTTGGGGCCGAAGGAGATATGCAGTCTTTGTTCAAGTTGCTTATATCTCGACATCGCGGCAGCAGAGCCAAGATCAAGTAATGTGGAACCGTTGTCCCTATCTGTCGGCGTCTTGCGATCCAGTTTGTCGCTCTTTGCGACCGCAGCTACCGTGGGGCTCACTCTGGAACTTCGGTTGATCGCATCTTGATCATGGTAACTTCGTTACCGATTTCATTGAAGTTCGCTTCGTTCATCAATTCTCGCATCAGCATGACCCCCCTGCCTCGAGGCTTGTCTAGCATTTCTTCAGTGGTTGGGTCGGCTAGGTTCCGATGATCGAATCCAGGTCCCTCGTCGGTCACGATCATCATGGCTTTATCGGGTGTCACTTGAAATACCAATCGAACTTTTTTGGACGGCTCCCGCTTGTTGCCGTGTTCGATTGCATTGACCACCGCTTCTTCGATCGCCATTTGGATGCGGAAAACATCCATTCCGATCCATCCAGCTGCGCCTAATGCGATCATGAGCTCTTCGATTGCGGCATGCCCGACATCCAATTCGCTTGGCAGCGTTTTGTCGAAAGACCAATGTTCTTGAACAGACGTCATGCTTGCACCAAGTGTGTTACCTAGAGCTTAAACGCTGCGATGGCGTCTGCTTCCGTTTTTCGAAGGTCGAAAACGCGATCCAATCGCGTAATGGTGAAGACCTCCTTGATTTCTGCACGTAAACCGCACAGTTTCAATCTTCCTGCTGCAGCCTTGACCTTGGTATTAAGCGAAATCAGCTTATTGAGAGCAGCACTCGACATGAATTCAACTCCGTCAAAGTTCAACAGGATTGTATTCAGCTTTTCGACCGTTACCAGCGCATTCAGCTCTTCTCCAAGTTGTTCAATACTTCCGGAGTCAACGATTTTCTTGTCGACAAATCGTATAACACTTACGCCATCAATATCCGTAACAGTAATTCGCCTATGGGTCGACATTTCGATTCTCTACCTCAAACCCTGGGTGAAAAAAAGGACGTGTTAGCAAATGGCTGCGGATTCGAAACAGTCTATTCGCATCTTCTTTAGATTAAACCAACCTGAGTGAACGAGCAATGAACCTTAGGCACTGTCTCTCAACGATTCTGAAAATTATTGGAAACCTATCCTATCCTATCCTCTACTTTGACTTGCCTGGGACTCCCGGTGACTTGAGTTGCGTGTTTACCGTCGGGTACTGCGACTTGCCCTTGCCGCTCGACAGGGGCTCCGCGAGTTGAACTCCCGCAATCCAGGCCAAAAGAAACGTTATTACAAAATACATTGCATAGTGGAGCAAGGCCTGTCCAATAGCCAGGTCCATGGCTATTAAAGAGCCGAGCGTTCCCACCACAAACATAACCCCCAAAAATATGGCAAAAGGGATCGACTCTACATCCGCCATCGTCTTGTTCCCCATGTAATATGCTAAAAACCAGTAAACGCCCCATGTCAGGGAAAAAACCAAAGCACAAATGCCCACCCGAGTCGATCGCTCTTTCCCGGAGTATTCTTCTAGTTCATCGTCATGGAAAAACGAATAACCGACCCACGCTAGAGGAAATGAAAGCGAAAGAACCCCAAATGCTAACAGCATCCAGGGCGGCTCACTAAATCCGATGCGAGCAAATATCGCCGTTCCCAGCGCAAGAACAGCCAACACAGCTGCAACAATCAATTCACGAGTCGAAAGCTTAAATTCGGCTCTCTTCAAGGGCTTTAGTACGGAGACTCCTTTGGAGTCTTTGGGGCCAATCTCCGGAGCGTGGATGACCACTTCCTGAGATTTATCAGGAACAATCAGGTCTTTCTTGCACTTAGGACAAGGGCCCTTTTTGCCAGCGTACTTATCGCTAACAGTGAAACGAGTGAGGCAGCCTGGGCAGGTTACTGAAATTGGCATTGGGGATTATTCAAAGGATGCTCGGAATGGGCACGCAGTCGAAGCGATGGACTGCATATAGTTAACCAGTCAACGGCTGATCTTGCAAGAAGTGCATCCACATATCACCAGCTAGTCAGTACCCCCCCATGACTTTGTTGCGACCGGCATGTCGATGAACTATTCGCGTCGAATGCTGAAGGTGGTGTAATGCAAACCATCCTCTACTTCGACGACGAACGCCCCAGAGGGTGCTAAGTACTTTGATATTACCTCAAACGGAGGCAATCGTTTGCCTTTGAGTGCCGCGACCAGCGCTGTAAAAAATGGATTGTTTTCCGATACGGCCTCTAGCCGAGCAATGTTTTCCTGATCGCTGGCCAAATCGTAGAATAACCTCAACGATTCCTCTGGGCGTTGATACGACATGATGGAGGTCTCTTTATCGCCAAGTTGCACTTTGATTTTGTCGCGAATAATCTTGTACTCGATCGACTCGCTCAAAAGATCATCACCACTCGAAAGCGTCTTGATGGCTTGCTCGATCGATTCGACAGAGTCGCTCGCCAACAAATCATCGCCGACCACCGCAAACGATGGTTGTTGAACGCGAATGGTTGTGTTGTCGTTTTTTGAGTCAAGAAAGTAGACGGTGGAGTCGCCAATCACCCTGGAACTCCAACGGACCTCGTTGGCTTTAAGTTTGTCGAATAGTTTTGGCAAAACGTCCGTCTTGATTCGCTGCGTATCTCGGACGTGAATTCCAACCAGGTTGCTCTGGCTGTTGATGCGTTTGGTCGACAATATCAATTGCGACAAAGACAATCGATCGTTCAGCAGATCCAGAAAGTCCTTTCTGAGATCGATCCCAATTTGGCTGCTGCCTCGAGCGATCACATTGTTTTCAAAAGTGTTTTCACCGCCAAAGGAATCGACAATCTCTGCAATTGCTTTCAGCGTTTTTGCAAAATCCCAGTTCATGGTGCCGTAGCTAACGACCTTATCGTTTACCCAGGGTTCGGGTTCGGTTGAACCACTCTTGGGACGCACCGCACGCAAAGCCCCCCGACGACTTGTATCCATCAGCAAATGCGCATGCACGATCGAGTCGAAATCGGTTGGAGCAAAAATGGCACTGCCACCGATGCCTTTGATACCGTCAATGCCTAAGGTCTTTAAGGTGGCTAGCACCAAGAGACTAGACGCATTCGACTTTGACAACTCTCGATAAAGAGCGACTGGGTTAGCGTAAAACGACGCCTGAGGGCGTTCACCGGCGGTTCCGACGCAACGGCTCAATATCGTAGTGAATTCTCGGTTGTCTGCCAGGGACTTGTGATCGATGCCACTGCCCTGCCAAATTTGAGCAAGCGTCTCAGCGTATTCAGCATTGTTACAAACAACCAATACTCCTGACTGAAGAAAGAACCCTAGTTGTCGATCTTCTGCCGTGCCATTGCGAATCTGATTGACAGTGATCTTCCCAATTTCCTTGCTGCTCTTGGTACCGCCACTGGTAGATATCCGACTCTCCAGTCGTCCAATCATAAGTTCAACGGCAGGTAGTTCGTCACCCGCTTCGAGCATTGCACATAGAACCGGAGTTGTTTTGGTCGGAACAAGCGCAATTGCAAGTTCGCCGTTCGGAATGGACAACAACTCATCCAAATTCACTCCAACGGCATCCTGCATTCCCTGAACGAGAGTCGAAAACGTGGAGTAAAAAGAACTTATGATGGGTTTTAGTTGAGGATCGTCCGATAGCCTGCCCATCGAAGTTTGTGCAAGCTTCGCTTTGAGTTCGCGAGTGTCATCCACTCGAGCATACAGCAAGGTCTTTTGCGAAAAAAGCTTGGGAGCAGAGGGGCGTTGAGCCAACGCCAGCGTGGGTACGAAAGTGGCCAGAATGAAAGGAACAAGTATGGCTATGTTTTTGTGCATGATCTGGTGAGTTCGACGAACGAAGCGGTTTATTGGGGATTACTTCTGATTGTATTCAGGAAATTTAGATTAAGTGTCGCATTGAGCCCCCGGCCCGATTTGCGTGAGGACATGCAACGGAGTTAGCTCCAATCTTGCCCTGCATCTCTACCCAATTCGACTAACGCGATATACTGGTCGTCGCAGAACCGGTCGGTCATTCCCGCCAAATAGACAGCAACGGTGTGTTCGACTCCCCAATCGGAAACCCACTTTTGAAATCGATCCGGCATTCTATGAGGATACGATTTCAGTAGTCGATACAGCTGATTCAATCGAGTTGCTGCTCGCAAACGCACTTCGACTAGCTTCGGATGCCGATATACGTGTTCAAACAAAAAGGCCTCCAATTCTTCTTTGTCGGATTGCATTTCCGGAGACATTTGCAGTTGAATTCCGACGTCCTGTACCGCTCGGCTATCCAGTTGATTGGCCTCCGATAGCAATCCCGTCGAATACTCCAGGAAATTGTCCATCTGGATGTCGATGAGGGTATGCACCAACATTTGCCGACGATTGCTAGAGTTGCTTTGATCGAGCGGAGAAACTTGCCGTGCACGTTGAACCAGGCCCAGCCCGGCAAGCTGTTGCCAGCTGAGAAGGCCTAGCTTGAGGGCATCATCTAAGTCGTGCGCATCGTATGCAATGCTGTCGGCAGAATCGACGACCTGGATTTCTAGCATCGGCACCGTGCCAGAATCTTTGTGCGACCGAAACTGTTGCCCAGAGAGAACCTCTTGGGTCAGGTTAAGGCCCGGATAGGACGTGTAGCGTTGTTCTATGCGAGTGGCCAATTCCAACGCAAACGCGTTGTGCGAGAATCCGCCAAAGTCCTTGACGCAGGCATGCAACGCGTCTTCGCCACAGTGTCCGAAGGGTGGGTGTCCAATGTCGTGCAAAAGGGCCATTGCTTCGATTAAGTCTTCGTTGAGGCGAAGCGTTCGACCGATCGTGCGAGCCAGCGATGCGACCTCATTGGTATGCGTTAGTCGCGTTCGGTGATAGTCCCCCATGTCGCCCGTAAAAACCTGCATCTTCCCGCTCAAACGGCGAAAAGCCGCACTGTGCAAGATGCGATCGCGATCCCGTTGAAAGGGGCCGCGATAATTATGTTGTGGCTCGGAATGCTCGCGGCCAGCCGATTGCGACGAAAACATAGCGAACGGCGCGAGCAAAAGACGCTCTCGAGCTTGCCATGACAATGTAGATTCTATATTTCGACTGATCGGAGGACGTACGGGCTGGATCATTGGGAAATTGAGTTCAAATTCTTTTTGGAATAATTAAATCCTTTCGCTCTCTCAGTTTAACGCCAAGTGAACCAGCGGTTCGATAGCAGTCACGCAGATTTTTGAAAATGTTTCGCGGATTCTAGCCACAGTTAAGTTGCTTACGTATTCCGATGCGGGACAGGCTTCCTGCCCGACGATTCGGAAATGACAGGCTGGAAGCCTATCCCACCTATTTCACGCTCTTCGAGATAAAATTGCAGTCTAGAATGTGCCTCCCTTTGTTGTTAGACTTTTCAGCGCCCTCTCATCCGATATTTCGGGCATCGATCATAAGTCGGGCTGAATCGCACGCTAGCGCGTTACGGCTGGTTAGCCGAAGGGCGTTAGCCCACGGTTTGCGGCCCATGTTATGATCGACGTCCTATTTCGCACCTCAGATTGTCGAAAGTTCCTCCCAAATGGCTAACTTCCAGTACTCAGACCTTTCGAAAATGATAGACCATTCTCTGTTGAACCCAACGCTCACAATCGAACAACTCGAAGCAGGCATCCAACTGGCGATCGCATACGATGTCGGGAGCGTTTGCATCCTACCCTATTACCACAAACGCTGCTCCGAACTTCTCGCAGGTACAACGGTGGCACCAAGTAGCACGGTCGGTTTTCCTCACGGCGGTAATACCACACGCACTAAGTTGCTCGAGGCCGAGCAACTGATCGAAGAAGGCTGCCTCGAATTGGATATGGTATCCAACATTAGTGCAGTCCTTAGCGGAAATTGGGAGCTGGTGGAAAATGAAGTCGATGCGATCATCAAGCTTTCGCATGCCGCGAAACGACGCGTGAAAGTCATCTTCGAGAATTGCTACCTGAAGGATGAACACAAGATACAACTCTGCAAAATCTGCTGTGATGTCGGGGCCGACTGGGTGAAGACAAGCACCGGCTACGGCACGGGAGGCGCAACCATGGATGATCTTCAGTTGATGCTAAACCATGTGCAGGCTCCAGTACAAGTCAAAGCGGCGGGCGGCATCCGAGACTGCGACGCACTCATCAAGGTTCGGGATATGGGTGTTACCCGGGTGGGATCGTCCAAAACAGCCGAGATGCTCGACGAAGCCCGTCGTCGTCTCGGGGTTGCGGCAATCGATCCCATCCAAGCTGCCCCTGCCGGGACCAGCTATTAGACCAGCGGAAGCTCCAGGGACCGCTATGAAACAAATCCAAGAGTGGCTTCAAGCGCATCAAGACCAAATGGCCGATGAGCTCGAACAATTATGCAATCTCAACTCTGGCTCGGGTTCTGTGCTTGGTCTAAACCGAGTCGCAGATTGGCTCATTGACTACTTTTCGCCACTTCCAATTGCCTGCGAACGGATCGAGTTTCCGTCCTATCAAACATTGGACGATCATGGAACGACCTGTTCTCATACAACGGGTTCCGCTTTGCGATGGGCGCTACGCGGGGCTAACACAGGAAAAAAACAAAAACTCCTTCTGAGCATCCATTACGACACTGTCTACGGTCCGAATAATCCATTCCAATTGTGCGAGCGGTACGAGGCCGACAATGCGAGCGGCCAAAAAGAAATACGCTTGCGCGGACCAGGTGTCATCGACGCCAAGGGTGGTATCGTCGTCATGCGATGGGCAGTCCTGGCCGCCACGAAATTTCTTGATCTTGCTGATTTGGATTTGAACATCGTCCTTACACCAGACGAAGAGATCGGATCGCCGGCGTCGACCCAACTTTGGAAGAAGATCGCCGGCGAGTTCGACTTTGCCATGCTTTATGAACCGACTTTGCCAGATGGATCGTGGGTCTCGCAGCGGAAGGGAACCGGCACCTTCGTCGTTGTGGTTCGGGGCAAGTCGGCACATTCTGGCCGGAATTTCCACGATGGACGAAACGCAATCACTCACGCTTGCAAAGTGGGTCTCGCTATAGACGCCCTCAATGGGCTTCGCCCTGACGTCACCGTGAACGTCGGACGAATACGGGGAGGGGATGCAGTCAATGTAGTTCCCGATTTGGCGGTTATTCGAATCAACGTTCGCGTTTCGTCCCATGAAGACCAAGTTTGGCTAGAAACTCGTGTGCAACATGTTGTTCAAATGTACTGCGACCAGCAGTCTGGATACCATGTTGAATTGCACGGCGGTATCCACTCGGCGCCCAAGAATATCGATGGCTGTACCGCAAAATGGATGGCGTTGACTGACCAGGCCGGCGCTTGCATTGGCGAAGCCATTCAATGGAAGCCATCTGGTGGAGCCAGCGATGGCAACAAATTGGCAGCCTTGGGGCTCCCAAATATTGACACTTTCGGCCCAGAAGGTGATTTGCTTCATAGCGATCAAGAATGGGTGCGACTAAGCAGCTTGCCCCGAAAAGCGGCCTTGTCGGTAGCGGTTATTCGGGCATCTACCTCGAATTTGGGAGATTAGCTAGGCTCTGTGGTGATACAACCTTGCAAGGGATAGCCTTGTCGATGGGAAGTCATCGAGAGCGTTTTGAGCTTATCTCAGAACGCTCATTTTGTTTGCCATGTCTGATCCGTTTTGAGCATCAAGTTCAAGAGTCATTGTCTTTCTGTAGGTCCTATGGTTTAGTGTGTGTGCACGATCCGCAGCGGGTTCTGTTTGCAATCGATGTCGTTTTAAAACGACTGCTCATGCAGGACGCACCTCCTCATCCCCTAACCCCTTCTCCTCCCGACGAGGAGAAGGGGAGTTAGAACATCCGCTTCGCGATGTTGCAGTCGCGATGTTCCATTCGCGATCGCATGGATTCGTTGTTTGGAACAAAAACTGCGCAAAGCAAAGTTGCAGCAATACCATTTTTTTAACACCCTAGAACAAGCCGGGCAAGCCCCGAACGGATGGGCTAGCTATATTGTCTAACTCTATTGTTGTTCGGAATTAAGAAACCTCTCACCTATGAATCATCAATATGAAAAGCAACGCTTCGTGTATTAGGCTTTTAGCATTGATTGTCGTTACGCACTCGACATGGTTCGTGTCGGCCGATGATCGACCGAACATTGTATGGCTTACCAGTGAAGACCATGGCCCACAGATGGGTTGCTACGGAGACTCGCTGGCTCGAACGCCAAACGTAGATGTGCTCGCATCCAAGGGGATGATTTTTAAACACGCTTGGTCTGTCGCCCCAGTATGTGCACCGGCTCGCACTGCCATCATTTCCGGAATGTATCCATCTAGTCTTGGCGGACTGCATATGCGATCCATGGTTTCGATGCCGGCTGGTACGAAAATGTTTCCACAGCTTCTGAGCGAGGTAGGTTACTATTGCACCAATAACAGCAAGACGGACTACAATCTGCGAGAGCCGGGAAAGGTCTGGACGGATACATCGAATAGATCGCATTGGAAAAATCGAGCCGAGGGGCAGCCCTTCTTTGCAATCTTCAATTCAATTAAGAGTCATGAAAGCCAGATCAGGACGCGCCCTCATAAACAGATTACAGATCCGGCAAAGATTCGCTTACCAGCCTATCATCCCGACGCTCCAGAAGTTCGCCAGGACTGGGCGCAGTACTACGATAAAGTAAGCGAAGCCGACGCGGATGCGGGTCGCCACCTCAAGGCGATTGCCGACGCTGACCTCGCCGATGATACAATTATCTTTTATTACGCAGATCACGGCAGCGGCATGCCACGCAGCAAACGCTGGCCTTCGAACTCCGGCCTACATGTGCCGATGGTGGTTTACTTCCCTAAGAAATGGGAACACTTAGCACCCGCCGAATACCGGGCCGGTGGGGCATCGGATAGACTCGTGAGCTTTGTAGACCTTGCTCCGACTGTCCTGAGTTTGGCTGGTATCCAACCGCCTGACTGGATGCAGGGACATGCATTTGCTGGCCCCTACCAAAGTCAACCGCAGCCGTTTCTATATGGCGAACGCGGCCGAATGGACGAGCGGATGGACATGGTGCGGAGTGTTACCGATGGCCGATACGTCTATCTTCGCAACTACTACCCACATGTATCACAAGCTCAGCGAGTGGCTTACCAGTTCGAAACTCCAACGACTCGCGTCTGGCACGAACTCTATGCATCAGACAAGACAAATGAATCGCAATCGATTTTTTGGCGCCAGCCCAAAGCCGTCGAGGAACTTTACGATCTTCGGACGGATCGCGATGAAGTTCATAATTTGGCCCAATCCACTCAGCATCGCGATACGCTAGAAAAGCTTCGAAAAGCCCAGTATGAGCATGTCCTGAGCGTCCGCGATATTTGCTTTTTACCCGAAGCCGAAATTCACACTCGATCTCTAGGTTCAACACCATACGACATAGCACGCGATCCTGCCAAGTATCCATTGGAACGCATTGTGAACGCTGCCGATCTTAGTTCGCGACTGGATACAACCGATGCGCAGAAACTCGTTTCATTGCTAAAAGATGAAGACAGCGCCGTTCGCTATTGGGGCGCACTTGGCCTATTGATGCGAGGCAAAGAGGTAGTCAATTCGAATCAGGAAGTTTTGGAAGCCTCACTCATCGATCAATCAACGAGCGTGCGGATTGTCGCAGCACAGGCATTAGGAACCTACGGCCATGCACAAATCAGGGAATCGGCTCTAACAACTCTTGCTTCACTCGCGCTGCCAGAAACCAATGGCGTTCTAACGGCCTTGGCAGCGTTAACTGCTATCGAGGCGCTAGGCGAAAAGGCTGCGACACTGTATCAGGGGATTGCTACCATCAATCCGAATGGCCCGTCTCCTGACGAGCGATACAATAGCTACGTTGCGCGCATCATTGCCAACATTGTGCCTGTTGAAGGCAAGCCTGACTCAAAGAAACGAAACCCATGAAAACTGCAATATCCATTCTGGTTGTTGTCTTTTTACATTGCGCTCAACTCCAAGCAGCAAAGCCGAACATCGTAATCTTTTTAGCAGACGATGCCGGCTGGGGGGACTACAGACATTCGGGCAACCTGCAAGTTCGGACCCCGAACATTGACTCAATCGCCAAGGGAGGCGTTTCGTTGGATCGTTTTTTCGTCTGTCCGGTTTGTGCGCCGACTCGAGCCGAGTTCCTCACGGGGCGATATCATCCGCGCGGCGGCGTGCGCGGTGTGTCGACGGGACTGGAGCGTTTGGATTTGGACGAACGAACCATTGCAGATGCATACAAAGCGGCTGGTTACGTTACTGGCGCATTCGGTAAATGGCATAACGGCAGCCAATGGCCATATCATCCGATGGCGAGAGGCTTCGATGAATACTTTGGACATACGTCAGGGCACTGGGGTGAGTACTTCGACGCACCGCTTGAGGAGAATGGACGCATGATTCGCACGCAGGGCTATATCGTGGACGTTTGCACCGATCGAGCTCTGGGCTTCATCGACAAGAATAGGAACAATCCCTTCCTGTGCTACGTTCCCTTTACCACTCCGCATTCGCCTTGGGCGGCACCGACTCAAGACTGGCAGCATTTCAAAGACAAACCGCTCACCCAATTTGCAACCGATCCCAGCAAGGAAGTCGCGGATGAAACTCGCTGTGCGCTGGCGATGCTGGAGAACCAGGACATGAACGTAGGTCGCGTATTGGCAAAGCTCAAAGAGCACAAACTCGAGGACAATACCTTGGTTCTCTACTTCTCCGACAATGGACCGAATTCCTCGCGATGGACCGGTGGCATGAAGGGCAAGAAAGGTACTACCGACGAGGGAGGCGTGCGGTCCGTATGCTACCTCCGTTGGCCGGCAAAACTACCAGCAGGCCATACCGTGACGCAGATTGCAGGAGCCATTGACCTGTTGCCTACACTCACTGCGTTAACCGGCGTCCAACGCATCGGAGACAAGCCACTGGATGGTCGCGATCTCAGTCCACTGCTTCTCAAAGAGGGAATCGACTGGGCAGATCGAATGATTTTTTCCACTTGGTCAGGCAGCATCAGCGTTCGCACCCAGACGCATCGTTTAGATAACGCTGGAAAGCTCTACAACATGGTTGACGACCCTGGTCAGACCACCCCCATCAACGTCAAAGAAGCCGCGCTAGCCAGTCAACTCGTTGAGGCAATCAAAGCGTGGCAACAAGAAATGAACCACGCCAATCGAGCAAAAACGCCGAAGCCCCCGATTGCCAATAGGAATGCACCGGGTAGCAATTCCGTTGATCCTCGTCCGATACCAGTGGGCTTTCGAGAATTTCCAATCACCATGCTTCCAGCCAGCGATGGCGAGCCAAACGGCAATATCAGGCGCAGCAGCAGCGCGCCGAACTGTTCGTATTTCGTGAACTGGACTAGCAAAACGGACAGCATGGTTTGGCTTCTCGATGTCAACACTAGCGGTCGTTATGACGTCACGCTCGACTACACTTGCAAGGAACAGGACGTCGGCTCCACCATTGAATTTTCCTTTCGAGATGCGAGGCTGACTGGCAAAGTGCAACCCGGTTGGGATCCTCCGCTAAACACGAATCAAGATACGTTGCCCCGTCCCACGGGCGAGAGCCAAATGAAGGATTTCCATACGCTTAAGCTGGGGGAGATCGAGTTGGCCGCCGGACAGGGACCACTCACCCTTCGCGCCATCGACATTCCCGGCCAGTCGGTCATGGACGTTCGACGTACAACGTTTACGCTGTTGCCGTGAAAGAAAGCTATTTCGCTGTCGCTTCCAAATCAAACACGTTTTTCTTACTTGCGTCTACGGTGACACTAAGTTTCGTTGTGTCTGGGCTGCCGAGCTTTCCATCAATTCGAGACTTTCTTCCTTGAGCCATATCCATTTCTTCGGCGCCTTTGCGGCCCATGAATTTGTCACCCAAAACGGCAGCGTCCTTGAGGGTTACTTTGTGCGTCCCAACGGTCGCCCCGTCACGCTTTCCGTCGTCGGTCGTAAGCTTGAAATGCCCCTCGCTATCCGTTTCACCGAACGAGCGTTGACCATCGGAAGTTGGCAGAAACTCGACTAGGATTTTATTTAGACCCTTGCCGTTCATTTTAACCGTTCCTTCGACGGGAACGGCTTTCGTGCCGCTGTCACCACATCCAGACAAAACACCCAACGAGAGCACAATGATGCCGCATAGAAAGTACTTTTTTCGAGATGCCATTCGAGCCTTCATAGTGGTTTGGGAGTAAGTTTGAAGAGAGATCAAGAAGCATCGTAACCGACGTCGCTCCACGACTCGGCAGGCAGCGTCGCGGAGCGACGCTGCCACTTCGATTAATCGCTTAGTATTCGCCTGGAACTTCGCCACCTGCACGCGTTCCAAGAGCTCGGAAGATAATTGGCGATGCGTTTTGCGAGATAAACTGAACGGATCCGTCCGCCAAGGCGAAGTTAGCACCACCAGTGTGCATGCTACCAAACGCATTGATACGGTCCTCGAAGAGCAATTGCTGAGTCGTACCGCCAAGAGTATCGAAATTCTTTGGAAGCAGGAAGTTGATTGGAACTCCCGTACCTAAGTTGGCGTCACCTTCACCACCAAACCATACCCAACCCCAGTCTCGAATGCGATCGTCGACAATTGAGCTCGTGTCAAAAATAGGATCGAAAAACTGACGTTCGCCAAGCATAAGCGTGTTGCTGGTTCCGTCGGATGCGTCCGATATGCCATATCGCTTGCAACGTGTGAACAATCCATCCGACTTACCTCCTCCAGCTACGTAAGTCGCAGCTACTGCGGGCGCAAACGGATTGTACAGCGATGGCCTGCTGTTACTCGTATCAGCCCTAGGGTAAGCGCGAGTACCGGCACAGCCGTAATAGTGGGTTCGGAAAAAGCGACCGCTTTCCCCAGCTGAAACTGCTTCGTTGAGCAGTCCGCCAGGATTGGATGGGCAAACCATCGCTGGTACGCTGTCCTTCAAAAAGAAATTGCCGGTCCAATCAGGTCCAAGCGTGACGGGGTCCTTGCGGTTGATATTGAAATTGAACTGGTCGTACTTATTCCACAAAGCAGTTTGCTCAATAAAAGGCAAAAGCTGGAACATCAACGGATAACGTCGGGACGCTGGATTTGGAGTTCCTGGCTGTCCGAGATCGGGGTGTGGGAACAGACCGTCATTTCGCAAGATTCCGTACGGAAACTTTTTGTGAGCACTCTCATGCAAGTGAACTGCCAAGCCGAGCTGCTTGAGATTATTGCTGCATTGCATGCGACGGGCTGCTTCGCGAGCAGCCTGCACAGCAGGCAACAATAAACCAACTAGAATTCCGATGATGGCGATCACCACAAGCAATTCAACCAACGTAAAACCTCGATACTGACGCCGTTTCATAACTGGCCCCTCTTTGATGGGTTAGAAAATTGCGAAAGACAGGCGAAGTCAATAGTTTACCCGAAAATTCGCGCAAGAAACTTTTGGAATCCAACTGCCACAGTCGTATATTGACAGGTGCGTACAGTTAAGTCTTTCGAATTAGTGCCTTAGACGATATTATACAATTGAAACACGGGCGAAAGGTTAGTTGCGTAACCGGGACATGAGGAATTCGGCAAGATGCGAGCCAATGCAGAAACCAACCTGCTGGGACACGATCTGGGCGTGTCGCTAGTCAGCAAAATCGCTTCGATTCGATCGCAGAGCGCCGCTCGCATCACATGGCATTTGCACGAGTGCTTCGAGATGCTTTTGTTGATGGATGGCTCGACCGCGTACGAATTCTCGAATAATCGGACAGTGGAACTGCCTGGTGGACATTTCATGGTGATTCCGCCTGGGATGTTGCATCGCGGGCTGCATGATGTACGACGGCCCGTCCGTCTAACAGGGATCATGTTCGATCCGTCGGCTAGTGGTGCTGCAGTACACACCCCATTCACCTCTACGGATGTGATTTGGCTAAAGACCCAGTTTGAGGATGGGGCAATGCAGTCACGGCGCATGAGTACTGAACTTCGAAATCACGTTAAAGCGATTCCTGAGGATTTTTCGAGCTTAGACTTGTTGAGCACATCCTTGGTTGCATCGCTGAGGCTGTCCGTTTGCTCGATATTGCTAGAGGCTGCTAAGCAGCTGGTTTCGACAAGAACTTTTGAACCCAAGCAAGTCGTTCAAGCCACCATCAAGTTTATGGAATCGAATTTAGGGGAGACGATTTCGATCGAAGACGTTGCCGAAGCAGTCTTTTGCAGCCGAGCAAGACTCTTTCAAGTATTCAAGGACTCGACAGGCATGACCCCCAACGACTATTGGCAGCGGCTTCGAATCGATCGCGCGCAGCAACTCATGACGCGTTCGAACAAATCGATCACGGAGATCGCGATGGACTGTGGGTTTTCATCCAGTCAGTACTTCAGTAGTGTTTTTCGCAAGTACTCGGGAGTGAGTCCATCGGACTATCGAAAGACACAGACGAATTCCGGTGCGTAATGTGCCACCTGTATTTCGCTAGTGCGAGTCGCGGAGCGACTCGCCCACAAACCACCACCTCGGAGTGTGGCACCCATAGAGTAGGTATTTTACAAACTACCGTTCGACTATGCACGATCACTGACCGCTCCGACCGATTTTCGTACAGCAACAACGTTTGCGAATTTTCTTCTATACTTTGGTTCTGCAATCTCTGCTCACCAAAATCCGGTTCGCGATTTCGATCACAATAGAAGCGACATGAATTATGGCAAGTCAAACACTCCCGTCTGAAATTACTGCACCTGTTAAGGCTGAGCGACTTGCATCACTCGATCAATTTCGAGGTTACACGGTAGTCGGTATGTTGCTCGTGAATTATTTCGGAGGCTACTCGGTGTGTCCGCAAGTGCTTAAGCATACGCATGACTACTGCAGTTATGCGGACACGATCATGCCTCAGTTCTTGTTTGCAGTTGGATTCGCTCAGAGGCTCACTTTTGGACGCATGCAAAATCAAGGCAGTGCTGCCGCCTACGGACGAATGATCCGTCGACTCTTAGGATTGGTAATGGTCACATTGGTGGTCTACACCGTTGGGCAACGTGCGCCCAATTGGGAGCAGCTCAAAGAAATGGGCCCTTGGCAAGCGCTTTACGAACCTTTCAAACGCGGTTGGTTTCAAACGCTTATGCATATCGCAGTCACATCGCTTTGGCTATTGCCTGTCGTGCATTCCAAATGGTCGGTCCGCATCCTTTGGATGGTGGGTTCCGCGGTAGCCCATGTGATCTTGTCCTATTGGTTCAATTTCGATTGGTGCAATACAGCGCCCAACGGAATTGACGGTGGCCCTCTGGGGTTCTTAACGTGGACCATACCCGCCATTGTAGGAACCTTGGCATGCGACGTATTTGTACAGCCTAGAAGCCAACTTCAGTTGGGATCGATGACTCTAGTCAAGGTATTCGCGGTTTCCATACTCTTGATGGGACTTGGGTATGCCTTCTCTTGTGGAACTAGGTTGTACGATGTTCCAGCGTCACAAGTCGAGTCGCTCCGAGCCGAAAAGTTGGCTCCAGATCCAGTATGGCCAACACGAGCACGCATCGACTCAAAATACGAAGATGCCAAGCATTCTGGTTCCGGTGTTTCGGCTTGGCTGGCGGAGCCTCCCTTTATCAAGCCCCCTGGGCAGGACTTCAGAAAATGGAATTATTGGATGATGAGCCAACGTGGCGGCACGCTTGCTTATCCAATGTTTACGGCTGGCTTTTCTCTATTCGTGTACTTGCTCTTTTTTATTGGATGCGATCTATACGGTTTTGGGTTGTCTTTCTTTAGGACATTTGGCACCAATGCGTTGATCGCCTATGTACTTCATAGTATGGTTGGAAATGCAGTCCAACCGTTCTTTCCAAAAGACTCTCCGGCATGGTACGCCTATACAGGTTTAGCCCTGTTCTTTTGGGTGACATGGGTCTTTGTGCGGCACTTAGAAAAGCAGGGGGTTTACTTACGAGCTTAGCAACATGGCCGATGGCCCATACGTCTTGTTTTCAAAGGATCGCGCACGAAGATTGAAATCGCACCTGAAACAAAAATTGGAAATACAATGAACCCAGAAATGCAATCCCCTCGACTGACCTCCCTGGACCAATTTCGCGGCTACAGTGTGGCTGCGATGTTCGTCGTCAATTTTCTTGGCGGATTGACAGTTACTCACCAGGTGCTCCGTCACAACAATACGCATTTTAGTCTCGCAGATTCGATCATGCCTAGCTTCATCTTTGCGTGTGGCTTTTCGTATCGGATGTCCTTTCTCAAACAACTGACAGGCAATAGTGGGTCGAGACCTTATAGGCGATTTGTAAAGCGAAGCCTTGGGCTTATCCTACTTTCGCTAATGCTGTACGGGTTCGGTATGAAGTTCGCCAGTTGGTCCGAAATGTCCTTCCAAAACACTACAGGCTTTGTTTCCAAGTTGCTCAAGGCGGACCTTTGGGAAGTCTTGGCAATCATTGGCGCTCTTCAGATACTCTTACTTCCTTTGATCGCTAAAGCCAGCTGGGTTCGGGTGGCAGCCTTCGTCGGTCTCGGACTTGCTCACGTGTTTATCTCGTGGTCGTTCAACTATGACTTTGTTTATGGACTCGCAAATTGGATGGACGGATACTTCGGCGCAGCAGGAAAACGAGCCTGGGATGGCGGTTTCTTTGGTTTGGTCGCTTGGTCTCAAATCATGCTGGCAGGTACGCTCGCCTATGACGCTCTTAAGTACTGTAGCCAAAGAAACGCTACCAGCATGCTCTTTTTTTTGGGTGTGCTCCTGATGTTGTCCGGTTATGGGCTGTCATGCATGACTACCCTGTACGATCTCAAAGAACTTTCAGAGGAGCAATCCCTCAAGATAACATCATCCCCCGTGGTTCCTGATTTTTCATTGGCCAAAGGCAGGTCATGGGGCGATTTGCTGGCAGAACCACCCTTCGTTGTTCCACCTTTGCCGGCACAACGAGCGCTGAACTATTGGATGATGGACAAACGCATTGTCTCCCAATCCTTCGTCCTATTTAGTACGGGCTTTGCCTTGGTCTTGTATGGACTATTTGTCGTTGCCTGCGATGTAGGTGGACTCGGGCTGGGTGTTTTTGAGATCTTTGGAAAGAATCCACTTGCGGCGTACATCATCCACCATTTCGTGGCTCACACGCTTTTGGCGATTGTACCAAAGGACTCACCGGTTGCTTGGGTCCTCGTTGGACTAGGAGCATCCTTTGGTATCACCTATCTGTTTGTAAGTTTCTTGGATTCTCGCAAGTTGTACTTGCGGCTCTGACTCGAATTTTGCCGAAGGGTGTTGTGTAGCTGTCTCGGTGATTTCTCCAAACGGTAAGTCGAATCGACGATCATCCTGTAAATCCTGTCTATTCATGTTCGTTTTTCCAATTGTGTCGAGCAGTTAGGATAAGGTTGCTTCCGATGGGTAAGGCTCGGAAACTTATGTGCTGGTGCTTGTATTAACCGAGCTTTTTCAGCTTCGTCACTCGTCCTGTTTGAACCCATTCGGCTACGTAAATGTTCCCCTTGTTGTCAAAACATGCATCATGCGGATGAACGAACTTGCCGTCTTGCCATTGCTTTTCATCGCCGCGAATGGCTTTCTTGGTATCCGCACTCAGCCGCTCTACGTCGCTACCGAGTTGCACAATCGTTTTGTAGTCTTTATCTAAAATGGAAACCCGGGCGACTAGTTCTGAAACCAGCAACATATCCCCGCGTTTATCGATATTGGCAGGAAGCCCAAAGCCTAGAATGGTCTTTTCGTATTTGCCATCGATGTCGAATATTTGAAGCGTGTTGTGCGCGCGATCGGTTACTACCATCTTGGGAGAAGCCGGGTTGCGATCGTCGATCCAAAGCCCGTGTGCGGTTTCGAATTTGCCTTCACCATTGCCCTTCCCGCCAAAGCAACTGATCCACTTGGCATCCTTGTCAAAACGATGAATGTAGTTGGAGCCGTATCCATCCGCTAGATAGAATCCGCCGTCCGGCAAGAAAGCAAAGTTCGTAGGCAGGAAGCGATCCGCACCCCAGACTCTGGCTGGCTTTTCTGCCTCATCTGCATGGTACACTCCCGATTCTTTCGGTGCTCGCTTGACCCAAACCACTTCTCCTTTGAGGTCGAGCTTGGCAAACTCCTTTACCTGTTGGTAGCCGGTTACGTAGAGAAACTCTTGGTTGCCTTCTTTCCGAACCTCGAGTCCGTGACCACCACCTTGGAACCGTTGTCCAAACGCGCGAATAAACTTTCCGTTTTCGTCGAATACGAAAATCGATGGGTGCTCTTTTTGACTCTCTCGCCCCTCATGAATAACGTAAAGGTTGTTGGCTGCGTCGACAGAGACGTTGTGGGTGGTTTGCCATGTGTATTGCGAGGGTAGCTGTGGGAATTGGTGCAAGACTTCGAATTGATGCTCTTTTTCGCCGACGATAATCTGCGAGTTGGTCCTGCTGGCAGTGGCGATGTTGGGGGCTGCTAATAAGCAGGCCGCGCCTGCGGAAGTAGTTTTCAGAAACGAGCGGCGATGCGAGAATTTATTATTCAAGATATTTCTCCTGGGGAGTGGATCGAACAGGGAGGAACGGAAATGCAAACCATCCGAATGATAACCCATTCGCAATGCCAAGTGTGCAATCCATCTGCCGTAGGTATTTGAGTTTCAAAAACGCATTCCACTGCATGCCTACCTATTCGTTCCCAAGCTCCAGCTTGGGAACGCACACTCTGGAAGCTCCGCTTCCCGGTCCTGTAGCTCATATCCGCCCAAGTCCATCGCTGCTGACATCTACATGCGGCTGCTGTGCTTTGAGCTAACGCCAACGCAGGGTACCGAAGCAGAGCTTCGAGGACGGCTCGTTCCCAAGCTGGAGCTTGGGAACGAGATCTAACGAGATCTAATCCGTACAAAATTGTTGAAAGCCAAATCAGATTTCGATAGAGTGCATGACTGTGCAATTGTCCACCTGAGTACTTCATCGGAGTTAGCCAAACATGACGCGCAGCCGCTATCGTTTTGGTGAAGCTGAATTTCCGCATTTCATGACATGGACAATCGTCGGCTGGCTGCCTGTCTTTACACGGCCTGAAACGACACAAATCCTTTACGATGCTTTGCGTTTTCAGCAGCGAGAAAGAGGCCTGGTTTTACTCGGCTATGTGATCCTGGAGAACCATGCGCACTTGATCGCTACTGCCGCTGAACTCTCGAAGGCAACGCAAAGCGCTAAGTCTTATTCGGCCAAGTTGATTATCGAGCTACTAGTGCAACGGTCGGCTCGACAGCTGCTGAGAGGCTTGAAAGCACTCAAGCTGCGACATAAGACCGAAAGCGAGTACCAATTGTGGCAAGAAGGGAGTCACCCGCAACAAATTGAAACCGACACCATGATGTGGCAGAAGCTTGAGTACATTCACAACAATCCAGTCGTCCGAGGTTACGTCGACGAACCGGTACATTGGCGTTATTCGAGTGCCCGCAACTACGCAGGCCAGCCCGGACTAATCGACGTGGTTACCGACTGGATGTAACGCGTTCGACTCCATCGCCCTCGTTCCCAAGCTCCAGCTTGGGAACGCACACCCTGGAAGCTCTGCTTCCCGGACAGTAACATACTTCAGAATGTCGGCATCATTAGGGGGGCCGAAGCTGCCATGATTTAGTGAGTGCCAACGCAGGGTGCCGAAGCAGAGCTTCGGGAGCGGCGTTCCCAAGCTGGAGCTTGGGAACGAGGGCAAATACAATTCTGCCGTGCCGTAATCAAAAGTTCCTCGTTCGGACCACTTCCAATTCAACATAGGAAAATAAAATGTCCCAACCAAAAGTCTTGATCATCGTCGGCGATGCGTCGGAGACAGTCGATACCCTTTATCCATACTATCGGTTGATTGAGGGTGGCTATAAACCGGTCGTAGCAGCACCGGAAAAGCGGCGTTACCAAATGGTGCTGCATGAAGTAAAACCTGGGTGGACGATCACTAAAGAATGGGAGGGATATTCGATCGAGGCAGAAATTGCTTTCAAGGAAATCCAGCCAGAAGAGTACGCAGGCATTTTTTTCAGCGGAGGGCGAGCACCGGAGTACATTCGCGAAGACGAGGATTTGCTACGCGTTACTCGATGGTTATGGGAAAACAAGAAACCCTGCGCAAGCGTTTGCCACGGGGTCGAAATTCCAGCTCGGGCTGGAATCGTCAAAGGATTGCGAATGGCGACCGTCGCCAAGTGCAAATTTGATTTGGAGGTATGTGGAGGAATCTATGTGAACGAAGCCTGTGTTATAGATCGACATATGTTTAGTGGCCGAACGTATCATGACAACGGCGCCTTCGTTGGCCCCTGGATTAAGGCGTTGGATGAGTCTACCCATGCACGATTGCTTGCTGCGACTGTGGTTTGATTTGAGTACACGAAACGGGCGTGCAATTGCACCCGCAGCTAGAGAGCGTCGGCAATGATTTCGAGATCTTCGGCTTGCATTTCTTGGGCCGCACTTTGAATCCGAGCACCGGCTTTGCTGAGAGCTGCAATCACAAGTATCCTTAATACGTTGGCCAGGGGGCTAGTCGTTCCTTGCTCGAGGGCTCGTCGCACCAGTCGATGCTGAGTGTTGAGGATGATCTCGTTCTTGCCTGCCGGACTGCGTTGAAAGTGCTGGTCGATTAAGCGTTGAAAGCCACGCGGCAATTCGCCATTCTCTCGCAACTCATCGAAGGTTTTTGAAAGTTCATACCTTTCATTCACAAAGGCCATTACCGGCTGGTTGTTCGAAGTCGATGCGATAAAGATATTGGAATCCAAGGACTCAAAGAAATTCTGCCATTCGACGGATGCATCGATTCTTTCATCCAAGCCCAAGATCGACTCGCAAAAATTTTCCGATGACGGACTAGCAGCTCTCAGGTCAACTTGCTCAAGGGTGATTTCACCTAGCATTGCGGCTAGCAACGTTTCCTCGAAACTTCGGAGCGTGTGGATACACGGAGTTGAGCCGTTGGCGAAGAACTCATTCAGCCAAGCTTCCTGGCGTCGATCCGCGTTGTACCAGACAACGAAGTCTGCTTCCTCTTCGACGAGCGCATCAGCCCGACTTCGACTCAAGATTTGCTCGACAGTGAGTTCCCCATGTGACGTGATAAATTTGTAGGTCGATTGCAAAAGCACGCGAAGCTTTTCGTCATGAATTGCCATACCCGCAAAGGTATAGCGATGCCAATGCAGAATAGACTGCCACCGATGAGGATGGTTGCGAGTCAATTCATCAAAGTGAACATAAATCTCGTCGGAAATGGAATCGCAAACGGAGTCAAAAATCGCGTCGCGGACCAGGTCTTCGCGGTTTGAGGTCGGCGAGCAATTCGGGAGCTCAAGCACGCCGCGGAGGAACGGTGCCCAAACCGGTACCAATTCTCGAATGTGGCGAGAGATTACCATCCGCCGGACGCTGACAGCGATCGTTGCATCGTCTGCAAAACCGGGCGTGCGCTGAGGCGAGACGTAGAGCGCTCCCTTGATTGCGACAGGCGCCTCCACGGCGATGAGGATGACGTCAAGTGGAGTCTCGCCAAAGTACGAGGCGATTTGTTCCTCGACTGCGTCGCTGTCGGGTGTCGGTTCGAGCCAGGACGCTTGGATCAAATTGGATCGCGCTCTGGAATGATTGACATGAATCGGGATCGGGAGGAAGTCTGCGTATTGCTTGATTCCAGACTCAAGCAGTTCCGCGTCGTCTGCAAAGATCGCGTAATTGGGCTTTAGAAATAGGGTGACCGACGTTCCTACGGAAATACGATCGGACTTGGAAAGCTCGATGTCCGTACCGGCGCCCGCTTGCCAACACACAGCTTCTTCTCCTTCGAATCGAAGGCTCTCTACCATTATCTTATCGGCAAGCATGAAGGCAGAGAAAAGGCCGATCCCAAACTGTCCAATCAGGTTGCTACCGTCGCGTTTGTTGGAATGCATCGAGATATCGAATGCATCGGTCGCACCCTTTTTGATTAGCCCAGTAATGCCGATACCTAGTGTCCCCAAGTAATCTTCAGCTTCCTTTGCGGAAAGTCCGATTCCGTCGTCGATGAACGTCAGGGTGCGGGCCGTCGCATCTTGCAGTACGTCGATGCGTCCATGATAAGACAAGTCGCGTGCGCGTCGTCTCATGATGGCGTCGTGGGCGTTTTGCAAAAGCTCTCGGACAGGAGTATTGGGATGACTATAAAGCGATGTCCCCATTATTTCGATAACGCCAGCGATATCGACTTTGAATGGGATGCGTTTAGCCCTGCGTGGCAATGCGGACTCCGATTCCATTACGACTTTCCTGTGACCTTGTCCAATACCGCTTCCGTAACATAAATCGGAAGGGGCGGCTGAAAGGTCACTGCGACCGCGATCGCATCGGATGGCCGCGAATCGATTTCGATGATCTCTTCGCCCCGCTTAAGGCGCAAATGAGCAAAATACGTTTGGTCTTGCAGATCAGAAATAACAACGCTTTCTATCTGAGCACCCAACACCTCAGCGATGTTGACGATCAAGTCATGGGTGAGTGGTCTCGGTGGCGTAGACTTGGACTTGACGCGACGGTCAATGCTGGTCGCTTCAAAAATCCCAATTAGGATTGGAAACTGCCGCTCACCCTCGATCTCTTTCAAATAGATGACTTGATTGTCGCTGATCTCGCTGATGATGATGCGAGACAGTTGCATTGGGACTGGTGGAGACATGATGGACAAGTCAAATGGCAATTTGGATAAAGCACGATTACGATGAGTTACCCCAAGTATACACAATCGTGCGCGCCGTTGCAGCTACCTGCGAGCGGCTTGCCACTGGTTGGCAAACTGTTCAGGTTTGTACATGGGCAGATACCGGTAGTAGACTTCCAAACACATGCATGCGACGGCCGTCGAATAGACACGACCTCCGTATCCACCCCAAACGCAAGTTGGATTCCATGAACCTTCCAAAGATCCATTGGGTACTTGCGTCGAGCAAAGTTGTTGTTTCAACGAATCGTTCCACTGATTCCACTTGCCTTCGATCGAGTTGCTTTCGAAGGTATTGGAACGAGTTGCCAAATTGGAATCGCCGCGTAACTGATACATTGCAAGTGTAGCATAGTACCAATAGTATAAGTTTTCTTCGCTCCGACCAGGCAAATTCTTCAACAGCAGGCGTTGGCCTTCTTCGGCTGCTTGAGGTGATAGAGGATAGCCAAGCAGCAGTCGAGAAGCCATCGCTTCCGCAGTCATGGCGGGTGTCGCCAGTTCGGGTGGTGGCATTTGACCGGACCGAGGACGATAGACTGCAAGTCCACCATGTCGACCGGTGCTGACTGAATCTAGGAACCTTTGCATGAGATGCGTTGATTGCGGTGGGACGTTAAAGGATCGGTGGTTGGAAGCGCTATGGAGCAACATGGCTTGCCAACCGAATTGACTGAGGTCCCCGGGGTCTTCGGTCGGAAATTCGTATCGCCAACCTCCGGTCCGCGGATTCATAGCGTTCAAGCTGTATTGGCATGCACTCTGAATGGCTGGTAACAAGGCAGGGTCGCCTGTCATTCCATAGGCCTCGGCGAGAGCTAGTGCCGCCATACCATGACTGTACATGCGGGCAAACCGAACGGTAGGCTCACGCCCAATTTGTTCTCGCCCGGAGAGATCGCCCGACGGAAGTTGTTGAGCGAGCAAATAACTTAGCCCGCCCCCGACATTCTCTTTGTAGTTTCCATCGGTGTGCGTATGCCCAGCCCCAAGAAATGCCAAGAGTGAAAGTCCTGTCATGGCCGTATTGGCTTTAAGGCCCGCATTATGTCGATATTCGCCGTCGGTTCGATTTGCCGCCGCAGAGACCTCCCGCCCAGCGCCATGCTCCGCAGCATTCCAACCTCCAATCGGACCTTGTGCTCGAGCTAGCCAACCCAATGCGCGCTCGACGGAAACTTCCGTGTTAACGTCTCCTCCGCTTTGCGAGGCGAACTGGAGTCGCTGTGGAGACATTCGCATTTGGTAGTTGACCGGTACCGACTGTTGATCGACGCGGCGTTTCGGTGGGCTTGCTGGTGGCGAGGGTGCAATTGGAGGTGGTGAAGGCACAGCGTGATTGGGAATCGCAGCAAGTTGTGTTATCTGTTCGTCGGAATCGAACGGCGGCAGTTCCGGCTCGTGACTTTCGCTTTTTAGTTGTGGCATGTGCTGAACCGAAGCGGCGAGTAGCTCTGGAACCTTCGGCGCGTCATTGACCCACAATGTGTCAGGCTTGGTTTCCAAGTCCGCGGTTCGCTTGAGAGGCGCTTCCCATGGTGCGGGTACGTCGTCCTCAGTCTTCCTATGGTCTGCCGAATGGTCTGCCGAATGGTCTGCCGATTTAGCTGTCGATTTAGCTGTCGATTGGTCTTCGGTACTTGAATCGTCTGGCGGCGTCGTCTCCTCGATCATCATTATGGGAACGGACATTGCGAAATTTGCGGTTCGCGCTCCTCCTTGATTGCCACCGCCTAAGCCGGGGGTGACGATCCTAGTTCCGTACGCATACATCAAGAGCCAAACATGTGCCAGAAAGGCCAGCGCGATGCATTTGGTCAGCGATTTGGTTTGACCCCATTTGGTCCATGAAGCAATCAGCAATGAGATCGCTACAATAGCCAAGAGCGTCCCGAGCACGATGGCCCAAACGCGACCACTACCCATGTCTCCGATGGCAGCCAAGGTTGCGATGGATGGATTTGTCATAATGGCTTAACGAGTCATCCCAGGCATCCGAACAGACGTGGCAGAAACGCCGGCTATTCGTGCTCCTGAACGCTTGATTGCTTGATGCGCGAGGGCAATGGCTTTCCAAGGAGCATTTTCATCCGGTTTCATTTGGACCGTTGTGCCTGGATAATTGCTAACTGCCTGCGATAGCAAACTGGATAGTTGCTCCGGCGTTACGCGTTGGCTTTCGTACTGAATGGTTCCATCCGCGGTGAGATAAACCGCTTTACTCGCAGGGCCAGGCAACATGGACCCATCCGGTGCAACCTTGGCCAAATTGATTTGGATGTTGGACTCGTCTTCTGTGAAACGAGTCCCCACCATAAAGAAGATGATCAACAAAAACAGCACATCGATCATGCTAGTGAGATTGATCGTCGGCAATTCTTCTTGGTTGAGCTTGAGGGGCATTGGATTTTCTCAAGTCGCAATCGGGTTAGGTGATGGTGGCCGATCGCGATGCGATCGAAAGGCTACGCAGCTTTTCGGGAACGTGAACGATTTCTTGAGGTATCGTTTTCTTGCAGCCCCTCAGCGCTGACAACTTCGACCAAACGCTGAGCATGACTATCCATTTCCAAAATTAATCTATCCGTCAGTCCCAGGAAAAACATGTATAAAAGATAAGCGGGAATAGCGACGAGCAAGCCGGCCGCCGTGGTCAACAACGCTTGGCTAATGCCGCCTGCCAGCAAATCGGGACGTCCCATGGCCTGTGCACTTGAAATGTCGTTGAACGCCTGGATCATGCCTAGGACTGTGCCTAGCAATCCAAGCAAAGGTGAAACATTGCTAATCGCATTCAGCAATCGCATGTTGCGCCGAAGTAGATTGCTTTCTCGTTCGCCCGCATCAAGGACCGCTTGTTCTACTTCGACGGCCGGGCGACCGTATTTCTTGACCGCTGCCGAAAGGATCGTGGCTATAGGGCTCGGGTTGCGTTCACAAAGTTCCAAGGCCTCTTCGCGATCGATCTGCTGTTGCTGGAGCTGTTCAATGAGACGTTTAACAAACGGCCTCGGAATAACGCGACCTCGCCTCAGGTGAATGAGACGTTCAAAGGTAAAAACAGTGAGTACGAAAGAGCAAAGTGCAATCGGATACATCATCCAACCGCCATCGTGAAATATCTGTAGCAAATTGCGTACTGGAATCATCGCTTCTTTGGCACCGTTTGCGTCTACGTTGCTTTGCCCGTTGCTTTGCCCGTTGCTCAAACCATTAGGTAGCGTTGGACGAGAATTGGCTGCCATACGCGTTGGTGGCTGACCTCCATCAGGCATCGGTTGGACTTGAGGCGAGCTACCATTTTGTTGAGGCACAAAACGGTTTTGAAGTTGACCGAATAGATTGCTTGGCGCAACCGCCAGCACCAAAACCAAAGCCATCGCGGACGATTTACACCGGGAGCTTGGCCGATTTGCGATGGCTTTGAACGTCGTCATCGCTTGGCTCCTGAAAGTTCTTTGGCTGGCTGATTTGCGACGGAAATGGATGGAATGAGGCCCAGTCGTTCTTTGGCAGTCAGCACAAAGGGACTATTGCTGAATTGCCTAATAATTGTCTCATAAGCTTCCCTCGCACCTTGAATATCGTCTGCGGCTTCGCAGCATCTGGCGATTTGCAACAGGGCCGCGGAACTCCAGTAATCCTGATTCGGTATTTTCAACACGTCACGATATGCGAGCATGGCATCTGAGTACTTGTGTTGCATCAGATACGTTTCGCCTATCATCCAGTTTCCGCGGGCAACGAGTTCGTCTGGTGTCGAGTTTGCTCGTTGTGTGAGAGAACTTAGGACTTGTCGCGCAGCATCGAAGTTAGCTTTGGAGACAAAACATCTCGCTAAAAGGTAATCGACTTCGCAGGCGCGGTTACATTTGGGAAAATCGTTGCGAATTCGCAAAACCAAATTTTCAGCCTGACCCCACTCTTTTCTTAATGCAAGCAATTCAGCAGTACGAAGCAGCACTACCGGATACCAATCGGGCTTATTGGCCGTGTCAGGAGTGGATTCGGCGGTTTGAGCAAGCCACGTCCAATGACTCTCGGCTTCTGCCCAACGTTGCAGATGATAAAGAGATTCAGCCAACTGAAATCGAATGGATATCTCAAGTTGGAGGTCGCCGGTTGGAATAGCTAATGCTGCTTCAAAGTCGGACTCGGCTTGGCCGTATGTACCCAATTCAAGTCTGGCTTGCCCTCGAAGTAGATGTGCATAGGGTTGCAACTCGGGGGAGCTGCCCATTGCTATCGCTTGTGCGGACCAATCTTCTGCGGCCTTCCATTTCCCGCTTTCCAATGCGTTTCGTGCCAATCGAACTCGGGCTTCTATCGAGACTGGGCTTTCAGGAAACCGGTGCACTAACTGCAACAGGATTTCGTTCGAGTTGGATTTTTCGCCAGATTCGATGAGCACCATGGCTAGTTCGTAAAGCGTCGCGGCTGGCAGATTGCTAGCCAGAGCAATCCGAATGACCGGATCTAATGTCTGCGCAACGTCGATTGTTTCACCGAGAGCCTCTGCCACTTTGATGCCGAGGAGTTGCGATTGGATCTTGATCTCGTTATCGATAGGCCTCAAGGCAAGTTGATCGATCAAGTTGCGAGTCTCCGCGTATTGTTGGCAATTCCAGCAAGTCAAAGCACAACCTAAAATGGCTTGGCAATGAACAGGATCCGATTCCTTGGTATTTTGAAGCACGTTATCAAAGCAAGTCCGTGCCGCCACGTAGTCATGGCGATTTTCTAGTAGTAGTGAACCTAGTTCAAGCCAAGCTTTTGGATTGGCTCTTATTCCAGTTTGGTCCGTTGCAGCCGTGCCTAGAAATGCCCGCAATCTTCGTTCGGCGAGTTCGAATCGAAGCTTCTGACGGTCCCATTTAGCGTGCAGCAACTCGGCATTTTCCGTCCATTTAAGCAACTGATTTGTATCCACGGATCGGCCCGCTGCAATCGCATCAACTTGGAATCGTTTGGCTTTGTCGAGCCAACCAGACAGCTTATCAGCGCAGCCATCACATGGTTCCATTGCCCACTCGGACATGACTGCAAAGTACTCGCATTGAATAGCCAATTTCGAGCCGGGACACTCTTCGGCGACAGTGTAAAAATCCTTGGCGGACTTTTGAAATTGTCGATCGGAGTAAGCGGCTCTCGCGCTTTGATATAGCGATACGATCGCATTGGGCTCTGGCTGTTGCGCGATGCCGACTAATGTGGTCAGCAACATGGCGACCAAGGAAAGCACCTGCGTTTCTATGTATGGATGCATTAGGAATGAATACAAAGAATCCATCGGTTGCATCAAGAGCAGCCGGGCGAACTCGGTGGATTAGGATAGAGTTGCAAATTTAATGCGTGCACACTGCTTGCCAAGAATTGGCTAAAAGGATATCCAACGTATCTAGACGTGGTCGAATGTTTGTAAAGTTGACTTTTTTGCGAGTGGAGTTTCAGGAAATGGGCATGTTGCAAGAGTTTAAGGCCTTCGCGATGCGAGGAAATGTGATCGATCTCGCCGTCGGAGTGGTTATCGGAGGCGCATTTGGAAAGATCGTGAGCTCGATGGTTGGTGACATCGTTATGCCACCGTTGAATTTACTGACGGCAAAATCGGGAGTGAACTTCAATGGCCTGTCGCTTAAATACTCGTCTGTATTCGGTTCGAAAGTGGATTTGCCGAAGATGGATGGGGGCAAACCAGTAGTGGATGCCGCTGGCGCAGCTGTCATGGAATCCACGGATCCGGACCTTCTGAAATACGGACCGTTTCTACAAGCGACCTTGGATTTCTTGATTGTCGCATTTGCGATTTTTATGATGGTCCGCCTAATGAACTCGTTGAAGAAGAAAGAAGAGACAGCCCCTGCACCACCTGCTCCGCCAAGTGAAGACGTGTTGCTATTGAGAGAAATTCGCGACTCGTTGGTCAAGAGTTCACCGAGACGCGTTGAGTAATCTTGCGAGTAATCTTGTCCGTTGTGATTTAACATTGGAATGCCGAGCGGTCTTTGACTCCTCGGCAGCAATGGAAAATCACTTCCGAATGTTGGCTGCTCTCAAGAAACCGCTCAGTCCTTTTAGGTCGTCCGTGTTGATCAAATCGACGCCGGCGTCATTCAGCATGGACCAAACACTTGGGTTGTCTGCAGTAGCCCAAAATCGAACGAGTCTTTTTTTCATGTGAGCGCGTTCAATGATCGATGCCAGTTTGATTCGATCTGATTCTGGAATCTCGCCAACTCCTCGCCATTTAAAATGCGATGTCCAGTTGTCGCTGATTAGTGGGAGAAGATGGCTGGGCAAGTCGCTTTCCAAATCGGTTAGGCGTCCGTCGATTCCAACGTACCGGACAGTGTCAGCAGAGATGACATCGATCGCTCGGTTACCGCTGACGATGGCGGTCACGGTACCCGCGTGTTCTTGGCCCTCCTCAACATACGACAAGAAATCACGGTATTCCGACAGCAAAGTATTCAAAGCTCGATAGGTGCTTTTGCCCTCGGACTTGATATCGATCAGCAGCGTGAAGGATGGACAATCGGCATGCACTTTGCCCGAATGCTTTTGGATGCGATCTCTCAATGGTTCTAAATAGAGGGATCGAAGTGTTCGATCCGGCGACAATTCGGATTGCGTATGGGCCACAAGCAATTTCCCATCGACTAAGTAGATATCCGCTTCGACGCTGCCAAAGCCGCAATCGAGCGCATCGAGCAGGGGACGCTCGTGGAGATAATCGTTATGCGCGTGGGCCTGACGGTAGGATGATGGTTCCTGACACCAGGCGATTGCATCTAGAACCAAAATCGATGCGCACTGAAGAGTCAAAAGGAAGGCTGGTCGTAGGAATCGAAACATGGAATTGTTTTCTTGTAGCCGAACAGCGAGAGCCGTACAGAGTTGGGAATGGGCTTGCTATGTATTTCGCTCTGTAGGCGAGTCGCTCCGCGCCTCGCGCTAAATCCAGAGGCAGTTGAAATCCTACCTTAACCATCTCGTAGCACGGGCGTCTCGTAGCACGGGCGTCTCGCCCTTAAACACATGGGCCGAACGCGCTGAACGCCCATGCCACTTGGCATGTCTGTTTCTGCCCCTCGCCTAATTGATTCACCAACCAGACGACCTGGTTGGGGTCTCGATCCCGAATTTAGTATAGTCGAACTAGTATCGCGTTTGTGATTGGTTGGAAGCAGAGTTGGTGGGCGACGCAGCTGGAGCGTTCAAGCTTGGCACAGCTGTCAGGCCGGATTTTACCACGGGATTTCCCTGTGCGCCTGGCGTACCTGCGATGCTTGATCCAGATGAGGACAAGACATTTTGAGTCAGTCGAACATTGAGAGCGCCAATGCGTTGGTAAAGCTCCGGCTGCACGGAATTGATAGCGATGCTCTGTTGGTAGTTTTGAACTGCCTGCATCAGTTCACCGGAATTCTCTCTCAATCGGCCACGTTCGGCCCAAGCTCTCGCATTGTTCGGGTCCATCGCTAGTGCTTCATCGAGATATTGTTCGGAAATCTTGGTCTGGTTAAATTCCTGGTGGAGTTTTGCCAATTCTACGCGAGCGTCCGAGACGCCCGGGCTGCGTTGTGCCCACCTCTTGAGCAATGTAAAGGCTTTGTCAGATCGGCCGGTTTCGACCAGAAGTACGGCTAGAGCCCGATGGCATTCGACATGATTTGGCGAGAGTTCCAAGGCCTGGTTGTAAATTGCCTCGGCATTGTCTAGCATTTTTTGATCTTTGGCAGCTGTACCCAATCGATGGTAGGTCGATGCCAAATTGTAGTAAGTGTCTGGATTGGTTGGATCTGCTTGTTTGGCTTGTTCGAAGTTTTGAAGCGCTTCCGCATAACGGCCCTGCTGATAAAGTGAAACGCCAGTTCCGTTTTGAGCCATACGGGAACAACCGCTTGATATTAAGCAAAATAGCAGACCAAATAGGACTCCGTTCCGAGCCAGGTGTCGGTTAGCGAAAGTAGGTTTCATGCGTTTAGTTCACTTTCTGATTTCATTCACAGCCCAAGGGGGCCATGCTCCTAGGAGGACCAATACCAGGAATTGCTTGCCTAATACAATAGGAAATGAGGCCAATAGTTGCCCAAGTGCCATTTTGGAAAAGTGGTTTCACTTTTAGAATCGCCGACTATGCAAACCGAAGAAAGACAAACAGACATACAAATAACTGGGGCGGCTGACGGCTACCGAAAAAAAATTCTGTCCTTTGAGGCGAAAATTCGAGAGCGTACCAGTACTATGCAACGCCTTATGTGGGTGCGAATGCTGTTCGCTTTGCCTGGTATCGCTTTGATCGTCGTTGGGCTAACGTTTCACGAGGCGAGCAACTGGAGTTGGATTATTGGCGTTGTACTTTTTGTTGGTTTTCTGGCGGTTGCAACTTGGCACGAAACCAATCTTTGGCTTACCTCACAGCTGCGTCAAAGGTTGTATGGTTATCGCCGTATGCTAGCACGTTGCAATCGGGACTGGGATGAGTTGACTCCTCTTCCGACCGAAGCATGCTGCAGTGAGTTCATTTCCGAGCTCAGCCGTGACTTGGACCTGTTCGGAGACCGAAGCTTGTTCCGGTGGTGTTCGCTTGCCATGACGCAAACGGGAGCCAAAACAATATGTGAATGGATGACCAAGTGGGTACCACGACAGTGCATCCAGGATCGCCAAGCAGCAGTTAGGCAACTCACCTCGGATCGGCAATGGCGGGAGATTTTTTTCGAAACCGCTTGCGACTTGCGAAGCCAACAGGCGAGCCCGGAGGGACTAGCCCAATGGAGTGGAGATGGATTTCATTTTGCAAAGCGTCCATGGATTCAATGGCTAACATGGTTTGGTCCGGCAGTTCTTTTATCAGGTGTGGCCTTGATCGTTTTTTGCAAGATGGAAGAGTACGAACTGGGGCAGGTCGTCGGGCTATCTATGTTGCTGGGCGGTGCTGCTTTTAATTTCTTGCTGACCATGGTGATCCTTGGGCCGATCCACGATATCTTCGTCAAGATTGGTGCGGCAAATCGAGAACTGCAATCGCTGGTCAACATGATCCGAACGATCAAGCAGCTCAAACCTAAACATGCGTTGCTTTGCGAAGTTCGCGGAAAGTGTTTCGACAAAGAGCATTCCGCGGAGCATGCTTTGGCCAAGCTGCAACGCATCATGGCACTGGCTGGGATGCAACGTAGTCCACTTCTGTTTCTCCCCTACCTCATTTTGCAAATCGTCTTTCTATGGGATGTTCGCGTCTTAGAATTGCTTGAGAAGTGGAAAATGCGATTCGGAACGCGAGCCTCCGATTGGCTCGATGCAATCGGAATAATAGAAACGCTTTTTTCGGCAGCGACCATCGCGGATGAGTATCCACGATGGGCCTATCCGATTTGGAACGACAAGGAAACAAATGCATCGCGAGGAATGCATTTACTCGAGGTGGTTGGCGTAGCGCATCCGCTGTTAAAGGACGCAAGTCAGGTACCCAACAGTGTGTTGATCACCAAGGGTCGACCATTGCTACTGGTGACGGGTAGTAACATGGCTGGCAAATCGACCTTGCTTCGTTCGATCGGCGTGAATTCCATTTTGTCGCGACTTGGCGCGCCCGTCTGCGCGAGTAGCTGGTCAGGCGCGGTTTGCGAGCTGGCCTCCAGCATTCGCGTCCAAGACAGCTTGCAAGACGGCGTGTCCTTTTTTATGGCGGAACTGAAACGATTGCGGAGTGTGGTCGATACTGCTCAACAGGAGGATCAGTTGGGCGGAAAGCAGATGCTCATCTTGCTCGATGAAATTTTGCAAGGTACCAACTCGCGCGAGCGACAGATCGCCGTCGAACATGTATTGGATAAATTGGTTGAGTGCGGTTGTATCGTCCTTACCAGCACGCACGATTTAGAAATGGCAGGAAATGAGAGCATCCAACGCATAGCCCAGGTCGTTCATTTTCGTGAGCATTTTGAATTGGTCAACGGACAACAGGTCATGCGATTCGATTACGTTATGCGTCCTGGGGTAACACCGACGACGAATGCTCTGAAGCTGCTCGAGATGGTAGGTCTGCGTCCTGCCTCCATCAATTAGTTGATCCGTAGGGGTGCCGTGCGTCTCCCATTTTTCTTGTGGTGGACAATTTCCAGATGGAACTTACGAACGCTACGCGGATCGTGGAGAGAGCAAGGAATTGAAGTGTGGTTTCAAAGCAGATCGATTGAGTGATCATCGCTAGCTAGCTAGTGCCAAAACCGGGAAGATCCTTCCGGTTTTGTCAGTTAGTGGTATTCAAATCCCGCAGCCTTGTGCTGCGGATCGTTAGGTTTTTAGGCTAGCACCGCTCGGCAGCAACAGACATGCGTAGCCAGAAAACGTAACGATCCACGGGGCAAGCCCGTGGCATTCGAATCCCGCAAAATCCTCATCAGACCTTGGATTGGTATTGTTTGCACTAAAGACTGGGCGAAATAGATTGTTTAGGGACCGAAAGGAACTTCTAGGTTCTAGCGCTAACGCCCTCCAACGCGTCAAATTATCGAATCTTCAATGCATTTTCGGACACATATCTGCCAATCACTTGTCCTAGTTTTGTTCCTTGATCATTGTCGAAGCTGAAATGGATACCGCCAAAGATTCGGCTAATACCTGCTTCGCTAGCCGCTTGCTCAAAACTGCTGAAAGTTCTCTCTCTTAAGGACAATTCGGAAGTGGGGATTGGCCGCCAGCCACTCGCAGTGTCCAAGTAGCTAGCAAATCCTGTTGATGGTCCAAACAATTGAGTTAGAACGGCACCTGCAGCGCTACTGAATGTGCTATGACCAGACACATAGGAGGGAAACGGAGGTGTGACAATTAAGGGCGACCAGTCCTTCATGGGCGAAGTCGCTTCGTTTGAGTCAAGCTCTGCATTTCGAATGGCGTCGATTGGTCGCCACAACTCAAATTCGTATTTGGCTTTCCAACTCGCGATGCCGGCATCTGCCATAGCAAAATTGACTAGTGCCATTGCTCGAATTTGCTCAATGAAACTCCCTTGTTTTGAGGCTCCAATATCTGCTGTTATTTGATTCCAGTGACCAGGGGGACTCGCGGTTCCGCTTCCATCGGCCCAAAATCTTGCGATCGCCGTCTGTTCATCGGTTCGTTCAGAACTGCTTCTGCCCCCGAGTCGCATCACCTCGTTCAAAGCTACTGCATACGCAGTTGAACTCAATGTTGGAGGTGGCTCGACGTGAAACAGCGCAGTTGGTACCACAAACGGTGTCACATCTGGCCACTGTGGCAACACTGCTTCAAAACTTGGAGCCGAGGGATGCCATTCGCCTGGAGCTGTTCCAAACGGAATGCTCCTTATCCATTGGGAACCATCATTCGTTCGATTTGCAAGAATCAAATTCGCGACGGATTCACCGAGCTCAATTCCCCGACGTCTTTCATCATCGTTGGGAATCGATCGGAGCGTTTCATTGTAAGTAGCGTCCCATACGAGAATGTCCTCTGGGTCCGCATATAAGTTCGTAGCGACTCGATGAGCGGCAGCGGTTGCCGCAGCCATTGGGTTTGCTCCAGTTTGTAAGGGTAGCGAAACCGAAAACGGTTCGTAGCCACCTTGGACTGAGTTCGCAGCATCGAACATTGCACCATAAATCATCGCAAGATTCCTCGCAATGCCAGGCGGCTTTGTCTGAACGGCTTGTGATGGAGTCCAGGCTGTAGCGGTTGCTTTGCTCAGCTTACGAAGTTGATTCAATATGGATGCGTTCCATTCGGACACAAGTGAGCCCCTCCGTAATTGCCCAGTTACTTCAGCCGAGACACCTAACTCATCGACAGCTCGAAAGGTCACACGATTTAGGCCAACTCCGAGCGGAACTAACGCATTGAAAACGCCTAGCGAATCGGCTATCGCAGTTCTCGACAGTATGCTTCCATCAACAAGGACGTTTCGAATGGTAATGATGGAGTTAGGACCGGTTTCTCCCCGTAGACTGACCATCTCTTCATTGATGACTCCGTTCAGGTCCAGATCTTGCGCATCATTGATCGTGCTGGAAACAGTCAGAACTGGCATTGCTCGGTTGATTACATTGATCACAACCAAAACGTCAAGGAGGCTAACGCTGTTGTCGCCGTTTACATCATAGAAAGGTAGATGCGCGTTCGCATTCGCGTTCGATTCCGTTAGCGACCTAGCACCGCTTTGATTGATGGTGTTGATCACTATCAGTGCATCGATTGGTGCGACAAGGCCACTATTGTCCACATCACAAGGCAACACGGCATTCTGCCAATCCGCGACCGCCAAATCACGCTTCTCCAAATGTTCAAAACTTGGCGATCGCTTTTTATGCAGCGATAGATGCTTCCGAACTTTTTTCATAATAACGATTCTCGGTTAGCGGATGCGGGCCGCAACTTGGTTCGCGAACTATTACGCAGTGAGTTTCCTTAGCCCTTGGCGATAGAGGGCTTTGTACTTTTTTTTGCAACTGACCTTGGGTTAGTGATACTCAAATGCACGACGCTCCGCCGTCGTGATTCCGCGATGCGGAGCGTCGCACAACTGAGGGCGAACCCAAAAACTAAGGACAGAGCACAAGCCTGCGTGCTATTATCACTTTTGACCCATACGCAGTCTATCCTACAACTCAATGATTAGGTTTCGTGGTCCCCTTGCTAGTCGAAATGCATTGTTGTAGCATTCGAAGACTTTTGAACACAGATCTCAAGCTAACTCGGATCGCCTCAGGTTTTCTTAGCTTTTTACGCCTCATTTTTAAAAGATCAGATGTCCCGACAAACCAAAAAACACATTAGTCGTGGGGCTAACGCATTTAGACGCTCCATTCTTCGCTGGAACTTATGGAATTGTTTGACGGAAGTACTTTTGCAGTACAACGCACAGTTCCTTTCCCGTTTTTCGTAGGGCTCACACGTTAGCAAGAGAAAACCCTCCAGGGTGATGTTTTTTGAGCCACTTGAAGGTCGCCGCGTCTTCGCATTTACTTGCCCTGGTTTCGCAAGTCCCTTCCCGCAAGCGCCCGACGATACACCCTGCGACCAAGGCAATCAGGGCAACATTGATCCGAACACCAACGCAGGGACCGACCTGCCTGCAACCAGTTCCGCAAATCCAATCAACTATTTTACGGGAATTCCGGATGTTGTTACGACCGATCTGCGTTCCTATGGATTTGGAGAAACTTTTGGTATTTCTCGAACTTGGACCGATGTAAATAACACGGGACAGTTTGGAAATGGTTGGGTTACTACCCAAAACCCATATCTCTTTACTTATAGCGACTATTCCAGGCAAACAGATGCAACGATCGGCGTAGTTACGTCTGGCACGTCAATGACACTGTTCGACGTACCTTTCCTAAAGACCAACGGGACATGGAATGCGAGATCGTTTGGTGGACAACGAATCACTTTCAGTACGACCACCACCGAATGGACATTTACGGACGCAACTGGAAATAAGCTTGTTTTCAATGACTTGCCCCGTGGACTAAACGACGAACTCACCAACAATTATTCGCTGGGTATCGCAAATCAAGGGTTACCGGGCAAGCTAAAGCAACGGATCGATACCAATGGCTTCCTCACATCCTATGCCTACAATGCAAGCGGCAATGTCTCCTCAGTGGATCGGGTGATCGGAGTCAATGGTGAAACAGATAGGCTCGCGTATACTTATTCTACGATCACGAACACGCTCGGTGGAAGTGTAGCCCTCATTACTGGTGTGACGCTATCTCAGAGCACGACCACAGTCGGGCCGTACAACCCCGTCCGGTCCGCCACTTACGACTACTACAATGGCGAAGGTGCCGATTCAATGCACGGGCGCCTAGGTGACCTAAGGCTCGTCACGGTTCGATCCGGCAGTTTAACCGGGACGATAATCGATCAGAAATACTATCGATATTACAAACTATGGGAGTATTCGGTCACGGGCTCGGCTGGACCGACGAACTATTGGGCGACAACAGGGGGAACGGACACAACTTTTACGCAACGTCCTCTTCAAAACTCGATTAATACTGGTATCAAATCCATTGTCCAAGGAGAATCTTTTCAGCGATTGGTTGCAAACAATCCATCGTACACGACCGTATCGGACACGATCCTAAAAGGTTACACAAACAAGTTCTATGAATATGAGTTCTGGGCTGACTTCGATTGGGGCTATAACACTTATGGGACGAGTGTCTTTTACAGCAACTATCACTTCGGGACTCGCTATCGTGTCTCTCGCGAAATCTCTCAAGATTCCGGATCTTCCACCTTGAGTCAGGGCCAGGGAACTTATGAGTTCGACGTACACGTAAGTCCCTTTGGCAATGGAACTCAAAACGGTGGTTACGATCCAAATGTTTGGCGAATCCGAACCACGGAGTTCCTGCCGGATGATACGCCATCCCCCGGCGACAATGATCGTGTCTACGTGTATATGAATGAACTTGGTCAGACAATGCTTCGAAATACCGTGGACGTTAGCGAGGATGTCCGTACCGTATCCGCAATTTCCACATCGAGCCTTTTTCTTCCCAATGTAGATGTTACGATCTCTTCGACTGCCCATGGTTTGGCGACGGGCGATTTTATTGCTATGCGAGGAGCCACGGCGAGCGATGGCTTCAAACGTCCCACCTTTGACGGTGTATACAAAGTAACCGTTATCGACGCCAACAATTTCTTTTATACGAGTTATGGAATTCGAGGAGATGCTGGAACCTCCTATCTTCCGACACTGGCAAGCTTGCTTTGGGCCAAGGTCCTGAATCAGTCTACCGACTACTATCGCTATCGCGAACAGTCTAGCACCTACGAACTGGCGGCGCCAGATACGGGCTACGGCCAGCTTGTGGTACATGCCTTCCCAGCGGCTATTTCTGGCTACGACGAATCGTATTCGAACTTGGTTACAGACAACAATAATCGCGAAGCCATCAACAATCATCAGTACGTCAACGATTTCGTTGGCCGTATCGACATTTTTACATACTATGACACAACCACGGCTACGGCAACGACGCCGGGAAGCGTCGATAAGTATCGAGCTCAAACACGCATGAAACGAGGGGAACTTGACAATGGAACTCTGCTCGTTGGCGGTACGCTAATCGACAGTCGCGATTACTACAGCCGAACCGTAGGCAGTGACACGATCTACCCGTTGGCCTCCATGACCAACTATCGCAACTACGATGGAACAGGAGCTGAAACGACGACGTACACGTACGATTGGTTTACGAACACGACTCGGAAAAAGTCGCTAGCAATTTCACTGCCGATCGCAACTACTGCCCAAAACGGTTCGAACTCTGCCGCCATTACGACGATCGTTTACGACCTCTATGATCGCCCTGTCTGGACAAAAGATGCCGATGGCTTCATTAACTACACAGAGTACGACATGAAGACAGGCTCGGTGACCAAAAACATCTCCGACGTTAACACAACCTTAACAACAACGTTTGTTGGTCTGCCCTCTGGTTGGTTAACTCCCGTCGGTGCTGGATTGCACCTTACCTCGAGCTTCGTACTTGATACGTTAGGCCGCACAACCAAGGAGACCGATCCAAAAGGGAACCTGACCTATACAATCTACAATGACCCCAACTTCGAAACGCGAACTTATCGAGGATGGAACCCGAGTTCCGGCACAACAGCCACTCCCATCGAAGTCACCCGAGAATATCGGCCAGTCTCCGGTGCGCCTGTCGGACAACGCACCGCCTATTCCGAATATTTGTCCACGTCCGCCGTACCGACCACCACAGGTACTGCTGGTGCGTTAACACCAACTGGATCGGAAGTCATCATCGCTGCAAACATAACTTCGCTAACGCGAGAAATCACGAACAACGGCGGCCAAGTCATTAGCACACTCGCCTATTTTTCGATGACTGGCGTCACGTACTCTACCACCACGGCTGTACTCGGCGTTGCTTCAAACGACAGCAGCACTGGCAACTACCACGAATTGAAAACGGATTTTGACGCGCGAGGGCGACTGAATCGTGTTCAAGACGCAACCGGCACAATCACGCGAACTATCTTTGACTTCCGGAACCTAACGCTCTCGAATTGGGTTGGAACGGACGACACGCCGACGACAGGTAATTGGTCTCCCTCGAACAATGTCGGGGCGAACATGGTTCTTATCAGCGAAAACCAATACGACTATGGACTGCAACGCGGCAACGGCAATTTGACTCAGTCCGTTGCCTACCCCGGCGGCTCGGACCCAACTCGCTTCAAGAAAATACTTTACGACTGGCGTGATCGACCCATTTTGGCGAAGCTCGCCAACGAAGGCACCGAGACTACGACCAGCAATGCACATCCGATCAGCTATTATCAATACGACAACTTGGATCGTGTCCTCTCCGATTTTTCCTTCGACGGAGACAACGTAACTTCCTTTACGGACAGTAATGGGGACGGCGTTCCAGACTCGCCTGCTGCTGCGCTTTTGCGATCGCGTACTGATTATTCGTATGACAATCAAGGTCTTGTTTTCAGAACAGCAACCTACGCTATCGATCAAGTGACTGGCACAGTATCCACAAACAGTCTCAAAACGGACAAGTGGTTTAACCAACGCGGTCAATTGATAAAACAGCAGTCGCCGGAATCGGTGATCACCAAGTTGGTTTACGATGGTGCAGGGCGAATGACTTTCCAGTATCACAGTGACGCCGGTGGCGATGCGACATGGGCCGATGCGGCAAATGTGACCGGCGACTTGGTCCTAGACCAAACGCAGTGGACTTACGATACCAATAGCAACGTGATCTTGGTCGAACAACGAGATCGGTTTCACAACATGACGGGAACGGGCGCTCTTGGGCTTCGAACAAGCACCACGGTTGGCGCTCGCGCCTCGTTTGAAGCGATGTATTATGATGTAATCGATCGCCCGACGAGCATCGTCGATGTCGGAACGAACGCTGGCAACAGTTACATTCGTCCTGCGGTCGCGCCCGCCCGCTCGGATACAGAGCTCGTCTCGAGTTTTGCATACGGAACAGACGGTAGACTGTTGAGCACGACCGATCCGAAGGCAATAGTAAAACGCGATACTTTCGACCTCCTTGGTCGCAAAACGAAATCGGTCGAGAACTTCATTGACGGTCTCCCTTCGGCAGCCGACGATCAAACCATCCTTTGCACTTACAACGGAGTCGGGCAAAAGTTGACTTACACCGCCAGCTTGCCCAGTAGCGCTGTACAGACGACCGCGTATGTGTACGGAGCTTCTTTCGCCAGGGGAGATGCCCGGAACGACAATCGCATCGCTGTAGCAACACGGTATCCAGATCCAACGACAGGCGCAGCGAGTGCCACCCAACAAGACTCAGCCACATTCAATGCATTGGGTGAGCAGTGGACCACTCTAGATCGCAATGGAAACATTCATGCTTTTTCTCGCGACGCTTTGGGACGATTGAATAGCGACACGGTAACGACTCTCGGGGCTGGCGTTTCAGCGGGTGTCCGCCGCGTCGGATTCACGTTCAATACGCAAGGACTCCCTGAGAAATTGTCTAGCTATTCCGACACGGCTGGAACCACGGTGGTCAACGAAGTGCTCCGTCAATACAATGGTTTGGGGCAACTGACGACGGAGTTTCAAGCTTCTGCTGGGGCAGTCAATGTCTTAACGACGCCCAAGGTTCAATATGCTTACACAGAAATGGCCGGTGGTGCTAACCATAGCCGAATGGTTTCGATGACTTATCCCAACGGTCGTGTGCTCACCTCGAACTACGCTACTGGAATCGACAATACTATCAGTCGACTGAGTTCGCTTTCGGACTCGACCGGCACGTTGGAGAGCTATTCGTACCTGGGACTCGGCTCGATCGTCAACCGATCGTTGACACTGGCTGGAGTCGATCAGACCAAGATCAAACTCACCGCAGAAGCGGTCAGCGATAGCCAAGACGCTTACACCGGTCTGGATCGCTTCGGTCGAGTGATCAATCAGCGTTGGCTAAAGACCTCCAATTCGACCAACGTCGACCGATTTGCTTACGGCTACGATCGCAATAGCAATCGTTTGTATCGCGAAAATCTGCTTAGCTCCACCAATAGCGAACTCTACGCCTATGACAATCTCGATCGGATCACGAGTTTCCAGCGAGGTACGCTCAACGCGGCCAAGACTGCGCTCTCGGGTGCCGCGACCCGTTCCCAATCGTGGGTTCTGGATGCGCTTGGCAATAGCACCTCGGTGACGACCAACAGCGTGGTGCAGAATCGAACGCACAACCGGCAGAACGAACTGACGCAGGTCGGAACAACCAATCTAGTGTTCGACAACAATGGCGATTTGACCACCGATCAGAATGGCAAGACGCTCATCTACGACGCTTGGAATCGGGTCGTCGAGCAAAAGACGGGAGCCGTTTCTAATATCACGTTCGCTTACGACGCGATGAATCGGCGGATCAAGGAGGGAGCCACGGTCGTGTACTTCAGCAGTGCTTGGCAAGCGATCGAGGAACGCAACAGCAGCAATGTAGCGCAAGTGCAGTACACATGGTCGGCGGCTTACATTGATGCGATGATCGCCAGAGATCGGGACACTGACAACAACGGCACGCTCGAGCAACGCATCTACGTGATGCAAGATGCAAACTGGAACATCACGGCGATAGCGAATTCGACAGGCGCAGTGGTTGAACGGTTCCAATACGATGCGTATGGCAAGCGAACAGTCCTATCGCCAACGTTTGTGGCCGCGTCGGACACGTTTGTATTCAACCACGGCTTTGCAGGAGGCAAAGCGGACACGGTAACGGGCCGCGTAAATTTCCGGAATCGGGAGTACGACGTCGACCTGATGCGGTGGACAACGATGGACCCCATCGGCTTCGCCGCCGGGGATATGAATTGGTATCAGTATGTAGGGAACTCACCATCAAACAGGATAGATCCATCTGGATTAGATTGGCTTGACGAGCTCGCCGGATTCGGGGCGGGAGCGGGTGACGCGATGTCTCTGGGGACTAGTTGGGTACTTAGGGACAAGGTCTTTGGCATGAATGGAGTTGATTACCAAAGTAGTGGTTATTATTGGGGTGGATGGACTGGATTTGCAGTTGATGTCGTCTCAGGCGGAGTTTTGGCAAAGGGAGCAGCAAAACAAGTAGGCAAACAAGTAGTTAAAGAAGGTGCAAAAGAGGTTGCGGAACTTGTGGCACGTGAGGCGGCTGAGCGGGCTGCAAAGGAAGCCGCCGAAGCAGCAGCAAAGAACGCCAAGGGAAAGCAGCTCTGCGAAAATTTAGATAACGCTGGAGCCCCAAAGTTGCCCCATGCCCCAGTTAAAGCAGCGGGATTCGAACCGTATGGCGTTAACCCATTACCTGGAACACGAGTACGACCTACCGGTATCCCAGACGAATGGCACATTCGTCCGACAAAGGGAAAAGGTGGAGTTGAGTATTATAATCCGAAGAATCCCAACGAAAGCGTTCGGGTAATGCAAGGCAACCCCAATAGTCCGTATCCCAATTCCCAAGGCCCCTATGTCCGTCAGACCGATTCGAGCGGAACGTATCTCAGGCCAGATGCAACAGGTTCGCCACTACCAAAGGGTGGTCTTAAGGATCCTGATGCCCATATCCCACTTCAAAACTAGCCGGGGTTTCTGAAATGACAATCATCAACCAACAACTAGCCGTTTGGGGCTTAGAAGAACTGGCGAGTAGAGAAGAACAAGAACGTCTTTGGCTCGCAAACGGATCTACCGACGAAATGTCGTCATTTGAAGAAGTAATTTGTTCAGTCTTCGACGACAGTGGTGTTTCGAGAGCTCTAGATTCGGGCAAGCTGTCCGCACAACTCGCAGATAAATTCCGATCACTATCGAAATTGATTGACAAAGTGCCTCAGAATGTTCCACCACAACAACAGATTGATCATCCGGCGATGAAAGCGATTTCGGAAATCGCTCTTGAGTTGAAAGAGATGCTAACTAAAGAAAATTGAGTAACGCGTTGCCCCAATTAAGGGAGCGACGACAGTAATTGGCCGCGTCAAGGATCTACAAAATCTCGCCCCTGGCGAGCAATCTCTTTTGAGCCGCCTGCCAAATCTTGGCAGCCCTAAGGCTAATTGGAAGCAAAATTCTGGCGTCTTACGACAAGAGATGAATCGCGGGTTTCCAATTCGCGACGCATCGGTTGGTGACACTGCGGGTCAGTTCTTGAATGCTGAGCGAAACCTGTTGCGTGATCGCGGATGGATTTTCGATAGTAATACCGGTTTTTGGAATCTACCGAGGTAAACCAATGATGCCAACAACGTTGAGTGGTGAAGCATTATCGAAATGGTTCGGGGAATGCGTTATGGAAGAGTTTCCGTTTCTGAGATCGAAGGGATATAGTTCCGTCGACAGCCAGAAGGATTCAGTCCGTTTCACATCGTCGAATTTAATCGTTGAGGTATACCGGGACGTCCGATCTAATGAAATTTCACTTCAAATCGCGAATTCAATCGGAAATCGATCGTATTCGATTTCTGAGTTAGTTCGCCTATTTGAAGGCACGGAGACCGCGCGGTCGTATCGGGATTATGCGTCTCATACGCTTGAAGGTATCAAGGAAGGCGTGCGTCAACTTGCGATGAAGCTTCAAGATTTCATCGATTCTCCTGAATGGTGTAACGGTGACTTGTTCGAGCGATTGGAAGCATCTGGAGAAGCATGGGCTCACGAGTACAGCCTTGAAACTCAACTTGAGCAAGTTCGCAAGAAGCTTCAAGTTGCTTGGCAGTTGAAGGATTATCGATCCGTGGTAGAGCTGCTTGAGCCATTCGTTGACTACCTGAGTGAATCGGAGTCGAAGAAACTCAAGTACGCCAAAAGTCATTGATTGTGAGAGTACGATGAAACCGCCGGAAAGTAACCATCGCCGAAGTAGAGCGGCCACAATCCGGCGGAACCTTGGTAGATGTTCCAAAGTTGAACGCTTGAAGCGCGATGATGCATTGCCTTGTCGACGATGTTGGAATTGAGAACCGATGGCACGACGCCAACGGAAGTTTTAGCAGGATGCGTCCCCCGGTTGAATCGCTAGGGCCGTTTGCGTTGGCCAGAGATGATGGAACTGAGATAGCGAGACATGGACGTCGAGCTGAAGACGGGCGGGATGGCAAGGATGCCAGTCGGATACGACGCGAACACGAAGCGGCGAATAGTTTTC
>JAYVPJ010000035.1:0-31426 GCA_043757445.1 Pirellula sp. | reverse complement strand
ACGGCGGACAAAGCCCATACGGTGTTTGGGGTGCTTTAGGCTCCAAGTCCGGTGGTGAAGTCGGCGCCAACATCGATTAGTCGGGTCGGCTAATTGCGGCCGTAGCATGGTCCCCTGGACCGTGCGAAGCTACGGTACCTAAAGTCACGTCGTTCGTATTAGAGCGAGGTCATTCGACCTCGCTCTTTCCTTAAATCCCAAAATTTTACACTTACTCATTTCGCACTGGAGTTTTTTATGTCAATTCGTTGTTTATCTGCATCTTTATCGTTCACAGCTTTAATCTTTTCCGTGGGTTGCACTACAAATAGCAATCCTCCGACAGTTCCTGTTTCAGGAACCGTAACATTGGACGCAAAAACAGTAAGCGGCGCAATCGTAACGTTGATTCCTGGAGCTGGCGGACAAACCGCATCCGGAACCACGGATGCTAACGGCAAGTTCGTTTTGGGTTCCTTCGTTGGTGGTGACGGAGCCATGAAGGGCTCCTATGACGTAACGGTTACCAAGATTCACACTGAGGCAGGTGAAAGCATGTATGATCAAGCGGGAAAGGTACCCGCCGCTGAAGCAAAATCCGAAGGCAAACAGAGTTTGGATGACATGTACGCAAATATGGCTCAGGGGTACAAGGGACCGCCAAAAGATGCTGGAAAAGTCAAGAACCCTGCCGCAAAGAACGATCTTCCAAAGAAGTACGAAACTGCAGCCACTTCCGGATTAAAGTTTGAAGTCGTGGATAAGTGCCCGCCGTTGAATCTCGAACTGAAGTCGAAGTAGTAGAAAGCTAAGTTGGGGTCAGCGACAGCTTGCTCGTTTGGCAGCCTGTGCAAGGCCACTCTCGGCAATAGTGACCTAAGTTAGCCCGGATCATTCATTAGCTGGAGGTCACTAGCCCACGGTTGTCTTCGCGACCATACTCGGGGGCTTACGCGGCTTACGCCCAATGGGGCTCACTTTGTACGTTTTGAGCCTCAATTCGCTAGCATGAGGGCCGGATTAGCAGGTGAGTACTTGACTTCCAGCCCGCACGCTAACGCGTTGCGGCTCAGAGTAAGTGCCATTTGGCCAACGACCTGCGGCTAATCAGTAATGATCCTGTGAATAATCCGCGTTAGGTCGCACCTTACGGGAGCGACTCGGAGATCTAATTAAACACAGCGCTTCCCACCGCGATGGGCTGAGATGTCAAGATGAACCGCTATTTCAGCCTCCTGGTTTCTCAAACGTGTGTTTTTTGCCTTTGTTACCTTGTCCTTCTTGGATGCGATTCAAAAACGGAGACCAAGAGCTCCGCGCAGTCGAATACATCAACCACTTCTGGATCGCCAGATACTTCTTCAAACGCATCGCAGGAGTCGGCTACGGAGCCTTCGAAAGTTCAAGCAAAGGTAGAGGGCAATCCACCACCGTCGATTCCGTCTGAAGCACCAATCCTGAAGGCGAAAGACATTTCAGCTTTGAAGGAGCTGTCGACTTCGTTGGTTGATGCGATGGCAAGTCAATTTCCGAATGACCCTGATGCGATGGAGGCAAAGGCGAGGTTCTATCGCATGATCGGCAAATTGGACATTGCCAAGGCATGTTGGGAGCACGCCGTCGAACAGTCACCGGATTATGGCTACGCGTATCAAGGGTTAGGAAGCATTGCCGTTCGCAATTCTGATTACGAGGGTGGGGTAGAGCATTTAGCAAGAGCTGTGAAGCTCATGCCAGGTGACACAACGGCGGTCCACGAACTATCGGATGCCTTGATGAAGAAGGGTGACACGCTCGAAGCGATAAAGGTCTTAGAGGCACAGGTCGCATTCAAGCCGAGTTCAAATGATACGTTACAATTGCTTGGTCAAGCGCGACTCGCCAATCGGGACTATGCTTCAGCGAGCGAAGCCTTTCAAAAATCTCTTGACCTAGCACCCGAGAATCATTTGTCGCAACAAGGGATGGGAGCCGCTTTAGTCCGACTCGGAAAACGCGAGGAGGCAAAAAAATGGCTCGCAATGCAGAAATCCGCTCGCAGCACCAACAACGTAGAATCGAGCGTGGCACAAGCTGCGGAACGCGCGGACATCGCTGCCAGACTCAACTATGTAGCACAAGTTTACCTGAAACATGAACGCGTGGAATCGGCGATGGAAATCCTTCGATACGTTGCGGAAAACGAACCAAACGATGAGGACTCAAGAAGGCTGATGGTAAAGCTACTGCAACAACTTCAGAAGCCAAAAGAGGCCATCGAGATTGCTAAGCAGCTGGTGCAAATTTCACCAAACAATTTGGGCTACAGAATGACAGTCGGTACGATTAGTCAGCGTCAAAGGGATTGGGCAGCCGCACAAGAAAGTTTTGAATACGTGGTACAGACGATGCCGAGTCGCGCAGAGGGGTACGCTGCCCTCGTTGAGTTGATCATTGTTTCTGGCAAGAACAAGGAAAGGGCTGTGGATCTTGCGAAAACGGTAACAGAACTGAGGGGCACAGCCTCAGATTTCGCAACGTACGGACAAACTCTGGCTATGAACGGCAATCCTGCGGAGGCCATTTCAGCGATGCGAATTGCTTCTTTGAAAGACCCTGAGAGTCAGAATTTTAAAAACATCTTGGATCAACTAATTAAGTCTCAGGAGTCTCGATGAGCTGTTTTCGGGTTGTGATCTTCAGTTTGTTTTTTGCATCGTTGGAAGCCACCTATTCGGTTGCAACCGCTCAAACAAAAACGACACCGGCCTCGAAGCCAAGCGAAATACGCTTCGACGACATTTCGTTGGAGACTGGGATCGATTTCTTGCATACCGACGGCGGTTCAGGCAAACATTTCATTGTCGAAACCATTTGTTCGGGACTTGCTATTTTTGATTTCGACGGCGATGGCTTGATGGATATCTATTTGCTCAACGGCGCATACCATGAGGGCAAGAGGCCTGGTGAAGTCCCGATAAACAGACTCTATCGCAACCTTGGTGATTGGAGATTTGTCGACGTCACGGAGTCAGCCGGCGTCGGGGACGCTAACCACAGTCTCGGCGTGACCGTTGGGGACTATGACAACGATGGCGATCCTGACTTGATCGTCAGCAACTATGGTCCCAAGGTTTTTTATCGAAACAATGGCGATGGTACTTTTGCCTCGCTCCAAGATGCACCGGGTACAAAGGAATTCCGGGTCGGAGCAGGTCTTTCGTTTCTCGATGTGGACTCCGATGGGAATTTAGATCTCTATATGGCAAATTACGTCAAGTTTGCATACGACAAAGACGTCAATCGCCTCATTTTTGGGATTCCAGCTGCGCCTGGGCCAAAGGACTATGAGCCCGATAACCATCAATTGTTTCGAAGCAACGGAGATGGTTCCTTTACCGACATTTCAATGGAGTCTGGAATTGGACTGCAGCCTGGCGCCGGTATGGGGATGGTAACTTTTGACTTTGACCGAGACGGCGATACCGACGTGTTCGTGTGCATCGATTCGGCCGAAAACTTCTTGTGGGAGAATGACGGTAAAGGGAAGTTTACAGAGATCGCATTGCTTGCGGGCGTGGCATACGATTACGCTGGCTTGCGTCAAGCCAGCATGGGGGTTGATTGCGCCGACATCGACCACGACGGTTGGTTGGATCTGGTATCTACGAATTTTCAGGACGAGATACCTAATGTCTATCGCAATTCCGAAGGCAAGTTCTTTGACGACTTGGGTGTTTCCTATGGACTAGGGGTGGCGACACGAAGCGTCACTTGGGGAGTCGGTCTTTCCGATTTCGACAACGACTCGTATGTCGATCTATTTCTAGCTAGCGGCCACTTGATCGACACGGTCGAGTTGTTAGACAGCTCAGTTCAGTTTGCAACACGCAACTTTTTGCTTCGAAATATAGATGGCAAGAGGTTTTCTGATGTATCGTCAACCGCGGGTAAGGGATTGCTGGTCGAAAAGGCAAGCCGAGCATTAGGATGTGAGGATCTCGATCAAGATGGCGATTTGGATGTGGTCATCTTAAATCTGAACTCGACCCCAACCATCCTTCGAAACGAGACAGTTCGTTCTAACAACCACTGGATGGAGTTGAGGTTAATTGGGATTTCTTGTAATCGAGACGCGGTCGGGACGCGTGTCGTTGTTAGCACAAAAGCGGGCGAGCAAATCCAAGAGGTTATTCGCGGACGCGGGTATCAAAGCCACTACGGCAACGACTTGCATTTTGGTTTAGGTAATGCCAACGTCGTTGATTTTGTGGAGGTGCACTGGCATGGTGGATTCCAAGAGGTATTTAGAGGGATCGCAATCGACCGCAAGACCACACTGATCCAAGGGACTTCAACGCAGAAATGAGTTAAACGCTAGTCCATGCTGCACCCCGTCAGCTCGGTCTTACGTGGCCGATCTGACAGCTAGGTCTCGCTTGACTGCGTCGACGTACAGCCGTCGCCTACGGCTCGGGGCTAAACGATTTACCTTGCTTTTGGCCGAAAAACCCTTTGAAATCGTTTTCCGCCAAGAATATTCCCTGGAAAGTGATAATTCCGGTAGGTGGCCGCTCCTCCCCAATCGATTCCGATGATAGTGTAGTGATTGCATCGTCGTCGACAAAACGCAGGTCGGCGGCACTTCGAATCGATCGCCAATCGGGGGGAGACCATTTGGAATGTTGAAATATCTTGCGGTCCGACAAAACAACAGCACAAATCTGATTACGGTACCTCGAACTTGCCAGCGGCAGACTGTTCGTGAGTCTACAGCTGCGCTAGCCCCTGCGAAAAGATGGGCATACCAGCAATCGATTGGAATGGGTGGCTCGAATGCGCGACGAGTGCTTGCAGCAATGAATCGCAATATGGGGTCGTATCTTCAATGAGTTTGTTGCGGTCGTTGAATAGGGTGTTCATTACCCTAATGCGACCGGCAACCCTAATGCCTCGACTACTTCGATTTTGTTGGTAGTGGAACTTGTTAAAGATCCTTGCGGCATAGGATCTTTAACAAGATCCACTACCAACTGCTCACAAAATCAATGTGGATACGGCACTAGTCCTGCACTTCAAAAGTCACCGTTGTCTTTTGCCAAGCGGTTATTGATTTCTGTCAGGTTGTAAAGTCTGCCCTGATTGCAACCTGGACAACTCCTTGCAGCTTGAGACCAGGTTTTTGGTGACTCAACATTGCTTTTCCAGAATGGCCATGTTCGGCATTGCACGGGCCGAGCCTGGTAAACAGTGCATGCTCTTGTCGATGGGTCGAGAAAGATGCAGTCTCCGTCGGAATACTCTACCAAACTCGTTTGCGTGCCGACTTGACGCGTGAATTTGTGCTCAAACTCCTCCAATCGATCTGACATGCCGATGGAAGCTGCCAGGGCAACAATCTCATGTGAAGTTATCCAGACGTATCCCTCTCCTGGACCACTGCAACAGTTGCCACACTGCGTGCATTCAAATGCGAGTCCACTGCTATACCACGGTTGGTCTTCCAATTAGCATTCCTAGGTTTGTGCAAGGTCACTCTAAGGACGGATTCCCTACGTGTATTCTACCGTTGCTTCACCCGTGCGAACACTCGACATAGTCGAACAGCGTGGTGCACTTTAGTTTGGGCTCAGGGCCTGAAAGCCACGGCCCAGGGGGCCATGCTACTTACACGGCCCAGGGGGCTATGCTACTGGATATCCTTCGAAACCGCTTGGTCATCTAGCAGATTGTGAATACACTGCTGCATATGCGTCCACTATTGAGACTATGGGGGAAAAAACGGGGCGGACGAATGTCCGGTTGGTGGTTCGTAGGATCTCTTGGTGAAGCGCTTTTTTTCGCATCCTTTTTTCTTGTTGGAGTGATGTGTTTTACTGTCTTGGTCGGTTGGCAGTTCCTGTCTCCAACGACCCAAGTAGTGCGGATCGGGTACGGTTTTTGGTTGTTAACATCAGTTGCCGCATCGTGCATTGTTATGGGAGCAGTCGGTTTCTGGTACCGAGTCCTCAAGGTTGCAACTAGCGATGAGCATAGGGAGGTTATTGCCAAGCACGGGTTGGTGTCTCGACCAAACAAGCCGCATAATAAAAACTTGCTACCACCCATGGTGCCCTTGCTCACTCCATTTACCGACAGCCCTGGCGCGAAGCTTGCTTATCGATTGCCTGGCGAATGGCCAGGGACAGGCGCATTAATTTCCATTGGACTCTTTGCGATGGCTTGGAATGCAATGATTGCTGTCTTTTCGGTGTTCGCCGTTGGCGGATTCTTGCGAGGGGAGGTGCAGTATCGACTTTTGCTGCTATTGATTCCAGGGCTTTACGTTGGGCTGCGGGCTGGCCAATTGTTTGTCAAAAAATACGTGCAGGAGATTGGTATTGGATCGACGACCGTCGAAATCGAAGATCTGCCGCTAGTGCCCGGCAAGACTTACAAACTGCTATTGGTTCAGTACGGTCGATTGGTGATCAAGAAACTATCAATTCGACTAGTATGCGAGGAGGAAAGCACATATCATTTCGGCACAGATGTGCGGACGGAGCGCGAGGTTGTGCGACTTCAGAGCATACTGGATCAAGGTCGCTCCAGAATCGATTGGGGGCGTCCGCTTGAACTCGAGTGCCAAGTTGCCATTCCCGACGATGCCATGCATTCGTTTCAAAGCGTACACAATGCAATTCACTGGAAAATTATTGTTGAAGGAGAGGCGAATCGATGGCCATCGTACTCCCGAAGTTTTCCCGTAGTCGTGTACCCACACGCTCGCAGCAATCCAGTCAGTCCGCCGTTATGATTCGATTGCTTGGGTTGCAACCCACCTACATGGCTCACGATACTCTCGAATTTGAATATCGCGTTGCGAACATCCAGCATAACACCATATCTGCTGTTGAAGTTTCGGTAGTTTGGCTGACCGAAGGCAAAGGAACAGAAGACCTCGGTGTGCATTTCTTCCAACGACTTACAGGTAATTCTGTAGCAGCTTCCGATTGGTCTGTTCCGCAACAGGTTCAGGTTCCGCTTCCGAACTCCCCGCTTTCCTATGAGGGAAGACTTTTGAAGATCTCTTGGTGCGTTCGGGTTCGATTCTATCTGAATGATGGGACAGAATTGGTGGCACAGCAACCGTTCTACCTTGGTACGGTTACTCGAGAGGTTTAGGCTTTAACGCGACTTCCTCGTCTGAAGTCTTGTTCGCAAGCAAATCTCGGGATGCTTGACAAGCAAACGCTTTATCACTTGGTTTGGTTCAAAGTCGCTTGGTTTGGTTCAGTGTATAGTGACCTCAATGGTACACGCGGCTTGGGGCTGGCCCCAATTACACACGGCACGACGAACTCGGGCCGGATTAGGAATTCAAAAATTACAAATTTTTGAATCTACACTTGCCTTTAGCTAACACCGTCGCAACCTGCGTCGTGCATGACGGGCCACGCATTTACGTTGCCAACTTTTTGTAGCGGAAACGATGGGGTTCGTCGGCTTGCATGCCGACTCGATCGCGGCGCTGTGACTCGTACGTTTGGAAGTTGCCTTCGCACCAGTGAACGTAACCATCCCCCTCGAACGCCAGGATGTGTGTAGCAATCCTATCGAGGAACCATCGATCGTGAGAAATGACGACCACACAGCCGACGAAGCCAAGGATTGCTTCCTCAAGAGCCCTAAGCGTATCGATGTCTAAATCGTTCGTCGGTTCGTCCAGCAGCAATACGTTGCAGCCACGTCGCAGAAGCTTAGCCAAGTGAACTCGATTGCGTTCACCACCGGATAGATTGCCAACCTTCTTTTCTTGGTCAGTACCTTTGAAATTGAATTTGGATACGTAGGATCGTGAGTTCATTTTCTTGCCGCCCAAGTCGATCCAGTCGTGTCCGCCTGAAATCTCTTGGTAGAGGGTGTTTGTATCGGTGAGAGAATCGCGAGATTGATCTACGTAGCCCAACTCCACAGTGTCACCGATTCGAAGCGTGCCCGCATCCGGTTTGTCTTGCCCTGTAATCATGCGAAACAGAGTCGTCTTGCCGGCTCCATTGGGGCCGATTACGCCGACAATACCGCCCGCTGGCAACCGAAAGGAGAGGTTCTCGATCAACACGCGTTCATTGTAGGATTTGGTAACCCCTTCGGCGTGCACGACCACTTCACCAAGGTGTTTTCCAGGCGGAATTTGAAATTCGAGTTCGTCTGGCCGTTCCTCGAATTGCTGTGCAGCGAGTTGTTCATAGGAGCTGATACGCGCCTTGTTCTTGGCTTGCCGCGCACGCGGTGACATACGGATCCACTCAAGTTCCTTGTCGAGGGTCTTTTGTCGAGCTTGAGCCGATTTCTGTTCGATGAGCAGCCGTTTCTGCTTTTGCTCTAGCCACGATGTGTAGTTTCCCTCAAACGGATAACCGGAGCCTCGGTCTAATTCCAGAATCCACTGCGCCACGTTGTCCAAAAAATAACGATCGTGGGTTACGGCCACCACGGTTCCCGTGTAATGAGCCAAATGCTGCTCGAGCCAGTTCACGGCTTCAGCATCGAGGTGATTCGTTGGTTCGTCTAGCAGCAGCAAATCGGGTTGTTGGATGAGTAATTTGCACAATGCCACGCGGCGCAGTTCGCCACCAGAGAGCTTTGCAACGCTCGCGTCGCCCGGTGGCAAGTTCATCACAGCCATCGACATCTCCACTTGCCGATCGAGATCCCAAAGGTTTTGTGCATCGATGATATCTTGTAACTTGGCCATCTCGTCGCAGAGTTTTTCCATCTTCTTGTCATCGGTGACTTCGCCGAGCAAGTTGGAGATTTCGTTGAATCGATCGATGATCGCGCGGCGTGGTGCGACCGCTTCTTCCACGTTACCTTGAACGTCTTTGTTCGGATTGAGTTGCGGTTCTTGCGAGAGGTAGCCGGCCGTGAATCCGTTGGCCAGCCTAGCTGTGCCGTCGAAGTTCTTGTCTGTGCCGGCCATGATGCGCAAGAGCGTACTCTTGCCTGCGCCATTGGACCCAAGCACGCCGATCTTGGCCCCCGGATAGAAGGCAAGGAAGATGTCTTTAAGGACTTCTTTCTGGCCGTGACGCTTTGTCAGGTTTTCGATTTGAAATATATACGAACGACTCATGGCGAATTCTTATTCCCATTCAATGGTGGCTGGTGGTTTAGAGCTGATGTCATAGCAGACTCGGTTGACACCTCGCACCTCGTTGATGATACGAGTGGAGATGCGAGCGAGCAAATCGTACGGCAGATGACTCCAATCCGCTGTCATAAAATCGTCGGTGTTCACACAACGGACAGCAACTGCATTCTCGTACGTTCGAGCGTCTCCCATGACACCCACGCTTTGTGATTCCAGTAACACAGCAAAAGCTTGCGAGGTCTGCCTGTACAAGTTTGCGTTTTTGATTTCGCTGACGACGATTGCGTCGGCTTCTCTTAGAACGTCTAGTTTTTCTTGAGTAACGTCGCCAAGACAGCGGACGGCAAGTCCAGGTCCTGGGAATGGGTGCCGCCACACTAGGTGCTCAGGTAGTCCAAGTTCAACACCCAGTTTACGCACTTCGTCTTTGAACAAATCTCGAAGCGGCTCAATCAGTTCAAAGCCGAGTTCGTCAGGTAATCCACCAACATTGTGATGCAACTTGATGGTCGCAGAGGGTCCGTCAGCGGCAGCACCGCTTTCGATGACGTCAGGATACAGTGTGCCTTGAGCAAGAAACTTGGCTCCATTGATTTTCTCGGCTTCCGCTTTGAAGCTATCGATAAAGGCGTGTCCGATGCGACGTCGTTTTTCTTGTGGATCGCGTATCCCAGCCAAGGTGTTGAGGAACCGATCGCTGGCATCGACGACGCGCAAGTCGGCCTTGAAGTGATTCGTGAATTCAGAGATGACTGCGGCTTGCTCGTCTTTGCGAAGCAAGCCGTTGTCGATCAAGATGCAGGTAAGTTGCGAACCGATGGCCTTGTAGATCAATGCAGCCGTGACCGCGGAATCGACGCCCCCGGAGAGGCCGCATATGACTCGATCGCTTCCAACGACTTTGCGAATCTGTTCGATAGATCGTTGAGCGAAATCGCTCAAATGCCATTTGCCTTCGCAATTGGCGATGTTGTAAAGGAAATTGTGGATGAGAGTGCCGCCGAGTGCGGTGTGAGACACCTCGGGATGAAATTGCAATCCATAGATGGGCTTGCTCTTGTGTTTGACTGCAGCGAACGGACAAGTGGACGTGGAGGCCAGCGTTTCGAAGTCATCTGGCAATGCGTGCACTTGATCGCCATGGCTCATCCAAACGTCTATCTCATGAGGAAAGCCAGCGAACAGCTTTTCCATGGAAGCAATTTGGAGTCGGGATCGTCCAAACTCGCGAGCCGGGCATTTTTCCACTGCACCGCCGAGCGCTTGGGAAGCTAGCTGCATCCCGTAACAAATGCCGAGTATGGGGATTCCGAGTGAGAAGATGCGGGGATCGCATTTCGGTGCGTTTTTTTCGTAAACGCTGGCAGGTCCGCCAGACAAAATGATGGCGCAGGGATTGCGAGCCAAAATCACATCGGCAGAGACATCGTGGCGAATGAGTTCGCAATAGACATTCTGGTCACGAACGCGTCGCGCGATGAGTTGAGCGTACTGCGCACCAAAGTCGAGAACAAGCACGCGTTCACTAAGCAAATCGGAGGCGACGTTGGTGGCTTGGTCGGGACCGGTGGTCCCAATGAAACTGTTATTCATGGATGAGAATGCGAAAAGTGCTGGACGGATTTTTGTCCAAGCGTCAAATATTGGAAAACCCAATAGTATAGCGACTTTTCGATTCTCGGCTATTGGTACAATACTTTCTTCCAAACACTGAATAACCTCTCACTGGATTCTTGACCGATGCGACAATATTTTTCACTATCGTTCGTGGTCTTCGCGTGTTTTTTTGGCGAGACAAGTTTTGCTCAGCGACCCAATCAGATACCGCTCTGGACAACTGGCGCGCCAGGTTCCGTTGAACGGATGCAGGAAGCGGAAAAGGAAGACGTTGGGCCTGGTAAATGCAATGTTACCAATATTCATAACCCGTCCATCACCCCATATCTGATTGCAAAGCAATCATCGAATGGTTCGACTACACCCAGTGCCGCAATATTAATCTGCCCAGGTGGTGGTCACCGAATGCTTTGTTTGGGTCATGAGGGCTACGATCTTGGTCAGTGGTTTGCTGAACATGGAATCGCGGCCTTCGTTTTGAAAAACCGATTGGCTAGAGAAGCCGGTTCAACTTATACCGTCGACGAACACGCGATGTCGGATACGCGGCGTGCGTTGCGACTGATTCGAAGCAAAGCCAAGGAATGGAACATCGACGCGTCGAAGCTGGGAGTATTAGGTTTCTCGGCAGGCGGCGAGTTGGCAGCGCTTGCAGCCATGGACTCGGACGATGGCAAAAGCGACGACTCCGATCCAATCCAACGCATGGGATGTCGACCCGATTTTCAAGTGCTAATCTACCCGGGTAGTTCCAGCCGATTTGCAGTCAAAAAAGGGATGCCACCCCTGTTCATTGCCTTGGGCGCCAAGGACCGCGACGATATTTCGAAAGGAATGGCTCTACTTTACCTGAAATACAAAGAAGCTGATGTTCCAGCTGAGTTGCATGTCTATTCGAATGCTGGTCATGGATTCGGATATAGGCCCAATAGCACCGGGGCAGCCGGTGATTGGCCTGTGCGATTGCGCGAATGGATGAGCGACAGCAAGCTTCTACCCTAATGTTCCATCTGTCATCCTAAAAGTCTTCCAATGAACAGAAGTCAGGCTTTGATGCTCCTAACGGAATGCACAGGAGATGACATTTGGTCGATCGAATATTGTCGCAAGCGTCACGTTCCGGACGATTGGATCGACGAGCTTCAGGATGCCTATGAGAGCGGATTCGACTCAAACAATCAAACGATTTACTATCGCAATGAGTTAGTCAATCAGTTCGAAGGGATTCGAGACGTGGATCTTGCGTGTAAGATCGGGAAGCTACTAAAAGTAAATGTCGCTCGAATCGTACAGCAACAGATTTGTCGCGCCGGCGTCGTACGCGAAATTCGCGAAGCAATCGAAGAAGCTGACAATTGAGGACAGCCTGCACGCTCCTTTGCAAGCGAAATCCAAAGTGAGACGGCCTCAAAGGCCATGGGGGTCGAACAGCAATCAGCGGTGTTTAATTCCCGGACACTGTCTCAACTGCAACCGAAACTCCCTTGATCAGTGTCTGGTAAATCACGCAGTAGCGTTCGGTCAAGCTGACCAGCTTTTCAACGGTTGTCGCATCCGCCATGGTTTGTACTCGAAACTTCAACCGAATTGCGGTCAAGCCAACGGGCGCGGTTTTGTCTACTCCAAGCGTGCCTCGAAAGTCCATATCTCCCTCGGCCTCTATTTGACAGGACTGGACTTCAATTCCCATATTCGTCGCGACGGCAGAGAGTGTAACGCCGGCACAAGCGACTAAGGATTCTAAAAGCAATTCGGCAGAACAGGCGTCCGCAGCGGTGCCTCCCGCCGCCGGATGCAAGCCAGCTCGGACGATCCCTGCATGCGAATTGAACGAACAGTGCTGACTTGGCACGTCAACGATTCCTAGCGAACGAATCGTAACTTTGGCCCGATCTGGTGCCTTTCGGTAAGTGTCCTTGATGGGGGTTTGAATGGCTTTCAATTGGTCAAGGTTCATTTGCTTTTGGCTTTTTTTGTTGTGTATGATCGTTCAATCCGCGAAGCAGCGTGCAGTTTAGCCATTGGACCGTCAACTTCAGCTATGGTTTGATCAATTCAGAGGAAATCGCATCGTTCCACCTGAACGTCAAAATATCTACGAAATTCGTACTTTCGCCAAGAATGATCGCAAACCCGTCGTTTTTGCCTTGTGGGCCGTACCAACCCTCGCTAAAATTTGCGACCTTCCCAAAAAATTACAATGGTCGTTCATAGGAGTATACGTTTTTATGACTCTCGATAAGAGCTTGAAAGTCCGCGCCGGGGCGATCAAGAGCCGAAACGTAATGACCCGCGCGGAACGGATTAAACGCTTACAAGACCTCGATAAATGGTCTGATAGTAGCGTCGTTCTCGGAATGGCCAAAGTTCGCGTCCCCAAGATCTCTCTGAAGAAAAAGAAGAAGGTCAAAAAAGAGGACGATGTAGACGACAAGAAGAAGAAGAAGAAGTAGAAGAAGCATCTACGATATCTACCTTCGATGGTATCGATGGAAAACGAGAGCGGGCCACGAGGTCCGCTTTTTTTATGGCACTAACCTTTTATGGCTCACATTGAGGCTGTGATTCATGCATTACGATCGAATCGGTCGAGGCCTCAATGCAGGACTCTTGTCGATGGATCACGTATGCGTCGAACGACTCGTACAGGTCGACCCCGTGAGCTATGACGGCGTCGGAGGGGGGCGAAACGCAAGCCGAAGCTGTCGCTAGCGGAGATGCGCGACGCAGCTCGAGCCAAGAGAAGCGATGCTTAGGATCGTTCGATCAATAAATGTCCAAATGTCGCCTTTTGCTCCGCAAAAGTAGCGATCTCCACGCAACTTTCGCGGAGCGAAAGGCGACACTAATTGCTCGAACGATCCTTAGATAAATTGCGCATCATGTACGGGCGAAAAATCCATCCCAAGGCTCAGCGCCAGGTTTTGGACGGGCCAAAAAGCTAATCTTGCAGTGGTACAGGAATTTCATTCCTTCCAAGTTCATTAAAGTAACCTGACCGGTCTTTCCAAATTTCGACAAGTACAGGTTCTCTCCCAAGCACAATGCAAAGTGCAGCTGCGATGATCACTGACGGCAAGCTGGAAGCTTACCCCACCTTTTAGTCCCAGCTTTGTCCTTTTTTACTGAAACGATGACGTGTGCCACCCCATTGATTCCACCGAGCGGCACTCTTTCCTTCCGGTCGTTTTCAATCCATTTCAATGGGATGGAACAGCTATCTTGTGTCGATTTCGCAGTCCTGCTTATGAGAAAGTGGTTGCCCGTTTCGAAAAGCCTCTATAAAGGCTCTCGGCATCTGGTACCACCGTTTCCGGGGAAACGGTTTTATGTGGGCGAGTCGCTCCGCGACTCGCGCTAACTGATCAAATGGAAGGCCGAAGAACTAAATTGATTCCTAGTTGCGGAGCGACTCGCCCATGTTTTAAAAATGACTCCCTCAAATCTTCTTCAGATTCGACATGCTCAATTGAATGCTCTGGACGGGATCTGGCGATTGATCTTGTTCAACGTGGCATTGAACAACACCGATCTTTTTCGAGACTGCCAACACCGACTTCATATCGATTCCCCCGGCACCCACTTCCTTGAACGCCTCCTTTGGTACTTGGCCTTCGTCGAAAATGTTTGGTGTCTTGGGGAGCAAGTCCTTCAAGTGAACTTGGGCAACCCTTCCAGCGAGCCTTTCCAATGTTTGAACGGGATCCCATCCGCCAATCGCAGCCCAGAATACGTCGATCTCAAATTGGACGAGTTCCTTATCAAAGTTTTCGATGAAGATGTCCATGCCGGTCTTTCCTCCCTCGAGCGGTTGGAACTCGAACGAATGGTGATGGTAGCAAAGTTGAATTCCGGCTTTCTTGCATTTTTCGCCGGCTTTGTTGGATCGTTCCGCCGTCGCTTTGAGTTGATCCGCTCGTTCGCGATTTCCTTTGCCGATATAGCCAAACACCAAGTACTTGATGTTGTGTTTTTTTGCCTCGTCGATCGACTGATCTAAGGTAGTTGTTCCTGCCGCAGGATTGGCTTCGCCAAGGATATTCCATTTAAGAAAGGCTGACGTAGCGTACAGCCCTTTTTCCTTGGCGATGGGCATAAGCTGCGTCGCATCCATGACATCCATCAATTCGATTTGCTTATAGCCCGCGTCGGCGACCGCGCTCAGTGTCTTGACCGGATCCTTGGCCATTTCGTTGCGAAGCGTATAGAGCTGTATGCCTATTTTGGCTAGGTATGGGTCGTTTTCAGGAAGTGCCCAAGCCCATGACTTGGCGGAACTTAGAGATAAGCCAGCCCCGACAACCGCGGAGGTCGAGGCGATAAAAGATCGACGCGTGAGCATGAAAAACATCCATATCGAAAGAGGAACAAAAAATGGACGGTACTACGTTAACGTTATCCATAACAATCGTTACAACTCCTACTTTCGTCGCATAAGCACGGTCGCGACCCAAACTTCTGCGCAAAATCTTATGACTGAGTTGGCATTTCCGATTTCAGAGTGAACGCTGATGGTAACAGATTTCGCGTCAACCGCCATCAAGGAATGATGGCACTGGATCACGTCTCGTATAGACATGACAGCCAGGAAGTTCACGGCGCGGTTTATAAAACTTTTTGTTTTGGAGATAGTTCCATGCGTCGATTGATCGTTACCTTGACTGTTGTTGTTTTCGCTGCAATCTCGTCCTCGAGCGCTTCAGCCGGTTTGTTCTGTAAGAAGAACAATTGTTGTGATTCTGCACCTGTGTGCTGCGAAGCTCCAGCTCCAACCTGCTGTGATTCAGCTCCAGTTTGCAGACCAAAGTTAAACCTCGGATGCAAAATCAAAGGCATCATGAGCAAGTTGAGCTGCAAGAAGAGCTGCTGCGACGCTGCTCCAAGCTGCGGTTGCGACGCTCCAGCACCAAGCTGCGGCTGTGCAGCTCCAGCTCCATGTGCAGCTCCAGCTCCAAGCTGCGGTTGCGAAGCTGCTCCAAGCTGCGGTTGTGACAGTGCTCCAACATGCTGCAAACCAGCTCGCAAGCACATGCTCAAGAATGCTTTTGCTCACATCAAAGGCAAGTTCGCACGCAATAGCTGCTGCGACGCAGCTCCAAGCTGTGGATGCGATGCTGCTCCAAGTTGTGGATGCAACGCTGCTCCAAGCTGCGGATGCAACGCTGCTCCAAGCTGCGGATGCAACTAAGCTTCCGCGCTGAAGCTGATACACGAACCATTATTGATTCGACGCTTGGTGCTAGAATCAACGGACGGCTGCGACTAACATCGCAGCCGTTTTTCGTTGGTATCGGCATTTCCGTCAGCCGACGCACGCTATATTGAAGCATTGAATCCAATTGCACTTCGTTGTCAGAGTAATTGCATGAAACCAATTTCTGAAACGCCTATTCCGATCCATCAGTTCCCAATTCCGTGGTCTAACGCTTTGACCACGCAAATAGGATCGATCGCTTATCAAATGGAACGTACTTTGAACGCTCCAGTACCCAGCGAATGGCTTGGGCTCGTTTCCTCGCATAGCACCAAACATGGGTACGCGAGTCAGGATTGGCAAGAATCGTTGCTAGCTGCCCTGCGTTTTGCCGATCGGCAGGGCTGGGGGGTAATGTGCGCATATGCCGCGCCCTATTCGAGATTCATCATTCATGCATGTAGAAGATTCCAAGTCCCATATCGGGTTGTTGATGTCGTCCCCTCCTCTGCGGATCGCAAAGCAAGATTTGTTGCAACCGACGAGCGGAATCCGCTGGATTGCGGCGTTCTTTGGCTCATCTGCGATGAAGTCTCCATGCATGAGAAGTTTCCAATTCACGATATCGCCTCCGTTTTTCTGGCTCATCACCTTTTTGTCCTAGAACTCAAGGAAGGTGGAAAGATGGCGCAACTTTTGGATGCTCGCCTACACTGCAAGGACATTCCGCCTGGTTCGACCTATTTGTCACTTGCGAGAAACCACTCAGCGAAAACACCTCGGTCTAAGAATTCGGATTGGTTAAGATTCGGGGCGGTAGGATGGCTCAATACCCGAAGTCGAGAGCGATTGAACGAACCGGATCGGTCCGGGCCTACGGAACCATCGTATGGCGCAACCCAACAACCCATTTTTTCGATTCGATTGTTGCGAACTAGCGACGCAAAGTACCTTGTCCACTGCACGCGATCGAGACGTGGACCTTGGCCAGACCAGTCCATGGCTCAGTTTCACGATGAATTGCTTCAAAGACCTTGGAAAGAACAACCTTCGGTTTTCGAATCACTAAAGAGGATTCTTCAGCTTCAGCGCATAATTGCAACAAACGGTTTTCGCGGTGGCGGAAAAGAAACCGTTTGCTTTTCAAGCAATGAAATCAATCATTTGCTGTCCATGCGAAGATTTCAGACACACTTGGCGCGATGGGATTGGGAGCCATACGGGATTATGATCGATCGCGATTGGCTCGAACGGAATGGCGCCAAACAGGTCTCCTACATTGATCGGGCTACAGCCAATAGGACAGATGACGAGGCGTTGGCTTACTGCCAAGTTCTGACCAACGACGAAGGCTCAAGGGATTGGCGAACGGAACGCGAATGGCGAATTGCGGGCGATGTTCGCTTAGCTCCGTTGCCGTTTTCCAAAGCGATCGTTTTTGTGCCAACACTGGCGGAAGCCAGGATGCTGCAATCGTTATCGCGTTGGCCGATTGCAATCGCCAATACGGCGAGTGGCAGAGAAGTTTAGCCGTGGCGTGTGATAGCGGCCATTGCTAGCTCACGCAGCGCGCATACCGATGCATTTGTCGGCAAGCCGTCAAGGAAGCCAGTCGCATCCGATATCAATTCTCTCGCAAAAGACTTGGTGTAATGTGATGCGTCGCAGCCATCCATCGCCAATCGCAATTCTTTCGCTGCAGCATGCTCCCCGTTGTTCAATCGTTCGATCATCATTACGCGGACTTTTTCCGGCATGCATTCCAGCGTTCGGATGGCCGGCAATGTTGGCTTGAAAGAACCCAAATCGGTTCCCAACGTTTTGCCAGCGCTATCCTGTTGTCCCCACACATCGAGCCAATCATCGATGACTTGGAACGCAGTCCCCAGTTTTAATCCATACCGTTGAAGCCTATAGCAAGTCGATTCATCGGCTCCACCACTCCATGCACCGAGAGAGCAGCTGACAGCACACAACGCACCAGTCTTGGCGTCCAAAAGCCGCATGTATTCTGGGAGCGAAAGTTCGAAATGACGAATACTATTGCCTTGCATCATTTCCCCTTCGCAGACTTGCTTCGCAGCGTCGGATATCCAGCGGCCAGGAATGCTCGACGTTCCCTTGTTGGCTAGCCCGTAAGCATGTGTGAACAGCCAGTCACCGACCAGTACGCTGGATGGTACCGTCCATTTTTCGTGAACTGTTTCTTTGTGCCGGCGAAGCATCGCCTCGTCCAAGATATCGTCGTGTACGAGGGTCGCGGTGTGTACGAGCTCGACCACCACACTCAGCCGTATCGATTCCTCCCCAACTTTACCTGACGCCTTCGCCGCCAAAAGCAGAAGGCATGGACGAAGTCGCTTTCCACCCAAATCGGCAACATAGGACAGCATCTCCGCAATGTGCGAGTGACTGACCTCTAATTCACTACTTAGCAATTGTTCAACCATCTTCAATTCTTCTCGAATGGAAGTGGTTGCAGCTCGGAGTTGATCCCGATAGGAATCTACCGACGCTTGTTCGGAACCGTTGGCAAGAAAACTACTCTCTCGCTCGACAATCGAAGCTGGATAACCCTTCAATGTGTTCGCCAGCTTCATCAGGGATGGGGATACTTGAACTTCTACGGAATCCATAGTCGTTTACTCTTTTCTCCGGTAATCTCCTCTTTCACCACCTGTTTTCGACAACAGCATGATTTTGGAGATCGTCATGGATCGATCAATCGCTTTGCACATGTCGTATACTGTCAAAGCCGCTACACTCGCCGCCGTTAGCGCTTCCATCTCAACTCCTGTTGGACCAGTCGATCGAACCGTGACTTGCCACTCGAGTTCCAGTTCCGTAATCCACTCGTGCTGCACCTCGACCGAATCGATTAAGATCGTGTGGCAAAGCGGAATCAACGTACTCGTTTGTTTGGAAGCTTGAATAGCGGCGATGCGGGCGACTTGCAGGCAATCTCCCTTTGAGGTCGCATTCTCGCGAATGGCCGTGGCTGATTCGATTGACATGCAAATACGACTGCAAGCTACCGCTTCTCTCATCGAGTCGGATTTGCCACTGACATCCACCATTCGTGCTTCGCCCCGCGAATTTACGTGTGTGAGCTCTGGGGAGGCACTGTAGTTGGCTAAATCCTGGGCGTTACTGGTTTCCTCTGGGAGTGACATATGAATTTGCTACTAAGCGTTTCCCGCATTTGCAAAGGAAACTTAACATGGAAAAATGGATACTTCTCGCTGTAAAAGGCTCACTGCGAAGCTGTGAGTTTTTGTGGGCGAGTCGCTCCGCGACTCGCGCTAACTTAGGCAACTGAACGGCCGAAGAGCCAAAATGATTCCGAGTTGCATAACCGCTGAGGGCTTGAACAGTCAGCGATTCATTGACTCCCGACCCGCAACCTAGTGCGAGTATTCAGCACCAAAGAATTCTTTGCTCTCTTTGACCGTCGGTTTAATGGTCCGTTTTCCTGCTTCCCAATTTGCTGGGCATACTTCGCCATGGATTTCAACGAATTGGAGGGCCTGTACCATCCGCAATGCTTCATCAACACTTCGCCCAAGCGGGAGATCATTCACGACTTGATGTCGAACGACGCCGGCTGTATCGATGAGGAACAAACCTCGCAGGGCGACAGCGTCCCCAAGCAAAACGTCATAATCCCTGGCAATTTGTTTGTTCAAGTCCGCGACCAAAGAATAGTCGATCTGGCCAATCCCGCCTTGTGATCGCGGTAGATTTCGCCAAGCCAAGTGCGAAAATTCGCTGTCGACCGAAACTCCGATGACCTCCACGTTGAGTTCGCTGAATTCTTTGATTCGGTCTGAAAAAGCGATTATTTCCGTTGGGCAAACGAAAGTGAAATCGAGCGGATAAAAAAACAGCAATACGTACTTGCCTTTGAATTGGCTAAGCGTCAGTTCAGCAAACGAACCGTCCTTCAGGACGGCCGTAGCTTTGAAGTCAGGGGCCGGTTTGGTGACGAGAACCGCCATCGAAGTGTATCTCCTAGTTGATTTGCAACAAAACTGCGAAAATAAGTGAATCGTAGAGGGCCGCCCCTGTCTTTTGAGCAGGAGCGTTAGCAACCATCGTCTTCATTGTCCGTCGATCGTCAAGGCTTAGGCTTATGGACCCAACCATTCTTTCAAAACTATCCGACTCAACCGCTACGATGGATCAACTCAAATTGTTGGTCCATCAATTCGTTCAGGAACGCGCCTGGCAGTCATTCCATTCCCCGAAAAACCTATCGATGTCGATCGCGATCGAAGCAGCAGAACTGATGGAGCATTTTCAATGGACAAATCCAGATGCACCCGCCTTGCCCATAGCGCATGATGCCCCCATTGCTCAAGAACTTTCGGATGTCATCGCGTACAGCCTCGCATTGGCAAGCGCACTGGGGATCGACGTTAGCCGGGCGCTCGAATCCAAAATGGAACAGAACAAAGCGAAGTACCCAGTCGGAGCGAAATACGAACCCAAGGGAATTGCAAGGCTGGTTTAGCGCATAAAAATTCCGAAATACCCTAAAATTTTCCAGCACTTTTTAAAAAATTACGGCTTTTCTCAATGTTTTTTTATCAAATTTGGCTTAATTCCAGGGTTTTTATGACGAAATAGACGTTTCCCGGTTGCATTTAAACCAGGGCAACCTTTAATTCACCAAATAGTATTGTCCTCGGTTGGACATTATTCATGATTTCAGGTTCGTTGAAAGGGATTCATCGTATGGCAAAAGCAGCTGCCAAGACAGAAAAGCCACTGACCAAGGTCCAGATCTTCACCAACATTGCTGAAGCGACCAGTCTCTCGAAGAAGCAAATTGCAGAAGTATTCGAGGCTCTCAAAGCCGAGATATCCAATTCAATTGGCAAGAAGGGCGTGGGCTCGTTCGTAATCCCTGACCTATGCAAAATCGTTCGCATTCAAAAGAAGGCTTTGCCAAAGCGCCAAGTCCGGAACCCGCAGACAGGCGAAATGAAGTGGGCCGATCCAAAGCCAGCTTCGACAGCTGTAAAAGTTCGTGCTCTTAAGAAACTAAAGGACATGGTCTAATCCAAAGACTTTTGTTCGAAAAACAAACGATTTGGGCAAGCAATTGAGCTTGCCCATTTTCGTTTCTAGCTCCAAAAAATCTGAGGCCGCAATGCGATTGATCTTGATGGGAACTGGTCCTTTTGCCGTACCTAGTTTCAATGCACTTCTTCAAAAGGGGTACGAGATTGTGAATGTGGTCACTCGCCCAATAGCGCCGTCGCTACAAAAGAAGGAACCACCGCCAAGTCCGGTGCGACGTTGGGCACTTGAAAGTCAATTGCCCATCTCGGAACCAATTTCCATCAACAGTCCAGATACGATCGAGTGGCTCTTAGAACAACGAGCGGACTTGATGGTTGTTTGCGATTACGGACAAATCTTGTCTCGCGATGCATTGAGCGCCTCCAAGCTTGGAGGCATCAACCTCCACGGCTCGTTGCTACCTCGCCATCGCGGCGCTGCCCCAGTCCAATGGTCTATACTCTCGGGTGATTCCATTGCGGGCGTGTCCATCATACATATGACTCCAGCTCTCGATGGTGGGCCTGTCCTACGCATGTTATCGACCGAGATTGGGAGAGACGAAACGGCAGCCCAACTTGAGGTGAGACTGAGCATCATCGGAGTTCAATCCACTCTCGAGTCGGTCGCAATCCTGGAAAACAAGAACTCGCTTATCGAATGTATCGAGCTAGGACAGATGCAAGACAAATCGCTCGCGACCAAAGCACCGCGGCTTGCAAAAGAAGATGGTGAACTAAATCTTCATTACCCAGTTCGATGGATCGATCGATTGATTCGAGGATTACAACCTTGGCCAGGAGTCTATGCGCATTGGAAGTTTCCTGATGGCAAAACTCTGAGAGTCATTCTCCCACAGGCGACACCGATCGAATGCGACATAGCCGCTTTGCAATTGACACCTGGCGAACTGCTTTTTGGTGAGACACTTAAGCATTTGCGCGAAATCAACTCCAGCCTTGTTGCCGCGCTGTATGCAGTTGCAATCGACGGCCTGCTCGCGTTCCCTTTTGTCCAACCTGCGGGCAAAAAACTCATGTCGGCAGAAGAATTCTTTCGGGGCTATTCGCGGTATCCGACCGTGAAGATAATTTGCGAGCCTAATTCACATCGCTTACTCAATAAAATGTCATGCGCCTAAACGCTGTATTAAATGCATTGCAGACGATAGCTCCGTCGGAGTATGCAGAGAATTGGGACAACGTCGGCCTGCTTGCAGGAAATCGTAACCGAGAAATCGCCTGCGCAATGACCTGCCTAACACTTACGGCTACGACTCTCGACGAAGCGATCCAAGAGCAAGTTGACTTAGTGATCAGTCACCATCCCATACCGTTCAAACCGCTTTCCAAGATCACCGACGATACGACGACCGGTAAACTATTGCTGCATGCAATCGAAGCCGGGATAGCGATTTACTCGCCCCATACTGCTTGGGACAATGCAAAGTCGGGGATCAATCAGCAGCTCGCTCGAATCCTCGGACTAGAACTGGTCAAGCCTCTTCAGGCGTTCGAACAAAAAGTTTCCAGCGACGAGTCGGTGGGTATTGGACGATATGGCCTACTGGCCGATGTAATCACCATCGATCGTCTCATCGAACGCATTCATGTCGCTATTCCGAAGATTCAAGCCAGGCATACACACCCCGCAGACCACAAAATCCTAAAGATAGGGATCGTATGCGGCAGCGGTGGCAGCATGCTATCGCTGGTAGCTCGTCGCGGTTGCGATGCGATGCTAACTGGCGAAGCGACCTACCATCAATGCTTAGAAGCCGAATCGCTCGGCATCGCGCTATTGATGATTGGGCATCATGCGAGTGAATCTTTTGCAATGAAGGAGTTGGCGTTTCAGCTTCAAGCAATGTTGCCAGAATTGCGGGTGCTCACTTCGCAGCTAGAAGATTCATGCTTCTAAAATAGGCAGGCCACGACAGCGACGGAGCGTTTCGCGAGCATGTGCCAGTTGCAGACCGGATGCACGTTCAAATCGAACAGAGGATTGTAATGGCGGAACAGGCGACGACCGACCTGATTCAACAAAAACCGGATTAGTTCTGTAATTGATATTGTAGAAAAAAGATGCAAGGCGATCATTGCTTGGTAGAATTGCATTAATCGGGATTCGGTATCCCTGCAATTTAAGGAATGGAAATAATGAATGAGCAATCGATGCGACTGTTTTTGAACGCGAAACCGTTCGAACCGTTCGTTGTAGTGATGTCCAGCGGCCAACGCTACGAAGTGCGACATCCTGAAAATGTTGTGCTGACAAAGACCAAGATCGTAATCATCGATCCCGATGCAGATACGGTTGCAATCTGCGGTTTGCTGCACGTTGCAACGGTGGAGACTCAACAAACGGCGTAATCCAATTGGACGGCGGTCTTGTTAGCCACAACTTTGGAAACAACAATCTCGAGACGCCGATTACCGCGACGCGAACCTCGGCTTTGTCCCTAAGGATTCTTTGGGATGCTTACTCGCACGGGTGCGTTCGGTATTGTTTATGTCGTCAATCGTCCCAAAGTCGATTGCGTCTCGGACTGATTCCATAGAACCTTCGTAGTTAAGGGGCAGTGTGGCGTCTTGATTAACATTCGAAAATTGGTAGTTGTTGACACCGAGCTTAGCTGCAAGCGACTTCGCAATTTTGTTGGAGTCGAAAGGTCCCGAGGCTTTAATGGAAATCAAGACCTTCATGCCAAGCATGGCCGCGGGTTCAACAGCTTCTGACCCACGTTGGGTACCAGGTGTCCGTGGCGATGCTTTGCAGGAACTCAAACATCTCAACGCGGCCATTACCAACTATGATCGGGCTATCTCGATTAAGCCGGAGTATGCAGAAGCGTATTGGAACAAGAGTCTTGCCTTGCTATTGTGTGGTGACTTCCAACGCGGATGGGAATTGTATGAATGGCGTTGAAAAAGGGAATCCACCGGAAAATATCGATGCAATTGTACCCATCGAATGTTATGATCGTGGACGAACAGTCTTTGCAACTGAAATTCGATTTCCACCTTTCCTTGCTCAGTTTGCCTTTAGTCTTCCAAACCGACTAATCGAATATTCCGTCAACTACCCGCCTATCAAAATACACCCTCCAGTAGCATGCCGTTTTTTCGACGCCTAATCGAAACCGGTAAGAATGGTTTCCGATTGAGCGAAATTGGCAAATCCATTACGACCAACGTTCAACTTCGGATCGCGCTCGATTCTCTGGATGGAGTTCAAGGGAACGTTTCGGTTTCAACACTTAGTACCAGCAATGGAACTCAAACGCGTTTTGATGTCGGCCTCCAAAAAACCCTTTTTGGAGCCAGACATTTCGATCTCAGGGGATTTTTCTATCTCTGCCTTCACGCTCGATGATTTGGTCAAAACGAAACTGACGGTGGAATGGTCCGATGCATCCAATCTTCGTGCTGGATCGGTACGATTGACCGACACCACTAGCTCCAGTCGAATTCTAAATTTCCTAAACACGCATCTGGACGACGTCGTCGCTGGTATCAAAACGATTGCAGGTTCGATTGAACAGGCAACAGAAGTGGATCTTCTCGACAAGAAATTACCGCTCATCGATAAAACACTGGGGGAGTCAACTGGCTTCGAGTGGTTTCACGCTGACTATTAGCTACCGCGGAGGAACCGGAAATGACGGCACATTGACTCACGTCCTCAATCGCGCACCGGCCTTTCAAAATCGAATGATCACGCCGCAGATCGACGAGGGCGGTGAGGTGGTGATTACCGGCCGAATAACAGAACCAGATGAAGGAGATCTGTTTACACTGTTGGTGGACTGGGCGGATGGGACAGAGAGAGCTTCCAATTCAATCCTGCCGATGGGGTGGATGTCTCAGTTCGACATCGTTAGTGGAACGCAGGTCTTGTACTTAGCATCGGACCAAACATATGTCTTAAACCACGTGTATTCGGCGGCTGGCAGCTATCAAGTATTGGTTGCAATAGAGGACGATGATCGGGGGCTCGGTGAGTCTCGAACACCGGTCCGCATCGAAAACGATGGAAATCAGTTGTATGGAGTGACGTGGAACAATCCGAACGCGTCGTTCGATGTGGACGCGGATGGTTTCGTATCTCCTCTCGATGTGTTACTAATCATCAACGAAGCCAATACCGTTGGATTCAGCAATTTGATGTCTCGTGTTTCTGATTTCAACGTATTGCAACCTTTGTACTTCGATACCAACGCGGACGGGCTTCTATCGCCGCTGGACGCATTGATTGTTATCAATTACTTGAACGGGGTAATCCATTCAGGCAAGGGCGACTCAGTCGCAACAGATGCAGTTCAAGAACGAAGGAAAGTTGGAAGCCAGTTCAAGGGGATTCGGAATGAACCGAGCCGAGAAAGGGTCAGCTACAGAATTCAAGCAACGGCGAAGTGTGGTCGAGAAAAAAATGGATGTTGAACTTGTCGACAAGGCACTGGAAGCGTTGATAGGCGAGTTCGAACACGCAAACATACTACAACAGCCCGGTGAGCGGTCCGTCTGCACAGAAGTCGGGATTGCCAAAGGACTTCTCCGGAAAACCCATAGCTTCGCAGAAGTTCAGCAGCAACCGATTGTGGGACACATCTTTAAAGTCGATCGCTTGCCCCATCTTGAAACCCAAACCACCGCCGACTAACACGAATGGAATGTTGTCGCGTGTATGCGAATTGCCTTTGCCTAGTTCGTTGGTCCAAACCAACGTCGTATTGTCCAGCATGGAGCCTTCACCACCTGGCTCTGGTGTTTCGGACAAACGTTTTGCCAAATAAGCAACTTGTTCACAATACCAAGTGTTGATCTTGATGAGTTTCTCGTAGGCTGCTTCGTTGGTGTCGGGTTCGTGCGACAAGTGATGGTGCCCCTCATCAATCCCGAGCCACTTCATCTTAGGTTCACCCACGCTGTTCGTAATTTGGAAGGTAGCGACTCGAGCAAAATCAGCAGCGAAGCTGTTGACCATCAAGTCCATCTGCATTCGCGTTATCTGGGGAATGTTGTCATTTTTCTCATCGACGTTCGGTGGCAATTTCGGTACCGCGTGACCGACATTTCCATTTCTAGCTTGCAACACGATCTCGGCTTGCAATTCCTTTTCGATCTCTCGAACCATGGTGACGTGGTCCTGCAGCATGCGTCGATCTTCCGCGCTGATCATCTGCTCCACTTTTCGAAAATCGTCGGCGAGATCATCCAGCACACTTGCTAGCAGGGCTCGGTTTTTGGTTTGCCCATAAAGTTTGTCAAACATCTGATATGGGTTGTCGATCGGAGCAACAGGTTGGTTGGGGCCAGCATAGGACATTCGCGTCCAGGTGTCAGCCCGTTCTGGAACCATGACCCCAAATTCAAGCGAACCAAAACGAGTTTGGGTATCGGGGTTGGATTGCAGTTTGTTTTTAATGTGCTGATCGACCGAGATACCCATGGACCAACCAGCCGGTGTATCCGAACCGCCTTGAACGTCGCCCGGGAATAGCTCAATTCCTGTCAGTAGACATCCGATACCGCGCATGTGCCCGTCACCATCCCCTTTGATGTGATTGCAAACGCCGTGCAAAGTCATCATCTGGCTCTTGAAATTCGATAGGGGAGCCAGTATGCGTTTGAGCTCAAAGTCGGTCCCCGTTTTCTCCGGCCAGAAATGATTGGGAATGATACCGTTTGGACTAAATATGAAAACGAGGCGCTGTTTGCGTTGCTTGAGCGTTGAAGCCCATCCCAAGCTTGGTAGGCTAAGCATGAAATTGGCGGCAGCCGCGCTGACGCCGGTTTTGAGCAAAAACTCGCGTCGTGAAACGAAATTGCGCCCTGAAACGAAATTGCGCCCTGAAACGAAAGGGTGCCGTGAAACGAAAGGGTGCATTTGAGGTCCTATTGCAATAATGAGGGGTCGCGGGTCGCTGCGACAACAGCAATTTCCACGATCAATTCGTTAATGTTGAAATTGTTCTTTTGAAAGCGGTCCGTCAATACGTCCAGCGTGGCAGGCCCAAAGGCCGCAGCAGGTTGTTTGACAAAGTGTTGAAAGGCTCGATTCACAAAGGCTCGATGAGCATCTTCGCTAGCAACAATATATTCGGCTAATTCATACGGTCCACTAAAAGATACCTCTTTACCAGCCCGATCGACGTATTTCCCCGACGGATCCAGCGATTTCGCTCTTTCTTGACTACGAAATTTACCAACCGCATCGAAATTCTCCAAGGCGAATCCTAATCCATTGATCTTCGAATGGCAAACTTGGCAGCTGTCCGGACTTGTTTGTAATGCCACCCTTTCGCGAGTCGTCAAATCCGGATGTAAATCTGGGCTTAGCGGCGTGAAGGCTTCACTGGGTGGGCGAAGCGTCCGGCCAAGAACGTAGCGAATCAGAAACACGCCCCGATGGATCGGGGAAGTCGTATCGTGGTACGACATGCCGCTCATCAAGTAGGGATGCGAAAGCACTCCAAACCGATTCAGAGAATCGCTGACACTGCGTCGCAGTCGTGGCAAGGTCGCCGTACCAGTGCCGGACGTTTCCTTTGCGAGAGGTTGCCAGGCCTCACCGTAGAATGTTGCCAACCTATCCGTGGTATACGTCCATTCGGCGAGGAACAGCTGTCGATAGTCGCTGGATTCGCTTCCGACGACCTCTTCCAAAAACGCATCGAGCGAATCGCGAAGATCGCTTTCGATCTGTCGATCATAGCCGGGGAACAAGGTTTCATTTTTAGAAATCTCTCCGAACTTTTTAACGTTTAGCCATTCATGCAACATATCTCGCACCTTGGCCTGCGCACGAAAGTCCTTGACGAACTCGCGGGCCAAACTACGGATCGCTTCGACCTGCTCAAATTCGTTTTTCCGTATCTTTGTTATGAGCCAATCTTGGGCTGGCAGGGAATCAAAGAGCGTTAGCGTCAAACGGTTCAGTTGGCGAGCCGAACGGGATTGTCCTTGGTCCGCCAAAGGGTACAGAAATCTCGGCGATTTGAGCGAAACCAACAGTGCCCGTTGAATAGCCTCGGTATCATCTTCTGCCGCGTTGACTTGATGGTCGATATATCGCGTCTTAAGATCTTCGGACAACGGCGAGCGAAATGCGACCTCAACGATTTCCATTAGGAAGGCGCGCAACTGCGCTCGATTTTCGTCTGAATCCTTTGCATGTTTTTTTCGATACGCAGGCCAAAGTTCGTCGGATACCACTTGAGCAAATTCGAGACTCGCGGCGGTTGTCGATTCGTCCCATTGCCGATTGATCGCTATCCCTCGTTCGAAACCGTAACTGCGGTCATCCGGAGGCAGCTCGGTTTCGAGTGAGAACGTTGGGGTCGCGCCCTGTGTTATCAGGTTCCTCGTCGGGATAACCTGTTCGGTTCCGTTGGGAGGAATCCAGGACAACGATACACTGGCTGGCGGCTTTTCGGTTTTGCGTTCCCGTTGAATGAAGTCGATCTTGAAAGGATAAACACGGCCTGCGGTTAATGTGACGACTTTACGAAACTCAGTCTTGTCACCGGACTGAACATGGTTGTTAATAAGTTGACGGCCAATTTTTCCGAAATCCATTACGAATGAGCAGGTGCTTCGAACAATGATCTCGTACCGGCCGGTCACGCTGGCCAGTATTCCACCCTCCCATTGGATATAAAAGGCCTTCGGATCGATCCCTTCACCGGGTGAGTTATGTCCGAAATCAAACTGGATAACTGGATCTAATCTCTCTATCTTTTTGTTTTCGTTTTTCCAACTTGGGCCGTCAAAATAAGTCGCATTCACCCCCCTTTCATTGGTCGACTTCGGAGTGCCGCCGAAGTGAGAGTACAGATCAGCTAAGCTTTGCCTGAGTTGCGGGCCAGTTAGACGTGCAAGCCCAATGCGAGGTGGTCGATTGCGAACTTGGGCCGCATCGCTATAGAACTGATCGAATACGAATTCTGCGACTGCCTCTGCGTCCTCACCGACGCAGGACTCAGGATCTTCCTCAGGCATGGTATCGGAAATTCGTTTGGCAAGTTCCTTGCGACTTGCATCCCCTGTCAAAGGTTCTTGGTATTGCTTCGTTCCACCCTCTCCTTTCTCTCCATGACAGGAAGCGCATTTCGATTTATAAATCACAGATCCCTTTGACAGGCGCTGGTCATCTAGCGAATTGTCCGCGTTGACGAATCGCACGGAAACAGCTCCCAAGAGGAGGAACACCCAGAGTTGGTATCGCATGTGCGTTCGGAAACGGGATTGCATTGGTAATGATCGCGGTGGTGGGGCCGTTTCCCAATCGTTCAAGGGATTCAGCAGCGATGCTGTCGGAAGGAATGCTACGTTCATTGTATCCGATCGGCAACGGAGGCAAGGAGAGCTAAGGTCATTTTGAAAAAAATGCAGTTTGGTTCAATCGTTGAACCCCCGGAAGCAGAGGTCGCAGTATGCCAAAATCGTTTAAACCCATTGAACCCTGAGCCGCAGGCGACGGTTTGCGACCCGTGTGCGACTGCCTATATCTCGAATGTTGCTAGAATTTGCCCCCGTCATTATTTCTGTACCGTTTTCAGTTCAGAGGATAATCAAGAATGGCAGCTACCAAGAATCGCATTGTTCGACTGGCAACCGTGCAAATGACCTGCAACGAAAGCCAAGAACAAAACGTGGCCAAGGCAGTTGCTCGCGTGCGCGAAGCGACCTCGCTCGGCGCGAACATCGTCTGCCTGCAAGAGTTATTCAATGCACCCTATCCCTGCCAAAGCGAGGAGCATGGTCGATTTCAATGGGCGGAAACGATTCCGGGCCCAACTAGCAAAGCGATGAGCGATATCGCCAAGGAATGCTCGGTCATTGTCACAGGTTCCATTTTCGAACGAAGAGCTCATGGCCTCTATCACAACACAGCTCTTGTTTTTGATACCGATGGTTCGCAAGTTGGCTTCTACCGGAAAATGCACATTCCCGACGATCCACTTTACTACGAGAAGTTTTACTTTACTCCGGGAGATACTGGTTTCACTGTTGCAAGGACAAGTGTCGGTGTGATCGGTGTCGGAGTTTGCTGGGACCAATGGTATCCCGAGGCAGCACGACTCTTTGCCTTACGCGGCGCCGAGATTCTGCTCTACCCAACGGCCATTGGATGGAGCGTGGCCGACAAGCCACTCTTTGGGCGAAGCCAACACGAAGCCTGGGAAACCATGATGCGTTCGCATGCCATAGCGAACGGAGTTTTCGTCGGTGCAGCCAACCGCGTCGGTGTCGAGAGCTCAATCGAGTTCTGGGGGGCTTCGTTCGTGTTTGATCCTGCGGGAAACCTGTTGCATCGCGCTAGCCATTCGGCGGAAGAATTAGTCATTGTCGAATGCAATCTCAACCAAATCGATGAACAACGAACACACTGGCCCTTCCTGAGAGATCGTCGGATCGACGCATATGGCGATCTAACCAAAAGATGGATTGACTAAAAAAAACGACCAGCATTGAGCTGGCCATTCTTTTGACAATGTCGATTTCAGGTGCCTAATAAAAAAATCTTAGAATAGCTTATTGAAACGATTGTCGAACACTCATTCAAGACGAAGACTCTGAACGTCAATCGGGTTTTCGCCAATCCGACCTAGCTGGTCAGGTGGACGACGACTGCCAAAGTTGGGCCAACCGCCGATTTCGGCCAGCTCCGGCATTAGCTCGATCATTTGCTCACGTAGCATCGTTGTTAAACGCACTACTCTCGGTGAGGCTGCAACCTCCGTTAACGCGACGACCGTTTTCATCACTTTCACCATTGCTGCTCTCGATTGAACCGGATCCGAAAGTTCACTGTCGTGATCTACGATGAGATTTTCGATAGGAACTTCTAAGGCCTTGGCCCATCGAGTCAGGTCGATCAAAGTCAAATTGGAGTCCGGCAACTCTTGCCGCTTTAAATCTTGAAGGTCAACTCCAGTCCGTCGAGATACTGCTCTCAACGACAAGCCTTGTTGGGCTCTAACCTCGGCGATGCGATGTAAAGGGGTAACGCCACGTAATTTGCTGGCCTCACGCACCGTTGGCAAACAATCCATTGGGGAATGCGTGCACACCGGAATCGTTGCCATAGGAAATACTCCTCCTTCGTACCAATGAAACCTAGACAATGAAATTCGCGCTGCCACTTCAACAGCGATTTCCATTCGATTCATTCAACACGTTTGGGGTTCCAAAAATAAGCCCCGAAAATTAAAGAAATAGGAAATATCTAGACATGGGACTTGCTATGTTTGCAAGATCGTGGTTGACCGCATATCGGTCGATCATTGGTTGTGGTCGACTATGATTGCGGATAGCCACTACCATTTGAAAAGTCTTTGGGATACATTCTTGGTTCGCGATGTCGCTGTGGCGAAATGGCAGACGCAGCAGATTTAAAATCTGCTGGGGGAAACCCCGTGCGGGTTCGAGTCCCGCCAGCGGCATCTTTTT
>JAYVPJ010000034.1:0-31484 GCA_043757445.1 Pirellula sp. | reverse complement strand
CCCATCACGCTCCGCGTGATGTTGCCTCAAAAACCAAAGGTTTTTGAACTGCGAAAATCACGCGGAGCGTGATTGGTACTATAAAATCACAGCCTTTGGGCGTGCCACACTGCCATAGGCTTGCTAGCGATGTGCAAAGCTGGACCTCCTTGCCCAGCGGGAGTTGCCTGACCAGGATAGTTCTGTAGCGCCGTGCTACCTTGAAAATACTCCAAATGCAATGTGCCAAAAGCTTGTTTTCGTGTAGAATATGCAGCTTGCATGAGGTCCGAAAATACCGAAATGCCTTGTGCCCCCGCCAGTCGAATTCCCCCCTGCCAATAGATCTATGCTCGGATTTGGTAATATCTTGTGCTCTGCGAATGCCGCTTTTGTTGTTCTAGCGATTGCTTTGATGCAACCGTTTGCACCGGCTCACGGAGCACCGCCCGAAGATGTGTCTGCGTTGGCGATGAAGACGGTGACAAAATATTGTTACGACTGCCATTCTGGAGACAAACCTGAGGGTGTTGTTCGAGTCGATTTTCTTGCCAAAGACGGTGAACTCGGTGGCCACATAGAACTGGTCGACAAAATTATCTTGGCACTTAAAGATCAGCAGATGCCGCCAGCGGACGCCGAGCAGCCTGAAAACACCGAGAGAGTTCAAGCGATCGAGTGGATAGAACAGCGGCTCCGCCAATTCGATTGTGGTACAGCAAGTCGCCCTGGACGTGTAACCATGCGTCGCTTGAATCGTACCGAATACAACAACACCGTTCGCGATCTAACTGGACTGGATCTAAAGCTTGCAGATGACTTTCCTTCGGATGATGTCGGCAATGGATTTGATAATATCGGCGATGTGCTGTCTTTGCCTCCGATTCTCATGGAGAAATATTTGCAATCCGCTAAGCAGATTGCAGCTGAAGTCATCCAAAGCGCTGACGCTACCAGAGTCGTCTTTCCTCAACAGCCCGTGGATCCAAATAACTTGGACGAAGCGGTCGAAGTTGCACGTTCAAACGCTCACAACTTCGCACGAAGGGCTTTTCGTCGACCGCTCGATGAGGATGAGTCGGATCGATTGGTGGATCTGATGCGGGCTGCTTGGGACACGAATGCAACCAAGGAAGAGATCATGCAGACGATGATCACGGCAGTCTTGGCATCATCTCACTTCATCTACCGAGTCGAAGACGACGAGCCGCAGGATTTTGTTGATGGCATTCGACGATTAAACGATTTCGAATTGGCTTCGCGACTATCGTACTTTCTTTGGAGCAGCATGCCGGACGAAAGATTGTTCGAACTGGCAAGTGACGGAAAACTCCATACCGAATCGCAGTTGAGTGCAGAGGTGGACCGCATGCTAGCGGAACCCAAGTCCAAGGCATTGGTCGAGAATTTCGCTGGTCAATGGCTGCAACTTCGCGACTTGGAGGCACTCTCACCTGATCCGGTGAAGTTTGCGGCATTCGATGCTCAGCTACGACGCTCGATGCGACGTGAGACAGAATTGCTATTCACCAGCATCTTAAATGAGAATCGAAGCATCCTCGAGCTATTGAGCGCGGACTATACCTACGTCGATGAACGTTTGGCGAAGCACTATGGCATCGAAAATGTTAGCGGCGATGAATTCCAGAAAGTCGATTTGAGGGGCAAGCGACGCGGCGTTTTGATGCATGGCAGTATTCTTTTGCTGACTTCGAATCCAACTCGTACCTCACCCGTAAAACGGGGCAAATGGGTGTTGGAAAACTTGTTGGCCGAACCACCGCCGCCACCACCGCCGAATGTGCCTGAATTGGCTGCGGCCGACGAGACATTGGGGACGCTTCGGCAGCAAATGGAGCAGCACCGAGCCAATCCAAACTGTGCAGTTTGCCACGCTAAAATGGACGCCGTGGGATTTGGTTTGGAAAATTTTGACGCAATTGGATCGTGGCGTATCGCTGACGGTCGCGAGACAATTGATCCGTCAGGCGTTCTACCGGGCGGGCGATCTTTCCTTGGCCCATTGGATTTAGTACAGATTTTGGTCGAAGATAAGAAAATAGAGTTCAGTCGTTGCCTATCGTTGAAAATGTTGACATACGCGTTAGGGCGTGGGCTTGGCGTGGCAGATCGCTGCACCATCAGTTCCATCGTCAATCAATTGGCTGACGACAATTATCGATTCGCTACACTTGTTAAGTCAATTGTGAATAGCACACCATTCACTCATCAGGAATCAGGACGCTAAAGATGTCGAGTTTATTGAATTCCAAATTGTCGAGACGTACTGTCCTTCGTGGCCTGGGAGTTTCGATGGCGCTGCCTTGGTTGGAAGCGACCAGTACGATCGCCAAAGCATCTACGGTAACAGCATCACCGACCCGTATGGCGTTCATCTTTGTGCCGAACGGGGTTGTGATGAATAACTGGATGCCAAAAACAGAAGGCTATGGGTTTCAGCTCCCACGAACTTTGGAGCCGCTGGCTTCAGTGCAAGATGACCTATTGGTGCTGTCGGGACTAACCCACGACAAGGGTCGCGAGAATGGTGATGGCCCTGGCGATCATGCCCGCAGCGCCTCCGTCTTCTTGACCGGCGCGCAGCCAAGAAAGACCGACGGCGAGCACATTCGCTCCGGCATTTCGGTGGATCAATTGGCGGCCAAGGCTGTTGGCCAGAATACCCGCTTCTCTTCGCTTGAGTTGGGGGTTGATCCAGGGCGAATGGCTGGCAACTGCGATTCCGGTTATAGTTGCGCCTACTCATCCAACATTTCTTGGTCTTCGGATTCTACCCCCGTCGGCAAGGAGGTGAACCCGCGATTGGTGTTTGAGCGATTGTTCGCCAGCGGCAAGCCGAGCGAAGTAGACAAAGGGCAACTGCAACGCGAATTGCTCCAAAAAAGTGTTCTCGACTTTATTGCAGATGACGCCAAACGGCTTCAATCGAAACTAGGTCGCAACGACAATAGAAAGCTCGATGAATATCTAACGGGGGTCCGCGAGGTCGAGCGCCGCATTGGCACTCGCACAGCGAAGGCAATAGATATCGACGTCGACTATGTGATCCCAGATGGCATTCCTGGCGACTATCAAGATCACATGCGGATGATGTGTGACCTCATGGTGCTGGCATTCCAAACAGATTCAACAAGAATCGCTACCATGATGTTTGCAAACGCCGGCGACAACAAGAACTACCGCAAGATCGGTGTACCAGATGGCCACCATGATATTTCCCATCACGGTGACAATCCAGAAAAGCTTGAAAAACTTAGCAAGATCAACCGGTTCCAGATTCAGCAACTGAGTTATCTATTGCAAAAAATGAAATCGATTCGCGAAGGCGAACGCACGCTACTAGATAACTCGATGGTCGTTTATGGAAGCGGTATTAGCGACGGAAATCGACACAACCATGACAACTTGCCGATTTTGCTGGCAGGTTCGGGAGGTGGTACGATCGAAACCGGCCGACATCTTCGCTATGACATAGAGACGCCCGTATGCAATCTGTTTATGTCAATGCTAGATCGAATGGGAGTTGATGCTCCGTTTATCGGCGACAGCACTGGAAGACTTTCAGGCTTGAGTTTGTAGAACACTTTTTTCGGACGGAGAATCTCAGTGCGATTCCCTCGTTCCCAGGCTCCCGCCAGGGAACGCACTGCATGGAGGTTCCTGCCTCCCAATGAACTGATCCCAATCTGGAGAGCGAGAGCCAGACATTAAACGTAAGGTGGAGATGTGCGAAACCTGTTAATTGCCGCAATGGCCCTTTGTTTATGGCTTCATTTGCCCACCTTTTGCTTAGCGCAAGAACGCGATGCTTCGCTGGATGATCTAATCAAGCAACTCGAGGACACTACCGCCCAACGTCGACGCGATGCAATTTATGAGTTGGTGAAACGTGCAGATTATTCGGAGAAAATCATCGCTTCGTTAGGAAAGGCGACTACCGACAATGACACTCAAGTTCGCGTGCAATCGTTGACTGGGCTCGCTCGGGCCGGAAAAAAATCTGAGTCGGTGATGCCTGAATTGCTTAAGTGCCTTGGGAATCGCGATGCACAAGTTCGCTTTCGCGCTGCAGGAGCACTCGGAGCGATTGGCACTGCCTCGATAGAACCAATCATGGCCACGTGGGCAACAGCTTCCAACGATGCAAGAATTGCTGCGGCACAGGCCTTTGCGACAATTGGTCACGATGCAAGCGCAGCGATCCCCGTGTTGACCGCAGGTCTCAATGGGACGGATGGATTGCCGCGCTATGCGGCTGAGGCCTTAGTCGCAATCGCTCCGCAGGATGAAACCAATTTGCTGATGATTGCCGAACACCCTGATGCTGCGGCTCGAAAAGCCGGAATCAATGGCTTGGCAGTGCTCGCATCCCCATCGGAATCTGCGTTGAAGAGATTGCAAAGTGCGGTAAGCGATGCAGACCCCAAGATTCGAGAAACCGCTATTGTCGTAGTGGCCAAGTCAAAATTGCCGAAGACGGAAAAATCAACCTTGATCGAGACTGCGCTACGGGACTCGGTGGCGTCAGTGCGAGCAGCTGCGATCATCGCAATGATGAAGGCTGAGTTGCCCGCAGAAGAGTTTTCATTGAAGATTGCGGCGCGATTGCAGTCCGTCGACGCTGAATCTGCGACCGCACTTATCCGGGCAATTTCAATGCTTGGCCCAAGTGCGAGGGGTACTTTGCCAACACTTGTAAAGGTGACGTCTAAGCCGGGCATCGATCAGCAGATACTTTCGAGGACCATGGCAAATTTTGGTGCGGGGGTGGTTCCTGATCTATTCGCGGCGATTGAACAACATCCCGAAAGCGAACAGTTGTTTTCCATGTCACTCGGGTTGATCGGAGAGCCGGCAGTGGAATCCCTGACGAAGGGCATGGCCAGCAATATTGAGTTGGTGAGAGTGGCCGCAACGCGTGCCCTTGGTGGTGTGCGTCCCGTGAACACGCTGGTTCTCCAGAAATTGCTAACTGCAATAGAAGATCAATCGCCCAAGGTACGTGCGATTGCCATAGCGTCGCTAGTCGCTGTTGCGAAAGATGCGGACTTCGCGAAAGATGCCGTCCTCAATGCATCTAAGGATGTTGACCCCAAAGTGCGGGCGGCTGCAATGCAGTCTCTTGTGAAATTTAAGTTCGCAGATTCGCAAGCAAATGAAACCTTGGAGCTAGGATTGATCGATACATCGCCTGATGTCCGATCCAGTTCACTCGCCGTCATGTACGAAATGCCGAAGCTGCTAGGACCTCGATCCCTTCAAGTTGCTGCGATGGTCAAGGATCCCGATGCGAGCGTGCGGGCAAAGGCCGCTAAGACGCTCGGTAAACTCGATAAGACGCAGGTCAGTGGAGCAGTTATCGAAGCGTGCTCAACTGCCCTCCGCGACAACAACTATGAAGTAAGGATTGCCGCAACGGAGTCGGTTAAGTCTCTCGGTATTTCCGATCCAGCGGTCTTGGATGCGCTGGGCGGCAATTTGATTTATGACTTGACTTTGTTGCGATTGACCGTCGAAACCGTATCTGGGTACGGTGACAAGGCATCGCCAATGATTCCGGCTGTCGCACATCTTGCGTCCAACGAAAGGGCCGACGTGCGAGCTGCTGCTATAAATGCATTGTCTGTCATGGAAAAGGACCCACGACAGCTTATGGGGCGACTAATGTCGGCGCTCGATGACCAGGAATGGGAAGTCAGGCGCATTGCTGGCGTCGCCTTGGGTAAGCTTGGGACAGATGCCAAGAGTGCCGTACCGAAGTTGTTTCAAATGCTGAGCAGCGATGAAGATCGAGACTTTGCAAGCAGTTCGCTAAAAGAGATCAACACCGCTCCAGTCGAAGCGATTCCATTGCTGATCGAGAAGCTCGAATCCGAAGAACGTCGCACCGCTTTTTATGCCGTTTCGCTGCTAGGAAAGATTGGCCCGCCGGCTGCTGAGGCGCTACCCAAACTCGAAGCCATGCTGGTAAAGCCTAGAGGTGATGCGGGCCGTTCAGAATTTCGCCGGAAGTTCCTAGTGGAGGCGATTGCGGCTATCAAAGGCGAATCAAAGCCCAAGTAGCACGGCTACTCACCTCGCGTAATTTGATCCATCGTCTTGGATGGGGTTATGGCTTGCGGATCGATAAGGCAGTGAATGATGGCTGGCTTGCCACAGGCTAAAGCACGTTCGAACGCCGGCACAAACTCTGCCGTAAATCGTACTGTTTCCCCATGCCCGCCAAAGGCCCGCGCCAAAGCCGCAAAGTCCGGATTATTCAAATTGGTGCCGATGACACGCCTTGGGTAGTCCCGTTCTTGGTGCATGCGAATGGTACCGTACATGCCGTTGTCGATTATGATCACGATTAAGTTGATTCCATATTGAACCGCCACGGCAAACTCCTGGCCCTGCATCAAGAAACAACCATCGCCGGAAAATACGATGACCTGCCTTTCTGGAAATTGTCGCTTGGCCATGACTCCGACCGGTACGCTGTATCCAACAGAACCTGAGGTCGGTGCCAACTGCGTGCCCAGCTCTTGATGTCGCCAATATCGATGAACCCAAATGGCGAAATTGCCAGCACCATTGCAAACGATCGTGTTGCGCGGCATCCGGTTTCGCAGCCAGACGATGACTTCACCGTATTGAAAATCACCAGGCAGCGTTTTTGGTGCTTCTGTCCAGTCCAAATAGGCCTGATGCGCGTTCGCGGTCTCCACTGCCCATGGGATTTGCACGGGCGCTGTCATCTTCTGTAAAGCCTTGGCCATGGCTTGAGGTGCGGCCACAATACCGAGATCCGGTTGATATACGCGGCCAATTTCATCCGTGTCTGGATAGACGTGAACTAATCTTTGCTTAGGTTTTGGGATGTCCAACAACGTATAGGACGAAGATGGCACTTCGCTCATGCGAGCTCCGATCAAAACTATCAAGTCAGACTCTTTGACTCGCTTTGAGAGCGCAGGATTGATGCCAAACCCTAAATCGCCGGCATAGGACGGATGCAGAGCATTGAATAGGTGAGTGCGACGAAACGATGTTGCCACCGGCAGATTGAATTTCGTTGCGAAAGCGTGGATCGATTGGTAACCAGCCGCATCCCAACTGGAGCCGCCTAATACGACCAAAGGCGATTTTGCATTCGCAAGGTAAGTCTGCAGCAACGCAAGGTCATCCGAGCAAGGCGATGCGACGATTGGAACAATTCTAGGAGCATCGCAACACACTATATTCTCGGTCAAGATGTCCTCGGGAAGGGATACCACCACAGGGCCCGGCCGACCTTGGGTTGCCATGCGAAAGGCACGCGCAATCAACTCGGGAATCCGATCTGCCCGATCGATTTCAGCTACCCATTTGGCTATGTCGCCAAAGAAATGTTTGTAGTCGATCTCTTGGAATGCTTCTCGACCCGAGACTCCTCGTTCAACTTGACCAACAAACAAGATCATTGGAGTGGAATCATGGGCGGCGATATGGACGGCATGGGCTGCATTGGTCGAGCCTGGACCACGCGTAACAAAACAGATTCCTGGCTTGCCCGTAAGTTTTCCATATGCTTCTGCCATCATGGCTGCGCCTCCCTCGTGACGGCAAACTAGCAAATCGATATCGACATCGAACATGGCATCCAGGGCTGCCAGAAAGCTCTCGCCGGGTACACACGATATGCGCTCCACGCTTTGAATGATTAATTGATCTACTAGGACTCTTCCTCCGCTGCGCATCCCTTGGCGATTCATTTAGGAAACTCTATCGGGGTTATGATCTGTAAAATGGGGGCTCGAAGACCCAAGTTTCGGACTGGCTTTATCGCTTGATTGACGCACGCCGTTTATGACAATCGGTGAAGCGATCGTTTTCACGACCGATCCGTCTTCGCCGATCAATTCTTCACAAATGCCACGATGAATAATCTGCGGATCCTTGAAGACGTTTTCAATCTTGTTGATGGGACCCGCGGGCACGGCCTTTGCTTCGAGTGCAGTCAATAGCTCGGACTGCGTCCACTTCAATACATACGGACTTAAGTATTCCGTTAGACGGGTACGCGATTCGACACGCAAAGCATTCGTTTGAAAAGCTGGCTCAACGGCACAACTCTCGGCCCCTAAAACGTTGCAACAATTTTGAAACTGGCGATCGTTGCCAACTGCGATAATGATATATCCGTCTTTGACCGCAAAGACTTGATAGGGCGCAATATTGGGGTGCGCGTTGCCCATACGTGTGGGTGAATTCCCCGATGCCAAATAGTTCATTCCTTGGTTGGCCAACATGGATGCGGCGACATCGAATAGCGACATGTCAATATACCCGCCCAATCCTGTCGAACTTCTGCGAACGAGCGAAGCCAAGATGGCCGTCGACGTGTAAACTCCCGCAAATAGATCAACGACTGCAACGCCGACTTTCTGCGGTCTTCCGTCAGGTTCGCCGGTAATATCCATCAGCCCCGACATGCCTTGTAGAATGTAGTCGTAGCCGGCTCGATGAGCATATGGACCATCTTGTCCGAAACCGGTGATCGATGCATAGATCAATCGGGGGTTCGTTGTTTTGAGAGATTCGTAGTCCAGTCCGTATCGCTTCAAAGTATCGACCTTGAAGTTTTCGATCAACACATCTGCTTGCGTTGCTAGGCCCGATAGGATGGCTTGGCCCTCAGGCTTATTGAAATCGAGGCAAACCGATTTTTTACCCCGATTCGTGGCATGGAAGTAAGCTGCGCCCCAAGCATCACCAAGTGCATCGGGTATAAAGGGTGGGCCCCATTGACGGGTGTCGTCACCCAGCCCAGGGCGTTCGATCTTCAGGACCTCTGCCCCAAGATCCGCAAGAATTTGCCCACACCATGGGCCGGCTAGGATCCTAGCTAATTCCAGCACACGCAGGCCGCTCAAAGGTTTCAGCTCAGCGCTCATGTATTAGACTCCAAAGGCCTGGAGTCCTGTTTGTGCGCGCCCGAGGATCAGCGAGTGCACATCTTCGGTGCCTTCGTAGGTATTTACTGCCTCCAGATTTTGCAAATGTCGCATAACGTGATACTCTTCATGGATACCGTTTCCACCGTGCATGTCGCGGGCCATTCGGGCTATGTTGAGGGCCTTGGCACAATTGTTTCGTTTGATGAGCGAAATCACTTCTGGAGCGAACTTATGGGAGTCCAACAATCGCCCGACACGCAATGAGGCCAGTAGTCCCAATGAAATTTCTGTTTGCATGTCAGCCAATTTCTTTTGAAACAATTGAGTATGTGCCAAAGGTCGATTGAATTGTATGCGGTCTAACCCGTATTGACGGGCTCGGAACCAACAATCCTCTGCGGCCCCCATGACACCCCACGAGATACCATAACGCGCTCGATTTAGACATGAAAACGGTCCCTTCAGACCCGACACATTAGGCAATAGATGTTCCTCGCCCACCTCGACTCCATCCATCACAATCTCTCCTGTGATAGAAGCACGCAGTGACAACTTTCCATGAATCTTCGGAGCCGACAGCCCTTTCATCCCTTTTTCCAACACAAAGCCCTTAATGGCTCCACCGTGTTCTTGGGACTTTGCCCAAACCACAAAAACATCCGCGATGGGCGAATTGGAAATCCACATCTTGGATCCTTTGAGCAGGTAGCCACCATCTACCTTTTCCGCCGTTGTTCGCATGGCACCAGGGTCAGACCCAGCATCCGGTTCCGTCAATCCGAAGCAACCCACCCATTCACCCGTAACTAGCTTGCGAAGATATTTTTGTTTCTGTTCTTCCGAGCCAAAGGCTTCGATAGGATGAATCACCAGCGACGACTGCACACTCATCATCGACCGGTAACCGCTATCGACGCGTTCCACTTCACGAGCGATCAATCCATACGCGACATAAGATGCTCCGGCACCTCCATACGCATCCTCTAAGGTCGCACCCAGGAGTCCAATTTCCCCCATTTCATTAAAAATATCGGTATCGGTGATTTCGTTCGCATAGGCCTTGATAATCCGAGGCAGCAATTTGCCTTGTGCATACGTGCGAGCAACATCGCGAATCATTTTTTCTTCGAGCGTGAGCATCTCCTCGATGAGAAAGGGGTCCTCCCACTGAAATGACATGGATGCTGGGCTCATTATTGGGTAATTGTAGAATCGAGAGAGACGCTCAGGCTATTGGCATCCACTTCGAGAGCGAATATCACCTTACGGTAAGTCTTTGCGACCTCGAATGCAAGTAGTCGATCTAGCGAAATGCAATCGCAATGCCCCCGAGTTCGGCGCGGGTTTTTTTAACATATCACTAGAACGAATGGACAGGCCAATGCTTCTAGCACATTCGTTTCCAATGCTGTGTACAATTGTTGCATGACGGATTCTATTTCTATTTCAAAATTCGATACGCATGCCGGGCTGTCCGACACCGAAGTCGCAATGCAACTGGCGAAGTACGGATTCAACGAACTTCCCACCTCGAAAGGCAAAAGTGTTTGGCTATCTGCAATAGGGGTTGTTCGCGAGCCGATGTTTTTGCTTCTTCTTGCATGCGGAATACTCTATTTGCTCCTCGGGGATGTTCAAGAAGCTCTCATGCTACTGGGCTTTGTCTTTGTAGTACTCGCGATAACGCTGTACCAAGAACGAAAAACCGAAAGGGCTCTTGAAGCCCTCCGGGATCTTTCCAGCCCTCGAGCGCTCGTCATTCGGCAAGGTGAACGAAAACGCATTGCTGGGCGTGAGGTCGTTCCCAACGACCTAATCGTTTTGGCCGAAGGCGACCGGGTTCCCGCCGACTCAGTGGTGATGAGCTGTGAGAATCTTTCGACGGACGAATCTTTACTCACCGGTGAATCTGTGCCTGTTCGAAAGATCGTGTGGGATGGCCGTCTGGAGATGATTCGACCCGGTGGTGACGATCTTCCCTTTCTTTATTCGGGCACTCTGATCGTGCAGGGTCAAGGGATCGCCCACGTAAGATCTACGGGGATTCACACGGAAATGGGCAACATTGGCAAAGCACTGCTGTCGGTCCCGGTAGAGGGCACTAAACTTCAGCGAGAAGTTGGGGTACTGGTACGAAGAGTTGCGATGCTTGGACTGCTATTGTGCGTCTTTGCCATCGTGCTCTACGGAGTAACCCGCGGCAATTGGCTTCAGGGATTTCTAGCTGGCATAACACTGGCTATGGCGATGTTGCCAGAGGAATTCCCGGTCGTGCTTTCCGTCTTCATGGCGTTAGGGGCTTGGAGATTGTCCAAAATCCACGTGCTTGCTCGTCATGTTCCAGTAATTGAGACTCTTGGTTCGGCAACAGTCCTCTGTGTCGACAAAACCGGAACGCTTACCGTCAATCGAATGTCGATTCGTAAGTTGGCCGTCGATGGAAAAATCCATGAAATTGGGCCAACTGAAAAGTCATTGGACTCGCCAATACCGGAGGAATTTCACGAGATCGTCGAATTCGGAATCTTGGCCAGCCAGCGCGACCCATTTGACCCCATGGAGCAAGCTTTCCATCAGGTTGGAAATGAAATGCTTGCTAAGACTGAACACTTGCACACGGATTGGGCTTTAAAGCGAGGCTATCCCCTCTCGCCAAGTCTTTTGGCGATGTCTCACGTTTGGAAGTCGCCGACCGGGGGAGAATTAATTCTAGCAACCAAAGGCGCCCCAGAGGCTGTCGCGGACCTATGCCATTTAGCTCCCGACCGCACCAAGGAGATTGGTCAGCAAGTTGCAGCAATGGCATCGGAAGGCTTGCGCGTCCTGGGAGTCGCCAAGGGCACTTTCGGTAAGCAGCCATTACCAGGCGATCAACACGATTTTACTTTTGATTTCTTAGGATTGGTCGGATTAGCAGACCCGGTACGACCGACAGTACCGGCTGCAGTCGAGGAGTGCTATGCCGCTGGAATACGCGTTGTCATGATTACGGGTGATCATCCAACAACCGCCAAGAGCATCGCACTGCAGGCGGGAATCAAACCGGTCGAGGAGATTATTACTGGCCCTGACCTAGAGAAACTTGATGACGTGGAATTGCAGAGTCGCGTGCGGAATGTTAACGTCTTCGCTCGCATGATTCCAGAACAAAAACTCCGACTGGTCAATGCACTGAAGGCAAACGGAGAAGTCGTAGCTATGACCGGAGACGGCGTGAACGACGCGCCCGCTCTCAAGGCTGCACATATTGGTATTGCTATGGGTGGTCGAGGAACCGACGTGGCTCGCGAAGCCGCTTCCTTGGTGCTGCTAAATGATGATTTCGCATCAATCGTTCATTCCGTACGAATGGGGCGACGGATTTACGACCATCTCCAAAAAGCGATGACTTACATAGTGGCGGTCCATGTTCCGATCGCAGGAATGTCGATAGTTCCAGTACTCCTGGGCGGCCCAATTGTGCTCCTGCCCGTGCATATCCTTTTTCTTGAACTAATCATTGATCCGGCTTGTTCCGTTGTATTTGAGGCAGAGGCAGAAGACGAGGATGTAATGCGTCGTCCACCTCGAAATCCAGCAGTCGCCATGTTTGGCATCCGATTGCTCGGTTTGGGTCTCTTGCAAGGAGCAAGCGCTCTCCTCATCGTATTGTCGATTTATCTCGCCGCCCTATGGGGATGGCTCAATGCCGCAGATGCCACCGCCCTTAGTTTCACAACCTTGATCGTCGCAAATATTGGATTGATCTTTGCCAATCGATCGTGGACGCGAACCATCTGGTCAACACTGAGAACTCCCAATGCAGCCTTATGGTGGGTCATTGGTGGTGCCACTGTTTTTCTTGGACTTGCATTATACGTTCCATTCCTGCAAAGACTATTTCACTTTTCGACGCTCCATCTAGATGATCTCGCGCTGTGTGTCGCTGGTGGTTGCTTAAGTGTAATTTGGTTCGAAGGCCTAAAGTGGATCAAGCTAAAATGGTAGATCCGATTTCTCGCCTAATGGTTGACTTCAAACAGATGAAGGTGTTTGTGGAGGCTCCTTTCATTATCGAACGCGCACAAGACATCTCCCTGTATGACGACCACGGCAAACAATACATCGACGGTATTGCCGGAGTTTTTGTCGCGAGTGTGGGGCATGCGCATGTACGCGACCATTGTCAACGTGCGCGGACTTGGTCTTTGGTGGCGTGTTGAATTAAAACGGGACAATCCGACCGGCAAGATGGCGGACGAAGTTGGTCGACCTGTCGAACGCGATTGCCGAGCGCGAGGATTGGTTTTGCGAAACGCTCCAACGATGATTTCCTTTGCCCCTCCGCTGACGATCACCGGGCCTTAAGTCGACGACATGATCCACCGTTTTACGCTGGCACAAAGCGATTTGCTCGGCAGCTAGACTCAATGGCACTCATTTTGTGATTTTTAAACCTCAATGCGCTATCATAAGGGCCGGATTCGCAAATGATTACTTGCCATACAGCCAGCACGCTAGCCCGGATTATTCACCGGCGATTTAATGATCAGCCGAAAGGCGTTAGCCTCCGGTTATGGCGGTGTGGAAAACCGTGGGCTAATGCTAACGCCCTTCGGCTAATGAATAATCCAGGCTAGTGCCTCGACTACTTTGATTTTGTGCGTAGTGGATCCTGTAAAAGATCCCTGCGGCATAGGATCTTTAACAAGATCCACTACAAACTGCTCACAAAATCAAGGTGGACACGGCACCAGCTTGACGTCAGTGATTCATCGCAAGCTGGAAGCTTACGTCCGTTTGACGACCCAAAAAGTATCAGTACGTGCGAGTCGCGGAGCGACACGCCCACACAATTCACTATTGGATCTCGAATCCGGATCGTTGAAGCGCCCCAAGGTCCGAGGCCGTGATCGTGAGCTTATCTGCAACCCCAAGTCCGCCGTTTAGTTTGGTCTTGGTGGATTTAACGCCTGATAGTTTCAAATCGTCCCCGTCGCCAGCTCCGAGGTCAATATCCATCGCCCGAAACGTTGAATCCTCTACAACAACAGCATCCGTTCCAAGTCCAGCCGATATCTTGAGCGACGATGTACCAGTTGCCTTTCCAATCATAGCTTTGTCATCGCCGCTACCCAATTCAATCTCCAGGGCAGTTGCATTGAGATTTGCGTTTTGAACTTGAACTAGGTCTTTTCCGGAGCCTGTTTCAATCTCCATTTTCGAAACGGAAACCGAAACGACAGTGCCCAACGGCCGTCCAACTCGAACGATATCGTCACCTGCACCTGTTTCGATTTCAAGACTATTTGCTTTCGCATTCAAGACTTGGACTAGGTCATTCCCCTCGCCGCTTTCGATGTCTCCCTTGCCTGCAAAAAGCTGGTCAACGAAGACGGAATCGATTCCCGCACCTGTTTCGATACTAAACCGCGGAACCGTGTGACTTTCAATTCCTCGCCAGGAAAATGTATCGTCTCCACCGTTTAATTCGGCTTTGAAGTTCGAAAGGAAGCCGTCGAGTGTTACTTTAGCGGTACCGTTTATCTTGGTCCCGTTTTGCCCAGTGATCTCAACTTTTCCGCCACCGAGATCTACGACGGATACATCATTTGCTTGACTATCCCCTTCAATTTTTAGGCTCCCAAGTTGAATGGCTGCGACAACATCTCCTGCCATCAGGGATCTTCCCTCCAAGCGTTCCATACGCATAGATCGGCAATTTTTCAGCATCAGACAGACTCCGTTTCGAATTATTGAATTGTGTAGAAATTTCCACCCAACTATGAGAGTCGTAACCTGCAACGCTGTCCGCCAAATTTTTTGGTTATGTTTCCGTCCGAACGACGAATGCAGCATTCGGCAATTTTTTTTCGTCTCAACCTAGGATGGCCACATTCCAGCTCCGAAATTCTATTACAATTTCGTAAAACGGTTTTTTATCGAGACTTCTCGCTCATCGCCACCACACCCGTGCGCTTGCTTAAGGGTAGGCATGACTTTCTGGCTAGAAAACGAACGAAACCGCCCTAGCGCCACCGCATCGTCCGCGAAGCCTCCGGCTTCGCGGACGAGGCGGTGGCGAGGTAAGCTGTACGTCCTTGTACTAGCTTATCAGACTTGATTCCACCGACACGAGAACGTCGTCCAGCTTAGTCACCCTCCCTCTGGGAGGGTCTCGCGAAGCGTCGGGAGGGTGAAGTGGAAGAAGCGATTGTACAATTCGGGTCACCCTCCCCGGCCCAAGGCCGACCCTCCCCGAGGGAGGGTGACTTACACGGGAAAACCCTGGCAAATAAGCTGCACGACCTCCGAGGTCGGCGGCGATCAGCGAGAAGTGTCTTTTTAATTGCGCTTTGATTCGGTGGCAAATAGACAGATGGAGAGAATGCAATGAGCAGTGTTCGAGTTCTCGTGGGCACCGCAAAGGGTGCGTTCATATTTACTTCCGATGGCACTCGCGACAAATGGGAGATCGAAGGCCCACTCTTTGCGGGCTGGACGGTGTACCACATGAAAGGATCGCCATTAGACCTTAGTCGGATATATGCATCGCAGTGTAGCGACTGGTTCGGACAGGTGATTCAGCGCTCGAACGACGGCGGCAAGACTTGGGAACAACCGGGTGGAGAATCAGCACCTGAGTTCACCGGCCAACCTCCTGGAATTAGCAATCGATTTGTTTACGAAGGCAATGCAGGAACACACATGTGGTATGACGGCACTCCACATCCCTGGGAATTCAAGCGGATCTGGCATCTCGAACCGTCACCGACAGATATCGACATCGTCTATGCTGGTGCAGAAGACGCGGCCTTGTTCCGGTCAGTTGATGCTGCGATGACCTGGAAAGAGCTACCAGGGCTGCGCAATCAACGTGGTTCCGAGTGGCAACCTGGAGCAGGTGGATTAGGGCTTCACACCATTTTGCTCGATCCTAGCAATCCGAAACGTATCTATGTTGCCATCTCGGCAGCTGGTGCGTTTCGAACCGACGACGGAGGAACGACTTGGAAGCCCATCAATCGTGGTTTGAAATCAAAGTACATACCGGACCCCGATGCAGAGATCGGTCATTGCGTGCATCGACTGGCGTTGCATCCCTCGCGACCCGATGTGGTTTTCATGCAGCTGCATTGGAATGTAATGCGAACCGACAACGCGGGTGACCTGTGGACCAACATCAGCGGTAACCTACCGACGGACTTTGGGTTTCCTATCGAGGTGCATGCTCACGAGCCTGAGACGATCTACGTCGTGCCCATCAAAAGCGATTCCGAGCACTTCGTACATGAAGGCAAGCTCCGCGTTTTCCGAAGTCGGACGGGTGGAAACGATTGGGAACCCCTCACCAAAGGACTACCCCAGCGTGATTGTTACGTTAACGTTCTACGCGACGCTATGGCCACAGATACACTAGACAAGTGCGGTATCTATTTCGGCACAACGGGTGGCCAAGTCTATGTCTCGCCAGATGGTGGAGACAATTGGACTGCCATTGTTCGCGACTTGCCGCGAGTGCTATCGGTCGAGGTCCAAACTCTGATATGAACAAGTGCTCGATCCGAGTTATAATGCCATATCACTTGCAAACCCTCGCTCAAGTCGGCGACGAGATATTACTTGAATTCGATGGCTCTGCCACTCCAGACACGGTGCTCGACGCTATCGAATTGTCCTACCCGATGCTCCGTGGTACGATTCGAGATCATGTGACAAAAAAACGCCGCCCTTTACTTCGATACTTTGCATGTGAGAAAGACATGTCCCATGAACCACCCGGTACACCTCTGCCCGACGCTGTGTTAGCCGGAATCGAGCCATTTATTATTTGGGGCGCCGTTGCGGGCGGATGATAAGCTCGACGAACGCCGACGCCGAGGATGCGGGAAGGGGGTTTTGGCCTACGCTTCTAAGGTGAGCGGCAGACTGAAATCTACCAGCAATAAAGTGGGTGGCATCGATTTATATAATGCGCAACAAGAATTTGGAAACGTAAGACACACGGGACGCACGAATTGAAATCTCACTTTGACCTCAAGCTTGTTCTACGCCGACAATGGGAAAATCCGATCCATCGCGTAAGAAGATTGCTCGCCTTGCCTGACGCTTGGCCAATTGATTTACCGATAGGACGCCCATCGCTGCAGTTGGTTTTAAAAGAAGCGGTTCGTGTCAAGAAACACATTGAAGCGTGGAGGCAAGTGAACGTAGGTTATGTAGTTTGGAAACCAGCCCGTTTCCCGTCGCTTCCCGAGACTGTGAGTATTCCACATCGCTGGATGCTTCATGGTCCAATGGAGTGGATCGACGGAATTGATGAATTGGAAGTTCGGCGCGAATTTCAGCGGATGTCGACGATCGTGAAAGAGATCGACCCCATGTTTCATTCTTTGCTCATAAGGAGACCGTCGCTTTGGCGAAGCCAACCAATTCAGGAAGTTATTCAAGCGGCACGTCTTGCGGTTCACCTTAGCCCTCAGTGCGCGAAAGGTCGACCAATGCGAACTATGTCATTCGAGGGATCAGACACGAAATTTTTTGAGCGCCACGAACAATTGTTGACCGCACTCCTTGATTTACGCTTTGACAAAGAAGTCAGTCGAATTGGCTTCAAGAGTTTTCTCGGTGCATATCAAGAAGATGATCATTGGTTGCTAGTAGTTGATTTGGATGGATCGCTTCTGCCCTTTAAAAAATCAAGGATACGAAGCTCTGAGCTGCTCAATTCGCCTCTTCCAGGCAATCGGCTGATTATTATTGAAAACGAGACTAGTCAACACCAACTGCCACAACTTCCAGGAGCCGTTGCAGTCCTCGGGGCAGGATTTGATTTGAGTTGGACAAGCGGCAATTGGCTGAAGTCGAAAGAGGTTGCCTACTGGGGAGATATCGATACTTGGGGGCTCCGGTTTCTTGCCAAAGCAAGAATGTCTTTGCCACACTTGAAAGCATTGTTGATGACGTCGGAAATCTATGATGAGTTTTCAGAGTCCGCAGTTGTCGAGCCTATCATTGCCGGTCCCGAATCGCCCTGTGGACTCATTGTTTCCGAGCAAGAACTCTATGGGAGATTGGTTCGCGAATTGCGAGGGAGGTTAGAACAAGAATACTTGCCCACGGAATTGATTCACGAAACAATCACTCGCTGGGCGAGTCCGTCTGTCAATGCTCAGCCTTCTTTCAATATTCAGCGATAGGTGCAAAGTGAATCACAAAGGCTAACCCTATTCAGTGTCGAGCACTCGTCGGTACTAACGTGGTCGGATTTCACCTTGTAGCCTACAGGACAGTGCGAAGAATGTCGGTGCCCAAAGTCCGACGAAGATTCCGAAGCGTTCAGCGTGAGCCTTCGCTTCCGCCGATTCCCCGCCCGTCAAAAACCAAATCGCAATCGAACCAATGATCGATGCGAATCCAAGAACAAAGCAAAGGGTCGATAAATTTTTAAAAAGCGGGGAGTTCATCGAAGGGCCTTGAGAAAAAGAGTGCTAAAAATTAATTGATCTGCGTACATTTTGTCCATCGCTCCGACAAACCTAGTGGCTAGAGCATGAATTTCTGTTGATCGCTCACTCGAACGCGTGCGATTTGCTTCTAAAAGAAGTTGGACGATTTTAATGACCAGGCGACTCTTGTGCAAGTTAGCTTGGCAAAATCACTGAATCGACTGCGAGCACGACACCGTTGGCGCAATGAATGTCCGCCGCGAATGAAAGAGTCCGCATCGGCTTCCCTCGGCAATTGAGCCTTGACCTATCACTAAAGTTTTTGGGTTCCATTCAGCCAAAACACGAACGCGAAAATGAGCCAATTCAACAATGAAAAACAATTCGCGGGCTAACCTTCCGATGAAAATTTGCGTGGCGTGCAATCGCCCTTTTTCATGGCGAAAAAAGTGGAAGCAGGTATGGGAACAGGTGAAGTATTGTAGCGAACGATGTCGACGGACTGGCGACAAAATCCAACCGACCGTCCTTAACACATACCAGCGTAAGGCGTAAGATGACACAAAAAGCAATTCGTCTCGTTTGGCTCAAACGGGATCTCCGGTTAGACGATCACTTGCCGATTTTTGAAGCTGCCCGATCTGGGCCAACCGTCGTTTTGTATATCTTCGAGCCGAGTCTTTGGGCGATGCCCGAAATGGATCGTTCTCACTTTGACTTCATTGTTCAGTCGCTTGAGGAGCTGTCGCAAAATCTACTCACGTCGGGAGGGCGATTGGCTATTCGAAGCGGTGAGCTGCCCAATGTCTTCGTCGATTTAGCACGCGAGTTTGATATTGCTGGTCTATACTCGCACGAAGAGACCGGCAATGAATGCACCTACGATCGAGATCGACGTGTGGCGAAATGGGCTCGGCACGCTGGGATTGCTTGGATCCAGTATGCTCAGAATGGAGTCGTTCGACCTCTCAAAAGCCGCAATGGATGGGCCGAGCTCTGGCAAAAGCGAATGATTGCACCTATTACCCCTACTCCAACACGCATGTTGATTCCAAGCGAGTTCGATTGGGGAAGAATGCCCAAAGGTGAGGAGCTTGGCCTAGCGTCGACGCGGAAAAAAAACCTTCAAGTTGGTGGTGAGTCCAAAGCGAACGAAACCTTAAAGTCTTTCTTGACCGTCCGAGGCGCCAACTATCGAAAGGGGATGTCGAGTCCAGTGACTGCGTCAGACAACTGCAGTCGCTTGAGTCCTTACCTAGCATGGGGATGTCTTTCGATGAAGTCAGTACATCAACAGTTGGTTGCTAGGCAACACGAGATTCGAGAAGCACCAGTCGGTTCGATCGATTCGCGTTGGTTGAGTTCCCTCAAGTCGTTTTCATCAAGATTGGCATGGCATTGTCACTTCATGCAAAAGCTGGAGGACGAGCCGGCGCTCGAATTTGAAAACATCAGTCGCGTTTACGATGGCCTTCGAGAAAACGATTTTAATCAACAACGTTTCGAGGCATGGCAGGCGGGCAAGACCGGTTATCCGATGATTGACGCATGCATGAGGGCACTCAGCCAGAACAGTTGGATCAATTTTCGCATGCGAGCGATGTTGATGTCATTTGCGTCCAATCATTTGTGGCTTCACTGGCGCCCAACTGCCGTTCATCTTGCTAGGCATTTTTTAGACTTCGAGCCAGGCATCCATTTTTCACAATGCCAAATGCAATCAGGAACAACGGGCATCAACACGATACGCATCTACTCACCTGCGAAACAGGTGATCGATCACGACCCGTCGGGAGCATTCATCAGGCAATACGTTCCAGAACTCGCGCGTGTCCCGAATGAATATTTACCAGAACCACAACTTATGCCCATGAACGTGCAGTCTCAAGTCGGTTGCGTTGTTGGTCGCGACTACCCATTGCCGATCGTCGAGCATCGAACAGCTTACCGGTCCGCTCAAGAAAAGATCTTTGCGATACGGCAAACCGATTCGGCCATAGACGACTCGAAACGCGTGTTTCTAAAACATGGTTCTCGGAAGAAGCGAGATCCTTTGCCTAAGCCAAAAAAGAAATCGGACCTACGTCAGCTTTTCCTCTTCGATGATTATGCACTCGGTAGTTGATGTGATAGTAAAGCCGGTCGCCAACACGGCCTAACTCGTATCATCGGCTCGAGGTGGTCGTGGCATTGCGTCCTCTCACGAAAACTCGCCAAAACCATGGAGTGCTTTGGAGCTGTTGACATCCGATTCGTTCCTGTAAATTTTCTGATCGACTCAGCCTTGTCAATTGTAGCTCCTTCTCGCTACACCTGGACTGCCTTCCAGTCTAAGTCGCTGACACCTTTATTCACCTCCGTTTAAGCGTAGCTTATCGCGACCGAAAGATATCGCTGATAATGCATTCTATAATTAGAGTGCGAAGCCCCAACCCGTCTTCCTTTATCTTGCGATGAAGCTCGTCGATCACAACATCGTCGGACGCTTCCATGAGACGACCGGTTGTATAAGCAAGGAATTGGCTGATGAGATGTCGTACGAAAAGGTCTTGTCGGGTATTGCTGATAATCCTCTTAAAATCGGCAAAGCCTTCATACTTTTCACCCGACGGAAACTCGCCAGAGCAATCGATTGTGTTTCCAAACGCTTTGCTTTTCGCGAGGCCGGGATAGTTCGTACGCCAACGTCCCACAGGATCGAAGGATTCTAGAGAAAAGCCAAGGGGGTCAATTTTGCGATGGCATTCAGCGCAGGTGGCATCATTGCGGTGTTTCGCCAGGCGTTCGCGAATATTGGTAGCGCCACTCACATCGGGATCGATCGCCGGCACTTCATCAGGTGGAGGAGGAGGCTGTATGCCGAGAATGTTTTCACTCACCCAGACGCCGCGAGTGACGGGAGACGTCTCGACTCCGTTGGCACTTACCGTGAGCACAGCCGCCATCCCGAGCAGGCCGCCTCGATGTGGGTTCCCAAGTAGCGACACCTTTTGAAAACCATCAGCCAGCCGCAACGTTTTCTGCTCGGGTAAATCGTAGAGCTTGGCCAACTTCTTATCGGCAAAGGTATAGTCCGCATCGATGAATCGAGCCACGGAACCGTCGTTCACGAGAAGATCACGAAAGAAATAGCCAGCCTCGGCCTTCATCGACGCAGGAAGATCCTCGGCATAAAAAGCGAGATTTGTCTCGCGTGGCGGTGGCATTCCGCCGAGGTCTCGAAGGTTTAGCCAACTGTCAAGGAAACCGTTCACGAAGCCGCTGATGCGTCCGTCTTCTAGCATACGATGAATCTGTTTTCTTAGCTCCTCATCTCGAACAATTTGGCCTGATTTCGCAGATTTAAGTAGCTCTTCGTCAGGGGATGTCGCCCAGAGGGCGTAGGCGAGTCGCGAGGCTAGATCGTACGAGTTTAATGCCGCAGCAGATTCGTCAGTAATTTCGCTGAAGTAAAGGAACGATGGCAAGCAAAGGACGAGTTTTACTACATCCAAGGCGGCTTGACGTGGCGAGGCATCTTCTGCAATCCTCTTTCCATAGAGCTCACGGATAGTCCGGCGATCGCTCTCTGAAAGTGGCCGACGAAAGGCTTTCTCGGCAAACGAATTCAGCTGAGCCTCGACATGATCTTCGTGGAAACCGCCTTTACCAAAAACGGCGACTTCTTCTGCACATCCCTCTGGCTCATGCACAGGACCAGTGATCTTGACCTCACTAATGCGAATGTGCGGTAGCTTTCCTTCACGCAAAAGATTTGCGCGGCTCACCCCTTTGTCCTCTTTAATCGTAAATTCATCCTTGTATTCTTTGTTGACCTTGAGCACCGAAGCGCGAGATTCAAAGGGGCCATTTGGGAAGATGAATCGCGGTGTTTGCCCAGCTTCCAGCCACACGCGGAAGGGTAGCCTCGTTGGACTCTCGTCCGGCACGAGTGCGGAGGCGAGAAGTGGCTCTATGGCTTGTGGGTAGTGGATGTGACCCTTCGTAATGTCCCCCGGTATGACCCCGAGAATAAAGGGCTCCGACAAGTCGATACCGAAGATCTTTGGATCGTAGTTTGTATTCCGATGCATAGCCTGGGCCTCGACCTCGATATCATAAAGACCTGACGTGGGGACTCCACGCAAGAAATCCTCGATGTGTCCGTAGCCCCCTTGCCGCGTGTCGGTGTTGGGCTGCTCGTAAAGGTTTAAATAGCGGAAGTTGAAGACCGATTTATGTGGGCCCTGCAACTCTTCATACTGGACAAAGTGATCGTTGAAGGTCCAGGTTTGGGGCTCGAGTATAGGCTTGCCTAATCGCATTTCGACAAGACGATTCGCAGCTTGAAAGTACTGATCGACAAGAAATCCGGACGTTACCAGCGACATACCTATGTTGTCGAGATGTCGACTCGTCTGCTCCTTGGGGAAATCCGCCGTCAGACCGAGCGTATCAACTCGTCGACCGAAAAGTGTCGCCAAAGTGTTCTCATATTCCCGAACCGTAAGTCGGCGGAGCACGGTGCGGCCACCTGAGCTTGCAACCTTGCCGCGAGCATCCGAAATCTCTTTCCGCAAACTTCGGATGACGGCAAGTCGCTCGTCGACTCCGGGCTGTAGTGATTCTTGAGGTGGCATCTCCTTGAGTGTCAACTGGTCGACGATGTCTTTCGCTTCGATGATGCCGGCCTCCGACTTGATTGGCAAAGTGAACGACTCGAACTCGCGGTCTCCCTTGTGCGCCTTGGCGCTGTGACACTCGGAGCAATATTTACCAACAAACTTCTGAATCTCCCTGGGAGAAATACCGTCGTAAGCTTGGACCCGGGAAGCAGTCAACATCGCGACGATTGCAGAAAATTTGCCTAATGCGATGAGCCGCAGCGATAGAGAGTGCATGATTACTTCTATTTTCAAAACACCACTACGTGAGTTTAACGGCGCCAACCAACACGACGTTCAAGAAAAACTGCAATTAAGAAAAACGTCCTGTGCTATTACCAAAGGATTCGACTTCGACTCCCATCCGCTGAGCGATATCGACAAAGAGATTGCTCAGCGGCACTTTTTTGATACCGTCGCGTGGCACCTCACGAAACTCACCGTGACGATATCCGCCACCAGCAAGAATAATCGGCAGGTCCGAGTTTTTGTGCGAGTTCGCGTCTCCCATACCACTCCCAAAAAGCACTGCGGTCGAGTCGAGCAGCGTTCGCTCTCCATCCTGTATTCCAGATAACCGTGTCAAGAACTTGCCAAAGTGTTGGATCTGATATCGTTCCAGTTTGATGAGACTTTCAATCGATTCTGGGTCGTTTCCATGATGTGATAGACCATGGTAGTCACGTTTGATGTCGAGATGTTGCGGTAGGAAATCGCCGCCAATTTCAAGTGTTGCGATCCGGGTGCAATCCGTCTGTAAAGCGAGTGCGATCAAATCATAGAGCAAGGGGAGATCCTCGACTGCATTTCGATTGGCGGGCTTCTCGAAGGGCGCAGTGGGCTTAGGTTGGTTCGTCCAACGCTGACGGAGTTCGAGACGCCTTTCGACGTCCCGAACCGACGTAAAGTACTCGTCAAGCTTGGCTTTGTCCTCTTGATTGATACGTCTTGAAAGACCTTTCGCCTCTTCTCGGACCGCGTCCAGAATCGATGATTGCAAATCGTTTTCTTGGCGGCGCCGAGCCTGTCGTTCTTGGGAATCGCTTATGAAGAGACGATCAAATAGTTCAGCGGGACCCGTGATCGGAGGAACACGTACGCCGGATTTCGTCCAGGCGATCTGGCAACCGCCGTGAATTCCACCTTCCGAGCCTACCGTTAGCGAAGGGAAGCGGGTCGCTGTACCGATTTCATCGGCGAGAAACTGATCGAGGGTAACGTTGCCATCAGGACGGTTCTGGGCCTCGGAATTGAGAATACCGGAAAGAAAACTATGAACAGCGAAGTGTCCACCCTTGACACCATGATCCAATCCTCGAAAGACCGTGATTTGGTCGCGATTCCCCCAGAGCGGCTCGAGCAGCGTGGTCTTCTCATAGTTCGAACCGGCAACCTGCGGAAACAGTTGCTTGACTTGAAAGCCGAGAAGATTGCCAATCGCCACGAAACGCTTTGCACCGTCGACCGAACCATCTACTGCCCGCAGCGAAGAGCCTCCCTGTACGGAACGCATCAAGAATGATGGCAAGCTCGGCAACGCGAGCGTTGCGACCACCGAACGAAGCAATAAACGACGACGATTCATGAGAGATTTTAAAGGTAGGATTCGGTTAGACAGGTCAGTGTAGCTTATCTCGTATTGCGACAGGTGTAAAGGGATTTCCGAGGTGGCAACAAAGGGGTGGCAACAAAGGGGTCAGGTGGCAACAAAGGTGTCAGGAGTCCTTGAGGTGGCAACAAGGGTGTCAAGGTGATCTATGCGCCAACGGTTACTGAGCCAATCTTCTTTCCGAGACGGTCGCCGCCTGATTTCCAGTCAGCAGTAGCAGGGAACTCTTTGAGAAATAGCGTAATAATGGCAGACCAATCCAAAGGGTGAAGGATCAAACATCCTTCCGACATAGGGGTCGAAGCCACCCGAGAGTTGCAACCGTTGTGAATGTGCCCTGCTTCACCTTGATTCTGCTTTATTCTGACCCTCGTATAACTGCAGAGTCGAATCAGCAAGCCTTGACGAAGCGGCGGATCAGTTCTGTTTCGCTAGCTGAGCCGATCGACTGAAGGATTTCGACGGCTGCGTCGATGGGAAACCCGGGCAATTCGATGCTGCAATTGCTCGGTTCATAGACGTCTCCATTTAGGCGACCGAGCCACAATCGATTGCCATCATATCGCCAAACTTCAGGAATACCAATCGACGCGAACAAGGCAAGTTTGTTAATCGCCGAACGCGACATTTCGATTTCAATTACTAGATCGGGTGGTGGATCCACCAACAAATCGATCGCGCGCTTGTTTCGCACTATCGACTCGTTGCGAATGTAATACGACTCATCGGCTTCAAAGCCACGCTCCAGATCTTTCCGTTTGAAGGTAGTCGACGCAGACGAACAAATATCGATGTCGTGCTGCAGACTATACATCTCCACCATACGACCAAGTATCGATTTGTCCGACTCGTGAGCTTTCGATGGCGACATGATTTCCAATACTCCTTGATCGTACGTCAACAATCGCCCTGCCCTATCTGGATTGTCCGCCAGTGTTTCATAGGTTTGCCAGGAAATCGAACGAAGCAAAACCCGTTGTTCTCCGGCAATCGTTTCTGTGCTCATGATTACCTTTCCAATTCATCAACTTTCTATGACGGCGACAGAACAAGAGACGATCCTTTTCTAAGGCAGCGTCGACGTCATTGAACTGCAGATGCTAGCCGTCTTAACGACGATCGCGTTTTTCGACGGCAGCAAACCCTGTTATTATTGTAATTTCAATCGCAACTACGAACCAGCCATTTTTTCGCAACCTATCCTTGGGGGGAAGCGTTGCTGAGCCGCGTTAGCGGCGTCATTTATTAGCCGTGGGGCTCGCCCCACGGTTCCGATGCCCTAGGCGATAATGTCGTGCACGACGTTTCCGTGTACGTCAGTAAGCCTGAAGTCTCGACCTGCATAGCGGTAGGTTAGCTTCGTGTGGTCGAAGCCCAGCAAATGAAGCATCGTCGCGTGCAAATCATGGACATGCACCTGGTTCTCGACCGCTTGGAATCCGAATTCGTCGGTTGCTCCGTGAACATGTCCTCCCTTGACCCCGCCTCCCGCAAGCCACATCGTGAAACCATAGTGATTGTGATCCCGGCCACTCGTTGTTCCCGCGTTTGCCCCTGGCTTGGGTAGTTCCACTGTCGGTGTCCGACCAAACTCTCCTCCCCAAACAACAAGCGTGCTATCGAGAAGTCCGCGTTGCTTTAGATCCTTGAGCAAAGCACCGATTGCCTGCGAGCATTCGCCTGCAAGTTTCCGATGGTTCTCTTCGATTTTGTCGTGACTATCCCACGGTTGCCCTGCACCGTGCCATAGTTGAATGTATCGCACACCCCGTTCGACCAGCCGCCTCGCAATCAGAATCTGCTTCGCCTGAACGGTATTGCCGTACATTTCTTGAATCGATTTCGGTTCCTGACTGATATCGAAAGCCTCGCTCGCCTCCATCTGCATGCGGTAGGCTAACTCGAAACTCTGCAACCGCGATTCAAGTTCCGCATCATGTTGCCTCGCATCTTCATGTCGGCGATTGATTGCCTGGAGCAAATCGAGTTGTCGCCGTTGATCCGATTGGCTGATGCCCGAAGCGTTGCGAATGTTGGCAATCAGTTTTTCGATATCCTGGTTCTTGGTGTTAACGTACGTACCTTGATGGGCGCCGGGCAAGAAGCCGGACTGCCAGTTCTCGGACCCTTTGATCGGATAGCCGCTTGGGCACATTGCGATGAATCCGGGTAAGTTTTGATTGACACTCCCCAACCCATACGTAACCCACGAGCCGACCGCTGGCCGTACCAAGGTCGCATCTCCACAATTCATCAGCATCAACGACGGTTCGTGATTCGGTACGTTGGCATGCATCGAGCGAACCACACACACGTCGTCGATCATTTCGCCGACGTGCGAGAACAATTCGCTGACCTCGATACCGCTTTGTCCATACTTATGAAATTTGAACGGCGAGCGATAGGCCGCTCCGGTCTCCCGCTCCGTTCGCAAGTTGTTCGGTAAAGCCTGTCCGTGATATTTATCGAGGGCTGGCTTGGGGTCAAACGTGTCCACCTGCGATGGACCACCGTTCATGAAAAGATGAATGACCGCCTTGGCCTTCGGAGCAAAGTGAGGTTGCTTGGGAGACATCGGATTCAGACTGTTTTGCCCAGCCGACGCGGAATCGGCAAATAGTCGACCGGGTTCCTCCGCCAATAAACCAGCCATCGCAATCGAGCCAAAACCAACACCGCTTCGCTGCAAAAACTCGCGGCGGCTGGATGGCATCGCATTCATCGCACGAAGGATCGAAAGTGGATCGGGTTGGTTCATCTCGTACTCAATACTCTGGCAGGTGGTTTCCGGCAAGTGGTTTCCGGTCAATCAACGAAAGCGAACTCGTTACTTAAAAACAATACCTGCGCCAACTGCACCCAAGCATCGATCTTCGGCGGTGCAGCTTGAGCAGCCACCAAAAAATCTTTCGCCATGCGCATCTCTTGTTCATCTGGGTCTCGAGCAAGCGTGACTTGATAGAGGGCTTTTAATCGCTCGTCCGTGGAGGCGATCGTTGATGACTTCGCAGCAAGTTGTTCCGCTTGTCCAATCACAAACTTTGCATTGATAAAGAACAACGCTTGTTGCGGCACCGTCGTTCGAGCGCGCGTCGCTTGGCTCGCGTCCGGGCTTGGAAGATCAAAACTGGCCAATAAGCCAGGAATGTCTTCCCGGTCTACGTAAGCATAGAGCCCGCGTCGTGTGGCATCCTCGTGAATCATCACCGATCGACCGCCGATACGCCGGTCCAGTTTGTCCGTTGCGGTCAATAGCCGGTCGCGCAATGGCTCAAACTCCAAACGACGTCGAGGCATGTGCCAAAGAAGCTTGTTCTCTGGATCAAGCGTTTCGCCCAGGCTGTGCACTTCGCTCGATTGTTGCCATGTGGCCGAAAGCATGATCCGTTTTTGCAATCGCTTAATCGACCAACCATCCTTCATGAATTCGCTGGCTAGGTAGTCCAACAATTCAGGGTGCGAAGGCTTGTCACCGCGAGCTCCAAAATCGCTAGCGGTCGGCACCAGTCCTGCACCGAAATGATGTTGCCAAATTCGATTGACGAGGATTCGTGAGGTGAGCGGATTGTCCTTGTTCGCGATCGCTTGCGCTAGTTCTAATCGACCGCTTCCTTTCGTGAATGGCTTGCCACCGTCAACTTGGGATAAAAACTGCAAAAAACGTCGAGGGACACTGTCGCCAGCATTGCCAGGCTGTCCTCGCTTAAAAATAACTGGATCGTGCGGAGTGGGTTTGTCGTTAATCACCATGCCGCGAGGGGGTGAGCCATGATGCGATGCCTCCACACCCTTGATCTTTCCGAGTTGCTGATTGTATTCATTGCGTTCACCTTGATCCAACATAGCAATCATCTGTTCCGAATTCAGGGCCGTTGGATTGTCGGTTGCAAACAAAGCGACACGTAGCGCTTCATCGTTGTCGTTTGGGAGCCGGGTTGCAGTGGCGTCCTTTTTGCGAAGTTCCTTCCAGTTGGTGAAGATGCCTTCTAGTTTCTTTCCAACTGTTTGAGCGACTTCCATGATCGATTCGGGTGCCGATTCTCGAAGCGCTTCCACAAGGCTTGGATTCAAGCTCGATAGTGTCTCAGAAGGTCCTTGCAGCAGACTCTTGAACTCCGCTTGGAATGTGGCCTGAGGAAAGGATGCAAAGCGATTCAAAAAACCCCAAACGGGATGGCTCTGCGCTGTTGGGCTTTTCATGAACTCTTCCCATCTAGAAACAGCCCGAGGTCGCAATGGACCGCGATCGCCAATCTTCTTAACATTCTTAGGGCTGCTTTCATTCTTTAGCTTCGCCAGGTGAATCATATAGTCAGAAATATGTGACCGAAGCTCCTCTTCTGTAGAGACTCGCTTTTTCTCAAGCCAGCTGTCGACTTCCTTTTGCTTTTCCGCAGTGGCTGTTAAGAACTCATCGTAACCAGGTGTGGCGGAAGGTTCACCTAAGAGTGGCAGGTCCGCAGGTTCTTGGCAGCTTGCAAAAACTCCATAGAGCGAATAGTAATCCGCAGTCGGAATCGGATCGTATTTGTGATCGTGGCAGCGCGCGCATGCAACGCTTGTCCCCAAAAACGCGCGCGTCACGACATCGATTCGATCGTCGATGATCTCGTGTTGGTTTCCCATAAATTTCCTGCCTACAGTGAGGAAGCCTAGTGCAGCTAGCTTGGGACGATTTGCGTCGTTGAGTTCGAGTTGGTCTGCTGCCAACTGTTCGATGATGAACTCATTAAATGGCTTGTCATCATTGAAAGCGTTGATGACATAATCTCGAAAAGTATATGCGTACGGATAACGCGTGTCGCGATTTCCAGCTTGGTAACCCGTGGTCTCGGCGAATCGAGCCAAGTCGAGCCAGTGCCGTGCCCATCGTTCCCCGTAGTGCTTACTCTCCAGCAATCGATCGATTAGTCTTTCGAACGCGTCCAACGACTTGTCTGCCTCAAAGGCTTTGACCTCATCATAGCTTGGCGGTAATCCAGTCAGCGTAAAGCATGCTCGCAGGATGAGACTTTTTCGGTCGGTTGGGTTGTTTGGCGCAAGTCCTTTTGATTCCAAAGCGGATAGAATGAAACGGTCGATCGGTTGTTTTGGCCATGGTGCGTTCTTGACTTCTGGCGGGGCCACCTCCTTGATTGGTTGGTAGGACCAATGCGACCCGCGAATCTGATCGATCCTTTGAGCCGGCGGAAGCAAATCATTGGCAAAAAGCTCATTGTCTTTAGGCCAAACCGCGCCGGTCCGGACCCATTCGACGAGGATGGCAATTTCATCGACGCCTAGTTTCCCTTTGGGTGGCATTTCCAGCGATGAATCATTGTAATGAATCGCGCGAATGATGGGGCTTTTTTCTAGGTCGCCTGGAATAACGGCTTGCCCTAAGCTCCCCCCTTTTGTGACTGCAGATGGCACGTCAAGTCGCAATTCACCGGACTGTTCAGCGGGCCCGTGGCATTCGACGCAGTGCTTGGTGAAAAGTGGTCGGACTTTGGTTTCAAAGAAAGCCTCTTTTTCCGCAAGATTATCGTCGCCCAGTTTGTCACCACCCAGCGCAATAGTGTTTCCGAGCAAAACCAGGGCATACATCAAACTTGCAATTCGAACCATCGACCATACGAAATTCTCAGACGTCTTAGAAAATGGCATTGGAACAAGCACGGATGCTTTCCTTGGGCAGGACTACGTATGGCGGAATTAGCGGGATTTGGCGAACGTCGCCGAGGTGGGTTAACGATTTAGGATAATCAATTAGTTAAAAACTAGCAACGAAACCGAGAAAATAGGCCTGTCAGCTCGGAAGCAACTTTATCCTAAATACTCGACACAATTGAAGAAACGAACATGGATAGTCAGGATTTACAGGATGATCTTCGATCCGACTTACAGTTCGGATAAATCACCGAGAAAGTCATCGGTTGTGCGTTCGTTCCGGAGCGCCAGGCCCTGATTATTAACTATTTGAAGGCGACTGGAATCCAGGTCAGCCTACTGATCCATTTTGGCAATCCGAAACTCGAATACAAACGATTCACAAGACACAATTGAATCGATCAGCGACTTGACAACATCCTGCACATCTTGTCTATCAATGTTCATTTGTTTTGTTCGAAAACTAATGCGTAACTGCTTAAGGCGAAACCGTATCTTCACGATCATCCCGCGTTGTTTTGATGGGTTGAGGAGGATAAAAACCAATTACGACTTAATTGATACCGTTGTTATGGGTTGGTGGGGGCCGGGAGTCGGCATGATTGCCAAGCGAGAAAACGCCACTGTCCGTTTTCTAAACGCCAGACTGAGAGGTAGCTCAGCACATTATCCATCTTGCCCGAAGCGCTCTCCGCCTGAACGCGTGCTTGACCGACTACCAGCGCTATGTCTGGTACGGGAAACGTAATGGTGCGATCTTTGTGATCATAACCGAGATATTTGGTCTTTCCTGAGCTTAAGAGTTCGATGAAAGACGTCTTTGTATCGACAATCCCATTGGAGTGTGCATAACGCAAGCTATCGGAAAAGATAGCATCTAGTTTCTCTCGAGATGGCGAACGCATCGTGGCAATGCGAGAATCGTCCGCTAGCTTGACTGCAGCGATTTTGGATTCTTCCGCGTTAACATTTTGAGCGGCGGCAGATTGCAGTGCAGCTTGCGAAGTCAACAGCGCGAGAGCGAAGGTGAGTAGCGTTTTCATGAGTCTATTTCCTAAGGTCTAAGTTGAAAGAACATTTCACGTCGGGGAATCGATTTGTTTCGAAGCGAGTTCGCAATGGTTTGCAAAGATAAGCGCGCGTGAAAAAGTATTTTGGCATAACATGTAGCCGACGTCGCTCCGCGACTCGGCAATTCAGTGTCGCGGAGCGACACTGCCACAACGATCGAATCAAA
>JAYVPJ010000033.1:0-81218 GCA_043757445.1 Pirellula sp. | reverse complement strand
GCGACAAACTAGCGAAATTCGAAAAAAACCTGCCTCGCGACTGTTTCGCGAGCGCCGAACTCATGCAATAACAAACCTATGCAATATCCAGGCTAGCTAGCTAGGATATCTACAATGGGTTCCTGAAGCCCGGGTTGGATTTCGTCTAGTTCGATACGCTCAAACTGGCAACCATGGTTGAAACTTTGTTTCCGCCGCGTTAGTCCTTTTGCGACAGCGCATCGTCGACCATGGCAACGATTACTTGAGATGGGCTTTTGTCGAACGCTTCTTTGGTCATGGATAGTTTGTCGGCAATGGCCGTTATCCTGCGATGAAACTCTCGCAACCGCTCCTCGTTCGGATTTTCTCGAATGGTTAATCGCGAGGAGCGAGGATCCTTGGTTGCAACATTTTGAACAGCAAACTCCATATCATTGATGTTCAACTTTCCTTCGGAAGCAGTTCGCAACAAACGATCGCAGGCCGATCTAAATTCCAATTTCTCGACCTCGGTCATTTTGGACTCTTGGGCCGCTTGAATCAATTGCTCCAGCACTCCCCATTGAAAGACCGGGTTGTCGGTAAGCCGCAGGGCTAAACGCGACAATTGACGCGATGTGAGTTCCTCTCGCTCCATGGAAACAGACAGGTCCGTAAGGCGCTCCACGATATTCTGCCGATCTGACTTACTCAGCGTCGACTGCTCAACCCAGGGAATCAGCATTTCTCGCACGGAGTAGGCGGCTTGTCGACCTTTGCTACCGGACATCATGGCGGACATGGCGATCATTCCAATGCTCAAGCAGATTGCACCAATGACCACCACGATCAAGCAAGCGGGACCAAGGGAGACATCTTTTTGCGGTCCACCCGAACCTCGAACCTCTTCGAATTCTTTTGCCATTACTATTTGAACTCGATCGATAGTACTTCGAACTTAAGATTGCCTCGAGGAGCCTGTATCTCCACTTTGTCTCCGACTTTTTTCCCAACAAGGGCCATCCCGAATGGACTACTGGATAAAATCCGGCCAACTTCGTAGTCTTCATCTCCGGCGCCAACAAGCGTATACTCCTCCTCGTCGCCCCATGGGTCCTTGACCTTCACGGTCGCACCAAAGCCCACACGATCTTTGGGCAATGTCGAAGTGTCGATAATGTGCGCATTGCTGAGCTTGGTTTTCAAGGCGTTGATTTTGGACTGAACCATTCCTTGGTTTTCGCGTTGAGCGTGATACTCTGCATTTTCCTTGAGATCTCCTTCGGCTCGAGCTTCCGCAATCTTTTCCGAGATTCGAGGCATCTCTTCGTTTTCGAGCCGTTCCACTTCGGCTTTGATACGGTTGTACCCGTCCCGGGTCATCGGTACGTAGTCGCTCATCGTGCACTCCTGTGTCCTAGTACGCTAAAAAAAATTGCGACTCGTCTCCTAAATCGAAGAAAAGCCGCATCGTGTTGCCTATGTCTAACTTGAGCCCTAGGCTCCTCAATATCTTTCTCCCGAGTCCCAGATTGTCAAGTTCAATCGGCGGTCGCCTCGTAGATTGGAAGGTGCCTGTAGTAGACCTCCAAGGACAACAAATTCAAGGTTGTTACGTAGAGTCTACCGCCAAATCGACCCCAAGCATCAGGAATTCGACCGTTTGGCTCCCAAGATCCAACGTATTCTCCCCCCTTTTTTTGCGTACGAATCAACAACGGATAGAGTCTGCCGTACCATGCCTTCCATTTCTCAGCTCCCATATGAAACATGACCTGGGTCGCATAATACCAATAATACGTGTCGCTCTGCGGACTCTGCAAAGTCCCCTCGGTCGGCAGCCTCTCCATCAACCAATCCGTGCCTTGTTGCATATTCGGATTGTCCCGCCGCCAACCTAGATACAACCGCATCAATAGCCCCACACTGGTCATGACAGGCGTCGGCACGCGTCCATGGCGAGTCGCAGGCGCATCGGTCGCTTGCCAATTGTATCGATATAGGTACTTTTGTGATTCGCTCGACTGAGACCCCTCCAGCCATTTAGCGATACCGCGGTAAGACTCTTTCGAAACAACCAAGCCAGAAAGTTCAGCGCTTTTGAGGGCCATCATGCACCAACCCGTCACGCTCGTATCAGACCCAATTTTGGGTTGATACCTCCATCCGCCACCTTGAGGATCCTGACTTTGAACCAAAAAATCGATGGCCCTCTGTGCGTTTCCTTTAATCGATTCGTCTTGAGTCATGCCATAGGCTTCGGACAAAGCCAACGCTGCAATCGCGTGACTATACAGCCAAGCATTGCCATCCGATTTGGCATCGGTTCGAACGTACAAATCACCGTTACGACGCTGGTTTCGAATCATCCAAGCCAACGCTTTTCCGCAGACGCCTTCGTATTTGAATTGCAGGTGCGTATACCCAGCTCCTTGAAACGATAAAAGTGCAAGGGCTGTCGCTGCCGTTTCGCTACGAATATCGACTCGTTCACCAAAGTCCTCTAAGTGCCACGATCCATCGTCCCTTTGGTACTTGGCTAAGAACTGAAGTCCATTCTCGATGGCCAACTCCGTCTGTGGGCCAAGCGAACCAAGTTCGGCTGCGGAATCCTCTTGCTCTCGATTGCGTTTCAGTCTCTGTGAAAAGGCCGGAGCAGGAATTGGAACCGCCGAGTTGGCAATCTTGGGACCACCTGTTTCCGGTCGTCGCAACCGATCGGTTGTCATTTCGGCGTCGCGAATCTCCGGTAGTGTGACCTCACGCTTGATCGGGTCCAGCCCTTTACGTGGCGTGTCCAATAAAGGTGCCGTCCACGCATCGCGCCCTAACGCGATGGAGGGTGCGCCAAGTGTTGGACTCAAACTCATCGAGTCGCTTCCCTTGGCATTCAAGCTATTATTGCGAGACGAACGCTTTCCGATTTCCGATTTACCCAACTCGCTGCGAGTGGACATCGCTTGGACCACATCACCCCTCAAATCGGAATCAGGTTCGCTAGAAGGTTGGTTGCCAACCGCTGGAACAGGTTGGCTCAAAGCAGGCACTGTAGACGATTCACTAGGTTCGCGATTCGGGCGTCTACCGCCTGCCTCTCCGTTCATTGCAAGACGAGGATCGGACTTCGGTGAATCACGAAGCAACAAACTAGCGCGCTCAGGTAAATCACTCGCCGCTCGATTCAAGGCCTTTTCCAATGCACGGTTCCGACTCTTTTCATCGCGAACGGGATTGCTCTTTTGAATCCCTTGATGGGTACCTTGATTCGCACGACTTTCAATCGCTAAGTTTGCTTTCGGCATCTCGGCCAAAGCGTTTGTGTTGCGTGACGGTGCTTCCACTCGATTCATCTCCGTTGCAGCGGCCTGCAACTCCTGAAATTGCCTCGGTTGAGTAGACAAAAGATTAGGGACTGCGACTTCGATTGGCTGTCGATCGATAGACTTCTTTGGGTCTGGTCGATCGAGTTTTTCGGCGGTAGACGTAATCGTCGGCTGGCTAGGCGAAGCTTCCTTTCTCGGTTTGATAAACGGCCTCTCCGAAAGCGTCGGTTTGATCTCGTCCTTGGCCAGATCCACGTTCAATTTGGCGGACTCGTCTGGACGTTGCGAGGGATCTAAGTTTTCCTGGGCAACATTCTGTTCCGTTGTGACCGGCTTCATATAGTCAGGACGGGATTCACTCGTGGCACTCGAGGGTTGAAAGTATTGAGGAGTTATGGACTTTTGAGAAGCTTTAACAACGGCCACCTTCTGGATCTCCGTTGGCGTATAGCTGCTGAACAAAACGACATTCACCGCAAAGAACAACAAAAACAAGTGCACCCCGACGCTGATCAAAAATCCTAGCTGAATCGATTTTTCAACCACATCATTTGCAAGTACTCGCGTAATCATCGAGGTCGCAATCAATACCGTCGGAACCCCCAATAGATAGATCCAGGCATTGTAAAACGGATCCGGATTGTCGAACCGCAATAGCCTTAGGACCAGCAACAAGACCATCAGCCCCAACAGCAACAGCGCTGCGTCCATGACCCAAAGCCCAGAGTTTTTTCTAGCTGTGACGCGGTTCAAGATCCAGTCTCCGACTCCGTTGAGATTTTGTAAGACTGGACTTTCAACTTGGTGCATAGGTCCATCACCGATACGACCGCTTGAAACGCAACGTTTCGGTCTCCACGGATAATAACCATCTGGTTGATGGGATTGTCTGCGATTGCACGTCGCAAAGTCGACTCGACTTTATCCAACGCCATACGTTCACCGAGAATCATGTATTGCCCCGCTGCATCTACGTTCACTACCAACTCAGTCGGCTCTGCTGTCATCGGTACAGCGCTTACTGCTGACGGCAATTGCACTGGCAACTCTCGATCATCCTGGGCAAATCGGGTCGCGACCAAGAAGAAGATCAGCAGCAAGAACACCACGTCGATGAGTGGCGTCAAATTGAGTGAATCGAGCGCGCGCCCCTTTTTGATCTTGATTGTCATGTCGATTTGTCAGTCTGGCTTCTGGCTCAGTCCGTTATCCACTCCCGTAGTATTGCTAGCCGTTCGATGCTCATTGTATCTGGCTCCCATGGGTCCAGGCCAGCGATCGGAGCCGACCATTTATCAAGTATTTCCAATGCGGAAATCTTTTGCGACAGATTTCCTGTAGAAAGCACTTCTAGTAAAGGCCCCGCAGCCAGTGTTTGATTCTTGGCAAGCTTTTCTGTGATTAGCTTGCGTTTCGATGGCTTGCGATCGCGAAGCATGGCTATCAATTCAACCACTAACTTTGCATCCACCGGATTGTCATTGCGGAGCAAACGCAGAGTCGAAGGATTGGCGGAATCGAAATTGTCCGCTAACCATGCCTGCAGTTTTTTTAGCCCGCCATAGCCGTCAATGCTAGCGGCAACCTCTTGATCCATTCCGAGTATCCTGAAAGCCGGGACTGCATTGACTTGCCATTCCCTGGCGAGTGCAACCTCCTCGTCGATATCGACTTTAACCACGACCCATCTTTGAAAGATAGATTGGGAGATCGGCTGTTCAAGTTCCTTCTCAAGTTGTTTGCAAGGTCCGCACCACTCCGCCCCGAGTATTACTAAAATGGGACGATCGAGCTTGTTCGCTTTTTGAACTGCGTCGTCGAAGTCATGTAACAATGGCACAACCTCCATTGGCTGAACTTTCGCAACTAACGGAGGGCTTTTATCTTCAAATGCTTGACCGCTCTCCGGCGATTGACCAAGAAGCATGCCACCAAGATGGAGCGGAATCATTAGACACAAAGCAAAATAACTTTTTAAGAGGGTCCGCACCAATCGAAGTTTTAATAACAAGAGCGCACTCATACCAACGTCTTTCAACAATAAACGAACGACTTCATTTCGCATGGACGAATAGCAGACTGAAATCTACCACTAGCATGTTCTTTTGTGCAACGCTTTGAGTACTTTTTGGACACTTCACGTTGAACGCCTGAGATCGGCCTTCCGTCGGATTTCATCCCGCGGAGGCACAACTGGCTGCTACACTGCGTGTTACGCAAGACTCCCGCTGAAATCCGTCCCTCAAGCTAGCACTGGTTGACCGATAGTGCAATTCACCGCCTTTACGCATCGGGTTATGATGGTTACCGATGAATAAAAACATGGACACTCAACAACTGCCGTCTCCGCGCCCTTGGATTTTAGCCGAGTGCACGCTCGACGCGGTTCGAAAATCCAAATACCAGATGGCGATTCTGCCACTCGGTGCTACTGAACCGCACAATCTTCACTTACCCTATGCAACGGACATCTACGAAGCGGAATGGATCGCTTCGGAAATCGCTCGAACGGCGTGGGAACAAGGTGTGAGGCCCGTGGTCCTTCCCGTAATTCCCTACGGCACGGAAACGAACATGCAACGCTTTCCGCTGGCAATGAATATCATGCCGTCGACCCTCTTTCGTATTGTCGAGGACTTGGTCCAATCCGTTGCCGCCAGCGGTATTCGAAAACTGCTGATACTCAATAGCCACGGAGGAAACGAACTGAAGCCGTTGATGCGTGAACTGTACGGCAAGACGGATGTCCAACTCTTTTTGTGCAATTGGTTTCAAATGGTGCGAGACTTGAGCAAAACCATTTTTGATCAACTAGACGATCATGCAGGCGAAATGGAGACGTCCATGATTCTCGCATACCGCCCAGACCTAGTGGTTAAATCTAGCGACGGCGGCTTGAACGCAGACGAGGGTGCAGCCCGCCCGATGCGATTCGAGGCTCTTGAAAAAGGCTGGGTATCCATAACTCGTCCATGGCATTTACTGACTACCAACTCGGGTTGCGGCAATCCTCATGCTGCATCTGCTGACAAGGGACTTCGAATGATGGCCGGCATTTGCGAACGACTCGTGCCGTTTGTAGTTCAGTTGTCCAATGCCCCGATCGATGAGACTTTTCCATTCCAAAATTCGTAGCACAGACTGTTAGCCAAGTAAGCACCTGCACATAAGTTTCTGAACTTAATCATCGGAAGCAACTTTATTCTATATGCTCGACACAATTGGAGAAACGAACATGGATAGACAGGATTCACAGGATGATCGTCGATCCGACTTACAGTTTGGGGAAATCACCGAGAAGATCATGGTTGTGCGTTCGAAGTCATCAATGAGTTGTTGGCGAGTCCTATGCCGACCTTCTCGTTGAAGGAAAAGTTATCGTCGAGCTCAAAGCTGCAAAGGCGATCGCTCCGGAGCACCAGGGCCAGATTATTAACTATCTGACGGCGACTGGAATCGAGGTCGGCCTATTGATCCATTTTGGCAATCCAAAACTCGAATACAAACGATTCAATCGACATAAGTGAATCGATCAGCGACTCAAAAACATCCTGCACATCTTGTCTATCAATGTTCATTTGTTTTGTTCGAAAACTTCTGCGTGTGTGCTTACCATGCTGAAAGGCCCGTTGCGTGCTACGCGCGTTTGCGCTGAAGTCGCATGGATTCCAAACCGTTGTAGGTTAACAGCAGCGCGTCGCTGGACGCGAACTTGTTAAAGAGAGATCCAGTTAGTTTGGCATCCTTGGGCCATGGATATGCGAAGATAAGATCGAAATCGCTTACGTCCATTCCCATTTCGTCATACGCTCCATCCGAATGCGGATTCAACATCATGTCCCCGTCATGATTGGTATAGGCGCGGTCGATCAGCTTGTCCGACCCAGCCGGGATAAAACTGCCGCACAGGAATCGAACGGAGAGTCCGCGCTGCTTTGCCAATTCCCGAGAGACTTCACAGAGCTCCGGATCGATCTCGATACCGTAGGAATCGAACCCCAACATGGCAGCCATCGAAGCGGTCACACCGAACCCACTCCCCCATTCGCAAAAAGTATTACCCGGCGCCAATCTTCCGTTGGCGATCTCCGTGAGAGCTCGGTAAACCGTCTCGAAGCAACTGGGAAAGAAACCGACCAGCGGTGTTGGTCGTTTTTTCATGAATTCTGTCACTCTCGCATTCGCTTCATGAATGAATTCACGAACATCAGATGGGATCTCGATATTCGGGAGTTGTAAGGCGACGTTGAATAATGTCATTGGATGCTAGAACTTTTGGTCTTTCTCATTTTCCATTTGCATGATTCCGCGAATTCCTTCGAGAACACGCGTAAATTTCATTCTTGCCCGTTCCACGCTTTCCGTGGCTTTGTTGTCTCGCGCCCGTTTGGCTTGCAGGTCCTTGGGTGACATCTTGACTCTACCGCTCGCGATGTCCTGCTCCTCGCGTTTCAAGCGTTGTGTTCGCTGAGTCGCACTCCCTACGAACGAAGAAAGCAACGACTCGATCAATTGTAGTGCCTGATGGTATTTCCCCAATCGGAACTCGCAGTCTCGAACTTGGATGATGATCCCGATACCGGGTACGATGCCGGAACGTTGAGCGGCGTCGACGAGTTGCGAGAATGCGCCTGAGTCTAGAATTTGGTCTCGCTGTTGGATGCTTATTTTGGAAACATACTCCGGTGGATCCGTTTGTGGCTCCGAAATCGCTGGTTCAGCAACTTTGGAAATGAGCACAAGGCGATGAAGCTTTGACCGTTGGATCGAAAGGTTGACCTTGTCCAGTGGCAGTGGCTCCAGACTCGATCCATCTATGGCGGAACCCAGCCGCAATGCTCCCTCCTCAATCGCCGGACTATGGGCGCATAGCAGATGCTGCTTGCCGTCGCTTATTGCCAGCAACAAGTCGCCATCTGCAATTTCTAAAGCGGAGTCGATGGGCAGGACTTCACAGTGTCGCTCGATCGCAGCTTGCTTTTGCGAATAGGAGGTCGCTTCTAGAAATTCTTGTAGAAGAGCGTCCAATGGATTCGATTCATTTCGTTTCATGACAGTGACATCCAGTTTCGTCGGGTGCGCCAGTGGAACTAGCCTCTGCAACATAGTTACTGCCGAATTTGCAGTCAATGAGACTGCAATCCATCATGCTGTGCCGGTGGGCCTAAGCTCGGCCCAAGCTCGGCCCAAGCTCCAAGGGCGGTGAAGCCCGCCTGCCAATGATTGGCCAACCTAGTTCCGAACCCCCAGTTACGGAAAAATATTCCCATTTGACAACCGGTCCTATTTTTGTATTGTGTCATTAACACAAGTATACAAGGAGATCTTGCATGCAAATTCATATCACAACCAGCGATGGGGTTCCGATTTACTTGCAGGTCGTCAATCAGGTTAAGTATCTGGTGGCTGCAGGCAGGCTCAAGGCGGGTGAAGAGTTGCCGCCCATTCGGACTTTGGCAGAGAAATTGGTTGTCAATCCGAACACCATCGCCCGCGCCTACCGCGAATTGGAAATTGCCGGCATTGTGGAAAAACGCCGAACGGCCGGAACCTATGTTTCCGACCAAGGATCGCCATTAGCTCGTCGTGAGCGAACCAAGATTCTTTCGGATCGCATCGACCAATTGTTGGCAGAGGCAGGCAACATGGACGTGACGCTAGATGAAGTGACCAAGTTGATTCAACAACGCTTCTCCGTTATCCAGAATTCTCGATTAAAGGATGCAAAAGATGTCTGAATCGTTTTCTTTAGCCGCACCTCCGATCGTTGCTATCGAAGCGATATGCCGAAGAGTTGCGGGAGGCGTTTGACTTGGATCCGAAGTCAACGGTAAACAGGCTGTCGCGAGGTCAGCGGGCACGCGCGGGCTTGTTGGTTGCGCTGGCACATCGGCCCGAATTGCTTGTGCTCGACGAACCGTCGTCTGGCTTAGATCCGGTTGTGAGACGCGACATCTTGGGCGCTATTATTCGCACGATCGGCGAAGAGGGACGAACCGTTTTTTTTCATCGCATCTTTTGGATGAGGTTGAACGGGTTGCTGACCGGGTCGCGATTATCCATCAGGGCAAAATCATGCTCGCCGCATCGATGGACGAGATCAAAGAAAGCCATCGTCGGTTGACCTTGCGATTTGAACATTCCTTAACGCAGGCTCCCAATTTCGTCGGAACTCTTTCGTGCGATGGAGCGGGTTCCGAATGGACTTATGTTTGCAGCGGTGAGTCGGAGCAACTTCGTCTCGCCGCTCGTGCGCTTGGTGCGACGGTTGTGAGTGAAGCTGCGTTATCGCTGGACGAGATCTTCGTTAACCGCGTTTCCCAATGAAATTTCCTTAGACTACACTTACGGAGAACGAACATGCGATCGATGCCCCAATCGCTTCTATGGGAGACTCTTTCACACGGACGTTGGTCCTCGCTGCAATTATTGCAATTCGTGCCTTCACAGCCCTCGCTATCTGGAATGTGTCTTGCAAGCAGTCCTTTGATTTCTGTCTTGCTTTGGATTCAAACCCGTTATGGTTCTTGGCTTTCGCCCCCTAAGCACTACTGGCGAGAAGCAACGATTGTGGATGGCGTAACGCTCATCTGCGTAATACATCAGTGCAATTATTTGTTAGACCAACAAATCATTGCTTTGGAAAAGCAGTTTGTTGAGGAGGGCGGCTATAGTGAACAACTCGCAGCGGCAAGGCTTGCCGAACGAGCGAAGCAAAAAGATCAGACGGATCGGACAGATCAGACAAATCCGACCGATCTCATTCCGAACTGCCCGCAGTGCGGAAAAGCGATGGCGCTCCGAACTGCCAAGCAAGGACAGAATGCCGGACAGCAATTCTGGGGATGTACGGGTTATCCAGATTGCAAAGGAACCGCCAAGGTGTGACGATCTGCACTCATCCGGCCTTCCGATAGTTTTCCGAGCAATGCAAATTGCCATTTTCATTGGCAGGGGTGGCGACTTCGGATTGTACATGTACTGTGCGTTGCGGGAATGGATGCTGGACGCCTAATTCGCCAAATCGGTTCTTTATCCGCTTCAACCATTCCTGCTTTACAGCGCCATGTTTGTTTGGAAGGGTCTTTACGGACATCTTGAGGTAGACTGCTGACTCACCAAGGCTCTCGATCGCAGGGTTGGATGGCGGTTCTAACAATAGACCTCCAAAAACTGCATCCCTATGAAGCTCATGCGAAATCGCGTTGAGTATCTCGGTGATGCGGTCCAGACTTTCGTTATAACCCACCGCAATTTCGCAAACCGCTCTAGACCAGCCATGGGTCTCATTGCTCACGCTGTTGATGGTACCATTGGGTATGAAGTGCACCACGCCATTAGAATCTCGCAATACGGTCATGCGCAAGGTAATACGTTCGACTTGACCGCTAACTCCACCGACACGCACCGAATCATTCAGCATGTACTGGTTCTCCAACAACATGACGAAACCATAAAAATAATCTTTGATTAAGTTTTGTGCGCCAAATGCGACCGCCAGTCCTATCACCGCAACCCCTCCCATCAGGACGGTAATGTTCGCTCCCGCCTCATCCAACACCATCATCACCCCTGTGATAAAGATACCAACTGTCGACGCATTCTGAAAAACCCCGACCAGAGTCTTCGCACGATTCTCTTTCTCCATTTTCGAACCCCGCCCTGAACCCGTCGTAACGAGCCGAACGGAACGTAATGCAAAGAAAGAAGCTAGTCGATTGAGCACGAACATTCCTACAACGATGGCAAGTATGGGTGGCCCGTGCAGGACCAGCCATTGTAAAATATTTCTAAGCGTAAACGGATTGCGAATCGCAGTAATTCGATCTTCGGCTTCGTTTGCTTCCTGACGTTTTTTATCGGCTTCATGTAGCGAAACAATATGTTCTGATTGCAAGCTGCTTTGCTCTGCGCGATGGTCATTGAGTCGTTCACTGATTTCGGCAACTTCGGATCGGGCTCGAATCAGTCGATTGCTTGCGTTGCCGATCGATGCCCTTAGTTCGGCTAACTCCGATGCATCTGCTTGTTCAGCCGCACGACGCGTCAGTTCCTCGGAAAGCGTTATCTGGGCAGCAGTTGCAAGATCCACTTTCTTGCGAGCGAGATCGAGTTCTTTTTGTTCTTGAGCAACCAGTTTTTGGATGTCGGCCAATCGGGCAGCGATCGAACGCGTTTCTTTCTGGGCTTCGTCTGCTTCTTTATCTTTCTCCTCAGCTTCTTCGACGGCTTTTGTTAGCTCGACGTTCTTTGGGTCGGAATCCCCGAACTTGGAGGGCCCTTCAGACGAATCCCCTGCGTCGTGATTTGTTCGATTGCTTTGCAATTTCTCCTCGTCGATTTCTCCTTGATCGTGCGGTTGCCTTCGATGGTTCTTTTTACTGTGCGGTTCAGGATCTTCGGACAGATCTCCAATGTTATGCTCTTCACCGGAAGCCCGTTGTTCGTCTACGTCGCCTGTGATTGCTGCAAGCGCGGCTTTGTCATGCTCCATTTTTCTTTTCAGCGTGACCTTTTGTTCTCGCAACGTCTTTCGATCTTCGATTGCTAGATCAAATCGGTCTTCGGCCAATTTGCGTTGCCTTTGAAGCGAAGCGGCCTCCTGTTCTAAATGCTTGGTCTCGCTTGCGTCAGCGGATTTGCGTGCCGCCTCTAGCTTTTCGGTGATGAGTTCTAGTTCGTGTTTTAGCCCGCGGAATTCCTTTTCGGCTATCGCGTACTCGCTATTAGGATCTTCCATTTCTTGCTCGAGCTTGAGCAGCTGCTTTTGATCGTGCTCGAGCGACTCTTGAATCTCACCCATGCGCTCTGCATCGGACTGGCCCGCTGGATCGTCCGATGAGGTATCCTCAGAAAATTCGGCGCTATTTCTTGCCGAGGGCAGCTCAACATTGCCGTCGACCTCAACATTGCCATCGAACTCTGTATTGCCATCGAACTCTGTCGGCTGAGGGAAACTCGCCTCTGCCAGAAAAACAAACAAACAGATCACAATGTAGCTGCGGAATGCAAAACTACGGCATACAAACAGTCGCGTTCTCATATCGGTATCCCTACCTTAAGCTAAAGTGCGGTGATCCTTCACCAAGTTCGAGCAACATATTGTAATGCTCTTTGGCTTGTAGTCCAAGAGTTTTGGGAAGTCGATAGGAAAATACTTAGGCGAGGGGCAGAAACAAATATACCAAGTCGCATGGGCGTCCCCGCCCATGTTTTGACGGGCGAGACGCCCGTGCTTCGAGATGCCCAAGGTAGTATTTCAACTGCCTCTCGCCTTATTGCTAGCCAACTTTGGGATGCGTAGGATTGACGGAACGCAATGAACTGACCCATAATAGGTAGTTCGATTCGTCGAATCCCCGCCTTTGTTGTGTGACCTGCCCCGTTGTACCTTGCTCGGTACAGTCCCATCCTTGCCCCCTTGGCCTAAAGCAAAAAAGTATGGCCAGTTTTGAATTCAACATGGTGCGTCGATGTCGGTTGCCATGCCTATTCTTAGCAATCATGGCAACAGGCCACTGGACGCGTTTGGCATCTGATTTGGTGATTGCACAACAACTTTCTCTGCCAGTTAGTTTTGTGAACGACGTCGTTCCGCTCCTGACCAAAGCTGGCTGCAACTCGGGTGTTTGCCATGCGAAGGCTGGCAATGGTCAGAATGGCTTTCGACTATCACTTCTCGGATTTGAGCCAAAAGAAGACTTTGAATACATGGTCAAAGACAGCCGCGGTAGGAGGTTGTCGCTGGCCGACCCAGAGAGCAGTCTCCTCCTTTTGAAGGCGACGGCACATGTACCGCATGGTGGCGGCCTTCGGATTGAGAAGTCGTCTTCCGAGTATATGATCCTTCTGGATTGGATCCGAAACGGAGCGAGTTTTGATGTTGCCACGGCGCCAAAATTGATTTCCGTTGAAGTACAGCCAAATCGAGCAACTGTTCAGCCTGGCTCTCAGCAGCCACTGAAAGTCATTGCAACCTACGACGACCATGGTCAACGGGATGTCTCAAGTGTAGCCTTGTTTGAGTCTAACGACGTCGCGATGGCAAGCGTAACCTCAGATGGTCTCGTCAAGTTTTTAGATCTGCCCGGCAACGTTGGCGTGATGGTTCGTTATCAAGGCAAGGTTTGTGTATTCAGCGCTTCGGTACCTCTTGGGGCTGCCGTCGACGAACTTCCACCCTCGCATAGTTTTGTCGACGATTTTGTCTTGGCGAATTTGAAAGTCCTCGGGATTCCTCCCTCACTGATATGCGACGATGCGACCTTCATTCGCCGGGTATCGCTAGATATTGCTGGCCGCTTGCCGACTGAAGTGGAAAGGAGCAATTTTTTTGTAAGCCAAGACAGAAGCAAACGCGACGATGTGATCGAAAGCTTGCTTCGAAGTTCTGAATACGCTGACTTCTTTGCAAACAAATGGACAGCCATGCTAAAGAATCGTCGCGATGACGCAAGCGATATTGTTTCCAACTTTGCATTCCACGCATGGGTCCGAGATAGCCTGCTTGCCAATAAGCCGTATGACCAAATGGTACGAGAGCTGTTGGCGGCGACCGGTACCGTCATCGGCAATCCGCCCGTCGTGTGGTACAAGCGAGTGAAGGAACCGAAACAGCAAGTGGAAGATGTGGCTCAACTCTTTCTGGGTGTACGAATGCAATGCGCTCAGTGCCACCACCATCCGTTTGAACGCTGGAGTCAGGACGATTACTACAGCTTTTCCGCGTTCTTTACCCAAGTTGGTCGCAAGCCAACGGCAACGCGAGGCGAGGACATGATCTTTCACAAACGTGGCATGGCAATCGCTACGAATATTAGATCCGGCAACATTTTGAAACCCGCAGCCCTCGGCGACGCGATCCCCGCAATTGCTCCAGACGAAGATCCCCGACTCAAACTTGCTGATTGGATGAGTTCAGCCGGCAATCCATTCTTCGCCAAGGCGGTCGTTAATCGTTATTGGAAACACTTCTTTCGACGCGGGCTAATCGAACCGGAAGACGACATTCGCGACACCAATCCACCATCCAATCCCGAACTACTGGCGGCTTTGGAAAAGCACTTTATCGCTAGCGGTTTTGATCTCAAGAGCTTAGTGAAGCTAATCGCTGGATCGAATGCTTACCAGCTAAGCTCCTCGCCAAACCAATGCAACATTGCGGATCAACAGAACTACTCTCGCTACTACCCTAGACGTCTTCAAGCCGAAGTATATCTCGATGCCATCGATGATTTGACTGGCTCCCGGACCGAGTTTCCAAATTTGCCAAGCGGAACGCGTGCGATCGCTTTGCCAGACAATAGTTACAACAATGCTTCCCCGTTTTTGAAGGTCTTTGGTCGGCCTGAGAACGAAAGCGTCTGCGAATGCGAACGAGTACAGTCCTCCAGCCTAGCGCAAAGCTTGCACCTGATCAACGCTTTGGACATCAAGGCAAAGCTGGCTGCGAACAATGGCCGAGCCGATCGGTTAGCCAAATCTGACAAGTTTGCCGAAGAAATAGTCCGCGAGCTTTACTCGGTAGCCTTCGCTCGCGAACCGCAGTCAAGCGAACTGATCGCCGGTGTAGAATTCATAAGCGAATCGCGCACAGATGCGGCCGGAAATCCAGTAGATCCTTGTAAAGCCAAGCAGGATAGTATTCAAGACCTCATTTGGGCCTTGATCAATACAAAAGAATTCTTGTTCAACCACTAGTTTTTTAGGACCAACATGATGAACTCGCGAAGCGGCGGGAATGCCGCGACTATTGGTCTAAGCATGAAAAGGTTAACGCGTCATTCGCTGACCCGATTGGTAGCCTTGTGCGCAATCCTTTTATCGATATCCTCCCTCTCAAGTGCTCAATCCGTCTGCCTCCCACTTCCCCGGTTGCTGACCACGATGCCAATGGGCGGAAGCATCGGAACTCAAGTCGAAATCGCAATCACGGGCGAGAATATCGAGGGTGCGAGCGAGTTGCTTTTCACACACCCAAGTTTGACCGCCACTCGAAAACTTGATGCCAGCGGCCAACCTGAGGCCAACAAGTACATTGTCAACATTGCGGCGGACGCCCCCACGGGTATCCATGAAGCAAGAATATTGACGCGGCTCGGCATATCGTCATCGCGAGTCTTCTCCGTCGGCGGACTTTTGGAGGTTGCTCAATCAGCACCTAATACCTCATTGGCAAAAGCCATGGAACTGAAGGTCAACTCGATTTGCAATGCTGTCATGTCCGACAAGTCGATAGACCACTTTTCATTCGAAGCGAGCAAGGGGCGGCGTTATATTGTGAATTGCGATTCGCGAGGCATCGACTCCAAACTCGACGCGGTTTTGATCATCGCAGATGCCGACGGTCGTGATCTGATAGTCGAACGTCGAGGTGGGACTGTCGACTTTATCGCGACGCATGATGGCAAGCATTTTCTAAAAATCCATGACCTCACCTTCAAGGGCGGTGCTGCCTATTTCTATCGGTTGTCGCTGCAGGAGCAACCTTTGGGAGATCCCGTTCCCTCGTTCCCATCGACAAGAACAGTAAGCTCGTTTTCTTGGCCCCCAGAAGGGCTTGCGACCAGTTCAATTTCGTCCGAATCGGAGCCCAACAACCTTCACGCTCAAGCACAGAAGATCACGCTACCCTGCGATATTTCAGGCCGTTTTTTTCCGGCCGCCGATGTCGATACGTTTGAATTCCATGGCGCCGAAGGAGACGTTTGGTGGGTCGAGGTCGCATCCGAAAGATTGGGACGGTCGACAGATCCATCGGTGATTGTTCAGCGAGTTAGCCTTGAGGGAACCCAGGAGAAACTAATCGACGTGGCGGAGTTCAGTGACATCGCGAGCCCTGTGAAGTTGTCGAGCAACGGCTACGCGTACGATGGCCCACCCTACAACGGTGGCTCGCTTGATATTATTGGCAAACTTGAAGTCAAAGAGGATGGTTTGTATCGCCTTCAGCTATCGGATCTATTCGGTGGCACACGGTTGGATGCTAGCAACGTCTACCGTTTGATCGTTCGCAAGGCTGCTCCTGACTTTGCGCTCGCGGCCTGGGGACTTCATATGGAACTTCGCAACGGCGATCGCAATGCGCTTTCTAAACCGCTTGCTCTTCGCGGTGGAATTACAGTGGCCTTGGAGGTCGTATCCGTCCGACGAGATGGATTCGATGGCGATATCGAGCTGGTGATGGAAGGGCTGCCTGAAGGCGTGACCGCTCAAGGATTAAAGATTCCGTCAGGCAAGACACGCGGTATCATGCTTGTCACAGCGGATGAAAATGCGCCACAGTCGTTGGCAAACGTTTTATTTTCCGGTAAGTCCAGGGTGAACGGCGTCGAAGTCAAAAGAACGGTTCAAATGGCAGCGATGGCTTGGCCGATTGTGGACTCGTGGGGCGAGATCCCAAGCCCTCGATTGGTAAATGGCTTGCCCATTTCGGTGACTAGGGATGAGTTTGCCCCAATTTCGATCGCTGCGAAAGAAAAAAAAATCTGGGAGGCGACAGCTGACCAAAAACTGACGATTCCATTGCGCCATACCCTTCGGAGCGAGTTTTCAGGTTCGGTCCTGCAATTGAAAGCATCTGGTGCTGGCTTTGAGCAAGTGCCGCGATTCGATGTTTCGCTCCTTTCCGATAGCTCGGAAGTGACTTTGGATCTGGCCAAATTGAAAACACCGCCCGGGGATTATCTCATTGCTTTTTACGGCAGCGCGGTAGCAAAATACCGAGGCGGCCCAGTGGCACCGGCCAAAGAGAATTCGGCACCGAAAGATACAGCAGATATAGTAATTTCCGAACCGATAGCAATTCGTGTCAATCCAGCGGAGGCAAAATGAGCGATCCCTTTCATGCTTCGTCAATCGTCCGATGTCCAGGGCCAACCGCTTTTGACTCAAATGGGCGGCGCGGTTTTATTCGCATGGGATTGGCTGGATTTGCAAGCCTCAGCCTGCCTGGGGTTCTCCAACTACAGGCTAAGGCACAAGAGCCAACCGGGGATCCGATGCCGAAACGTGAAAAAACGGCGGTGATCATGGTTTGGAAACCGGGTGGCTGTTCACATCTCGATACCTACGACCCAAAGCCTGAAGCAAGCAGCGAGTACCGCGGTCCATTCTCAACGATACCAACCAAGGTACCCGGCCTGCATTTCACGGAGTTGTTACCGATGCAAGCTCGAATCGCGGACAAGTTCACGGTGCTGCGATCCATGCGTCAGACTGCCGGCGGACATCCCGCGGGCTCGATGCAGATGCTATCGGGCGATCCCGATACTCGCGACAAACCAAAACCTAAGTTTCCCGATTGGATGACGGTTACCAATTATCTACGCTCACAAGGTGTTCAGCGATCGAATCCTTTGCCTCTTTATGCTGGAATCAACCCACCGTTGGAGTACAACGGCCCTGCCTACTTAGGAGACGCCTACTCCCCTTTTACGGTGAATGGTGACCCTAATTCGCCGACCTTCTCAGTGCCGAATATTGGCCTTTCAGATCAAAGCGAGATTCGCCGATTAGCTCGCCGTTCGACGTTGCGGCAGCGTCTCGATACTCTCGAACGAGCGTTCGATCGACAAGGTGAGTTGGGTGCGCTCGATCAATTTGAATCGCAAGCGATGACTCTTTTAACCCATCCGAAAACTCGAGAGGCCTTTGATCTAACCAAAGAGAACGACCGAACAAGAGACCGATATGGTCGCAACGCGTGGGGACAGCAACTTCTGATGGCTCGCAGATTGGTTGAGGCAGGCGTAGAAGTCCTTACGACGAGCTTGAGTGGTCCTCTTTGCGGGCGCGTCAGCAACTGGGACGATCATGCGGTAAATCATCACGTGTTCGATGCGTTGCGATTTCGAGCGCGAGCATACGACCAAGCGGTCTCGGCACTCATCGAGGACATCTATGAGCGCGGGCTCGACAAGCGGGTTCTGGTGGTTGTGACCGGTGAGTTTGGTCGAACTCCCAAGATCGAATATTCGCCCAGTACCGGCGAAGGCAACGCAAGTGCGCCAGCAGGAACTATACAGCCTGGTCGCGACCATTGGCCCAGGGCTTTCTCCAACATTTGGGCCGGTGGAGGCATCCAGACTGGTCGTTTCATTGGAGCTACAGATAAGCGAGGCGAAGACACGATCGAGCGGACTTGCTCGGCTGGAGATTTTTTAGCAACAATTTACCATCACCTTGGAATCGATGCAGGCAACACACTCATCAAGGACTTCAGCGGCCGTCCAACGCCGATAGTCGATCATGGCAAACCAATCCCAGAGCTAATCTCCTAGGCTCATCGCCCGATCGCTGAATCATCCCAAAAATGGGCGGCTTTTCTTTCTCCAATATGCCACGACCTCGCTCACCTTTCAAACGCCTTCGACGCCCAGCGTCACCGTTGCGGCTGTCGGGGCTTTTAACGACGATTCTTTTGAGTTGGATTTGGGCTGCACCCCTGTCAAGTTAGCAAACGGATCTTGCCAATCACCCCATTGTTCCAAGTAGCTTTTATAAGCGGGGTGCATGTCCGATTGGCTTTGGAGCATTTGTTTCGTTGAATCTGTTAGATGGCGCTCTTGCTCAAGTGTCAGTCGTCCCATCATGACTTGAACTCGTAAAAATACGAAGTAGGTGTCGAGTACATCGCATCGGCAATACTCGCTGATCTCGGAAGACTTGCCGGCGGCATACAAGTCTTGAACCATGCTCCCTTGAACGTCGAGCTTTCCTGGTTTATTCAACAGGCTCGCCGCCAGGTTCAGGCCGCCGCGAAACCAGCTGCTGCCGAAGTTGGTAAGTATCTCATGCAAATCGAAATGCGAATGGACATTATATCGGTTACGGTACTGCTCAAAGGACTTGTCATGGATGTTGAACCAACGTGGGACGCTGATGCCATACCGAAAGGCCGAAAGCTCCATTAGTGGGACATCAAATGAGCGACCATTGAATGTGACCAAGGTGGGTCGAGCATAGCGTTCCCAACCCATCCAGAAATAGCGGGTAATCACAGCAGGACGAAAGTGTGGCTCGTCGAGGGACACAATCTCCATGAGACTAAAGTCTTCACGAATTTTGGCTGCCACAACCGCAATCGGGGTATGGTAAGTGTATGGGATGAAGTCGCGACCGCTTTCAATGATGAGATCTTGTCGGAATGCCTCGATGGCTTGCTTGGCACTGAAGCCGCGTTGTGGATACCTGGTCTTCGCGATAGCCTCCCCGTCGGCGGCACTTTCTACATCAAAAAGAAGGTATTTGACTTCGTTGGTAGGCACGGACATGCGACGAGACTCATTGAATGGGTGGCATTAATAACTATCGTACTGTTTTACCAAAGTCCAACAGTTGACGCACCCACAGCATTAATTGAGACGACAGACCTTTTTGCGACTGTGTTCGCAAACTGGGAAGATCTTCAGCCCGACGAAGATCAAATCACAGATCTCCAGTTGGAAATTCTTTGTACGAATCGCCTTAAGTCGGCTGTTATTTGTCTTCGATAATTGGGTTGTAGACTAGGGCTTGCTTAAGATCGAGCCTATAGAACCCACCGTACGGCGTGCGATGTAGTCGTTGTTTGGTTAAGCCCTTGTGAAACAACTCAACCAAATTCAAATCTGGCAGCGTTCCAACTTCCTGTTTGTAACGGGAAACCTTTTGGTTCAGATCGGCAATGTTCGTTTCGTCTGACAATTTCTGATATTGATGGTAGGCAATCCCGCCCATCCAAACATAGAGCGCAAGGGCAAGAACGATGCATGATGTGCGAACGTGGCCACCGCTCAAGTTTTTGAAGAGACGAATATACGGGAACATGCCTAGGCCAAAATAAACAGGAGAGAAGATTGCTATTGTGAACCTAGTGCTAAATCCTTCCCTTGGCATTCCGATTGCGGTGGATCTTTCACCTAAGAACATTAGAACGCGTTGGCTTTTCTAAAGTTAACGATTTTTCAGGCGCTTTTGGATTTCACACCATCTTTGAGCGAGCTCTTTCTCAAAGCCACGGTCCGTAGGCCGATAGTATTCGCGATCCACTCCCAAATAGTCTTGAGCGGCGATGCCGTTTTGGGAGTCATGCGAATACTCATAACCCTGGCCGTGCCCAAATTGTTTTGAGCCTGCGTAGTGTCCATCGCGTAGATGCACCGGTACGGGAATCACCGTACCCTCGCGAACATCGCGTTGAGCAGCACCAATAGCCGTGGTTGCTGAATTGCTTTTGGGCGCAAGTGCTAAATAGATCACGACCTGGGACAGCGTGAGCTGGCATTCGGGAAGTCCAACGAATTCGCAGGCTTGCATGCCAGCCACCGCCAACGGCAATGCATGAGGATCCGCATTGCCAATATCCTCACTTGCAAGAATCACAAGTCTTCTACAAAGAAACCGAATCTCTTCGCCACTTTCGATGGCTCGCGAAAGCCAATAGAGGGCTGCGTTGACATCCGAACCGCGAATGCTCTTGATCAAAGCACTGGCCATGTCATAGTGCTGTTCACCGCTGGCATCGAATTGAAGAACTTTCTTCTGCATGCTTTCTCGCACGAGCGCCACATCGAGAATGACCTGCGAACGATTGGACGATAGAACCGCTAGTTCCAGCGCACCCAAGGCGCGACGAGCGTCCCCTTCGGCCATGGTTGCGCAAGCGACCAGCGCGTCCGATTCGACCTGAATTTGGTACATCCCCATTCCTCGCGACTTATCGGCAATGGCTCGTTTCAAAAGACCGACAATCTCGTCTCCTGTAAGAGGCTTGAGTTCGAAGAGTTGAGAGCGGCTCAATAGAGCGCCGTTGACCGAAAAAAAAGGATTGCTGGTTGTGGCCCCAACCAATGCAACAATACCGTCCTCAACATCCGGCAGCAATGCATCCTGCTGAGCGCGATTGAAACGATGGATTTCGTCGACAAACAGAATTGGCCTGACACCTCCCGTGAGGACTTCGTCTTTGGCCCATTGCAATGCTTCTCGCAGTTCCTTAATACCACTGGTAACGGCGTTGATCTGTCGGAACTGTCCGCCCGTCTCGATGGCCAGCAAGTGGGCCAAGGTTGTTTTTCCTGTTCCTGGCGGGCCGTAAAAAATGACCGACTGCACTCGTTTTGCAAGGATCAGTCGATTCAAGAGCTTGCCAGGGGCTAAAAAATGGGACTGTCCAACAAATTCCGAAAGTTTTTTTGGTCGCATGCGGGCCGCGAGAGGCAGTGACTTTTCGCGATTGGCATTCTCAGCGTGTGCAAACAAATCCATCAAAACACCCAAAGCCTCAGAAAAGGCAACCGGTACGGCAATTCGAGCGTATTGTATCGTGTCCTGTCCATAGATTGCTGTTTGGCTAAAATAAACGGATTGCAATCCACTTACGAAGAATCGAAACCGAATTCAATTTGGAGAGTACCATGATCCTTTTCTGTCCTAGGCCCGCGAGCCTTATTCTTGCTGCGTTCGTTTTTTCGATGAGCTCTGTCCATTCGCTTTACGCACAAGAAGAAAGGACACTCGGTAAGTTCGCGGAAAAAGCGCCCAACGCAATTAAAACAGCCGCAGAAAAAAAATTAGAAACGGCAACCTTTGGTGGCGGGTGCTTTTGGTGCGTTGAAGCGGTCTATCAAAGGGTCAATGGAGTGAAGTCCGTGGTCTCAGGATACGCTGGCGGAAGCGTCGCGAATCCGACTTATGAGGCCGTTGGTACAGGCCGCACAGGACACGCCGAGGTTTGTCAAATTACTTTTGATCCATCGGTTGTCACGTTCGAGGAGATGTTGATGATCTTCTTCGATTCACACGACCCAACCACTCTCAACAAACAGGGGAACGACGTCGGAACACAGTACCGCTCGGTGGTCTTCTACGAGGACGAAGCACAACGCGAAGCGACTGAGAGAATCAAAGCAAAGCTATTAGAGCAAAAGAAATTCAGAAAGATCGTAACAGAGATCAGCCCGCTGCCCGATTTTTATGTTGCGGAAGCATACCACCAAAACTATTTCAAATCGCATCCCGAAGCCGGCTATTGCCAATACACGATTGTGCCCAAGGTCGAAAAGTTTGAGAAGCATTTCAAAGAGAATAGCGTCATTCAAAAACAACGCGAAGCGAAGAAGAATTTGAAGAAGTAGCGGATGGGGACATCACTGGCTCGCAGGAACGCACGCAGACATGAAAATCATTGGAATCGAAACGCTTGTTTGCCACGCGCGCATGCGAAATTGGGTGTTCGTTAAAATTATTACCGACCAGCCAGGTCTGTTTGGATGGGGCGAGGCAACACTGGAGTGGCATACTCGAAGCATTGTTGGCGCCATCGAAGATCTTTGTCAATTGCTTTTGGGTGAAGATCCTACCCGAGTGGAGCATCTTTGGCAGATGATGTGGCGGCAACACTTCTGGCATGGCAATGGAATCACGCGATCCACTGCAATTGCCGGGATAGATCTCGCTCTGTGGGATATCCTAGGCAAGATTCACGGTGTCCCCTGCCACCAACTTTGGGGAGGATCGGTTCGAGACTCTATCCGGCTGTATTGCCATCTCGGTGGAGGGAACCTAGAAAGCTTTTACGAAACGCCCGTTGATAACGCCAAGCAGTTCGCTGAGCTTGCTGGTAAGGCTGTGGCGGACGGCTTTACAGCATTCAAATCGATGGCCGTTCCTCCAACAATGCCTATCGAAGGTCTTAGACCGATCAAAGCAGCCGTCGCTTGCGTTGCTGCCATGCGCGAGGCGGTTGGGGACGACATCGATATCATGGTAGACTGTCACGCTCGTCCCTCTCCGGCCATGGGGATGCAGTTCGCTAAAGCACTCGATCCCTTTGGACTCTATTTTCTTGAAGAACCATGTTGGCCGGAAAGTCACGAAGGTCTTGCCGCGATCAACGCCGCCGTCACAACACCTATCGCAACCGGCGAACGCGTCACCCATCTGGCTGCATTTCGCGATCTTTTTGCCGTCCGCGGTTGTGAGATCTGTCAGGTCGATATCACTCACTGCGGCGGCTTCACCGAAGCCCGTCGTATTGCAGCGTTAGCGGACGCATATCGAATAGCGCTAGCTCCACATAACCCGCAAGGCCCGGTCAGCACTGCGGCTTCACTGGAGTTTGGATTCTCGCAACCGAGCTACATCATCTGTGAGACGGTGCATAACGACGTGCCTTGGCGACAAGACGTTGTCGAAGAGGGGTACACCATCGACCGGGCCACTCGGACCGTTACGCCCAACACAAGGCCAGGTCTAGGCGTTATCATCAACGAGGACGAAGTCCGAAAACACCCGTTCCAACAAGAACTTCCTCAGCGAGTCTTTTATCGAGACGGAGCTGTTGGAGATTGGTAACACATGCAGTCGAACAAACCTTCAGATTTCCGTCACGCTTCTTTCCACGGGAATATAGGAATAGCACGCGTCGATATCACTCCGCCGATTGGAATTTATGCTCGCAATTGGGGTGCGGCGAAGCACGATGTTGCCAGCTCTATCCATCGTCCCTTGTCGCTCTCCGTCCTAACATTGAGCCCTATGACAAGCGGTTCGCCAATGGTGTTCGTTGACGCAGATCTGGGCTGGTGGAAAACTCCATTGACCTACCACAAGTTCTCATCGAGGTTACAAAAAACGCTCAAGCTTGAGTCGTCGAACTTGATCTTTGCTCTTTCGCATACGCACTCTGGTCCGCCATTGATGGACGCCGACGATTCCCTGCCCGGCAGTGATTTGCTTCGAAGCTGGATGGAGCATCTTTTCGAATCAGCGGTTCTTGCTATACGCCAGGCATTAAAAACTCCAATCGAAGCCACGCTCGACTGGCATGTCGGACGTTGCGGCCTGGCGACGGTACGCGATCTTCCTGATCCCGAGATAGGAAAGCCACGCATCGTCTGCGGTTTCAATCCAAACGGAAAGCCGGATGACACTTTGGTGATTGGACGAGCCACCGATTTGACTGGTCGAATACTTGCAACACTCACCAATTACGCCTGTCATCCAACAACGCTTGCGTGGGAGAACGTGGCAATCTCTCCGGACTACATCGGCGCGATGAGAGAAACGATAGAGCAAGTAACGCACTCTCCAGCCATGTTCATGCTAGGAGCGTGCGGCGACTTAGCACCTCGCTATCAATATGTGGGCGACCAAGAAGTGGCCGACGGACATGGACGACAACTCGCATATGCATCGCTCGCAACGCTACAGGACATGGCACCACCAAGGACACTGCTAACTTTTTCTGGAACCGTTGAATCGGGTGCACCTTTGGCTGTTTGGAAATACGCAACCTGCGAGGCGTCGCAAGTATTGAGAGCCGTTCAGACTACCGTTGACCTGCCGCTCAAAGACTGGCCCTCGGCCGATGAGTTGGAGCAGCAGCGATTGGCCTGCACCGATCGAGCGTTGGAAGAACGATTGCGCCGCAAACGGGATATCCGTCGTGGAATTGGCGATGGTTCGACATACAGTCTTCCCGTTACGGTTTGGCGCATGGGGGACACAGTGCTGGTGGGTTGTTGCTGCGAACCGTACTCTTCGCTTCAGGTAGAGCTCCGCCGTCGTTTTCCTGATAACATTGTTGTCTGTATGAACTTGATCAACGGTTCCATCGGTTACCTGCCTCCTGCGGAACTCTATGACACAGACGTTTATCCCGTTTGGCAAACCCCATTCGACCGCGGTAGTCTAGAACGAACCCTCGATACCATGACACAAGCCATACGCAATGTCCTCAAAAAATGACGAAAAGCTGAAGGGAGTACTCCCCGTACTGCATACCCCTTTCACCCACGGCGGTTCGATCGACGGCGATGTGCTAGCGGGCGAGATCGATTGGGCGTTTGAGATCGGTGCCGATGGTGTAGTGGTTGCAATGGTTAGCGAGGTCCTGCGACTAGGCTACCATGGCCGAAAAGAATTGGCTGGCCTTGTTTGTGGAGGTGTTCGAGGACGCGGATTCACCGTCATTAGCGTAGGCGCAGAGAGCACAGTCGAAGCGGTTGAGTTCGCACAACATGCGGAGGGGCTTGGAGCAAGCGCAGTGATGGCGATACCTCCTGTAGCAACCGCCTTGAGCGGTTCGGCGACCAAAGATTACTTCGCAAACATCGCTAATGCCATATCGATTCCACTAGTGGTTCAGGACGCTTCCAACTATGTAGGAGCAGCAATCGACTTGAGCGTTTATTTGAGTCTGTTGGAGCAATTCGGTCCGGATCGGATCTTGTTCAAACCGGAAGCTAGTCCGCTAGGTCCCAATCTCTCCAAACTCCGTGATGCGACCGGTGGCAAGGCTCGCATCTTCGAGGGGTCAGGCGGAATCCACCTAGTCGATTGCTATCGGCGTGGTCTCGTAGGAACGATGCCCGGAACGGACTTGCTCGATGGAATTGTCTTACTTTGGAAAGCGCTAGCGGCTAATGACGAAGACCGAATATATCAACTATCACTTCCGATTAGCGCTCTGGTCGCATTGCAGTTGCAAGCTGGACTCGATGGTTTTTTAGCCATCGAAAAGTATCTTCTCATGAAACGTGGCCTCTTCCGTAACACGTGGCAAAGACAGCCTGTTGGATGGCAGCTCGACCCTGAAACACAAGCCGAAGTCGATAGACTCTTTGCAAGGCTTCAGGCAGTGATCTAGATGGTTGAACGTCCAACCTCCATCCGTTACCTCGCACTCTCATGGCTTACGCTGGCGGCCGCGTTATCTTATCTTTGTCGGAATTCCGTCGGCGTTGCGGAGAGTACGATTCGCGCAGATCTTGGATTGACGCTCGAGCAATCAGGCTGGTTTATGGGTGCATTTTTTTGGACCTATGCCGTTCTTCAAGTGCCCAGTGGATGGTTCGCCGAGCGACATGGGACCCGCATCGCCTTGAGTTTATTTGCCATCGGTTGGTCTGTTGCCATGATCTGCATAGGGATTGCGCCGGGATTCTGGTTGTTGATCGCAGCTCAATTGACAATGGGAGTTGCTCAAGCTGGGATCTTTCCCGCGTCGTGCAACTCGATAGGCCATTGGATGCCAATTGCACGACGATCGCTATCGTGCGGAATCCTCGCGGCAGGCATGCAAGTGGGTGCGATTAGTGCCAGTGGCATCACTGGCGAGCTAATGATTCCTTTGGGTTGGAGATGGGTTTTTGTAATGTTTGCCGTGCCTAGTATCCTGTGGACAATAGGCTTTTATTTCTGGTTTCGCGACCGTCCCTCGCAGATCTTAGTCGTGAACACAAGCGAGCTCGCATTGATTGGTTTAGGCGGTGAGGGCGACGCGTGGCGCAAGAAGGATGAACACTTCGAGTCGTCCACCAACCAGAAGATCATGTTCAGTCCTGTCATGTTGTGGCTATGTGGCCAGCAAGTCTGTAGAGCTGCGGGTTATATGTTTTTCGCAAGTTGGTTTCCAACATTTCTACAAGAGACTCGTGGCATTTCGGTAAAGGGATCGGGATACCTCCAGGGCTTGGTGCTTGCAGGGACGCTCATGGGCAGCATCTTCGGCGGGATGGTCACGGACTGGATTTGGCAACGAACGAGAAGTCTTCGAAGGAGCCGTAGCGGAGTAGGCGCCGCGTCATTGGGTTGCTGTTCGCTTTTGATATTAGGCGCTTGGTTTGTTGAAGATGCGTCTTTGGCCATCATGATGCTAACGTTTGGTTCATTTTTTGCGGCCTTAGCTGGTCCTTGTGCGTTTGCGACTACGATTGACATCGCTGGTCCGCGCGTACCGCAGGTTTTTGGACTGATGAATATGTGCGGTAATTTGGCGGCTGCAGCTTGCCCTGTGTTGGTAGGAAAGTTGTTTCAAGCGACCGAGAATTGGAACCTCGTATTGCTCGTGTTTGCAGGTATCTACTTAGCCGGTGCGCTATGTTGGGTCTTTGTGAATCCGTCCGGTAGCAGCGAACGCAAGCGTTGAAAGAGTGGATTGCCGAGATGCGATAGACACGGTGTGGCCTTTGTGGAGTATGCTAGACGAAAGCGGTTCTTTGAAATGGTTTCACTCTCCCTTGGCGAAAGCTCTTGAAACACGATGAATGCTCAGACCCCATTCAATCGGCGCGAGTTCGTGCACGGGGCGGCGATTTCCACCGTTGCCACTGGGTTGACGGCAAAGTCCTATTCGCAAATTGTCGGCGCCAATGAACGCGTGAATATCGGCATCCTAGGTTTTGGCCTCATTGGGCGCATACATGCACGGTCGTTCGCTGGCTTAAAAGAAGCTCGCGTTGCCGCTGTGTCGGATGCGTTCCAACCTCGGATGGCGGCGTGCAAGGCGATCGAGCCTACCGCAAAGATGCATGGCGATTTTAGAATACTGCTTGAGAGCAAAGACGTGGATGCAGTGGTCGTTGCGACACCGGACCATTGGCACGCGTTGCAGACGATGATGGCCTGCGCCGCGAACAAGGACGTGTATGTAGAGAAACCTACGCATCTCTTCGTCCGCGAAGGTGAGTGGATGAAGAAGGTAGCTACGAAATACAAACGTGTAGTTCAAGTGGGAACGCAGCAGCGAAGCGCGCCGCATTACCAACAAGCCAAAGAGCTTCTACGCAATGGTGCCATCGGCGATATCGCGAGCGTGCAATGCGATTTTTTTCGAAATGTGATGCCTGGTATCGGCAACCCGCCGGATAGTGAATCGCCCTCTGACTTTGATTGGGAGATGCATCTTGGTCCTTCGCCGGCGCGTCGATACAACCCAAATCGCGGCATCTATCACTTCCGTTGGTTCTGGGACACAGCCGGCGGGCAGATGACCAACCTAGGACATCACTCTTTGGATATCGTGCATTGGATCTTCGATATAAAAGGCCCGCGAACGGTCGTAAGCCAAGGTGGACGCTGGTTCCTCAAGGATAACGGCGAGACGCCCGACACGCAAAACGCCATTATTGAGTACGAAAAGTTTCCGGCCATCGTGCAGTTTCGCGAGGCGGCCGGGGGCGGTGGAGAGTCACCTATGGGCGCCCTCGTATTTGTCGGCACCAAGGGGACTATGAAGCTCAGCCGTAGTGGCTTTGAGATTCTGCCGGACAAGAAGGAAAGCCCGCAGAACATCTTTGCCGCCATCATTGGTGGTCATCCCATCGGAGGTCCGCAGCCAGTGGATGAACCGAAAGGTCGGAATTGGTGCAACGCCCTAAGCGACAAAACCGGGGACGGTACGCAGCAATACAAACTGCACGCACAAAACTTCATCGATTGCATCAAGAGTCGTAAGACGCCGAACTCGGACCTCGAAAGCAGTCATTGGGTTAGCACAACGTGCCACCTGTCGAACATCTCGCTCAGAACCGGGCGCAAGATTACCTGGGACGCCGCTGCAAACGATATTCACGACGACAAGCAAGCGAGCGCCATGCTCGAGCGAGCATACCGTGAGCCATGGACGAAAGAGCTTAGGTCACTGATTTCATGAAACGTCGCAACTTCATCGGCACGATCCCCGTGATATCTACCATGTCCCCTTCGATCCAAGCTGCCCTAAACTTGCTCGCCTCGGTCGACGTTAGGCCTAGCCGACTCGGCATTTGCACTTTCTCCTGCCATCGCGCATGGCAAGCTGCTCGCGACCGGTCTACCCCCGCACCGTTCCATGATGGACCTTCGTTTTACGATTATGCCCGTAACCTAGGCGCGGATGGTGTGCAGACGAGTGTGGCAATGTTGGATGAGGCTGCCTGCACGCGATTGCGCGAGCATGTGGAGAAGACCGGTGGCTATTACGAGGGGGACATCCAATTGCCGAGGCAAGAAGGTGAAATCGAGATGTTCGAAAAGGTTGTCAAGCTGACGCGTGCCGCCGGTGGCAGTGTGGCTCGTACTTGTTTGACTGGCACACGCCGCTACGAAACCTGGAAAAACCTCCAGGACTTTGAGGTCTTCCTAGTCGACGCCTCGAAGCGATTGACGTGGGTCGAACCCATTTTAAAGAAGCATCGGTTGAAGCTAGCCGTGGAGAATCACAAGGACCTAACAAGTGACGAACTTGCAGAGTTGATGCGAGCGTTTAGCAGTGAGTGGATCGGCGTGAACGTAGACACAGGCAACAACCTCGCTTTGCTAGAGGACCCATATGAAGCCGTAGAAATGCTCGCCCCCTTTGCAGTGAGCGTTCATCTCAAGGACATGGCGGTACAACCGTATGAACATGGATTTAAACTTAGCGAAATCAATTGTGGCGATGGCTTCCTAGAATTGCCTCGCATGGTCGCTGTTCTGACGAAATCGAACAGCGAATTGCGATTCAATCTCGAAATGGCCACCCGAGATCCGCTAGTCATTCCGTGCCTTGAAGATGGCTACTACGCTACATTTCCCGAACGAAGGGCTACCCATCTTGAACGTGCAATGCAACTTGTGCGGACGAGTCCGCCAAAGCAACCTCCGCCGACTATAGTTGGCAAACAGATATCGCAACAACTGTCGGAGGAAGAGGCCAACAACCGCAGTTCTCTGACTTGGCTGCACCATCACTTAGCCTGAGATTCGCTCGTCACATTAGGTAAGCACGTACGCATAAGTTTTCGAACAAAACAAATGAACATTGATAGAAAAGATGTGCAGGATATTGTCAAGTCGCTGATCGATTCACTTGTATCGTGTGAATCGTTTGTATTCGAGTCTTGGATTGCCAAAATGGATCAGTAGGCCGACCTCGAATCCAGTCGCCCTCAGATAGTTAATTGCAAGCCGGATCGACGATCATCCTGTAAATCCTGTCTATCCATGTTCGTTTTTCCTATTGTGTCGAGCCTTTAGGATAAAGTTGCTTCCGATGAGTAAGGCTCGGAAACTTGTGTGCAGGTGCTTATCTCTACATTCGCTATCTTTTGAGTGTTCGTAATGCTGCCTGATTATGTATTGCGTATATGGTGACGGAGATTCCTCTTACCAGCGATATGCATTCGATCGAACCCACTTTAAATCGCTAGTTTGAATTTGTTACAGCCTCTGAAGTTGTAATCGTTCGATCTGCCGATCCTTTTTCCGACACGATAGTTATGGAGCCGTTTGAGGTTTCGAGTTCAAGTGAAGTACCAAGGGCTTTTCCGTTAGCTTTGCCAAAGAGAACTCCGGAGATATGGCTCTTTGAATTTTTGCTAAGGTCGACATCAGCTGCATTGAATTTTATTGATCCATTCGAGGTGCTGGCATCCAATCCGATGGGTTTTCGTTCCGACAGATTGACCGAGATGGCACCGTTGCTCGTATCCAATTTGCATTTTCCTTCGAGTGCACAACCGATCAGTTGAACCGCTCCATTGCTGGAACTGGCTTGAATGTTGCCTGCAGAGTTTTCGATTACGATTTTGCCATTGCTGGTCGAAAGCTGCAGCGCCCCGGCGGCCTCCTTAACTTCGATTTTTCCGTTCGAGGTTTCGATGTTTACCGGCCCAAGACTTTGAGTCGTTGAGACGGCGCCATTGGAAGTGACAAGGTGCAAAGGCCAACCAGCAGGTACTTTCAGTTCCAGACTAACCGAGTCCGAGTGCATCAGCATTTGGTTTCGCTTTTTGCAGGCAATGGTAATTGCGGAAGTTGTCGTGTCGATTTCTGGCATGAGTGATTCCAAGGCGGAGTCCGCTTCCTCTTGGGAATAGCCGTACGCTTTTACATGAGCAATCATTTGAATTTCCGATTGGTCGGACGGAGTAACGGTAATGCTGCCGTTGAATGTTTGCACATTGACGTCGACTTGCGAATTGATCGGTATGATCTTTTCGAAATCCCGCTTCGCAGAAAACTGCGGTATATTGCAGCCGGACAAGAAAGCAAGTCCAATAGTAGCAGTTGCCAAAGTACAGGTTAGTGTTTTCATTTTTCCTTGGATTTTACAATTAGAAAGGCATGGTCCGCAAAATACTGGACGTTTCCAATGTAGTTCGAACGAGGAATCGATTTCTTGGAAAACTTCTTGCTTAAGTCTCAGAACCAACTTCACTGGGGTTGACAGAAAGATTATCGAGATGAACGAGCCGATTTTCAAAAAATACACTGATCTCATCGACGATGCTGCCGATTTGACGAGCATGATGCGAGTGCAAGGGCTGGAGATAACTCATTGGTTGAATACGATTTCGGAATCGGAATCCATGCAGCTTCATGCTCCTTTTACTTGGACATTGAAAGAAGTTGTCAACCACCTTTCCGACTGCGAGCGGGTCTTTTCATTTCGGGCCTTATGGATTGCTCGCGGAGGCTCGATGCCTCTCGTCTCCTTTGATGAGAACGAGTTTTCGTTACGTTCCCACGCCATTGAGCTATCGATCGAGCAGCTAGCAGCTGAGTTTAGTACTGTGCGGCAATCGACCATTTCGTTTTTTGATAACTTGCCGGATTCGGCTTGGCAAGACGTCGGGCAAGTATTGGGTTACGATGTTACTGTTCTCGGGCAAGCCACCATTTTGTTAGGTCACGTGGCTCATCATTGGGCGATTCTCAAGAAGCGTTTTGCCATTGGAGCTTGAGCCCCCTCGGGCCAGCCCTGAACAGACGAGCGAGAGATTGCGTTGCGTTTTTAGGACGCCAAAACGGCGAGCGAAGGGGACAAGCCCCGTTTGCTCGAAAGCCGTTCGGGGCTTGCCCCCGACAACTTGGCTTTGGCGTCCTACAGCGTCGCCCCCCAAGTGCAGATGGATGACACTGTTGGCATCGATATCGCTATTCGGACCAAACAGCGAATTCGTTGCCACTCGGATCGAGGAACTGGAATCGCCTCCCGCCAGGAAACGAAAAAATGGGTTTAACGATGACACCACCTGCGTCCTGAACTTTTGTAAGGGACGTTTCCAAGTCTTGGCTGTAAAGAACTATCAGTGCGCTTCCGGACTCTGTCAAAGCCTTTTGATCCGACCGATAAAAACCACCGTCGATTCCAGCGTTGAGGAAACAGCAATAGTCGGGCCCGTAGTCGACAAACTTCCAATCAAACACTCTGGCAAAAAACTCTTTGGAAGCCTCGATTGCAGAAGCTGGAATTTCAATGTAGTTGATGTGATGGTGATTGCTCATACCCTTAAGTTTAGCGACTTATCGCGACGTTGGCGATCGCTTCGCAAGCTGTCACGATTTGATCGCGAGAAACGTCCAAATGCGTGACGAGCCGAACGCTTTGTGGACCGAATGGGAGAGTCAGAACGCCATGTTTTTGCAGCGATTCAGCAAACTGCGCGGCGGTGCCCCACTCATTGGCAATGTGAAAGATGACAATATTGGTATCGGGTACTTCGTCGCTGAGGCAGAGTGATTTGCATTGACGTATTGCGAGTGCGAGCACCTTTGCATTGTCATGATCTTCGGACAAACGAATCCGATGATGATCCAGAGCATAGAGTGCACCGGCAGCTACAAAACCAACCTGTCTCATGCCGCCGCCAAAAAGCTTCCTGGCACGACGAGCTTTTGTGATGAACTCGCGCGAACCCACCAAGCACGAGCCCACCGGAGCACCGAGTCCTTTGCTGAAGCAGACGCTGACAGACTCAAATGGTTCGGAATACGATTGCAAGGATACTCCGGTAGCCACTGACGCGTTGAATAGGCGTGCACCGTCCAAATGCGCTTTGAGCCCTTCGTTGTGGGCCCAGTCGCATAGCGATTGAATTCGCGATAACGAGTAGATTTTGCCGGCACCGCGGTTATGCGTGTTTTCGAGGCACAGCAATCGGGTGTGGACCATATGTTCATTGTCTGGCCGAACGCTACCAATCAATTGTTCCAAATCAAGCAAGCCATTTTTGCCAGCGATGGTTTTGGCGACGAGACCGCTGAGTTGAGCAAAGGCACCTTGCTCGTAATTATAGATGTGGCAGCCAGACTCGCAAATAAACTCATCCCCCGGTGAACAATGTACCCGCAGAGCGATTTGGTTCGTCATAGTGCCGCTCGGCATGAAAATGGCTGCTTCCTTGCCAAGCAGGCTCGCAGTCCTTTCTTGTAGTTCCACGACGGTAGGGTCGATATCGATAACATCATCGCCTACTGGAGCATGGATCATAGCTTCAAGCATGCCTGAAGTTGGCTTGGTAACGGTATCGCTTCGTAGGTCAATAATTTGCATGTTTTCCTTTGCTTTAGGTTTGTCACCGGTGGTTGCGGGCTGTTGGCCGCACGTTCAGAAGCTTACTATAGTGTCTCCTCGCTGGCAAAACCTTTCAAACCCTCATCACTGTATTAGGAACCAAACATGAATAATGCCTCGATCCAATCCCTGATTGATAGCGGAACCAAACTCTACTTGGACTCGATTGACCCAACGCTGGTTGCCCAGAACCTTGCTTGGGGAGCCGTGGGGGCGACCAGCAACCCAATTATCATTTCAGGTCTCATTCGGACTGGGCGTTTCGACGAATCGATCGTGCACTATGTCGATCTTGGTCAAGACGACACCGCGGTGTGTTGGAGTATGACCAATGATTTGGTGAGTGAAGCACAAAAAGAATTCCATCCTGTTTGGCAAAAAACCAAAGGAAACGCAGGATGGGTCAGTTTCGAACTCGATCCACTTTTAGAAGATCCCACGGCGAATATGCCGCATGCAGAACGCGTTTCTAACTATATTTCACTCGGCAAGAAATGGGCTGCGGGACACGCTAATCGGATGATCAAGGTACCCGCCACACATGCCGGACTGGATGCTTTAGAAGAATTGGCAGCGGCTGGAGTCGCTCTCAATGTCACGTTGATTTTCACAATGAGTCAATACGAACTTGCCCGAAATGCGGTCTGGCGAGGCGCAAAACGCCGCAAAACACTCGATACGTTCAAAAGTGTCTACAGCATTTTTGTTTCCCGAATCGATCAGTACACAGCGGAAAACTGCAAGCAGCTTTCTGCCGAGGCGCAAGGCCAATATGGGATCCTCAATGCGAAACGCATTTGGACAGCAAATCAAAGATTTTGGAAGGAGCGTGCAACACCGTTGCAACAGGAAATCATTTTTGCAAGCACTGGAACAAAGAGCGCGTCCGATGCACCTTGGAAATACGTTTCAGCCCTCGCTGGTTCGGATATTCAAACCAATCCGCCCGACACGAATGCCGCTGTAGCAGCCAGCCACCAAATCTTTACGAAAAACGTCGACAAGATGATTAGCGAATCGCTTTCCCTGGAATTAGACGAAGCGGTGGATGTTCCGGACATGGAAAAGACGCTCATGGAACAGGGTGTCGCCAAGTTCGTCGCCCCGCAGAAGCAATTGCTTCAAACCATTCAAGAAAAGCGTGGCTCCTTGGCTCGTTCGTGACGAAGAGTATCGCACCGAAGAAACCATGCCAATATTGGCTAAGAGTCTAAGTCAAAAGCACGGATTTCATTGCACCGTGCTTTTCTCGTTGGGGCCCAATGGGACAGATTACATCGACCCGAGCCATTCGGCTGGGCTCGTGGGTTTAGAATCGTTGGAGCAAGCCGATTTGATGATCATCGGTTGTGTGTTCGCTCCGGAGCCAGTCCCAGGTTATTAACTATCTGAAGGCAACTGGAATCGAGGTCGGGGTTGGCACAGGAAAGGCTTTTTGTACAACAGCCGGCGCTTCGGTCGACTCTGTGAGCGCCCGTCAAGCGATATGGTCGGACCAAGATCACTCGTCTAACAGTCAGACACACGCTCCTTGTTTAGATCTGCGCATCACCAATTCGATTCTTGCATTTTCAACAGTATTTTAAATCCGTGTAGCATCTGCACTCGTATCAATGGTGACTCGTCACACATTTGCGGCAGAGCAATTTCATTATTTTTATCCTGTTTGAAAGTTTGCACAATGAATCATTTCGATCACGCAACCATTAACGAGGACTTGATGCCTGATAAGGAGATCGAGGCGGTGACCGTTCATCGGGAACCCACTCCGCTCGCACGACGTAAACTATTTCGCCAGTTTTTTGCAACTGCGGGTTTGGCTGCATCAGGCGTGGCTTTGTCGACTGTGTTCCAAAAAGAAGCTATTGCGCAAGGGGGTGTACGGAACTCGTTAAGTCAGCAGATGAGGTCAGTGCAGCGGCATGAGAACGATCACGTGGCGTTTTTGGTCCAGGCACTAGGTGCTTTGGCAAGACCAAAGCCAACTTTCCAAAATCTACTTGCTCCAAATCTTTCTGTTTTCCTGAGTGCGGGCAGAGTTTTTGAGAATGTCGGTGTAGGTGCATATCTTGGCGCTGCTCCTGTACTTTTAAGTCGTGCTTATTTGGCCGCGGCTGGATCTATTGCAACAATAGAATCGCGGCATGCAGGTTTTTTTAACTCCCTGCAATCTATCGCCGTTACTCAGAATGCTTTTGGGGACGAGCAGTCCTTTGAGCGACCCTTTACGCCGGCTCAAGTAGTGTCGTTTGCTGGGCCGTACGTCGCTAGCCTAAATGGCGGCCCAGCACTTACCTACGATTCGACACCGTCCGCTGACAACGACATCCAGATCCTTAACTTCGCGCTGGCTTTGGAATATCTCGAAGCCGAATACTACAACCTCAATGTACCGAAATTCTATCCGTAGGACCGACCAGTCAACATCCATCAAGAAACAAAGGAAACAAATAAATATGAGATCTTATTTTCAGAAAATATTTTTTGTGCTCGCTACGCTCGCAATGGGGACCTCGGTAATTCCGTCGCATGCCAGCCTGATTTTAGCGTTGACGCAAAATAGTCAGCTATTGCAGTTCGACTCAACAACTCCCTCGCTCGTTTCAGGCCCCATTTCCGTCACGGGCATCGGAGCTGGTTTTCGGTTAGTTGGAATCGACGTGAGGCCAGCTACGAACCAAGTATATGGCTTGGCTGTAAGCTCCAATAGCGCGATCAATAGGCTCTACACTCTTGATCGTACGACCGGTTCGGCATCCCTTGCCGGTACGTTGTCAGCGCCGTTAACGGGAAGCTCTTTCGGGATGGACTTCAACCCAGTGGCAGATCGCTTGCGTCTTGTTAGCGACACCGGACAAAATTATCGAATCAACGTCACCAATGGCGAAACGTTCACCGATACGAATCTGTCTTTCGCATCGACAGATGTCAACGCCGGTACCACACCTGTCTTGGTTGCATCCGCATACACAAACAGTTTTGCAGGGGCAACTTCCACCACTCTTTACGGAATTGATTTGGCGACTCAAAGCCTTGTTTTGCAAAATCCTCCCAACGCGGGAACGCTAACCACAGTTGGATCGCTAAATGCTTTAGCCTTTCCGGAAGCCAGTTTTGATATTGATCCGCGTACCAATCAGGGGTTTGCGGTTCTAAATGGTCTTGAATTTTCAACCATTAATCTAAGCACGGGTCTAGCTACCTATGTTGGCGACATCAATGCTGGCAGCAGCATTATCGGCATTACCAGTATTTCGGCAGTGCCGGAGCCCGCAAGCTTTTTATTGCTTGGCTTTGCGGGTGCTATCGTGGCAGTCCGAAGGTGGAAGCAAAAGAGAAATGCCCCGGATTCCGATTGCAAATAGCACGACATTTACGAGTAACTCACGAACATGAATTATGAAGCCAGATTAGAGCCTGTTGATCCAAATGACGACACGGAAAATATGGTTTTAAAAAGTGCGAGTGTAACCAACCGATTGTTTGACGTCCTAACGATTTTGTTGATGATTTGGAACGCGTCTCAAGGCTTGGCAACTTTTGTCCAAAGCCTTGCCCTAACAGATCGACTTGTTTCCGTCTCCCTCATCTGCCTCGGATTGTACATCGCGATTCGAGGTTCTCATTGGGAGGGAAAATGCACCAAAACTAGGTTGTTGTTGGTAGCGATACTCTGGACTGCTGCTTCTTGTTTGCTTTACCTCGGGGAGAGTCGTGCGAATTCCGTTGGCATGGTGGGTTTCGCGATTTTATCGGGCTGGTGCATAGCTCGACTACGAGGCGAATCAATCACCAGGGCAGTGACATTAAGTTCAGTATTTTTGATGCCTTTATTGATAGCCTCCATGACGCGATGGGGATACATAGACGCTTTAGAGTCTTATGCGGTCTACGTGACATCGCTTTTTGCAGACTTTGTAGGACAACCAAACGTTCAAGTCGATAATACGGTTGTGTTTAGACAATTTATCGCGGACCACTTCGCATGCAATGGAGATTGGGATAGCGTTACTAGCTATTTGAGTGCAGGGGTGCTTTGCATTTTGGCGTTCCGGCGAAGTCTGTTGCCGGCGCTGCTTCTCCTTGGATCGTGCATCATGCTTTGGTTAATGGTCCGAAGCATAAGCTGGGTGTCGCTTTCGGTTTTTTCGACGGTGTCGGATTCTTCGCAGGTCTTGCCTTTTCATTTGGAGTTTTGTTTGTCGATGCTGGGGATTGCCATGGTTTTTTTCCAAGACAAGTTCCTAGCCTTTTTCTTCAAGCCAATTCCATTCAGTTTGTTCACTGAAAAGTCTCCGTTCTTTGCTTACATTTGGAACTGGGTGTGTTTTTTACCAAACCCAATTTTGAGATTTCCGAGTAGACATAAAATAGCGCGGCATTGGCGAAGGAGTTTGCAGAAGGCCGGAAAGATTTCGAACTTTAGAACAGATCTAAAGTGGTTCAAGATTGAGTTCGTCCGATCTTTTAAGCGGCCTAGACGTGTGATAGAAGGTGTACTGGAAGCCTTCCGAGGATGGCGATCCTCACGAAGCTCAATTGATCTCATTGTTGGCGCACCTACTTGCGCGCTTCTGTCTTGCTTTTTCCTAGTTGTAACTTTTTCATTTGCTAGTCGCAACGATAACCTCACCGATCGTCTCGCTGCAGAAAGTGATAAAGTTTGCTCAACTGACCGATTGGAGACTGCGTGTTTTCAAGCTCAAGAAAAAGATTTTGCCATTGCGTTGAGCGGGAATTACCCGGGATCGGATGCGAACGCCGATGTCACTTTAGAAGTCGTAAAACGCTACGTGGAAATATTGAGTAAGCGGATACTTTTGGTGAAACCCAACGACCATGTTGCCAAGTTTCGACTCGGCATGATCGACAGTTTAAACGGGGACAACGATAATGCCGAAATGCGAATGCGAGAGATCACGAATCGCAAGTTGGTGGATTTTCCACAAGCAAACTCATGGCTTGCTAAGCACCTGATTATTAAAAAAGCCAATGGCGGACTCATTCCCGAGGGCGAGTTACAAAGCAACTTGCATCGAGCAAGTCGATGGGCGAAGTGTGAGTATCGACTTATGTTCCTCTATTCGAGTCTTCTTGAAGCAAATGGTGAGACGCAAAAAGCAGTAGAAATTGCGAAATTGGCTGTGGCGTCGAATCCTTCATTCATCTTGGACCTTGCAAGACTTTATGTTCGTACCGGGGATGATCGAGGTCGCTTGGCTATCGCGACTCAGGCTGAAGCGTACTTTTCCGCTGAGATGAAGCGCGAAGACAACGAGTCGCATCGTTTGGCTGTCTCCGATGCTAGGTTGCTCAAAAACCAATTAGCGAGTGCCGGTGAAATCCTTTCCGAAGGGCTGCGTTTTAATGTTGGAGGCGATCGAACTCGACGACAACTTTCCGAAATTCAGAGAATGATCTATTTGCAGTCGGTTCCAACGAGCGACCGCCTTGACTCCGGCTTGGATCTAACCCTCTTGGAAGCAATGGTCGACTCAGACCCGTCAAATCCCAACATTTCCTCGGAAATAGCCAAACTACTGGCAACCAAAACCAAGCCGTCACAAAAATTGTTGGCGAGTCTCAATTCTCAGATTGATTCTGGCATCGCCAGCGCCACATGCCATCTTATTCTTGGGGAAAAGTATTTTACGATAGGTAACCTAAAGGGGGCGCAAAGGCATTGGGAGGTTGCCGTCAAGCAAGAACCAAACAATGTCGCTGCAATCAACAATTTAGCAATTTGCCTCGCCAAAATCTCACCAACGAACCTAGAGCGTTCTATTGAGCTTGTTACAAGGGCGAATTCGTTGCTGCCAAACAACGTCGACGTTCTGGATACTTGGGGAGAAGTATCGATGATCGCCAATCGTCCCAGGGATGCAGTCAACAAATTCGAGTGGGCCATAAAACACGACTCGAACCGTCTCGATATCCGCAAGAAACTCATCGTTGCGTATCAGACCGCAGGATTGAACGACATGTCTCGCACGCAGCAGAAAATTGTTCAAGGCATAGAAGAGAATATTGGGCAGAACAGTATCTCACGATAATAGCTAAGGACGGTATCAACTCTCGGCGGCCTTCTGTGCGTAATCGTTCGCATCTCAGTGATGTCAGCTGTAGCACAATCTGCCCCGAAGTCGTTACCGCCCGTGATTGTTCAAGAAACAACCCATTTCTCGAAGTCAGAGGTACACGCTGTTTGCCTCATGGACTCCGTGTTTACAGGAAATGTGATGGCCTTCGAATGCTTGCTAGAGGTCATCAAGGTCGCTGATCAACGCGTGACCGCGGATCACCCCTGCTGCGCTTTGATCGACCGCTGCCGATTCGTTGTCAAGCTTCGAGTTATTAATTACAAATTGAAGCCCAACGGGGGGGGGCGAGCGGCTGTTTTGTTTGTATTTTGTTGGTACTGGGCAAGTTGATTTGGTCCGGCAATTGCAGTTACAAGGGATTGATGCTGCGATAGTCGCAGCTTTATTAAAGAGTTAACCCATGTCAAGGAATCACGCAATGGAACTCAATTCAATCTTATCTATCGTCGCAGGAACGAAGAATGCAAGAGATCGCCGTTTTGTAATAATGAACACCTGGTCTGATGAGGAAAAAGAAGAGCGACGTAAAATTGCCATTGAAATGCAACTTCGGCTTACTGCCCTGATTTCGATGGTGCCACAGAAAAACATGCGTGTCAGAAGATCGCTCGAAATGGCTTCGTAATCTGAGAATGGCGAGCTTGCACACGGGCCTTGCGTCCAATTGGCGAGAGGATCCATTGACATAATTTACTGGAGTTAGCACGTCCAATGTTGGAGTCTCTAGTGTACAAGGCGGAAGGGGTCAAAGTTCGAAGCATGCACTACGATATCAGTATGGTTACAGGCGAAGAAGCGATCGTATTCTCATTCGGGGAAATTCCCCGATTCGAATAGCCTCCTCGGCCGTATCATGCAGCAAAAGAACTGGGTGCAAAATTGACATTGGACCTCAGTTGCCGACATGAACAATCAGAGATTGAGTCAAGTGATCTCGGTAGTGTGGAAGTGGGGGAGTTAGTAAATTTGGGATCTTCGCTTGATCGTCGAGTCGGCGAAGCTTGATCGCATCGGCAAAATGCCGATGCGATTCAAAATGAGCTGCTTGGGCTTTGGTCATCGGCCCACCCTGGAGGGCTAAGCTCTTTACCGAAGGCGGACTTAGCATCGAGGAATACTCGCCATCCACCGCACAGAGGTATCGCTTTGCTGCGACATGCAATCGAATTGGCTCGACCACTTCAGGCAGAAAAAACTTGGTCAGCCATGCCGCACCAAGCTGCTCGTGCTCGTCGTCTATGTTCTGGTCCGGAGCATCCTCCGGAAGATCATGCAACAGATGCCCTACGTCATGCAGCAAACAAGCGGCGACGAACTGCGGAGTGCTACCCATTTGTTCTGCCGCATACGCTGCCTGCAGGGCATGTTCGATTTGCGTGACAGCTTCCTTTCCATATTCGGAGTGCCCTCTCAATCGAAAGCATTTCAAAACATGGGCCACCGGATCCTGAAGTTCCAAACTGTTGTTCATCGGACCTGCCTTCTATTCCTTCTATTGAATAGCCTCGGAGTGAGAATTCTGAACCAAATATAAATGGTACTAAATGAGAAAGATAGCATATACTTCGCGGTCTTTAGGCGAGCGGCAGGAATTGGTATACCGTAGCTTGGGCCCCTGGCCCGAGTTTCGCACGGCCCAGGGGGCCATGCTACTGGTAGAATTCCGTCTGCCGTTCGCCTTAAGGCAATTGCCTTCATCTATTACTTTAAGCAAAGTGCTTTTTTGACAATGGCTTTAGAATTCAAGCGGTTCATCCGAAAAGAACTAAGAGGCCGACAAGTCCACTTGAGGTTGACTGCAAGACACAATGAATCGCTTAGCGAGCGTTGCAGTCAGTAGACGCGAGGCAGGGAGGCCAGTGCTTTGATACGGACATGTCGCCGAACTTTAGTGGTTAGCCACTCCGCCCTCGCATTGGTGAGGTTTGCGTTGTGCTCGCTTTTTTTCCAAGTCAAGTTCCTCAACGCGCAATACGATCTTGCAGTTCTGCCTGCTAATGGTCAGTCAACGCAGCAGGCATCCTCTGCCGCAATCGGCCTAACACAGGACCCCTCGAATTCCCAAGCACCGATCGCCGGAAACGTTCCGACAGCGAGTGAGTTCGAGCAACTTAAGAAGCGAATCGACGAACTCGAGAAAACGCTCAAGTCCAATTCCAAACCAGAAAGCGATAAGTCGGACAAGATCAAGGGCACAGACAAGGGAAGTGACGCAGATAAGAAATCGAAAGAGGAGTGGACAGATGTCTCATCCGAGAAATGGACCGTCAAAATGGGCGGGCATGTTCAGATGGACTACATCAATTGGGCAAATGCCTCCCCAGCGATTCCCAATACGCAAGACTACTTCGAGTTTCGACGGCTACGATTGACTGCCGAAGGGACTGGTTATGGCGTCTATGACTTTCGCTTGCAAATGACTCTTGAACCAGAATCCGTAGGCGAGAGTTTGCCTGGCCAAGTAACATCGCCTGAGGTCAAGGACGCCTATTTCTCGATGAACGAGATCCCACTTCTAGGACGCATGCGGGTCGGAAACTTCTTTGTGCCGTTTAGCTTGGAACAAGTGACCAACGATACCAACAACATTTTCATGGAGCGGTCGATTCCTACCCAGGGTGTGTTTTCTGCAGACCGCGAGGTCGGAGTCGCATTTTATAATTGCAATGATGCCAAAAGCGTAACATGGTCGAGTGGATTCTTTTTGGACAGCGTCAGTGAAGCCACTAAAGAGCGAATCGACGACAATCAAGGCTGCCGGGTTAGTGGCAGACTAACTTGGCTGCCCTACTACGACGAACCGAGCAACGGTCGTTACCTCGTTCACACGGGGCTGGGCATGTTGTACACACACGATCAGGACAAACGTGTTCGTTTTCGGGCAAGACCACAGATTCACGAAGGAACTCGCATTATCGATAGCGGGGTCTTACTAGCGGACGACTATACGACCGGAAACATTGAGTCTGCCGTCATATGGGGGCGGTTTAGCCTGCAGAGTGAGGCGTTTCTTTCTTCGGTACATCAACTCAGCGGCTCGACTGAACAATTGAACGGTGCTTACCTACATACGAGTTTTTTTCTTACCGGCGAGAACCGGGTTTTTGAAAGGTTCGGCCAACATGGGGCGCAATTTACTCGCAATGTACCTTACACCAACTTCTTCTTGACGCCGGGTGGGAGCGGATGGGGCGGATGGGAAGCCAAAGCGCGATGGTCGCACTTAGATCTCAACCAACTGAAGGCGGGACAGTACAACGACTTTACGTTGGGTTGCAATTGGTACTGGAGTGATCGCGTTCGAATGATGTTCGACTGGATTCACCCTATCACGAGTCAGCAAGCGGTCTTCGGCGTAACCAACTCTGATATCCTCGCAAGTCGATTTGACTTTAACTGGTAAGGAAATGCCGAAACGAAAATGACTTTTGAATCCATTCCATCAAACAATACGATGCGTTCAATCCATACGGTACTTTGTGTATCCATGTTCTACCATCTCATGTTTGCTTCCCACACGTTGGCAAATGACCGCTGCTGCGCGCACTGCGGGTGCCACGATCGCGTCATCAAAGTCGGCCGTTTGGTACGAGAAGAAAAGAAGATTACCGCCACGTGCTGGGGCGTCGAAAAGGAGGCCTTTTGCGTGAACGGGCCAAGTTGCGAGGGTTGCAAACATTGCGAAACCATCTGCCGGAAAGACCGCAGCGACAAAGCGGATGCAAAGGTGTCATCAGTAACCAAAGCGTTGACTTGGACGAACTGGATACCTCAATCGAATGCGTCTATATTGACCAAAAAGAAGTTAATGAAAAAAACCGTAACGAAATCCGTTCCCAGTTTCCGGTGGGTCGTCGAAGATCTCTGCGATCAATGCCGCATCGAAACCAAATCCAAGAGCGAAAAGACTGAGCCAAAGAACTGAGTTCCTCGAGCCGCTACTTGTCGCCGGTCGTAGTCTTCTCAAGAACTGCATCCGTCTCATTGCCTTGCGGGCGAATCATTTCAAAGTAACGGCGAATCGTTTGGCGATGGCCCAATGGGATCGATTCCGTTTCAAGTACTGATTCGCTAAGCGCTTCGTACTTCTCTGAGTTTTGCTTGTATTGACGAATCGACTCTTGCTCTTGCTCAGGTGCCGTTGTCGTTTCGATATCAACATCCCCTTGCCCCGATTCTTGACCCTTGATGTTCATTTGCGGACCGGTTTTCATCTTGGCTGTCTTGTCGCCAGGTTCGTTTCCGCTTCGGGCCAACCCCGCTTTCGTACCACCTTTCTTATTTGACTCAGCTTGGTTTTTGCATTCGCACTCGCACTCACCTTTGCATTCGGACAAGCATTGGCATTGCTTTCGAAGGAAATCGGTAAGCTTTTTGCGTTGCCCCTGTTTCTTGCATTCGCCAGCTAGGCCATTGGCCCCGTCTTTGAATTTACTCTTGTCCCCTTGACTAAGTCCTTGGCTAAGTTGGCCAAGCGCTTCCTTGAGCTGTTGCTTTTGAGCGCCGTCACCTGAATTCTGCTTTAATTGGTCGAGCTTTTCCGTAATAGCCTTCTCAGTTTTGCGATCGAGTTCAGGCATTTCTAATTTTGCAAGTTCCTCAGCGGCCTTTTCCATTTCGCCTTTCGACATCGCTTGTCCTGCCGCTGACAGCGACTCCGCCAACGCCATGGCTTTACCGACTTCTTTCAATTGCGATTCGCTTTGAGGATCGGCAAGTTGTTTCTGCATATCTTGTAACGATGTTTCCATTTCCGAAAGCTTTGCCAAGGCCTCTTTTGGATCCATACCTGGCTGCTTCATTTCTTCGATCTTGATCGCCATCTCCCTCAACAGTTTCTCCAGTTCAGGATCCTTCTGTTCTTCTTGCATTTGACGCAACTCTTCCAACCCAGCGTCCACACGCGACGCTTGTTTCAAAACGATCTCGTTCGAAACCGCTGATGCAATCAGCTCGAACTTGGGGCCTGAAAGAATTGCCATAACGACAGCAGAACATGAAAGTGCAGTCGCCCATACGAACGAACGCGGAGCAATGATAGGAGCAACGAAAACCGGATCAACCTTGGAAAGATGGCGCTCGGTATCGGCAATCTGCAACCGTCTAACTGGGGAATCATCCGTTGGGCTCGCTAGGAATCTAAGCGATGTTTCCGTGCGGTCTTTTAAGCCGCAACTGCGATCGATGGCAACTGCAGCGCTTCGTATAGATCGAGCTTGAATGAGGGCAAACAACACGCCTGCAGCCGGTCCAGCTAGCAAACTGACTCCGACCCAAACCCACGACAACGAACCAGACATCGCGTACCTGGCAACACCGATGCAACAGCCAGCTAAGCCACCAACGATCATTCCTAACGAGACGCACTCCCAGGTCCATTGCGTTTGAAGCCGATCGCGGACCAACTGAACACGTTCATGAATCGTTGCCATGACTGAAGTTCCTATAGACTGCACTTGATTGCATTGATGTAAGATCCCGCTCTACCGCATTTTTATGGTAGCGTTTTTCAATGGCGGAAGTAGGACAAATCAACCAATAAACAAGAGAAATATCTGTGCTTGTCGCACCCGGCAGGTGTGACTTGGGCTGTGCGACAAATCGCTGCCCATCCGTTCGGGGCTTGCCCCCGACGGATGCGTTTTGGCGTTCTACGATGGGACGTCCCAACTCCCGTTCCCCTCGGCTTTGCCCACCTCCGGCGGGCAAAGCTGAGGGGAACGGTGCGATTCGAGACTGCCGGACCTTAGAACGCCAAAACAAGGTTGGTGGGAGACAAGCCCCCGACCCACCTACAGTTTGCGAATCGTCAGTTTCTGCAGTTTCACGTCAACTTGTCCTGCGTCATCCGAACTTTTGGCTTCAATGAGTATAGATTTGATTGGCGAGCTTCCAACCTTTAAACTCTGCACCAATTGGAATTCGTCCGTCCCAGATTCGGAAAAGAGACAATGAATCTCGCCCTTCTTTTTTACTAGTCGCATGCCGCCAATCGGAATTGAGCTAGAAACCTGTAACGTCTCCACGCTATGCGGTTGTCCAGTGGGCGAGTCGCGACGAATCGATCCACATAAGAAAACCTTCCCTTCGCCGATTGACTTGATCGTGCATTCCACCGACGAATTCTCGGTATCATCGAGATTCGCGACTAAGCTAAGCAAGGTTCCCCATCCTTCCTTGGGCGCAAACATTTTCAGATCGTTGAAGTTCAACGTGACCTCGCAGTCATTGCCCAATTCCATCGGCAATTGCAGGGCAGGACGGTTCTCGTACAACGCTCCGCTCGTCAAAACGATCGCTAACCCTGCATCCGAAGTTGTAAGCTGATCCCTTCGACCTTGGATCGCGAATCCACTTTTTTGGGCCGAATCAAGCGACGTCAACTCCCACGTTTTGATCGTGCCTTCGCCCGTCCATGGTAGCGGCCCACCTTTGGGATAGGCTAACTGCTGATCAGCGACGGAAGGCAAAGTTTTTGGCCAATCTCCTCGATAAACTAGATTGCGAATGCGAGATTGTGTCTTATTCGAATAATGGAAGAGCCCGAAAAACCGAGCCGTCGGTTTTTCACTGATGGAATACTGAACGACTTGCTGGTCATTGACAAAAAGTGTCATCCGATCCCCATTCATCGACAGCTTAAAGCGATTCCAGTCTTTTTCCTTAAGGGCAAACCCGCTTGTACCCTCAATGGCCGATTCATTGTTCGGAGCCAATTGAAGATTCTCAGTCCCGAAACGAGTCATTTTGTGTAGCGTCACGCCACTTGACTGAATGAGGAACGCCAAAGGCCCAATCGATGGATGAACCTCGACTTCTCCCGGAATGAAGAACGATTCCCACTCAATCTCTCCGTTTTCCAACAAAGGTCGCTGATACATGAGCGAGCTCTCGTTCACTGTAGACATTCGCTCTTTGCGAGCACCGACGAGTTCGTCCCCAATGTGTTGCCAGGCTTCGTTGGCAGTGCGTCTCGATCCATACTCGTCGTAGTTTTCGCCCTCGCTTGAGACTTTGTCAATGAAGCCGCGATCACCCGAATGCGAGTCCGCAAACAAGTCTGCTCGCCAACCGCCGAGTCCGGCCAATTCGATCAAGTTGATCTCACTCGGAATTTCAGGCGCACCGACAATCCTCAAGTTTCGAACCAAGCTCTCGAAGTGTGGTCGCTGCGCTTTAAGAACAACCCAAGGGCTGGGTGGCTCCGAAAACAGTTCTTGATGAACTACCGCTCCATTGATATGCGTAGTTACCTTGGAACCATCGACCACAATCCGAACATCCGCGAGGTCACCTGCCTCCGGCACGTCCAGTCTCTGCTCGTTCGTCCTAGAAGCCGATGGAAGTTTCGTGATCGAGATCGCTGGTTTATCGTGTACCAGATCGACCGAATGCATTCCGTACGCTACGGCCATATCTCGGCTGCCGTGCATCGATCGTTGCCCGACGATTTCAAACTTGCCGCGAATGGGTGATTGGAAGAAAAGCATTGGAGTCGAGCCATTCGCAATATGCTCCAACATGCCCCGTTGATAGAGCCAATCGGCGGAACCATCGGCTGCAGGATCATGCTCCGGCTTCAAGTCCGCAATGCTCTGCCATTGCGTGAGCTTGTCCGCAACGGTGGATTGTTCCTTTCTTGCACTCGTCCGAAGTTTTGTGATCCGGCCAGATAGGATTCCTAATCGGGTTCTCCAAGATTCGCTTTTGCTGGAGGTGTCGCCTTTCCGTTCGGTCCTCAAAAGCGACACGACTATATCACTGGCGAAGCTCAGTAGCGATGGCTTCAACGATGCTTGCCACGCAACGACAAATTCAGCCGATCGATCTCGCTCGGCAAGATCCTTGCTCAAGCCTTGGTCGATCGCGGTATAGACTTCACCAATCTTGCTTCTGATAATTTTTTCATCTCCTTGCTGCATTGCAACCAACGTTTGAATTGCATTGCGATTGCGGAGGTCGATATCGTTGGCAGGATTCGTGGCACTAATTTCCGATGCGAGGTCCGGAAGTCGATTCAGTACGGCTGCAATCCGGATCAGTTCAACGGCTGGGCATTGCAATCGCCCGTCGTCTGTTGCAAGTTGGTAATACAGTCGAAAGTTATTGTGATCATCCGAGGGCAATACCCACTTCTTTAGAACGCGATACGCATCATCCGGTGGAAGCTCCGACGCCATGCTCATCAACTCAGGCACATCTGTCTCAAAGAGTTGATCGGTTACGATAGAATGAATAACCTGCCGATCCTTCGCTGGCCGCAACGAAACTGTCGCCAAAAGCTCTTTGCGCATCTCGGAAGTCAATTCCGTTGGCCAAGGTCCCGACAACGTTACGTTGCGCACTTTGGTCGTCTCGTTCTTGTAACGAAACAAACCGAACCGACTATCTAGCTGCGGTTCCATTGGTCTCTCATAGATGACGACACTATTGAGTGAAATCACTGCCGTGTCGTTTTTGATCGTAAGCTCGACAGCGTTCCAGTCGTCGACCTTCAGTGGCGGCGTCTCCGGTCCACGACGGCAACTTGGCTCGTCAACTACATTGTCGAACGGTATTTCATTTAACAAATCATCCCAAATAGCCCTTGAGATCCAATGCGCCTTGGCACCGGATGGTTCGAGCAAGACAGCAACCCGTCCGATCGTTGGATGCGCCACCGATTCACCCGGTTTGTGGAAAAACTCATAGCGAAAGGTTTCGTCGCGTTGCAACGGACGATAATAGTAGACCCAGCTCTGCATTTTTTCCGCCAAATCGGGCTTACCCTCACCCGTCAAAACGCCATCAATGACGGCCCAATCGAAATCGCTAGATTGCTGTTGTTGTTGTTGAAAGCGATGATTTGGGTCGTTTTGGTCCGTCGTTTTGACCGACATTAGGCGTTTCTTGTATCTGGAATTACCAAAGAATGAGCAATTCCATCCATCCATCGAATCACCCTGAATCAACCTGACTTCGCGAGGAATGATTGGCGATCCAGTGATTTCCAGATTGCTGAACGACGCAGTAGCCTGACCGGAAGCAAAAAGGGATAACCACGGACTTGTTTCAGTACTCGATTCGGCAAAGATCTCGTTGCCATCGATGAGTACGCTGTGTTTGCTTTCGGTCGATTTGAATTGCAGCCTCTTACCACGCATGCCATTGCTTCCCGCCGGTCTGTAGTTGGGGAAACTATTGTAGAGTTGTTCGTCACCAGAGAGTGACATCAACGTGTTTTGTAGTGTACTGAAAACAACTCCTCCGAACCCTATGTCGCCGTTGAAACCCTGTTTGATATCCATCGCGAATTCAAAGTCACCTTGTAGTGGATACCTCAAACAGAGCAGTCCAGAATCGCCGCTTAGAACCTTGAACAACCGTCCTTCTTGGACTGCCCACCACGGTTTCTTTCGTTCGATTTGTCCCGATGCACTTGTTGATTCAATCCAATGTATTAGTTCAGGACTTGTTCCCGGCACAACGGACGCATCGGCATCCGCAATCGCCCGTTTTGCAAGGTCCATAGCAACATACGACGGAGCGTTTAAAAAACCAAAGTCGCTGGCCCTTGCGTACTGCTTGCCGCTCGCATCCTTGTAAATCGTGGCGAAGGCGGAAGATTTCATGCACGCATGAAAAAGCAAAAAATCGCTCTCAACAACGGCGTTTGAGCGCCTGCGGTCCTTCTTCTTCTCAAGAAGCACCTTGACCAATTTTTCGATCAACGGCTTGCCTTCCGCGACGTCACCGAGTTCGATTAAAATCAATGAAAGCAAAGTTTCCGCATTGGGAAGTTTTTGTTCGACAGCCTTCTGGCATTCGATTTTCAGTGTCTCTAAACTACCTAAATTGCGCGCAGCATCGATCAGTTCCGTTAAATTACTTGTCAATTCCGCATCGATGGAATTATCAGTCGAAAGGGAATTCTTTAGGAAAGCAACTGGTGCGAAAGAATATGGGATGCGCTCGGCAATAACTCGCACCGTTTGACGTCCCTCAGTGGGCATCGTCCAAGCATGCCAAGCATCGTATCGCTCGGCTGCAGACGTGGAATGAAAATGACGTACTGAAACCGCCATCGGCAACGGCAACGATTGGCCGGAACTCGAATACTGCGTTGTGGGAGCATCGGCAGTTCGTCCCATAAAGTCCATAACGACATCCAACATCCCGATACGAGCTGCCTCGCTAGCGAACATTCCGTAGTCTTTGTTCTGCAGGTAAGTTCCGTAGTCACCTCCGTACCTAGAATACGTCGTCTGGCGAACAGCCAGGAGCGAATCAAAATAACTCTTAACCGAAGCTGAGTCGCCATTGTCCGCCATGAACCGATTGACCTTCTCGGCAAGCTTACCAACGCTTTGTTGTTCTTGAGAGCCTGAACCAAACGGATCGTCCAGGTCGTTGGATGCCGGCTTAGCGTTTTGCTCTACAACTGTTTTAAGAATTGCAAACGCAGGTCCATGAAGGGCCTTATTCGTCGTAGCGGGAAGAGCCGCATGGCACGCGACCTGCAATAGGATTGGCGAGGTTCCTTTGCTGCACTGTTGAGCCAATTCATCGAGCAAAGACTTTGCTTTCCCTGATTGATCGGCTGGGTCCAAAGCCATCGCAATCAGGATTTGCAACACACTTGCGGGTATTGCCGAATTTGGATTCTTTTTTCTCTCGTCGATCTCGGCGTTCAGCTCCTCCAAGGTCCCTGCGCGCTTGGCCCAGGTCACTAGAGAGTCGGCTAGGCTCGACAATTTTGCTTCGCGCAAGCCTGTCGAGTCGGCATAGAGAAGGATTTCGGTGGCTCTTGAGGGAGGTAAGACCAGTGGTTTCAATAGTCCGTATACTTCTTTTGCCGGATACTCCTCTCCTTTCCATTTCGAAACGACCCCCTTCATGGAACGAGCGACCTGCGGCTCGATGGCCGAACCGCCCTCCGTTCTAGAATTCCTCGAATTGTTAACTACCCTGACGCTCATGCCGCCCGCATTGGCATCTTTAACTGGGGCAATATCAGCCACTGGAATTCCGCCTACCAACGAATCCTGAACCGCTTTGCGCGAGAGCTGCGGCATGTTGCTATCCGCGGCCATCGATGCGATAGTCATGGCCAACTGGAACTGAGACAACGTCAAGGGCGGAGTTGACTCCGAGGAGGTCTTCGTAACTTGAGATGCAGCGTTGGGCTGTGGAGGCTGTCCAGCTGCGATTCGTTGAGCGAGTGCTGGGGGAAGGTTTGCACCAGCCGGAATTTCGATTCCCGGCGGTAGGTTCGCACTAGGAGTGATTTGCGATGAAGTGAGACCTGCCATCGGCGGCCCCGTCTCTTTTTTACGCTTCGGTCGTTCGGTAGCAATCTTAAGTAACTCTGTGAGTTTCGATTCCGCATGGCTGCGATCGCTCTGTTCGATCTCCAGTTTCGCCCAATCAAAGAGCACCACCATCGCATGCTGTGTACCTTCTTGCCTGCGAGCCGCAATAGCCGCGCGCTCCGCCAACTTCAATCCCATTGGCTGTTGATCCTTGTTGGCCAGGCACTCGCGCGCGACCATCCACAATGGAACGAACAAGGCAGCTTCTCGTCGCTGGCGTGAATTGGGGCGTCGCCCGTCTGGAATCTCGTCAAGCGATTGATTGCTGACCAATTCAGCTAAACGCTTGATAGATTCATTTGCGTTTTCCGATTTTATTTTTTGGCGGAAAAGAGCGATGGCAATGCCAACCGAAATATCGTGCGGGACCTTTTCCTGAAGTTCCTGAAGTCGACCTTCAATCGCTTTCGCGGTCGTCGCGGACTTGGAGAGTGAGACAAACAAATCCACCAATCCGCTCTCCATTTTCTTTTTTTGAATCGTCTTGGAATCTGGTAGTGAGAGCATCAAATCAATGGCAGCCGCCCCTGGCTGAATCGTCCCAGGAATCGAAAGAAGCTGCGAGATCGCCTCGTTCGCGTTCGACGAATCGAGTGAAGCAAGAGCTTTGGACATGCCCGCGCTGGCAGCGGCCAATTCTCCGTCAACTCCATTTCCACCAAAATTGGCCGCCATTTCAATCGATTTCGTGTCGCTCATCAATTCGCGATACAGCTTCGCGGCATCCACAGGAAACCCAAGCTCCATCAATTTGCTCGCAGCCCATTTACTATTTTGGATTTTCATGTAGGAGCCGTATTGAGCGTCGTAGTTGGGAAACGATTGCCCGCGAAGTTGCTTCAATATCAATGCGCGAGCATCGTCCTTGCGCCCAGAATCGCTGTACAGTTTCGCCAGCCGAGCGCAAGGCGAATACTGGATCTGTTGCATGGAGTTTGAATCCGGCTTTAAGACTGCGTGTTCAAACAGTTTTATGGCAGTAGGTCGACCTTGCTGACTCTTGTCGAGTTCCTGTCCAATGATCCAACAAGCGTTCGAAGGCATATCTTTTATGGTCTCATCGCTACCGAACAAATCCGCCAGGTTCTTCCAGCCTTGTTCCTTTCTATTCTCGGCAATATCTAACAATGCAAGCATCGCTTTCCCGCCAAGCCAATTCGGGCTAGCCTGAATACTTTCGGCAATGCTACTTTGCAATTGAGTTCGTTTTTCATTTGCTCCGATCCCTTGAAGCATTTGGCCAAACATTCCAGTTGCCTCGCCGTCCTGTCCATAGGATCGAATCTCATCGACTCCAAACCAAGGATTAGTGGATACCTGGCCCGCCGAGGGAATCAAGCCGCGCTTGCCAATTCGAAAAATGCGATCGTTGCTCCAGAGTTTTGGGTTGCTAAGATCCGACATCATGTTTGAGCGATAGCTTGGGAATGCATCGAACACTTTTTCAAAAAGGTCGACTGCAACTTCCGTGTTCTTTTCGTCTTGCATCAGGGTCGACACGAGATTCGTAATGTAGTAAGGCTGCGTGATTTTCTTGACATTGATACCTCGAATCGCATCTACCAATTCCAACGTCCTATTGGCTTGCTGGAAAATTCTTTGAACAGAATACAAGTCCTCGGTAACCCACTCCGGCTTGAGCTTGATCAGTTCTAAGTATTGATCGCAAGCTTCCTTGGGTTTGTTGGTTTGCTCCAACTGCTTGGCCAATTGATAGCGCAGTGCTATCGAGTCCGGCTTTTGCTTAACCGCCTTATCCAAAAACTCACCGGCCTTCGCTCGATCGCCCTGTGCTGTGTAGAACTCGATCAACAATTCGTAGAGCCGAATCGAGTCGGGCGAACGGGCCAGTTGCGTCTCCGTTTGACCGATTAACACCTTCAATTCGCCGGTCTGTTGAAGAACTTGCAGTGCCTGGGTCCGCGTGCTGTCGCTGGACTGAGAGGAACGAAATGGATTGCGAGTTGCGTTCGACATGGAAGAGTTCGGTGAAGCGGTCCGCTGGAGTAGCATGTGAGCTATTTGTTTTGCTTCCGTCGTCTTTCCTTGTCCTCGGTACATCGTCATGAGCGAAACCAACGAAGCGGTTTGGCTACCCGCTTTTCGTTCGACGCGCGCCACGATTGCGTCCGCCATCTCATGCATCCCAAGCCGTCGCATGCGTTGAGCTAAATTCAGCTGTGTATCGGTATCCAAACGCAAACCGAAAAGCCGTTCGCTGGCTGCGAATGCTCGGTCATTGTCTCCAAGTCGTTCGGCGATCTGCAGCGCAACCAATTCTTTGCGTTGCAGTAGTTGCTGATCTTTAGGAACAATGGATTCGATGATTGCGAGCGCCTCGTCAAAATCGCCTCGCATTTCTCGAAGAGATGCCATCTCAAAACGAAAGTTAACGTCCTCTTTGAGTGCATCTGCGGCTTTGGTTATCATCTCTACCGCTTCGTCTTGTTCGTCATTCCACCAAAGTGCAGAAGCTAAAATGAGCTGCTCATACAACCGATCGTCGTCGGTTGCTTGGGACGCCCGTTTCCGCAAATGTGCTGGCAAATCCGCAAGGACATCGTTCCGCTTGAAAATCTCGAATACCTGTCGCAGCATCATCAGCGTTGTTTGATCGACATAGTCGTTCGGTCGCGGGAAATCGATCGTAGCTCGGATGCTCTCTTTGCCGTACATCAACTGGAAATTGACCGGATTGCCGCTGGCACTTCTGGCTGCGGACGTTGGCCCGCGTTGGTTCAATCGGGAACGGCTGGCTCGCCGTTGTTTGGCGTCTTCGATGGCCACGTCCAACGCCTGGTCAAGGATGGCAAGAATCTGCGAGTGCTCCTCGTCCGGCCCAAGCTTGCCCATCCATCGTGCCAAAAGGGAAGAGGCTTGCCCTAAGAGCTGGCGACTAGCGGGCGAATTTCCACGGTTTTGACGGGTCGGAACGACTGTTGCTGCTTTTGCAATTTCCTGTTTTGCCATGGATGACCAGCGAGCGTACAACCCACCGATCTTATCGAACTTCTCCTGCTCGAACCGCAGACTCATTAGCCCGGATAGTTCGGCAGCTGATTTTGCGCCCTTTTCGTTTCTCGCGAATAGTTCTTCCGACTGATCTTCACGCCCAGCTAGTCTGAGTTCGCTTACAACAGCTCCCAACATTCCAACACTGGAGACTCCGGAAATGGGCATAAAGCTTCCACCTACGTTGATGAACGCTTGTCCGTTTGAGGAATAAATAATTTGGCCGCCACTGTTGCCGGCCATCATTTCATTTGCTTTGGTCTTGGACATCGAGTCATAGCAACTCGTCATCAGATCTAGATCGCTTTCGGACAAGGGGGTTTTCTTAGGCGTCGTCTGACGCGCAGACGACCGATTTTGGTCCACCGCGATTCCTCTGAGTCTGAGAGAACTCAAGAAGAACTCCTGTTCCTCATTGCCACCTATTTTGGCTAACCGACGAGCGATCCCAAAGACTTCGTCATTTAGCGTCTTGAGCGATGCGGCGTACAAATAGTCGTAAATGGATTCGCGATTGGCGGACTCCTCCTTTGCGCGCTTGGCAACCTGGTCCATCAGCGTCGAGCTTGGAGCTTCATCTGGACTAGTTGTTTTGTCGATCGTCTCACTCTTGGCATCTTCTTCAAATCGTAGCAACCAACCATAGGCCGCCATGCGAGAGACACCAAATGCCTCTGGCATCCAAACCGGTTGAGGGCCACTGCTGCCCGAGTTGTAGTCGGCAGTCAAGCCGACGGCTCTTTGGATTTGGTTAGCCATGTTCAGCATCTTGAGCGGAGACTGCCGGGTCGGCAATTGCGTGACGGTACCTCGCAAATTATCCGATCTGGCTTTGGATTGAGCCTTTTTGAATTTATCTTCCGCGATAACACCCATCGCGTCGTGCGGCAGCGTCACTGCAAGCAATCTTGAGAACCTGTTTTTGGCTTCCTCGGATTTGTTCAGCAAAGCCCAAGCAACCCCTTCCCGATAGATGAGTTCCCAATCATCTCGCTGTTGACTGAGCAGCGGTTCGGTGATGCTCAAAACCGCTTCTAGGCTTGATTGAGACAAAAGAGAATCGATGCTTCGAAGCAAGCGAATCGGATCTTCTTCGCGGCGAGTAAGCTTGACGAGGATCTCTGTTGCTTCGTCCCGATCCCCTCGCGTTTGGAGCATTTTGGCCAAGGGAAATTCGGTTTCGCTGCCAGGTGCTATGGCAACCAATTGGCGTTGGTAACCTATGGCTGCTTCAAGATCGCTGCCACCCTCGCATAGTTTTGCGAGTTGCTGCAATAAATTGGTATCACGTGTATCTTGGCTGAGCAAACTCTCAAGTTCCTGACGCGCCGTACCATAGTCACCAGCAAGATTGTGGGCTTGCGCTAGACAGATTGTCATTTCGCGTCGCTTTTCTTCCTCGCGTCGCTCCCTTTCAAAGCGATCAATCAACTTGTCGAATTGATTGATCTGCTGATAGAGCGGAACCAGCTTCAACGTTAAGCTTGTTTTGTCATCGAGCTCATCGGACTTCTCGAACGCTCGCCAGTAAACTTCGATGGCTTCGTCAGTACGAAGTTGGTCAGCCAAAGCAGCACCCAAGGCCGTTGTCAAATGAGGTTCGTTGGGGTTGATACGCACTGCTTTTCTCAATGCCTCAAGCCCCTCGACCGGCTTACCTATTCGGAAGCACAACTGAGCCATAAATTCATAATGGTCCGTATTGCCTGGGGCAGACACGATCAGATCCTGGGCTGCTTTGATGGCTTCGTCGTTTCGTCCCAGCTGCGATTCAAGGCGAGCAACATTCATCAAGTGATCGCCGAGCGAACGTCTATCAACCGATGCCAATTTGCGATTCATTTCGGCGGCTCGACCGAAGTCGCCGGACGCTTCTGCGATCTTGGCTGCCGTATTCAAAATCGGAATGGACTTGCTATCCAAAAGCATGGCCGCGTCAATGGCTTCTGCGGCGCGAGCAAATTGACGATCCGCATCTTGATAGCGAGCGAGCAAATGCCATTGTTCTGCGGTTGCCGAAGCGTTGCTTTCCAGGGCGTTTGTCAACTGCTCGATCTCCGCCTCCAGTTGCTGACTAGACTGCAGAATCTCGATACGTTGCTTAACAACACCCTCGCGTTCGTCATCGTTGGCAGCCATTTTCTCGGCGGCGGCCACGAATTTCATCGCGTCATCGAACTTGTTAGCTCGCATGTGATAGTCAGCGCTGCGAATCTGCAGGCTAAAGTCCTTAGGGTCCATTCGACATGCTTCCGCAATCTCGATGACGGCTTGGTCGTTGAATCCAAAGCTGCTGAGAACTTCGGCGAGTCGCGTCACATTGGGAGCGATGCGACGCGTCCCTTCGGCGATCGAACGCCATGACTTTAAAGCTTCATCGGTTCGTTTTTGGATGTGCAAAAACTCGCCCAAGTATTCGCGATACTGAGGATCGTTGGGGGCAAGCTCGACTGCCTTTTGATAGAGCTCTGTCGCTTCGTCTACGAAGTTAGCTTGCCGATACAAATCGGCTACTTGCGCCAAATTAGAGGCATCGTTGGGCCTGGCCGCGACGACTCGATTCCAGATGCGAGTCGCTTCTTTTTTGCGTGCTTCGATGTCCTGCGATTTATCCTTCAAGACCTGCTTGCCCCAGGCTCTCAGAAAGTCAGGATTGCTAGGAGCAGACGCGACGAGCAGTTCGTATTGTTTAATGGCATCTGGAATGCGTTGATCGTCGACCAACTGATCGATGAACGCTTTTCGCAAATCGGAACGCGATGGAGCTAGTTTGAGTGCTTTTTCCATCCATTCTTTGGCCTCGGGAACACGTGCCGAGGATGCCAGGAACTTGGCGAGCCGAGTCATCGCCTCGATGTCATCGGTGTGAGATTCCAACCACTTATGATAGTATTTCACCAAATTGTCTTGGTCCCCAGACTTCAAGAAGATATTTTCGATACGTCGTCGGACATCGCGGTAAAGCCAGCTATCTGGATTGAGGTCAGTGAGGACCGCTTCCATGTCCGAGATCCCTTCGTCGCGTTTGTTGGTTTTGATCTTGAGACCAGCTGCTTCGACGCGAAACAGAACGCGCCGGTAGTCATCTTTGACAAGTTCAGCGAGTCGTTGGTAACGAGGCAGCGCAAGAGCATGCCCACCCTCCTCCGCCAGGGTGACTGCGATTTGCTCAAGCACTCGAGGATCGTCTGGAAAGAGAGTCTCGAGCCGCTGCCATACCTTGAGTGCTTCATCCGTCCGTTGTGCACGCTGATGAACGCGACCAAGCTGTTGATAGATCTCAAGCAAATCGCTCCTTGCCGGTTTGCGAGTTAGCGCCTGCTCAAACTCGGCTACTGCCTCAGCCGATTGCCCAATGCGTAGAAGAGACTGACCGAGATAGTAGGGTGCCATCGGATCTTGGGGGCGGAGCACCGTCGCTTTGCGAAAGGCTTCGACAGCGGTCGAATCGGTTCCGCGTTGCGATTCAAACAGCCCGAGCAGCATCCAAGCGTCACTATCGTTAGCGTTTTTAACCGTTCGTTGATTGAGCCGTTCCAAGAATTTATCGAGCGATCCAAACTCGACATGATGTCCGTAAATCCGGTCCAAGGCGGTCCCTCGGCGGGGACTTTTTTCGAGTACCTTCAAGAAGCGCTCGGTCGCCAGCACCTGCTTTGCTTCTTCCTCGGACAACTCATCTGCCAACGCATCTGCTTGATAAGCGATTGTGAGTTTTGGATCCTCAATTAAAAAAGAAATGCTGCAAAAAACGATTGCAAGCCAGCGGGGATAATGCATGTCGATTCTCATTCAGCCACTCCAATCAGATAAAACCAATCGGAAAAAACCGAGTGGGCGGAAAAATAGTTTTACGAAAACGAGAGCCTTTGAGCACTCAGTGTAGCGAACGGCGAAGACCGATACAACCTAATCAGATTCAAACACCAAATCAGATACTATCGTAGGTGGGAACACCTGCGGGTTCCAAGAATACGCCTTGTAACCTATTGCCTTGAGGGCTCCGTCGGCTCTGCCTTGGCTGAATCCCGCTGGCTTGCCCAGCGGAAGTTTCGGCTTTGGCCCTAAAGGAGTTGCCGCTGCTCTATGCATGGCGAACTAATTTTAAAACGGATTCATATTGGTAGCCCATCCGTTCGGGCCAGCCCGACCAACTTGAATGGCCAGATCGCAGAACGGAACAAAACTCGCATCAACGCATTTTTAGCAAACTGCTATTTGTCCATTTGTCGCACAGCCCAGGCAGAGCCCGGGAACGAGAAACACTACTGGTAGTGTTCAGCTAGTAGTTTTCTTTTTTCTCTAAAAAATGGCCGTCGCTGATTCTAATTTCACACTCAGGATGCTATTGTCTTTTCGTTCGATTGAGCGCCGTCGTTCAATAAGCGTGCGCCGTATCTTCACCAATCGTTCAACATGAGCCCAAAACTTCTTGAGGTGTTTGAATGATTATCGACGATCAATGGAAGCAGCAGCTGGATGATTTTCGAAACGATTTTAAGCGTTTGCGGGACGAGATTTCTAAGGTAATTGTCGGCCAAGAAGAGATCTTGGATGACACACTTATCGCTTTGATTGCTGGCGGGCATGTGCTTTTAGAAGGAGTGCCTGGACTCGGAAAAACGCTCACCGTTCGGACGTTGGCCGACGCGCTCCATTTAGAGTTTCATCGCATTCAGTTTACGCCAGACTTGATGCCTGCTGACTTGATTGGCACCAACATCATCGCGGAGGGTGAGGACGGTAGAAAGCGTTTTGAATTTCAAAAAGGGCCGATCTTCGCAAACGTTTTGCTCGCCGACGAAATCAATCGAGCCACACCTAAAACGCAATCGGCTCTGCTTGAAGCCATGCAAGAACATACCGTAACGGTGGCTGGTGTAACGCATCGTCTATCTGAACCGTTCTTTGTAATGGCCACCCAAAATCCACTTGAAATGGAAGGAACTTACCCGCTTCCGGAAGCCCAATTGGATAGGTTCTTTTGCAAGCTACTCGTCAAGTACCCGTCGGTTAGCAACCTGGAAACGATTCTCGATCGCACTACAGAATCGGCCAAACCCAGGGCAGAAGCGGTCTTGGCGGGCCATCGCATTCTTGAGATGTCGCAATTGGCTCGCAGAATTCCGATCGCCGACCAAGTGCGTCGCTATGGCATCGCAATCATCGTGGCGACGCATCCGGATCACGAAATGGCTGGCGAGCCTACCAGGAAGTATGTTCGCTACGGCTCAAGCCCTCGCGGTCTCCAGGCTCTTATCCTTGGTGCCAAGATCCGAGCAATTCTCGACAACCGATTTCATGTCGCGCGAGAAGACTTGCGAGGAATGGCTCTGCCGGTTCTTCGGCATCGGCTCATCCTCAACTTCGAGGGACAAGCCGAGGGTATCAGCCCGGACGACGTGGTCCAGAAAATTATCAACAAGATTCCTGACGATGCTTTGGCTGTGGCGTAGCCCGATTTCATGCTATTTCCCCAAGACTTTCTCACGCGACTCGAGTACCTATCGATTATTTCGAAACGGGTATTTCGCGGTTCGCTGTTGGCGCAAAAGCGCACCATGCAAATGGGTTCGGGTATCGAGTTTTCAGACCATCGCGAATATACATCGGGCGACGATTTGCGTTATCTCGATTGGAATATCTATGCGAGACTTGGCGATTTGTTGCTCAAGCGATTCCAAGAAGAACAAGACTTGCACGTCTACTTGATGCTCGACTGCTCGCGAAGCATGTCGTTTGGGTCACCAGCCAAATTTGATTTGGCCCGTCACCTGACAGCTGCGTTGGCTTACATCGCGTTGGCCGATCTCGATCGAATCGCGATCGTCGCTTTCGCTGACGGAATCCTAGCGGAGTTTCCTGTCACGCGAGGCAAAGCAAGGATTCTACCGATCATGAAATTTCTCGAGTCGACATCAACGGCAGGCCAAGACACAAATCTTGCTCGCGCCGTTCAAGGACTACTGCATCGAGGTTCCCGAAATGGGCTGGTGGTTTTGATGAGCGACCTGTTTGATGAACATGGATTTCAGAAAGGACTCGACCAGCTACGCTATCGACGCTTTGATGCCCATGTTATTCAATTGCATGATCCGAGGGAAGCAGACCCCGCGTTGCTCGGTGATGTCGAGCTGATGGACGTTGAGACCGAATCGATTCGAAAAGTGACGGTCACCGAACGCAATATTCGCACCTACAAAAAACTGTTTAACGAACACCAAGCTTCCGTCCGAGACTACTGCAACGGCTATTCTTTGGGTTGCACGCAGTCGCCGTCGACGGTCCCATTTGACGATCTCGTCATGCGCATGATGAGAGCTTCCGGAGCGAAGGGATAAAGTCCATGACGTTGGCTCTGCCTATTGCATTGGCTCTTGCCGCGCTGGCTCTACCGATCATCGGTCTTTATATTCTCAAGGTAAGGCTCAGACGCATTCCCGTTTCCACCAACCTTTTCTGGAAACAGATTTTTCACGAGAAGCCGCCTCGGTCTCTTTGGCAGAATTTTCGTCACTTCGTGTCGTTGTTGTTGCAACTGTTGATGCTGTTGCTATTGGTCCTTGCGATCACCGATCCGTATTTTCCTTGGCAGATTTTGCAAGCGCGGCGACTGGTGATCGTGATGGACAATTCAGCGAGCATGCGATCGACTGACGTGCCCCCTACAAGATTCGAATCCGCTCGAAATGCGGCTCGCGAATTGATTGCTGGCTTGCGGTTTCGGGACGAAGTTGCGATTGTCCTTGCCGGCAAACATCCAGACGTGATTCTGGGGATGACCAATCACGTCCCCACACTTCGACGAGCCATCGACGCAATTGAGATATCCGACCTGCCAACGGAACTCGATGGGGCCATTGCGCTAGGAAAGCAGCTCGTTGGCGAGCATCCCCAAGGCCAAGTAATCGTGTTTACGGATGGATGCGTTGATTCCAAAACGTCGAGGAAGTCGCAAAACGGCAAGGAGGCTGATGCACCTAAAGACGAGGTCGGTCCTAGCAAAACGGAACCGAAGCTGGCGGACTCTGAACCGAAAATCGTCTACCGCATCTTTGGGACGGATGCACCCAATGTTGGAATCACACAGTTTCAAGTACGTCGCAGCCTAATCGATCCGATTGGCTACGAAGCGTTGGCTGAGGTGAAGAACGCTTCCAACAACCCGGTCAAGTGCCGTTTGGAACTGACGCTGGAAGACGTTCCAATCGATGTCCTCCCGCTCGATCTAAAGCCGGGTGAGACTTGGAGTCGATCCATCGAAAAGACCTCGCTCGCTGGTGGCCGATTGGTTGCATCCTTGACTCAGATCAAACTAGGAAACATGGATTCAAACGAAGCCGATTCCAATTCCTCAAACAGCAAGGCAATCGGTGCCTCGCTAAACTATTTGGCGACGGACGATTCGGCATGGGCAATTCTCCCTCAACGTCGAATCCAAAAAGTACTTGTCGTTACGGCTGGGAATCTGTTCCTTCGAAAGGTCTTTGAAGCCAATCCTTTGGTCCAAATTGGGTGGATGAAGGAGCTGCCTGACCAATGGCCAGCGGACACAATTGTTGTGCTGCATGGCCAAATACCTCCCAAGCTACCAGATGGAAACGTAATGGTGATCGACCCTACCGGCTCCTGCGAGCATTGGGAGTTGGGACCAGCGATGGAGAATCCAATTGTGACCGAGCAGGATAAGAGCTCTCCCCTGATGACGCACATTCGGCTCGACAACGTGTTGATGCCCGAAGCTAGGGTGATTCAGTTCAAAGTGCCACCGCACATTCTCGCGGCAACGGTGACGGGCGATCCCATCTATGCGGAAGTGAAGCGGGCTGCGGGTAAGTGCTTGGTGTTGAGCGTCAATTTAGAGCAGAGCGACTTAGCCTTTCGAACGGCCTTTCCAATCATGGCAACCAATGCGCTCGGCTGGTTTGCGGGGCAAACAGGCGAGTTGCGTGAATCGCTTGCTACGGGCTCGATGTCCAACGTCGCTTTCGATATCGATCCACAAAATAAACCGGACCGACTTGTTGCCCTATCGCCATCAAAGCATTCTTCCCCATTCAAAGATACGAAATCGATGGCGGAGCTGAATGACCAAGGCTCCACGCTTGCTGCGGGTAAAATTGGTCCGCTCAATGAAGCAGGCATTTGGCGGATTGTTGAAGCAAAGAATGACGACTTGAGCTCCGACAAGGCAATTCCTCAAAGCGTCTCTGATACGAGCAGCTTCGACATCGCAGTCAACTTGGCGAACAGGCGCGAGACGGATCTTTTTCCATTGCAAGAATTCAAGGACAAGGATACGTCTTCAAGCCAAATGGTTGCCACGGGTTGGCTGAGTCGTCCTATATGGTTTTACTTAGTTATTGCCGCATGCGCATTGACGACGATGGAATGGTTCTTGTACCAGCGGCGGTTGATCACATGATGATTCCACTGGAACTCACCCGTCCATGGCTCTTGGTCACGGTTCTGCCAATTCTGGTAGTGTTGTTGTTCTACTTCGTACGAAGCTTGAGCGATTTCCCGAGAGGGCAACGTATACTTTCGCTATCGATTCGTTCGTTGATGGCAATGCTGTTAGTCTTTTCGCTGGCGGGTTTGACGTTACTGCATCGAACGGACGAACAATTTGTCATGTTCGTCACCGACCAGAGTCAGAGCATTGGTGACGAGGCGGCTGCGAAAGCAACCGCTTTCCTTGCCGAGGCAATCGAGAAGAAGGGCTCCAACCGAGCGGGCCATTTGCCATTCGGTGCAACTGTAGGTCAAGTGCAGGCGGAGCCGGTAGAGTTCGGCGTTGCACAAGAGCGCGACGGAACGCATTTGGCAGCGGCCATCGAGACCGCGGCTGGTTACATGCCGCCAGGATATGTGCCACATATTGTCGTGCTTAGTGATGGCAACCAGACTGTAGGCGATGCGGCGGCTGCGGCCACGCGAAGTCGCGTTCGCGTGTCGACCGTTTTGTTGCCGACACGTGCCGAACCCGAGGTGCAAGTATCACAAGTCAATGTCCCAGCCGAAGTTCGTGAAGGAGAACCATTCTTCGTAGAAGTCTCGATTCAATCAAACCACGACGACGAAGGACTCGTCGAAGTCTTTCGCGGCGACCATAAAGTCGTGAGCGAAACTCGCCAACTCAAATCCGGGCTAAACTTGTTTCGGTTCCAGCAAACGATTGAACGCGATCGATTGGCTGCATTCACTGTCCGCGTGTCGGGGCTGAAACAAGATACGTTACTTGATAACAATTCCGAAACAGGATTGGTTTATGCTGCTGGTAAGCCACGCGTATTGATCATCGAAAGCGACCCCAATTTGATTCGCGAGCTGGCATACGCGCTGGAGGACGAAGGGATACAAGTAGATATTCGTCCGCCGCAAGGGATGCCGGAATCGCTCGCCGATTTGCAGAACTATGAGCTGCTCGTCCTGTCCAATGTGCCCGCAACCGCCATCACGCAACAGCAAATGGAAATCGCTCGGACTTATGTTCAGGAGCTTGGCGGTGGATTCATCATGCTGGGTGGCGAGCTCTCCTTTGGGCTCGGTGGATATTACAAGACGACCCTTGAAGAGATCCTACCGGTTCGTAGCGATTTTGAAAAAGAAAAGGAAAAACCATCATTGGCCATGGTGCTCGTCATCGACAAATCGGGGTCGATGAGCGGTGACAAGATCGAGATGGCCAAGTCCGCTTCACAAGCGGCCGTAGAACTTCTTGGGAAACGCGATCTTGCTGCGGTGTTGGCATTCGACGGAGATACGTATGTGATCAGCGAAATGCAGTCGGCCAGCAACAAAGCCAAGCTCAACGACGAAATCGCACGAATCGATGCGGGTGGCGGCACGACCATGTACCCCGCCATGGAGATGGCGTATGAAATGCTGTTGGCCGCATCGGCCAAGTTAAAGCACGTCATTCTATTGACCGACGGAATCTCGTCGCCAGGCGATTTCGAAGGCTTGGCTCAAACAATGGCATCTGCAAAAATGACCGTGTCGACTGTCGCGATCGGTGAAGGATCTGCCAACGAACTACTTGAGACCATCGCCAAGACAGGCAAGGGTCGCTACTACATGACCAACGATGCGTCTCAGATACCACAGATCTTTGCGAAAGAGACCGTGACCGCGAGCAAATCGGCGATCGACGAACAACCGTTTGTTCCGGTCGTTATCCGAGCTACACACGCCCTGAAAGAAATTGATTTCGAGTCGGCCCCATTCTTGCTTGGGTACGTAATGACACGCCCGAAACCGACGAGCGAAGTGATTCTTGCAACGGAAAAAGGGGATCCGCTGTTGGCTTGGTGGCGTTATGGACTGGGAATGACAGCTGCGTTTACTTCGGATGCCAAGAGTCGGTGGTCGGCCGAGTGGTTGACCTGGCCTGGATATGGAAAGTTTTGGACCCAAGTCGTTAGGCAGACCATGCGAAAAAGCGACACACGCGGGATTCAAGTGACCGCAGCGAGGCAGGGCAAACATGCCCAAGTTTCCGTGGATGCGGTCAGCGAGACAGGCCAATTCTTGAATCAATCCGAAGTGGAATTGACGGTCATCAATCCGCAATTGCAACGAGAAACTTCAACGATGCGCCAGATGGCACCTGGGCGATACGCTACGGACTTTAAGACGCCCAATTCTGGCTCGTATCATATGGAGATTGCGGTCAAGCAGAGCGGTCAAGTGCTTTATCGACAATCGCGTGGAATGATTGTTGGATACAGTGATGAATTGCGTATCCAACCGCCAAACGAAAAGCTTTTGCAGGAAATTGCAGACTCGACAGGTGGTATCTATTCGATAGGAGCGAACGAGGTATTTGACAGTAAAGATTTATGGGCAACACGCCCTACTCCACTCTGGCCCTGGTTATTGGCGGTAGCAGCGTTTCTGTTGGTGTTGGATGTGGGCTTGCGGCGAGTGGTATTCATGGGGTAGCCGTGCTTAGACGCGATGGCGAAAGCCCAGAGGTTGTGATTTTTTGCGGGCGAGTCGCTCCGCGATTCCCCAATCCCTTCGATAGCGTCAGCAAGAGCATGTCCACCGTACACACTACGCAGCCCCACGCGTGCTTGCATTGGCGTATCGCGAACTTCATGTTACTCGCCGTACCGGCGGCAAAACCACATCTTGACGAGTTGGGTCAACACGATGTAGCACAGTAAGATGATTGCCAATAGCAACCAATAAAGTGAAGGTAGTGGAACAAACCCGAGCGTGCTTGCCAAAGGAGAGATCGTCAACCAAGCTCCAACAGCAACGATAATGAGCGAAGTCAGAATGAGTGGGCGACTTGCCCAACTTTGAATAAATGGGATCTTGTTGGTGCGGATGACGTGAATAATTAGTGTTTGAGTGAAGAGCGACTCGACAAACCAGCCCGTGTGAAACAGACTCGGGTTGTCCCAGCAATGAAACACACGCAGCATCATGAAGAATGTCAGGTAGTCGAAGATCGAGCTGATCGGCCCGATAAACAAAATATAACGCAAGAGCTTGCCGATTTCCCACTTGCGCGGTTTAGCTAACCATTCCGCATCGACTTCGTCGGTCGGGATAGTCGTCTGAGAAAAGTCATAGAGCAGGTTGTTCGTCAACAATTGAAGGGGCAACATCGGGAGAAATGGCAAGAACGCGCTAGCCCCTACCACGCTGAACATGTTGCCAAAGTTGGAGCTGGCGGCCATCTTGATGTACTTGACGATGTTTCCGAAGACGCGCCGACCTTCCAAAACGCCCTGCTCCAAGATCAACAAGCTATTTTCTAATAGGATAATATCCGAGGATTCTTTCGCAATATCGACGGCGCTGTTCACCGAGATCCCGACGTCGGCTGCCTTGAGAGCGGGCGCATCGTTGATGCCATCGCCCATGAATCCTAAGACATGGTCTTGGCTCTGAAGCGCGCGGATGATTCGCTGTTTGTGGGCCGGAGCCAATCGAGCGAAGACGCTGGTCACGTTGGCTGCCTTGGCCAATTCGGCATCGCTCATGCCTTCGATTTGCGTACCGAGTAAAAGATGCTCGGCAGGTATTCCAACTTTGCCGCAAATGTACTTGGTGATGATTTCATTGTCGCCGGTCAAGACCTTGACATCGATATTGAGCTTGCGAAGTCGCTGCAACGTCTCGGCAGCCGTTTCTTTGGGAGGATCGAGGAACGCCATGAAGCCGATCAGAATCAGATCCGACTCGTCATGAACGCTGTAAACGCGTTCGTCAGACGCACCAGGCATCGTCTTGTACGCGAGGGCGATGACGCGAAAGCCTTGTCCATTCAAATCGTCCGCCAATTGTCGGCGTCGGGCGTCATGCTCGGGAAGAACCTCAATGATCTCCCCGTCGACCTCGACTCGTGTACACTTCTCTAAGACCTCTTCGACCGCACCTTTGCAGATCAGCGTATTCAAGCCGGACTTATCTTCCACGATCACCGACATCCTTCGTCGAATGAAATCGAAAGGGATCTCATCAATCTTTCGGTACTGTTCGTTGGCTTTTAGGCTATCTTCCAATTCCTCGTGCGCAAGAATCGCTTCGTCGAGCAAGTTCTTCAAACCGGTATGGTGGTAGCTATTCAAGTAGCCGTATTGCAGCACCTTCTCGCTCGGATCGCCATGTGCATTCAAATGCTTTTCGAGAACGATTCTTCCTTCCGTAAGCGTGCCGGTTTTATCGGTGCACAGCACATCCATGGCGCCAAAATTCTGAATCGCATTCAGTCGTTTGACGATAACTTTCTTGCGGGCCATGGCCAGCGCGCCCTTGGAAAGATTTACGGTCACGATCATCGGCAGCATCTCCGGAGTCAAGCCAACGGCCACGGCCATGGCAAACAGAAATGCTTCGAGCCAGTCGTGTTTACTCAGTCCGTTGATCAGAAAGACCAGCGGAACCATCACCGCGATAAAACCGATCATCAACCAGGTGAATTGATTGATTCCTTTATCAAAACTGGTCTGTTGACGCTGTCCAACGATACTTGCGGCCAGCGAACCAAAATACGTCTTGACTCCGGTATGAATGACAACTGCCGTTGCGGAACCGCTCTCGACGTTCGAGCCGAGGAAGCAAAGGTTAAAGCGATCGAGCGGGTTTTCGATACCCTCTGGCGAAGCGTCGGCTTTCCGCTCGACAGGTAGAGCTTCGCCTGTCAGAGCTGACTGATTAAGGAATAAGTCTTTGGCGGCAAGCACTCGGACGTCGGCGGGAACCATGTCGCCAGCTGCTAGGTGAACGATATCGCCCGGCACCAGCGACCTGAGAGGTCCTTCGGTTTCTTTGCCGTCGCGGAGCACCGTGGCTGTGTTGCTTACCATCGCTTTGAGCTTTTCCGCGGCCCCGTCGGCTCGCATCTCCTGGACAAAGCGTAAGACAACGCCCAAAACGACCATGATCGAAATAACGATGGCCGCCCGTATATCGCCCGTCAGATAAGAAAGCCCGCCCAGCGCCGTGAGCAATAGAACCAATGGATTCATGACGTTGTTCAAGAGACGCATCAGCGGCGATTGATGTTTGTCGCGAGCTATCTCGTTTAATCCATACTGCTTTAATCGAGCCTCGACCTCGGTTTGGCTCAATCCTGAAAGCCGCGTATCAAGCTCGCGCAGAACGCTTTGCCTATCTGCATTCGAAATTTGCAGCAATCGGTTGGGAGTCAACGATACGATCTTTGGCGGTTCTTGCTTAGACATGGTTGTGGCCGGCTTCCCGCACGAGTGTTCCGGGCTTCAGTTGAATGCGTGGCGATACGATAAAATAGAGAACGGGTACCACGAACAGAGTCAAAATCGCGGCGCTGGACAATCCCCACACAATTACGGTTGCCAGCGGACGCTGAACATCCGATCCAAGTCCATGAGCTAAGGATGCTGGGAGTAGTCCGAGGACGGCGACCAATGAAGCGAGTAGGATCGGACGCAGGCAGTTCCTTGCTCCATCAATGATCGCATCTTGCTTGGATAGTCCTCGATCCTGACTTTCGGCGATCGAGCGAACCATTAGTACTCCATTCATAATAGAAACACCGAATAACGCTGCGAAGCCGACTGCTGTTGATACGTTCAAGTTCATATCGCGGAAATGAAGCCCAAGTACCGCGCCGATAAATGCAAACGGAACGGATGCCAACAGCAGCAATGCCGCTGCTTGAGATCGAAAGGTGGCTAGCAGCAAAAAATAGATCAGGACGACAGTGATAGGCATGACAATGAGGAAGTGGCGTTGGGCTCGTGTCAAGTTTTCAAACATCCCTAGCCAAGCAATTTCATAACCGCTTGGAACTTTCACTTTCTCGGCAAAGCGACGCTGAGCCTCTACGACGAAACTTCCTTGATCTCGTCCCACAATGTCGCAGCGTACGGTCAGTCTTCGTCGTCCATCTTGCCGAGCCACGATTGTTTGACCATCTCGCAGTTCGATTTTAGCAACCTGAGAAAGCGGCACCGGATTGCCAGTAATCGTGAAGACAGGCAACCGTCCAATCGCTTCTGTGGAGAGAACCTTGTCGCGATCAAAACGTGCGACGATATCGAATCTACGTTCGCCTTCATAGAGGGTACCGATCGGTTGAGCACCAACCGCGGTATTGATGATGGTTGTGACATCCTGGATGCGAATATTCTGTTGAGCACACGAGGCACGATCGGGCGATATGACGAGTTGTGGTTGCGGCCCTTCTTGCTCAATGTTGACGTCAACGGCTCCTGGAACAGATCGAAGAACAGCGACACTCTGCCGTGCGAGATCGAGTAGAACGTCAGCATCGACTCCCGAAACTTCGATGGCCAAATTGGCGGACGTTCCGTTCGTATCTTCGGTAACACTGTCGATGATCGGCTGCGTGAAGTTAAAGCGAGTCGTTGGGAATTCAGTTCGAAGTCGTTCGCCAAGAGCCATAATCATCTCTTGTTTTGTCTTGAAATCCTTCCATTGATCGAGCGGCCTAGGCCCGACCATCGTTTCCAATCGACTCGACGGAAACGGATCTGTCCCAGAATCGTTGCGTCCTGCTTGGCACGAAACGAATTGAATGTCACGGAATTCTAGGGCAACTTGGCGGATTCTTTTGGCAAATTCGTTGGTTTGCTCCAAAGCAGTCCCTTCGGGGAAATTCGCGCGAACCCAGATCACGCCCTCATCCATGTAGGGTAAAAACTCAATCCCAAGTTTCGGAACAATCCGAAAGCATACGAACAAAACCAGCATCATTGCGGCAGCGATCGTCAGCCAACGAAGCATCAGCAGTCCGGCTACCAAGCGACCATATGTCCAAGTCAATAATTCGATGGCTGGATTGTGAATTTCCGTGTAGCCATTTCTGAAAACCATCGCGATAAGCACCGGGATAACAAATAAAGCAAAAATCAACGAACCAATTAAGGCGTAAACCATTGTTAGCGCCATAGGCCGGAACAACAGTCCCTCGATGCTTTGTAACGAAAGTAACGGAAGATAGGCAGCGATTACCATGATGACCGAAAAGAACACTGGGCGTTCTACTTCAAAGGCTGCATCAAGTACGCTGGTTCCAATATCGACCGATCCATCCGTACGCTTGCTGAGGCGGTGCGCGATGTGTTCCGCCATGATGATTGCACCGTCGACGATGATTCCGAAATCGATTGCACCAATGGAAAGCAGGCCGATGGGAATGTTGGTAAAGTACATCAGGATGAGCGCAAAAAGTAACGAAAAGGGAATGGTGAACGCAACTAAAAGCGCCATCGAAGGGCGTCCAAGGAATACCAATAGTACCAATAGCACGAGTGTGATTCCGAGTGACACACTGTGGGAGACGGTATGCAAAGTGTTATCAACCAAGTACTGCCGATTGTAGAACGGATCGATGTGGACCCCATCGGGCAGCAGACCGCCATTCAATTCTTCTAAAGCTTGCTGAACGGAAGCCAAAACGATCGATGGGTTTTCGCCTCGACGCATTAAGACGATCCCCTCGACGGATTCATCTCGATCATCTTTGCTATAGATCCCCATTTGAGTCGCGTGATCGAGACCGACGTTACCCACATCCCGAAGATAGATGGCCGATCCGCCAATCGACTTTACAAAGATGCGCCCAATTTCCTCGACATTCTGCAGCGATCCCGTGCCGCGAATCACGAACGAAGATCCACCTCGCTGCATGACACTGCCACCGGCAACAGCATTGTTGGATTGAATCGATTGAACGATGTCGTCGAAAGTCAATCCAAATCGACGGAGTTGATCAGGCTCGAGCTGTACCGAAAACTGCTTTGCAAGTCCGCCAAAGTTCGATACTTCGGCAACTCCAATCGATCTTAAAATTCTTGGAATTACGACCCAATCATTCAGCTCGCGAAGTGTCATCAAACTGGTCGTAACATCACCACGAAGTTCGTATCGGTAGACTTCACCATAGGCAGTCGCAAGTGGCCCAAGTCCGGCCGATGCTCCGACGGGCAAATCGACCGACATGAGCTTCTCCAAGACTCGTTGACGCGCCCAGTAGCTTTCCGTTCCTTCCTTAAAGATCAATTGGACGACCGACAATCCAAAAATGGTTCGAGAACGAATCGTGTCCAATTGCGGCACGCTTCGCATCGCAATCTCGATTGGCACCGTGACCTGGCGTTCGACCTCCTCGGTCGCGCGTCCTGGAAAGACCGTGATGACCTGGACAACTTGCGAAGAGATATCTGGATACGCGTCGATCGGTTGCTTGAAGAAGGCCCAAACTCCAGCGAAGGAAACTAATAGCATGAATCCAAGAACGAGCCAACGATGTCTGAGTGCCAACCCGATTAACCACACTGTCATTGTCCCACTCCGACAGCGATCGGATAGGCAGAGATCGATTCGGCTGCTGACATGTTTGCCTCACTGACAATTTTCAATGAAGCAACCACGACGGGTTGGAGGAGAATTGCATTGTTGGACACAATGGTGTCACCCGTATTGAGTCCTCCCAAAATATCGACGCTTCCATTGAAAATGTCGGATACATGAACAGTCGTTGCTCGTAAAGAGAGCCTTTTGGAATCACTCGAGGATGCGGTTGGACCGTTCACTTCTCCTGCTTTGGAATGGACGACCAGGACGTAATCGGAACGCCCAATATGAATCACACTGCCGGCCTTGATCCGAAGTACTTTACGCGGATCGGTTCCCAGACCAATCTTGGCAAACATTCCAGGTCGCAATCGATCTTGAGGATCGTGTAGAACAAACAATACGCGTAGTGTTCGCTGCTCGGCAGAGAGTACTGGCGAGATGGTCGTCACCTTTCCCTCAAAGCTGCTATCGGTGACTCCAAAAAAATCTGCCTTGCATGATTGCCCGATAGCAACTTTCTCGATGAGCGCTTCGGGAACATCAGCAGTTATAATATCCATATCAACATTCGCACTTCGTAACATCTCTGGATCGAGGCCCGATTGAAGCAATTGTGAGGCGAGCGTTCGTGCCTCGCGTACAGCGGTTTTTACCAGCAACTCAGCCTGATAAATATCTTTTCGATTCCCAATCTGGGTTTGAAGTAACTCGGTCCGTGCCGCCACGAGGTCCTTTTCTGATTCAGATCCTGATTTAACCAGCCTATCAAGTCGCTCAATGGTTCGTGAGAGAGCGGATGCCTTCGCATCTGCCAATTCACGAATCTGAGCAAGTTGAGTCTCGTTGAAGCTGATATCAGCCGTCGCTTTTTCCCATGCCGCAAACGTATCTAATAGCTCGCCTGAGTTGAATTGCCAGTAATCCTTTTTCCCATTGCCAGCCGGACGGCGACTTGCTATCACACGGCCGGTCACTTGCAAGAGAGGCTCACTAACCGTAACTGGTTGGATCGTTTCGATAGTAATTTTTTTCCCGAGAGGTGTGTCCGAATCCAGCAAAAGTGTTAGATGACCCGTCACCTCAACCGGCAAATGTGGTTTAGGCACCGTAGCGTTGGACTTATCATCGTCATTCGACGAAGGAGACCAAACTAACCATATCAACAACGTGAGCACCAACACGATGGAGACTAACAGTTGTGAGACCGACCAAATCCTCGTCCAACGAAACTTTGATTTGGTTTTCGATGAATTCTGATTTTCTACCACGCTAAATCACTCATCTGCTTGTACCTGTCGTCCAATTACCGAGTAGAAGCGGTAAAGAGTTCGCCAATATTCAGCTCGGGAAGTGATATAAAGACCGTAAATCTCCCGGAAGTTTCGCTGGGCGTCAAGGACGTCGATCAGCGGGCGTCCGCCCGATTTGTAAGCATCGACGATGATATCTCGGACCTTCGAGGCAAGTTCAATTTGCTCGTTGGCGACCGATTGCGCATTCAATTGGGCTGCAGAAAGCTCTGCCACCGCTTGCGTGACTTCGGCCCTCAGATCGAGTAACGCTGCACCTAACTGATATTGCAGTCGTCGCTGTTCAGCAGTGGCTTTGGAGATATTTCCCTGATTGCGATCATAGACCGGAAGCCCCATGGCAAGAGCAGCACTCCAGGAGTTCGCGTCAGGGAAACCAATGGCCTTTTCTTGGTACTGACGGGTGTAACCAAACGAAGGGGCGACTGTTGCGCGGGCTGCGCGTTGCTGAATAACAATATCTGAACTTGCCTTCGCAACTTGCCACTGGATTGAATTGATGTCGGGGCGTGCCTGTTGTGCGAGTCCGAAAGCCTCATTAATACCGAGAATGTTGGCATCAAAAGTTTTTCTAAGGTCTCCGGCAGGTGAGACATCGAGATCGCTATTGTCAATCGCCATGATGGCACGCATGCGAGCCAAAGCTGATTTTGCAGTTGCTTCAGCCGTCCGCCTCCGTTGTTCGGCTGCGATAAGGTCGAGTCGAATTCGGTTTGCCTCAATCGCGGGACGCCCACCGTTTAGCACTGCTTGTTTTGTGACCGCTTCAAGGCGTTCTAAGTTCTCAACGTTTTCGACAGCTAGTTCGAAGAGTAGTTTCGCTTCAATAGTTGTGTAATATACCGACGCTGCTTCCGCGATACGAAGTCGAATAAGATTTTCGAATTCGGCGTGTGTAACTCGAACTCCATTTTGCGCACTGATCATTGCTGCCGAGCGCTTGCCGAATAGATACCAGTCGATCGGATAGGTAAGTATAACATCCTGTTGGGGCGGTCCGCCCTGTCGATCGACAGTGAATGGTCGTGTCAGAGGTAGAAGCTGTACGTCCGTAAACAGTTGGGGATTTGGAAACAGCGTTGATGTAAGATAATCGGCGCGAGCTTTACGAATCATTTCCATCTCTGCCGCAATGACCGGATGGCCATTGAGACTGGCAAAAATCACCTGATTCAAAGTTACGCTTAGGCCAGAAGTTAGCTGAACTTTTTTGGTGGACACGTCCAGATTGTCGCGAACCAAACCTGGCTCTTGAAGGGGTTGCGCCACTTCAACAATTCCAGTTTTTGGCAGGAGTTTATCGTCGTCCTTCGATTTGACAGGGGAAGGACCATTTTCACGGTTACTCAAACTGACCTGCTCTCCATTCAATGCGTCGGCCGTGAACGAGGCTGGCTGAACTTCCTTGAGTTGCGTTGTCGTTACTTGCTTCAGTGGTAGTGAGTTTCCGCTATTGCCAGTAGGATTTGATGCAATTGAATTCGACTGAAAGGCTGCGTGACGATTCCCTTGATGGTTGACTTGCGAACTCTTGCAACCACTCATCGCCAAGTAGGATGCAACAACCAAAATCTGAAGCGCGTTGTAAGCCACTGAAGGCGTTCTGCAAACGTATGTCAATTTGGGAAAATGCTGCATCTTTCTAGCCACGAGTGGAAAGCCATTCTTCTCCACGGGAATCGCCCCATTGCAATTAAGTGAAACCGACGCACGAGGATCGAACGATGGTGAAGTTATCGCGAATATACCGATTTTTTCGGACGAACTGCCTATGGCTATGCATCTTGTTCGGAACAGGAGTTGCAACCCCTAAAAGCAGCAAAGTCATTTAAAGTCAAATACCCAAGCTTTACGGCTCCGAATCACAGTTGCTAGCGTTTCAGCAGTTAAGCAATGTAGCTTGGGCCCCTGGCGCCCCTGGCCCGAGTTTCGCATGGCCCAGGGGGCCATGCCACTGGTAGATTTCAGTCTGCCGCTCGCCTCAGTGAGCGCCCAATGGCTGAACTGCTAAAGCTAGCATATGTTCGGCAAGCGTATTGCTTTCGATTCCCTGGATTTCTAAAGCGTAGTGGTTGCTAAGTGCAGGACATTTGTGCTGAATTCTATCCCAATTGGAGCGAAGCGGAATGGAGGAATAGATCACACGGGTCGGCGCGATCAAAAGGTTGCATGGCGGGACAGTGACCAAATCACGTATTCTTGGCGAAGGGACACCGTGAGCTTGGCTCGCTCGGAGCCACTCAACAGAACACGACATTCCGGAGGGGAAAACTGAATGACAATGCTTGAGAAGCTGATCTTACCTGAGATTCGTGAATTGATCCTCGAAGGAAATCTTGCCTTGCTCTGCGAGACGCTGAGTCACATGTCGCCGGCCGATGTGGCTGATTTGCTCGATGATTTAGATTCCAGCGAAGATGTCGTAGCATTCCAGTGCTTGGAGCCCGAGCTGGCGGCGAGGACCTTTGAATATCTGCAGAAGCCAGAACAGGAAGAGCTTCTGAAGATTTTGCCGGAGTCCGAACTCGCGGCCATTCTGAATGAGATTGCACCTGATGATCGCACAGCTTTACTGGAGGCCCTTCCTGATACTGAGGTAGAACGCCTTTTAACGTTGTTGACTCCGACGAATCAGCACATCGCTCGATCATTACTTTCCTACGGACTAGGAACTGTTGGACGTCTGATGACTCCCGAGCTTATCAGCGTGAAATCAGAATGGACAGTGGCAACAGTCTTAGAGCATATTCGCAGTGTCGGGCGCGATAGTGAGTCGCTCAATGCGGTTTATGTTACCGATGACAATCAGCAACTAATCGACGATATTCGAATTCGAGAAATACTGTTAGCACGCGCGAATGCAACCGTCGGGGAGCTAATGGACAACAAGTATGTCGCTCTAAAAGTGACCGATAGCGAGAATGTAGCAGTCGAGTATTTTCGCAAGTATGACCGAACTGTACTGCCAGTGGTCGATGGCCGCGGGACGCTATTGGGCATTGTTACCGTCGACGACGTTATCGACGTGGCTGACGAAGCGGCCACACGCGAGCTACAAAAGTTTGGTGGGTTGGAAGCTCTCGATGCACCGTATGTTTCAACGCCGGTACTTGAATTGGTTCGCAAACGAGGTGTTTGGCTGATCGTGTTATTCTTAGGCGAGATGCTTACGGCATCGGCGATGGGGTTCTTCGAAGGCGAGATTGAAAAAGCCGTTGTGCTTGCACTGTTCGTGCCGTTGATCATTTCCAGTGGTGGAAACTCAGGATCGCAAGCAGCGACACTGATCGTTCGAGCAATGGCCATGGGTGAGCTCCGACTTCGAGATTGGTCGATGGTCATGCGGCGCGAGCTTCTCTCCGGACTACTTTTAGGTCTAGTGTTGGGAATCATAGGCTTCTTGAGGATTGCCACCTGGACAATATTCACCGACATGTATGGACCGCATTGGGCACTTGTAGGAATCACGGTAGGGATATCATTGGTTTGCATAGTTCTTTGGGGCACCCTTTGCGGTTCGATGTTGCCGTTTTTGATCCGTCGCTGTGGATTAGACCCCGCCACGAGTTCCGCGCCGTTCGTCGCAACACTGGTTGATGTTACTGGACTAGTCATTTACTTTAGCGTAGCGATCGTCATTTTGCGTGGAACCCTTTTGTAGTCCGTTACTTCGATGACGAACACGCAATCCAATGAAGGAAATGGCGACACATGCCGAATGATTCAAATGCGTAGACGACAAAAGTGCATTGCCGCAGTTTGAGTTGCCATCGAAAGCCCTGCGAACAACGTCCTGATGGTGGCAAACCTTTTCGACTTCGGAATTGATAAGGATAGTCCCCGTCTTGACCACGACTTGTTTCTAGGGTCCGTTGTCGCACCCTTGTTGGCAGCGAACTTAGGTGCCGGGGCCAGGATCGTTGGCTTGGCTAGTCGCAGCGGATCGGATGCACACAACTTGAGTCTATCATTGCGACGGGCACGGAATATCCAAATCTTTTGTCGTTGTTTACTTTCGCTCTGGATCTAGTCAATCCGCCAGGCTCCGTGCCGCGAACGTCGATTGGCGGACAAGGCGAGCACTTTGCAGCTATGCTAAAGGTCGCAGACGGCACTGAGGATTCTAGGTTTCGGTCTGTCTTGGTGACAGTTCTCGCCGACCGGACAAAACACACGCCCATTAGTTTGCTCCGCTAAGACGAGTTGCATTACATGGGCAGAGCATCGCCAGCATCCGGAGAGTCAATTAGTCCGCGGAGGCACGCGACGCGTGCACTCGCAACGCAACATCCGGCTGAATGTAATTTTAATGGCCCACAATCGTCCTACGAGAAGGAGACTTGGAAATCAACGCATCCGATACAAAAAAATTCCGGGCCGATATAGTTTCGTCGGTCGCAACACACTCCAAACACATCGACCGGACGATGCTCTTTGGGGGCTTGGCCTCTATCGCGCTCGTTGCGCTGTTGTATTGGATCATCAAAACGCATTGGGCATCGCTGGGGCTTGCGATCCCGACTGCTTTCCTCGCGTTTTGGATAGCGAGATTCCGGGACAGGTTGTCCATGCGCTGGATAGTGGCAAGTGTCACCGCTTGCGTGTTGTCCGCAACAGCCTTGAACGCCGTGATTGCAACTCATGCAGAATTTTCGACTTCCGCAAAGCTCATCGCTTGCATGTTGCTGGCGTTGCTGATGGCGTTTGTCGCCACCATGAGCGCTCTTGGTGGGAACGAACTCAGGAAACTTGCTCGAATGACAAAGGCCGAAAGAGAGGAACGGGCCCAGGAACGGAAAAAGAAAGCAAAGGAGCAAGAGACGCGAAGCGGAATCGAAATGATCGCATTTTTCTTGGGTGCGACAGGCTTCTTCCGCACCTTGGGCCTTAGCCATGAAGCTCAAACCTATTGGATGTTCGGGTGTTCGATTACGGGGCCTATACTCATCGCCGCAGCTATCTCCATGCATCACACGCGGTTCTTTGCGTTTTGCGCAGTTGGATGTGTCCTTAGTTTTGTCACGGGAAATCCCCTGGCAATTCTGATCGGCATTGCAGGCCTCGTGACCCTTTTCAAAACCGATGTTCAGGCATTATTCGAAAGCCAACAACAAACGGCACTTACCGCTCGACTTCATTCGGCAACACCGACTATGGAGGCTTCTCGCAGTTACCTGCCGCTAGGTTCCCGAACGATACGTCATCGATGGGAGTCTTTTTGCATGGCATCCAGCAACTGGATCCGAAGTTGGAGTGAGTCTGGCTTGCGAATAGTGCGATCGTTTTTTTTGGTGATCCAACTCGCATGTATGTTTCTTATCTTTTCGTTCCACGTCGAAACAAACTTCTCGGTCGACAACAAAGAGACACTGTTCACACTAGGTAGCCCCTCACCTTGGTTCACCACCAAGATTTTTCAGAAGACGACCGAGAAGGAGATGGGCGATGGTCTTAGCAAAAGATTTTCAAGCAACATGCAATCTGGGTTCAACTGGAGTTGTCAGTTCCAAGGTGTCATTATCATTGTTTTCCTGATCGCGATTGCCACCGCACTTTTGAATTGGAGAATCGACCTTGTAACGAAACCAACTGAGCTGTCTCGCTATCGTCCTGCTTCGATTCTCAAGGTCTGGCTCCTTGTTTTGTTAGCAATCGCTGCTTTCGGAATGTTGATGCGTAGTACCCACTACGTAAGCTTGCAGGTGCCGAAGGCAATTGCACCGTAGTCGTCGAACACTCCCTGGCCGGTTTCTCTCCACCTATATTGGAATGATGTTGGGGTGATCCGCGAGTTTGCACTTCTTCGAAATAGATCTGAACTCCGACAGCCCCTAAGTGTTGACAAATGATATTCGATTCGATTGGAGTCTCTTGGGGCAAAGTCGTGTCGAACCTTCTGCGAAATGCTTTCCAATCGACTGCTAAAGAAACCGACGGCCAAGGTAGCGTCATCACGTAGTTTGATTCCTGCCCTGTCAAAACAATGTGCAGCGCGATAAAACGACGATCACCCATTCCATCTGGTCTTGGCCAAACAATCCGGCGGTTGTTCTCGATGGACTCATCTTCTGGAGCGATTTGATGAGCAAATTCCATGAGTCGAATCGCATCGTCCGGGCGATTGTTTTCGCTTAAGTAGGGTCCCCAATTGATTGGCATCGCTGCAAGATTGCGATTGGGGGTCGGGGATTTGGGACCCAAGCACAGAGCTGCTACGTAACTTCGCAGCATCTCTCCAGAGTGAGGTAGTTTCTCTAGTCTTAACTTTGTCGCTCGATTGGAATAGATCATGCTTGGCAGTGCCCAACCATCCACATCGTATCCAGAACTACGAGGTGGACCGAATGTGTAGCTCAACAAGTAACGTTTCAGCTCGTCCTCTCGCGTCAAGAGACTGCATACTCTTGTTCTTCTCAAGTAATTCTTGATAGCCCCTTCGCAGTTCCATTCGTTTGGACGAACTGGTAGCGCCTGAGGCAAAAATCATTGCTTCCAAAAGTTCTTTGGTATCGACCGCGTTATCCGCACTCTCGGCTCGATTCGCAACCCATCTACTGTTCAGGAGTGCTCGCTCTTGGTCATCGAATGGACGAGCTTCATCGATCTTCAACTCTACAAACCGATCGTAAATCTCGAGCGGCGAAATCGAAAACTTGTATCGGCAATCATCCTGAGCATTGGCACCAGCCAAAAGGACGAACAAGACCAGTCCTAGCGATCTCGTGCATGTAAGCGGAAAATGGGGCGTCGATTACAACATGGGCAGGCATGGAGATCACCGCTATCCAATTTCCGATCCAGAACGAGGAATCTCAAAGGAGATGCGGATCGAAGCGGTCAGTTCCTCAAACTGTAACCAAGGTCGCAAGAATGCGGTGACCGAGTACGAGCCGAATTTTCCAGGAACCTCGCCAAGCTCAATTGCTGCCGCCGCGAACGGGTATCGAGCCATGAATCCTTGACAAACTATTCAGTTCGGCGTTACGTAATTCAGAATCCAATTATTGAGGTACTTCTCGCAGTCGTCTTTGTCCGTGGCGAAGCCGAAATTGTCGCGTGCGATACATTTCACATAATGAACAATTCGTGACGTTGCCATAACAAACGGTAAGCGAACGCAGATCGCGGCGTTGGCGGTTGCGTAGTCTCCATATTCACCTTCGTACCGCTTGGGCTTTTGTGTTGTTTGCCCACCGAAAAAGACGGCGCAGTCTTTGTCCTTGAGATGACACAGAGGCGGGAAACCAAGATCGCTAATCTCTCTTTCGCGACGGCCTGGAATCAAAACCTCGGTTGCACATCTAATCTCCAAGTCGCCGTTTTCCTCTCTCACAACGTATGCAGTTGATTGCGAATCTCTAGAAGCTTCGACAGCGGCGCGACCTGTTCGACGACACGTACTGGTTCGAAGTCATCCAACGATTCGAATTTGAGTTGAGCGACCAAATCCGAACCGTCACCCGCCAATGTGTTTTCGACACGCAAAATCAAACCGGCCGACATCTGCTTCATAACCTCGTGGAAATTAGCACAAAGCGAGAATCGTCATTGTCCCTGAACCTCTTCCATTGCGCATGTTCGACCGTATCAAAAATCTTTTTCAGATCGAGTTGTTTGCTTAAATCGGTCCAATTGTCAAGTCCGAAGAGCTTTGAAGAAGCTGCCGAAATGAAAGGACAAAAGGCCTCCGCGAAGACCCTCGATATCTTTGTCAACAGTTCGATGTCATCCGGATAATTGGTAAACTCGTAATCGCCAATCATCGCACCATAAGGGGTACCGCCCCGCGTTATGAATTCACTCGTGTAGATCTTCTTGAAGATCTCACTCTGCTTTGCCTCGTTTGCCCCATGCAGGCCCGGCAAAATGTTGGCGACGGAGGACGTAAAGATATTGGGTGTGGTCTGTTCAACCAGAGCCGCACCATGCCCAGCTTTCTTGGCCTCAGTATAAACTTCGCGGGCTTCTTCCTTTTCGCGAACTTCGCTCTCAATAATGCGATCGTCGACTATCATCCGCATACGATGGACGGCAGCATCGTCTGGCAAAGGGAAAACGTAGGTCGCTTCAATCGCTCGATCGTGAGTGTTAACGAAGATCTGTGTGAGATAAACTTCGGCCGTCGCGCCAACCACATTGACACGCACGTCCATCTGCTTGAGCGGCACCTGCACTAGTTCTCCGTCGACAAGCAACATTCCTGCAGTCACGCGCTGACCGCAAAAGTGAACGGTGGGTCGGTCGCCCTCGGATGCAGTGTCAGGCTCTTCCACTGAGAAGGGTAGCGACGTGGCGACACCGGCCAGTCCCGGCTGAAGCTCGCCGATGAACTTCGTGCAACTATCCCAACGCAGGGCTGGACGGTTGCTGCCGTTTGTCCCGGGCAACCTGGCTCCCCACTGCATGTTCGAGACAGTGTTTTTGGGCGTGCAAAAACTTGGTAAAGTTCGAAAAGGGTTTTGCACGGGGAGGAGAGGAATTCGAGCCCTTAGGCTGTAGGTCTTTAGATTGTAGGCAGTAGAACGAGATGCCCTTGAGAATCGAACTCAAAGCAACGTGCTTTGCGGGCACATCCCGCCCCACGCGGATTAGCATCTTGTTTTGAACTACAGCCTAAATCGCTGAGGCCTAATGCCTATTTCAGTAGTCCTAGACGGACTGGGACCGTCGATGGAATGTTTCTGCGTCTCGAAATTGGCTACCACCGGGACAAGTCACGGTGGTAGGATTGGGACGGATACTGACGCTAGCAGCGTCAGCCACGAGTAGCGTCAGTGACGAGTAGCGTCAGTGACGATGCGGAATGGTCACCTAGGCTTGGTTTGAACTAAGCCTTTACGCCTTCTTCGACCTTCCACCCGTAGGAGACGTCGCCCTTCTTGGCACCCTTTTCGTCCATCTCGGTATAGGTCACTTTGATTTCTTCGAAGTTCAAGCTAAAGCTCTCATGTGGCTTGTCTTGGCTTCCGCCAGAAACCGAATAGGAACATACCATGACGTTCTTCAATTCGTACTTGTAGTACGTTTCGCGACCCGAGTTGACGGCGGTCGTCTTGCAGTGGATTTCCACCTTGGGAAATACTTTGCCTAGGCAAACCGCTTCTGCGATTTTAGGACCGGATTTGTCCAGTAGCTTCGAGCATTGCATATCCTCGTGAAGGATCGTGCCGCGTCGTCGTGCAGCCCCGGTGGCTCCAGCCCCAGCCTTGTGAATCACTTGCGAAAAGTTTTCCAAGTCGGTCCACTTT